>CAYFGK010000045.1:0-48564 GCA_964342305.1 uncultured Saprospiraceae bacterium | reverse complement strand
GTGTTCGCCCTCCCAAAGACCATTCGGACTTAATGATTAATGACCCGCAGCACTAGAGGATCGTGCACCAAATGACCAATTGCTGTCAAATACCAATAATACCAGGCTGTAAGACTAGACTCGCCAACATTGTGCTTATCAGCGGACATTTCACCCAATGGAAATAGGGCAAATTAATCTCATTGCAATAACCTATTTCAATTTCAATCTATGTCCAATTGTACAACGTTCTTGTATAGATGCATATGCATCTGTAGCCTTTCTCTATTCTCTGTTTCACTGCCTGCCCAATGCGATCTTGATGGAGGTATACTTCTTACCAGTACCGGGGCCGATTCACTGACCATTTGTGCGGGCGATGGCATGAGCGATGCCTTCGATATTCAACTTACTGGCCAATCCGACACCACGAACTCAGGCTACCTGATCACCGACGATCAATTAACCATTTTGGGATTGCCAGCCGGCCCTCCCTTTGATCTGGAAGGAGCGGGCGACGGCACCTGTTTGGTGTGGGCCATTACCTATGCCAATGATTTGACGGGTCTTATGCTGGGCGAAAATGCTGCGGACCTTTCTGGTTGTTTTGCCTTGTCAACCCCGATTACTGTCATCCGTCGGGGTGTCGATGGGGGCGTGCTGACGCTGCCCGACGGTTCGGATTCTCTGAGTATCTGCGCGGGCGACGGTATGAGCGACGCCTTCGACGTAGTCCTCACCGATACGGTGGGCAGTAACTTTGCGTGGGTGATCACGGATGCCGATCTGAACATACTCGGTTTGCCGGGGGCACCACCCTTTGATCTGGAAGGAGCGGGACCAGGTATCTGCCTGCTATGGGCGTTGAGCTTCGAAGACGGTCTCGTAGGGGCCGAAGTCGGCGCGAACGCCGCTGACCTGGAAGGCTGCTTTGATCTGTCGAACCCGATCACGATCGACCGCCGTGGCGTCGACGGTGGGGTGCTGACGCTGCCCGACGGCTCTGACTCCCTGAGTATCTGTGCGGGCGACGGCATGAGCGACGCCTTCGACGTAGTCCTCACCGATACGGTGGGCAGCAACTTTGCGTGGGTAATCACGGATGCCGATCTGAACATACTCGGTTTGCCGGGGGCACCGCCTTTTGATCTGGAAGGAGCGGGACCTGGCATCTGCCTGCTGTGGGCATTGAGTTTCGAAGACGGTCTCGTAGGCGCCGAAGTCGGCGCGAACGCCGCTGACCTGGAAGGCTGCTTTGATCTGTCGAACCCGATCACGATCGACCGTCGGGGTGTCGATGGTGGCGTGCTGACGCTGCCCGACGGCTCTGACTCCCTGAGTATCTGCGCGGGCGATGGCATGAGCGACGCGTTCGACGTAGTCCTCACCGATACGGTGGGCAGCAACTTTGCGTGGGTGATCACGGATGCCGATCTGAACATACTCGGTTTGCCGGGGGCACCACCCTTTGATCTGGAAGGAGCGGGACCAGGTATCTGCCTGCTATGGGCGTTGAGCTTCGAAGACGGTCTCGTAGGGGCCGAAGTCGGCGCGAACGCCGCTGACCTGGAAGGCTGCTTTGATCTGTCGAACCCGATCACGATCGATCGTCGGGGTGTCGATGGGGGCGTGCTGACGCTGCCCGACGGCTCTGACTCCCTGAGTATCTGCGCGGGCGACGGAATGAGCGACGCGTTCGAGGTAGTCCTCACCGATACGGTGGGCAGTAACTTTGCGTGGGTGATCACGGATGCCGATCTGAACATACTCGGTTTGCCGGGGGCACCACCCTTTGATCTGGAAGGAGCGGGGCCTGGCATCTGTTTGGTGTGGGGGCTTAGCTTCGAAGATGGATTGACCGGAGCTGTCGTCGATTCCAATGCTGCCAATCTTGAAGGATGTTTTGATCTGTCGAATCCGATTACTGTTCTGCGAAATGATTTTAATGCGGGCGAATGTGAAACAACCAGTACTCGTGACCGTCCCAGTGTCAGTGCCTTTGAGGTTAGACCTAATCCGGTCACTGACCGCCTCCAAATTGCTTACGAAGGATTAGCTGATCGGGGAGGTCAATTGTTTATCATGGATGTTCGGGGAGCCGTTTTGGAAACCCAGACATTAGCCCATGGTGCAGCGACCCTGGATATATCGGTTGGGCAATTGCCAGCCGGTATCTACCTGGCCAGAATTACCAGCTCAGATGGATCTTCAATCCGTCGTTTTGTGAAGCGATGATTATACTAACTTGACTAATAGTTGATTGCCGGTCATTCTTCTTTTCTATCCGTAAGTGTGATCTATATGAATTCGTTCCTGAAAAGAAGAATGACCGGCGATTTATACTACTACTCCAACACCACCATCTTCCGGGTGATCGTCGTTTCTCCTGCCCTAAGCGTATAGGTAAACACGCCCCTGCCCGGCAAATCGTCGGACTTTAAGCGTACCTCCTGGTACCCGGCCTCGTACTCGCCTTTAATCTCCCGAACGATGCGTCCGGTCAGGTCTTTGATCTGAATTGTGGCCGTACTGGCCCGGTCTAATTCAAATCCAATGACCGTTTCTCCGGTAAAGGGATTCGGCCGGTTTTGGTAGAGATTCGTTTCTTTTTTGGCGAAAGCCTCATCCGAAATCTGCAATCCAACCTCCATCAGCTCTCCGGTCGCTTCATCGTAAGCTTCAGCGGCTGTGTAGCGCGAGTTGAGTGCAATTGCATCCGATAATAGCATGTTTTGCTTAGCCCGTACCCTTAGTTGAAAGAGGGAGGCATGATCCTCTAGTCGACCCGGTTTGGTCCAACTGGTTGTCAGGATGCCCTGATCGGCAAACCATCCGAAATGCTCATCGCGGGCGTGGCCCGACAGCAGATCTACCACCTCCATTTGATCGTTGTTCCACTGCAGGGTGAACTGATAGCCAGATATTGCGGTGAGATCAGCGTTCGTAAACGTTAGCGTAGCTTCCTCACCAGCCCGCAATTCCTGGGGACCGTCCAGCATAACTACCCAGTCCCGGTTGGAACGCGGCTGCACGTAGGCCATGGCCGAGCCGTTCACATCGCCCACCTTGATGGCCACGAAATCAGCGATCTCTTCCCCTTCCAGGTTGTTGATGTTTTTCACCTCGGGGAACCCGTTTTCCCAGGGAGATTCCGGATTCGAAAAGGTAAAGTCGGCATCCACGAATCGCCAGCTGGTGTTATTGCTGAACTCAACGTCGATATTCAGGATGATCTTCCGCAACTGGATTAAATCAAGGGTCGTGATGCTTCGACTGTTGTTGACGTCAGCGGCAATGCGACGATAGGGGCTCGTTAGCGGCTGAATGCCCAGAATGTCCTTCTGCATCAGCACCAGGTCAAAGGTCGAGATACCATTGCTGTGGTAGATATTCTTACGCGGTATCACACTGAAGTCAAAGTCTTCCTCAAGGCCCGTAAAGGAGAACGTCCCCGTGGCATTTGTCACGTAGGTAGCACTGCCCTGGCCGGAAAGTCTGACCTCGACTTCATTGACCATCTCGCCATCTTCAGTGGCAACCGACCCACTAATCTGTCCTTCGCCGGCGGCCTGATCGCAAGCCCCCATATTATCCTGCACCAGCAGGAAGGTTCGCACAAAGCCGTGGTTGCCGGCTTCGTCCCAGGCGTGGATCTCAATTTCAATGGCTTGGGCAGCTTCGGTACAGTTCACATAGATTCCCGTTACACTGGAATCCGGCGTTTCGCCAACCCGATTGATGGAATATCGTAGTATTTCGCCGTCGGGACCCTGTCCGGAGCAATCGTAAACGGGCGACGCAATATAGTCCGACACCCAGGCTACGGCCGAGGCCCCTGTGGTGTCTTCGTCGGTACGTGTCAGTTCCACACTGATGGCATCGATCACGATAGGCGTCGGTGCTTTGCAATCGGCCACCGTGAAGATACGCTCCTCCTGTACCGTATTGCCGCAGCCGTCATTAGCCGTGAAAATAAGGCGGTGGGTACCGATAGGGTAGCGGCCACTGAAGGTATTGCCATCAATCTGACTACTCACATCTGCATCGATACTACCATCGTTGTTTACATCTAACGCTACGGTAACAAAAACATCGTCTTCATCGTCGGTACACAGATCGCTGGCCGAGAAGGTGAATTCGACCGGGCTGGCGCAGTCCTCGTTACTGATGGAACAGAAAGTGTCTTCAGTACTTACCGTCAAATCGGGGTCCACGTCGTCGTACACCACAATGTGCTGGGTGTACTGCCAGTAGCCGAAGCTTCCGTAGCGATAATCATTATCGTCGCCCTGTACATTACCGGAAATATCACTGTCTTCCTGATCGCCATCGAAGGCCCAGGTGCTGAAACAACTGCGGCAAATAGTCGGGCCTTCCCCGGAAACCGGAGCTCCTTCGTAGTAGTACTCAGTGGTGGGATCGTTATTGCCACTCACCACATTCCACCAGTAGCCGTAAGTGTCATCCCCATCCACCACGCTTTCGTCGTAGGGGTTAGCATTATTGTCGTAGTAGACCGTATCCGGCTCTCCATCGGCAAAGTGGCGCTTCACGATCACAAAGATATCCTCGTCACCGGGGTTGTCATCGCCGTCGGGTGAAACCGGGTTTTCGTCATTCCAGGCATCCCAGTCACGGGACACTATCGTAGGCTGTGCCTCTCCGTCGTATTCACACCAGTTGATCACCCGGTAGGTCCGGAAGATCTTATAGCAAGCATCGGGATCCTGCGTAGCCAGAAACTCCTCATCGGTATGGGAAATGGCGATCAGATCACAGGCATTTTCCGCAAATTCGACGCCCCGGATATCCAGATCGTCACCACAATTGGCGGTCTGGTCGGCCGGAAACTGCAGCCAATAGTCGTGACGTGCTACGACTTCGATTACCTGTGTACAGATGTCGGATCGTTCTTCGTTGCCGGTATCCAGGTTTTTCACAGCCTGGAACTGACGGGTGATCGTTCCGAATCCGCAGCGGTCCAGATCGGAAATAGCTTCCAGCTCAATGGCCTGGATGTTGTCACAATTACTGAAGGGCACATCGGGCGTACCGAAGCTGGTCAAATCATTTAGTTGCGGGTCATCGCAGTAGGTGGTCACCGGAGCCAGGTCGGTACAGTTTGGCTCCAGTTTGTCTTCCAGGGACAGTTGCATCCAGCACACGTTCTGGTTGGGTGCAGTTTCCTGCAAAAGCGGATCGCGGGCCTGATCCATCGCCCGTAATTCTACGGTCGGATCAACTCCCAGATCACAGCAGTAGAATTCTACGTAATCGCTCCATGCGGTGTAGTAGACTCCGTCTTCGAGGACCAATTCGCCAATATCGAAGAATCCGGAAGCCATACAGTCTTCAGATACGGACCGCCGTACCTGCAAATCCCCCAGCAGGCAGTTGTCATTAGTGCCTTCGTCAATGTCTTCGGCGAATACCTTGGCGTAGCCGGCAGTGCTGAGGGTAACGTTCAGGTTATCATCACACGACATGGTCGGTGCAATTTGATCCTGTACCTTAAAGAAGGTCACGCCCTTGGAATGATTGTAACAGCCATCGTTGGTTTCCAGCACCAGTGCGTACACACCTACCGGAATACCCACGGCAGCGCCGTTGATGATGGGGTAGTTCGTCTCCCGCCACATGGTATCGCCCAGCGGGAATTCGTGGTTAATGCGCGGTCCGTAGTTCCAGATCGACAGACTGTAGTCGGCCACCTCACAATCCAGCACCTCGAACCCGAAGGTGGATTCCATGATACCGAGATTCGTGGCAAAATTAGCTGTGCATTCAAAGGGGTCGGTGGAAATAGTCGAGATCAATCCCTGATCGTACAGATCCAGCAAAGAATCCCGGTCAACCAGGGTAAGTTGTTCTTGCGTACTTCCCGTACCGTGGGTCAGGGGCAGCGCATTACCGGTGTAGGCCGGTGCTTCGAAGTCTCCGATCTTGACGACCACCGTATCGACGTACTGTGTACCATCGGCACACCAGTCGAATACCCGGATGTAGCGTTCGATCTTGCGCCCTTCGTTCCCGCAGATGGGGAATACTGTGGAGTCTACCGCGATTCCGTACCCACACTCAACCTCATTGAGACGGACCGTATCACCGAAGGAATTGATCCAGAAAGGCCATACAGCCGCTGCGGTAACCCCTTCGGAATCGCAGGTCTGAATCTCAACGGGCTCATCAATGCGGATGAGGCTGTCGAGAGAGGGCGTAACAAAGGTGATCACCTGCGTGGTGGATACCTCCAGTCCGCCCGCATCGGCGGCGGTAAAGGTACGGAACAATTGGGCAGCATACCCATCTTCACAATCACCATATTCTACCCGATCGGTAAACGTAAAATCGGCATATTCCTCCGAGCAGGCGTCCCGGAAATAAGGACGTCCGGTGTAATTGGGATCGGAGGTTTCAACGGTGTTTGGATTGTTCAGGATAGCCTCCAGATCGGTGCAGAATAAGGTGTCTTGTGCAAAATCAGTATACTCCAGTACGGGTGGTGTTTTATCTTCGGCTTGCAACATACCCCAACAAACAAAGCCGTCGGGGCCATCAATTCGGTAGGTATACAGTCCGGGCCGGGTAATGCGGTTATCAGGCACGGTCTCTTCATCCATGGCGATCGTCAGATCATACAGGTAGGAAACCGAACTTACGTATCGTCCCCGCATCAATTGCACCAGAGCCGGTTCAATGAAACAGTCATTATTGAGGTTCATATTGACCTGGCCGTTACAGGCAAAATTCCCATCGGAGATCACGAATGGCTCGTATATTTTTTGGCGACAGCCTGGATCACTCAGGTCATTCATGCCGGCCGTATCGGCATCAGCCACAAAAATGAGTTCCGTTGGCCCGGTTTCCATGGTGCTGAAGTCCAGGGTCAATTCCAGCGGCAGGGGGCCTTGTGCCAGGGTATCACCTTCGAGAATGAAGGCACCAGTAGCGTCAGCTCCGTTCAGGATGCGGCCGGTAATTGTCAGTGGATCGGATGATTGCAGGAAACCGGTGGCCAGATCATCAAAGTAAATATCCGGGTAGAAGCACTCATTGTCGACGGTCAGTGAGAAATCCGGATATTTCCCGGTCGTTTCGGCCACTTCTACCGAATAACCCAGGCTATCGCGGTGGATTATAGGCAGGCTGTAGATGTAACGTAGCTCACCTTCGATCATCATGGAGCCGACGAAATTCAAAGGGTCACCGACGTTGATCGGACTCAGATCTTCTACTTGGGCTTCGGGGTCGGGCGTATAGGCGTAGGGTAGAGGTTTACCATCGGAGGTGCCCTGGATTTCCCAGACGTCACCCATAGTGGCGCTGATTACCACGATCTCATCGTCGAATAGCCCCATATTCGTGAAGTTGCCATTGGACAGACTATCGGTATTATCCCGGCAGCTACATGGGTCGAAGATCATTGGTGGTTCGTCGGTCTCCTCCAGATTCGTTTCCGTCACCTCCTCCCGTTCGATGTTTGTAGGGGTGATGGGATCTGGGAGATCCAATGTTATTTCCGTGGTACAAGCAGATTCATTACCGTTTTCATCAGTGACGGTGAGCGTTACCATATTGTCCTGGTCAATATCTTCCAGGTCAAAATCACTCTTGTCGAGACTCAAATTGGCAATGCCACAGGCATCCGAAGAGCCACTGTTAATGTCGGCGGCAGTGATTGATGCCATCCCGTCGCCCGACAGGTCTATCATGAATGTGGGAACACAAGTAGCTTGCGGGGAAATGGTGTCAGACACCGTAACCAAAGCATGGCAGGTATCGGAATTGGTGCTGTTATCGGTTACTGTAAGCACTACCATATTTGCACCCACGTCCTCGCAATCAAAAGCATTGATATCGATAACAAGCTCATTGATGCCACAGGCGTCGGTGGAGGTGTTGTCGATGTCGCCAGCCGTTATGGAGGCATTACCGCTGTCATCAAGATAGACGGTAACATCCTGACAAATGGCCATCGGCGATACGGTATCCTGCACGGTAACGGTGGCGTGGCAGGTGCCGGTATTGGAGTTGTTATCCGTAGCGATCAGTTCGACCGTATTGGGACCAATGTCTTCGCAGTCGAAGGCATCGATATCGATGGCCAGATCATTGATGCCACAGGCATCGGTGGACGCATTATCGATATCATCGGCCGTGATGGAGGCATTGCCCGTCTCATCGAGGTACACCGTAACGTCCTGGCAGATGGCCATCGGCGATATGGTATCCTGTACGGTAACGGTGGCGTGGCAGGTGTCAAAATTGGAGGCATTATCGGTCACCGTAAGCGCCACAGTTTGGGGGCCAGCGTCATTGCAATTAAAGGAAGTAATATCCAGGGAAGACATATTGATGCTGCAATTGTCAGAGGACCCTCCGTCGATATCGCCGAAAGTGAAGGTTGCCATACCACTACCATCCAGGTAGACGGTAATATCCTGGCAGATGGCCTGTGGCGATACGGTATCCTGCACGGTGACGGTAGCGTGGCAGGTGCCGGTATTGGTGTTGTTATCCGTAGCCGTCAGTTCGACCGTATTTGGACCGATATCATCGCAGTCGAAGGCGTCGATATCAATGGCCAGGTCATTGATGCCGCAGGCATCGTTGGACGCGTTATCGATATCATCGGCCGTGATGGAGGCATTACCGGTCCCGTCAAGGTAAACGGTAATATCCTGGCAGATGGCCATCGGCGACACGGTATCCTGTACGGTAACCATTGCGTGGCAGGTATCGCTATTGGTGTAATTGTCAGTTACCGTTAGTACAACCCTGTTATTGCCTGTAACATCACAGGTGAAGTTGGTTAAATTCAGGCCATAATCGACAATACTGCAGTTGTCGGTTGATCCGGCATCTATATCGGATGCCTGTAGTGTCAAACTCCCAGCATTGTCGAGATAGACGGTGATATCCTGACAAACGGCCACGGGCGACACTGTATCCTGTACAGTGACGGTAGCGTGGCAGGTATCCGTATTGGTGTTGTTATCCGTAGCGGTCAGTTCGACCGTATTGGGACCGATGTGATCGCAGTTGAAGGCGTCAATATCAATGGCCAGTTCGGCAATACCGCAGGCATCAGTGGACGCGTTATCGATATCATCGGCCGTGAAGGACACATTACCGGTCCCGTCAAGGTAAACGGTAATATCCTGGCAGATGGCCATCGGCGACACGGTATCCTGTACGGTAACCGTCGCGTGGCAGGTGTCAAAATTGAAGGCATTATCGGTAGCCGTTAATACCACTGTATTTTCTCCGATATCAGAGCAGGTAAAGCTATCATCATCGATGGAAAGCTCATGGATGGCACAATTGTCAGAAGAACTATCGTCGACATCGGATTCCGAAATGGTCGCATTACCGGTCGCATCGAGATAGACGGTAATATCCCGGCAAGCAGCTACCGGATCTACATTATCGATTGGTGTTCCCTGGAGGGTGAAAGTAAAAGGGTTTTCATCGGCGTCGTTATTTTCGATGGAGACAATGGTAGTTAAAGGGTCATCGCAATCGGTATTCACCGGATCAAATCGGATGGTGAAAGTGGTACTGCCGTTTGGTCCCGAAATGTTGGTCAATGCCGGAGCGGTAATCACGGTAAAGGCATCCGACCCGCTAAACGCTAAAACGGGATCACCAGAAAGGACCAAATCAGCAAGGCCCTCATTTTTGATGGTGAAGGTGCGATCCACCGATCCACCATCCACATCTACCTCACCAAAATCAGTGCTTTCGTTTGCTGACGGCGAATCATCCCCGGCCAGAATAGCGGTGCCATCGGCATCTTCGATTAGTATTTCCGGAACAGCATCTTCGTCGAGGATGTCCACCGAGATTTGTTGGACCCCATCCTCCGTTCCATTCGTAACATTGCTGATGTCCACGAGGATGTTTTCGGTACCTTCCTGGATGCCATCAAACTGGGAGGTTATGCGCATAGAATCCCGGGTCTCTCCCGGATTGATGGTAATACTCGTGGAGGTAATCGAATAATCAGTACCTCCTCCGGTAGCCGTACCGGAAAAGGATAAATTGATGGTTACTGCGACCCCGGCTTCGGCACTGAGTATACCTCTGACGTATGCCTGGCCGCCACTTTCATCCGTGATTTCCGTAACGGACGGCATCAGGGTCACCGTGGGAGGGGTATCGTCATCCGTAATTTCGAATGAAACCGATTGGGTGCCGCTTTCGGTACCGTTGGTCACCGAAGCAATATCTACGACCACGGTTTCATCACCTTCGTACAGGGCGTCACTGACGTTGGCCAGGGAAATGGTTCCGGTGGTATTGCCGGGGGTAATGGTGATACTGGTTCCCGACCTCGTATAGTCATCAGTAAGGGTAGCGGTTCCGGAAAACGAGAGGTTCACCGTGACATTGGCCCCGTAAGCATTGGAAAGAGTAGCCGTAACCACATTCGCCGTAGCTAGGGATTCTAATCGGGAAGATGGGGAAACGGACAGGGTGACCGTGGGTACGGGCAACACGTTCAGGGTAGCTGTATAGGAGGAAACGCTGGCTTCCATTCCGTCATTTACCCTGAATTGAAAGGAGGTATTTGTGGATCCGTTTTGAATGTACTGTAGGTTCCCCGCGTCCAGATCTGCTTTGGATACCTGATCATTGGCGGCGACTTCTTCCCCGCCATCATATGTATCATCATTATCAGCATCAAGGTAAAGAGTCCCGCTAGTGGGTAAGGACGTGATTTCAATATGATCCAGCGGATCACTGTCATCGTCCATATACCCAAAATCACTGGTTGCAAAGGTGTAGGTTAGGTTTTCAAAAGGACCATTTGCTGCGGTGAACGAGCTGGCGGTAGGGGGAGTGTTTCCGGCTCCCATCATGGTTGCTTCCGCAAAAGCAAAATTATCAATGGCCAGGTAGTTTACATCTCCAAGGAGCTCAATGCTCAGACTGGAAAGAACGGCATTTTCCAGATCGGTTCCGGAAAAAGAAAGATCCTCCGTCCAGACAAACCCGCCGTCAGAGGTCAGATCAGCACTCATAGTACCACCTGCAGCTAAAGTACCGGTAAACCGGACGGTACCGGTCTCGGCAGTGTTAAGATCCATATCGTCCGACAGGAACAGATCGAGCTGTTGTACAGTGAAAAACTCACCGGTTCCAATCGATAAGGTGCCTACCGTACCGCTGTGAGGCGCATCGGTATCTTCGGTTTCCAGGAAAAAATCCGAATTGCCGCTTCCGCCGGAAGTTACTTCCCCGATGACCAGTACCCCCGTGACATTAAAGGTAAGGCCCCCTTCCGTAAAGGTGGTCGTACCCGCAAGTTCGTCCTCAAATGTTTCGAATCGTTCATCATCGTCCAGGATGGTTCCCACTCCCTGACTAACTTGCAGCATAGCTCCATTGGTAGGGCTGGACAAATTAACAAAGAAGGTCTCATCGGGCTCAAGACCGGTATCACCGGAGACGGTGACATCCACCGTTTTGGAGAAATCTCCACCAGCAGCAAAACTGAGTACGGTAGCTCCTACAGCTGTATAATCCGATCCGGCAGTGGCTACATCGTCGGCCGTTTGCACCGTTACATCGTGCGCGCCGGTATTGATATTCCGGGAAACATTGAACGTGAACGTCTTTGTACCACTATTTCCTTCCGTGGCCTGGATCGAATTGACGGTGAAGAAGGTCGTACCGTCGGGAAGATACTGGAAGGCAAACTTATCCAGTGCAACGTAATTAACGTCACCCAGCAATTGGATGCTCAATTCGGTGATTGGCACATTTTCCAGGTCGGTACCCTGAAAAGAAACACCTTCGGTATAGGTATTGTCAGCCCCCGTTACCAAATCGGCACTTGCAGTGCCGCCACCGGGCAGCGTACCAATGAAGCGCACCATAGCTGACTCGGAGTTTCCGATGTTCCCATCCGTGGACAGGTACAGGTCAAGACTATCCACAATAAAGGTGAATGTACCATCACTCTGAATGGCACCTACAGTGGACCCCAGGGTATAGGGCGCGTTGGCTTCATTGCTCTCCAGGTAAGCATCGGACCCCTGACTACCAAAGCCGGAGAAGCTGTTAATGACCAGATCGCCGGTAAGCATAAAATCCGCAGTAAAATTGGGGTGGTCAGTAGAAAAGGAGGTTGTTGGAATGGGGAATTCATCTTCAAAATCCTCAATAAGATTCGTCATGAACATCTCGGGAGGTGAAGCGGGTGAAAACCGAAGACTAAGTCCCAAAAAGGTCAGGATAACCAGCGCTCCGAGAGAGGTGAATCGGTAGGTCAGAATTATTGGCGTACCAAATAGGCTACGCGATTCCGACGAATTGCAGTTCGGGGGTACCGTTTTTTTCATGCGTCCAGTATAGTTTGCGGTATTGCCAGAGGCACCGCTTTTCAAGGGTTACAAAGTATGTATATAGCCGTCCACGTTCAATATTGAACGCGCGTTCAAAAACAAATCAGCCCCGTCCGTAAAGACAAGGGGACCGTAGCCAAAGCGAATTGGCCACCACCGGGCAGTTAAAAGCTGTACCTAAAAAGGGAAAAACGAAGAGATTGAGAAAGAGAGGAACGCTGTTTACATGGTAAATATACCGGAAAAAAACCAGATTTGCCCGGAATTGTCCCAACTATTTACGGAACGTGAAGCTTTACTTATCCGCGTTTGCAAAGAATACCCAATTCTTGCTGACATCGAATGATGGCTTCATCGGGCAACGCATTGTTGGGAATTACCCGAAAGGTCTTCAGTTTGGCCTTGTGTGACCTGGTTAGCCCATCCAGATCCTGCAAATGATTTCGGGTCACATAGAGCACCTCCAGGTTGGTGAGGTTACGGATAGGGGAAAGGGTGGTGATTTGATTCCCCTGGCAGTACAAGTTCCGTAAATTCGTCAATTGCTCCACACCTGCCAGGGAGCTTAATTGATTCTCCATAACAAATAAATGCTCCAGAGCAGTATGGTGGGACAAAGCAGCCAGGCTGGTCACCTGGTGGTTGCAAAGTGTAATATGTTTAAGGCGTCGCAAGGGGATCAGGCCCGACAGATCTTTTAACTGGAAGCTCATATTGGGATAGGGAGCAGAGGGCCCGGCAAAACGCAAGTTCTCTAAACCCAGGACCAGCATCATGAGGTGTTCGTCGGAGGGTGGCTCCACGGTAGGTCCTTTACCAAAGAGGGTTTCGTTATAGGCCATCTGCCAAAGCATATCCAGCCCGCTAAACCATCTGCGTGCGCGCTGTATTTCCTCCGGTGTTGTTTGGATGTGGATGTGCATGTTCAGACTTTGCTTTTATCCGCTAATAATTGCTCGCAGCGTGCGCGACCCCAGGCATCTTGCCAGTGGCTGCGGTCCTCGTATTTTGCGAAGAGTTGCTTCATTTGGGCCACGTTTCTGGCCGAGTAGGTAGTCCATACATCGTGCCAGACGTAATCGTAGAACATGCCTTCCGGAGGTTCGTAGGCAAAGGCATCAGCATGCAGAATGTTCAATCTTGGATCCTTCGGCAATAGGGAGTCTATGAGCTGTACCAGGTCTTCCTCTATTTCAATAACCGTCAGGCTTTTTACTCTGGCTTTCGCCAAAAGATAGAAGGCGCACATGCCGATACCCAACCCGTTAATCAGTATATGACCATGGGCCTGCATCAAAAAAATCTCAAAACCCGCGACGATCTCAGGAGTGTTGAGCATCATGATGCGGTCACCATGCCACAGCCGATGATAAGTCTTTCCGTTTTGCGCGAAAGTTTCGATCCGCCAGCCCCGGTAACTGGTTTCCGGAAAAGGTAAGTCAATATGTAATGGCGACATTTTTTAGGGGCGTTGAGGGTAAATACCATCCGTAGCTATCAGAAAATTGACCACCGTAAAGGGCTGCACATTAGAAATCGCATTGCCCTGCCCCGCTGCATCCGTATTTCCGGAAATCCCGGATATGGCTCCACTACCTGCCGTATTACTGTAAAGGTCTATGGATTGAGCATTGCCCAGGTAGTTTCCATCCGGTGTATTGGTAACAGTAACGCCCTTGCCGGAAGCACCCGGAGTGAGGGTTACGCTGGATAAGCCGTGATCATGAGCGGGAAGGTGCGAAATTGTTATGGTAACGTTTTCTAAGCCGCCCATTTGTCCGATACTTCGGTTCGATAAACTACCGGCGTTGCCCATTCCCATTGGAACGCGTCCCCGTAAATCAGGCAGACCCACGGTACTGGTACCATTACCTCCGAAGGTGGTGCCAATGGCTGCGTATAGAATGCCATAGGAGGAAAGTGGCAGGGTCTGCCCATTGCACAAGGCATAATCAACCGGGGCATAGTCGAAACCGACCATTATAATTTGACCAATAAAGGGATCCATGAGATTTGGATTTACAGGCGTTAAGTAATGTAGTTTAGAGCATGTATACCGACAACGAAGTGGTTTTGCTCCGCGGTACTTCGTGCTGGGAGACCAAACCACTTCGGAAGCGGTATATGTGTTAGTAAGATATATCTTTTTTGATTTGTCCTGGTAACCGCCTTCCGAAATTGCCGTTTATTATATAGATTTGGTAGGTATATAAAAGAGGCTTTGCCTCTTACCCTTGTTCAAACTAGACGACCTTATGGACCGACGATCCTTCACAAACCTCCTTTCCGGAGTAGTGCCCGCCATGTACCTCGGTGGTTCCGCTCTCGCCTCCTTTAATTGGCCTTTGCAGCAATTGCGATTCCTGCTGACTCCAAGTCAGTTCAAGGCTTTCCAGCAATTTCGACGTGATCTGGCGAGGTATTGCCCCCCGCATGATGCCATCCGTAACCTGCGTACACCCACAGAAATTCTGGGGACGATCACCACGGATAAAAGAACAGAGGTCCACTGCCGCATGGCCTGCGGGACCACCCTGGCCATAGGTACACATGGTAGCCGCTCCTATGTACGTACGGTACCTAATGCACCACATCCCCGGGCTTGATGGCAATAAAGCGCAATCCTCTCTTTACTTCAGCAAGTGGTACCACCAATTGATTCGGATAGGCTTCCTGTAGTGGATTGCGCGGGTTGTCGAAGGAGTGATCTGCCACCACAAATCGCCAGGATCTTGTCTGTGCATCTTCAGGGGGATTCCCCAAAATCCAGTTATACATGGCCAATAGGTCCGTAACGGTGATATAGCCGTCGCGATTCACATCCGCTGCCAGTAGCTGGTAAGGAGAAGTAAGCGGTTTTCGCCCTAAAATATGCTGAGCAACCGCCAACAGATCAAGGGTCGTCAACCCCTCGGCCGAAGTACCCTCTTTTGTAGGGCGAATTGTGACAGATTGATCATTCTCTCCGTCGAGTACCGAAACGAGAAAAACCCCGGTAGAATCGGTGGTCTGTGTTCCGGAAAAAGTGGTGTCCAGGCCCGTTTGTACACCCTGCACCGGTTGACCGTCCGGTGTTAAAAAAGCTCCGGAAATGCGCGCAAAGCCGGGATTGATGGTGTAGACCTCGATAAAATCTGTAAATGAACTGTCCACAGGATCTCGCCCGAAAACGCTATATGCTATAGTAGAACCATCTTGGGACAAAGATATTGACCAGCCAATCTTTTCCTTAAAAGTGGATCCTTTGAACGATTTGCCTATAGGTACCCAATCCCTTTCCACAAATTGAAACAGGTCAACCTTACCGTAATTTGGTTCGCTTAAAGAATCCACAAAGGAACGATTAATGGCGATGCGACTTCCATCACTTGACATATCAATTCGTCTGCCGTAATTTTCTTGTGCAAACTGGCCGGAAAGAGGCGTTCCCCTGAGGACCCAAGTAGAGTCTATTCGTTCGTAAGCGTATACTTTTCCTGCTCCTTCGTCAATAACTCTTCTTATTGCATAGGTTAAAACAAATTTTCCGGTAGCTGAAATAACAATGTTGTCGCCGAAACTATCTCCCACAGTATCACCAAAAATGGTGTTACCAACTTGGGTCCAGGCATTTGACATTTTTCGGTAAACTTGTACCTGACCGGTTTGTCGATTATTATTTGGTAAACCCAGGGCTAACCAATTTCCATCTGATGAAATTGAAAAAGTTTCGGAAAAAACATCTGGCTGGATTTGACTATAATCTATTTGAAGATCAATCCATATGGAGTCCTGCCATTGTAATGTTTTTAACTCTCTTTCAGTGTTACCATCTGACTGGGTACTCAAGGTTAGTAAACTTCCATCTGAAGAAAGGCTCAAAAAACTCCCGCTATCATCACCTTCTGAATCTCCAACAATGGTTTGACCTAGTTTTTGCCACTCATCACCATTCCATTCAAAAACCATCGTCTCACCCGCTCGAAAACCATTGCCTCCTGAGCTAAAGGCAGCACTCAATGCTACTCGATTACCATCACCGGAAAGAGCAATTGGGACTCCCCAGGCTTCTAGGGTATCTAACCCAATGATTTCATTACCCAATTGACTCCATCCGGTCGGAGTCAATTCATACACCCGTACGCTACCTGATCTTGGACCGTTAATAGTAGTATCATTGGGTGATGAAATAGCAATTCGTTGACTATCCGACGACAATTTTACATCGAAGCCAAATGCAATGCTAGATGATGGTGGATAAATCGGTCCTCCCACCAAATCGAAAAACTGGCCGGTTTGGGAAAACAAGGCCGGCGAGCAAATGATAAATTCACAGATTAGCAACAACCCACAGACTTTGGGCTTGACAATGGCGGACAATAACATAGGGTTCAGTTTTCTTGAAATACCCTATGAATGTACTAAATCCTTATGTGACTTCAGGTTGATCCGGATTTTTGTCGGGCAAAGAACAAAAACAGTCTCCAGTCTACATTCTTTCAGTCTACAGTTGGCAGTTTAAGCCCATCCGCTTCAGCGGTGGGAGTGAAATCAGTAACCGTCCAATCATTCCAGTGGTTCGACGGCCTATTTCGGAGAGTCCGTATTTGGCAGTTCGCAGTATTTAGTTTCCAATCGCCAGTCTTCAGTTAGCAATGCTCGGTGCTCAGTGCTAAATGATCAATGTGGTTTTGTTTTTGGCTTTTGCCAAAAGGTTCGCTAGCTCCAGTTCTCAGTGCGCAATAGGCAGTGGGCAGTCTTCAGTCTACAGTGGGGAGTCTTCAGTCTACTTCCGACCTCCGACTTCCCCTTTCCGATTTGTAAAAACGCGGGGATCGCAGCCCGTACGGGCAATGGTTCGCAGTGTTTATGTGGTACTCTATGCAAGATAAAGCAGGCTTGCAGAAGTCAGGTACAAGCAAAAAATTTAGCTTGGGCAAGACTCTTCTGTCGCTTCGTTCCCTTTAGTCGCTCCCGGTCTCAACGCTCCACGCTCCACGCCCGCCGAAGCCTCGGCGAAGGAGGGCCACGACCGACGCAAAAAAGAGCAGAGATGCAGCAATCAAGCACAACGAGATAACCCAGTTCAGGCAAGTCCCTCCAGTCGCTGCGGTCCCTTCGTTCACTCCCAGTCCCCAAATTACTGCGTCAGCGTCGGATGCTGCTCGTCCCAGTCGGTGGCATCCTGGAAGGCTTTGGCGACCCGCAGTGCTTTGCCTTCCTCAAACAAGCCAGCGGTAAACGTGATACTGGTCGGTAAGCCGTTTTGGCGAAAGCCATTGGGCACCACCACTGCCGGATGACCGGTGTGATTGGTAATGCCCAGGCTGGTGCTCGACCAGCTCGGGTGCACGTATACATCGATCTGCTCAAACACCTCCTCCATATCCAGGCACAACTGTGTCCGCAGCCGGTTGGCCTGAATGTATTCCACCGCCGGTATCAACCGGCCGGCACGAAAGGTGTTGGGCCATGCCCGCCGTTGCTGGCGCACCAGCTCATCATCACGATCGCTGCGCGTCAGCTCATCGAAGGCAGCAGCGGCTTCGGCCGAGAGGATCATCCCAAGTTCGGGAGCCTCGGGCAGTTCGATGGGCACCAGCTCGTAACCCAGGTCCCGCAGTACCTGCAGGCTAACACTATCCTGCGCTTTGAATCCATAATTACTCTCAAAGGCACTTTTCAGGTACCCCACTTTGATGGTGGTTGGGGAAGCAGTACCATCATAATTAAATGGCGCATCGTACATATGGAAATCCTGACCGTCGGGACCGTAAATAGCTGCGAACACGATTGCACAATCCTCGGCCGAACGGGCAATGGGGCCAATCTTATCCATAGTCCAGCTCAGGGCCATGGCACCGTGACGCGATACCCGCCCGAAGGTAGGACGCAGACCGGTCACCCCGCAAACTGTTGAAGGTGACACGATAGACCCCAGCGTTTCTGTCCCGATCGCAAAGGGTACGAGGCCCGCGGAAACGGCCGATGCCGAACCGGCACTACTGCCACTCGAACCCGTTTCCGCATTCCATGGATTGCGGGTGCGTCCTCCAAACCAAACATCCCCCCAGGCGAGGGCGCCAAGCGTAAGCTTAGCTACCAGGACGGCCCCGGCCTCTTCCAGACGCTCAATGACCGTGGCATCCATATCGATGTTCTGATCTTTATAGGGCATGGCTCCCCAGGTAGTCGGGTACCCACGGGCGGCCAGCAGATCCTTGGCCCCGTAGGGAATACCGTGCAGTAAACCCCGGTATTCACCACGGGCTATCTCTGCGTCGGCCCGGCGCGCAGCGGCCAGGGCCCGCTCTTCGGTCAGGGTCACCACGCAGTGCAGGGTGTCGTCGTAGGTACGCAGGCGATCGAGGAAAAATTCGGTCAATTCAACGGAAGATATCTGCCTGGTGCGTATCAGTTCGGCCAGCTCGCGCACGGTCATCCAGGCCAGTTCATTCCGGTTGTCGGGCACGGTAATTTGCCCCGGAGAGGAATAACGTAACTCCTCCTGATCTTTAGGGATATCGATTCCCGGCAGGATGGGATTGAAAACCAGGGCCGGGGCCAGACCATTACTGATCTCGTGTTCCCGGTTAGCGGCGTAATCTTCCCGGGCACTTTCCAGGTCGGGCAACATCAGTTCGATCTCCGAATCCGTAAACGTTAGACCAGCTACCTTGGCGGCGCTTTGCACGTCGCCCCCTGTTAGTTCTTCACTCAGCATATGGCTGGTCAGGCCACCCAGCGCGAAGACCAGCAAAAGGATCATCAGTCCTTTCCATTTGTAGTAGTTGTGCATAGTTTTGCGTTATTTTTTTGCCCGAAAGGGCGATAAAAACAGTAAAGGAATTTATCCGATTCCATTATCTAAGCGGTATAATCCATCTTTTGCCAAAAAGGTTTTACGTTTGCGGGCATAGGCTTGCTTGCGCAAAAATAGTTCACTATGAAAAAACCAATTGAAGTATTCAAATTCGGAGGATCATCGATTAAAGATGCGGCATCCATCCGCAACGTCGGTACCATCCTGCAGCAATATACGGATCACCAACTGGTCATTGTCGTTTCGGCTATGGGCAAAACGACCAATGCCCTGGAAGAAGTGGTGGAAGCCCACGCGCATCAAAACGGGGAAGCTACCCGCCTACTCGAGGATATCAAAAAACAACACTACCTCATTGCCCAGGAGTTGCTCGGCAACGAACACGAAGTCTTTGCCCTGCTCAACGATACCTTTGTCGAAGTGGAGTGGGTGCTGGAGGAGCCACCCCACGATAACTACGATTATATGTACGACCAGATCGTCTCCACGGGCGAGCTGGCCAGTTCCCGTATTTTACATGCCTACCTGAACAGCCTTTCTTTGCCTACGGAGTGGCTCGACGCACGCGATGTGGTGATTACCGATAATATTTTCCGGGAGGGTTGGGTGCAATGGGATGAGACGGTATCCCGCGCGCAAAAGAGCGTTCCGGCTATGCTCGCTAAAGGTTCTTTTGTGCTGACCCAGGGTTTCATCGGAAGTACGTCGGAGAATTTCACGACCACATTGGGTCGTGAAGGCTCGGATTACACGGCAGCAATCTTTTCCTTCTGCCTGGACGCTCAGAGTATGACTATCTGGAAAGATGTACCCGGTGTGCTCACCGCCGATCCACGCATTTTCAAAAATGTGGTGAAACTCGATCGTCTGTCTTATAAGGAAGCGATTGAAATGACCTACTACGGAGCTAAGGTAATTCACCCCAAGACCATTAAACCTTTACAAAATAAGAGCATACCGCTTTACGTGAAATCCTTCGTAGATCCCTCCGGTACCGGCACCCTCATTACTTCCGATGTGGACGACACTTACCCCTCGATGGTGGCCGTAGAGCGTGACCAGGCGCTGCTGCAGATAGCTACCAAAGACTTTTCCTTCGTGGCTGAGCACCACATGAGCTACCTCTTCAGCATCATTGCCGACCTGCGCCTGCAGGTAAATTTGATGCAAAACTCGGCCATCAACTTTAATATCTGCGTGAACGACATCGACGACAAGGTCGACACCTTCGCCGAGCGCATCAGCGAGAACTTCAGCGTGTTGATCGATCGGGACCTGGAACTCATTACCATTCGTCACTCCCAACCCGATATTTTTGAGAATTTACGTCGCGGCAAACTGGTCTTGCTGGAGGAGCGCCACCGCGGAACAGCCCAAATGGTCGTCAAGGATGTGCCCATGATCCAACGCAAACCGGGAGTGGTGCTGGACTGACCTTTTTTGTACCTTGTACGCATGGAACAAACCCTGGCTCAGGCCTTTTTGGAAGCCCTGTCAGCCCTGCCTGGTGTGGACCGGGAACAGGATCGGTTTTTGATTGCCCTGAGTGGAGGTTTGGATTCGGTGGTACTCCTGGATCTGTGTTGCCGCTCGCGCCTTTCGGTGGGTATTGCCCACTGCAATTTCCAGCTCCGCGGTGAAGCTTCGGACGGGGATCAGGTCTTCGCCGACAGCCTGTCGCGACAATACCAGGCTCCTTTTTATTCTATCCAGTTCGATACGCTGGCGCAGGCCCGGCAAACCGGGAAGAGCATTCAGGTAACGGCCCGGGATTTGCGGTACGAATGGCTGGAAGGCATTCGCCGGGACGAAGACTACGACTGGATCCTAACCGCACATCATCGTCAGGATTCCATTGAAACTTTTTTCATTAACCTGAGCCGGGGAACTGGTCTGACGGGGCTCACCGGCATTCCCGCCAGAAATGGTCGTGTATTACGTCCCCTGCTCGGCTTTGGCCGGGGCGATCTGGAATCTTATTACCGTCAGCGTCAGCTCAGGCACCGCGAAGACCATACCAATGCGGAGCGCAAATACCAGCGCAATAAGATTCGCCACGATATTTTGCCGGTCTTCCGAAATATTAATCCCTCTTTCGATGCATCGGTGGCCCGCACTATTGGGCACCTGCAGCAAACCCAACAACTGGTGCAGTGGGCGGTGGAGCACTGGCGGGAATCCCTGATCCGTCAAGGAGAGGACGAGGTGGTTACTATCGACCTGCGACCAGTGATGGGGAAGGGCTATGCTCCGACCCTGGTGTTTGAACTGCTGCGGCCCTTTGGCGCTTCCCGTTCCGTAGCCCGCGATATTTGGCAGGCCGTACAATTAGAGCATACGGGCAAATGGTTCCAGACGGGTACCAGTGAAGTGCTGATCGACCGGTCCTCCCTGAAGATCCGTAAAAGGGGGCGGGTGGATCACCGTCCGTACACGTTCTCCAAGGCCGGAACCCTGCATTTGCCGGAAGGCTTGTTGGTTATTTCCGGTCCTAAGCCGCCACCGGTAAATATCAGGAAGGACCCGACCATTGCCCTGATGGATGCCCGTGCGGTCACTTTCCCGCTGCACCTGCGCCGCTGGCGGGCAGGAGATCGTTTTCAGCCATTCGGTATGAACGGACACACCAAGAAACTTAAGGATTACTTTGTCGACGAAAAATGGTCGCGCTACGACAAGGAAAATGCTTGGTTACTGGTCGATGCCACCGATCGGATCTGCTGGTTGGTGGGTCACCGGCTGGATCATCAATTACGGCTTACCGAAGAGACCGAATCAATTATCGAATGTATTTATTTGTCGAATTCACCCATTAATCAATAACCTCATGAAACGATTAGTACTGTGCTATATGATTTTGCTGGCAATCAGCCTTCAGCTTGTTGCTCAGGAACAGATTTCCGTTTCTTCCACCCAAAAGGCACTGGTAACCGAGCGAACGGCTACCTGGTGTACCATTTGTGGTGGGTTCGCCTGGGATATGATGGAGCGCCTGGAAAACGGATACGACAGTACCCAGGCCGTTTTTATCAAGGCGCACCACAGCTTCAGCAGCCGGTTGCACAGCGAGGTAGCGGAGGCGTGGATTGATGCTTTTGAATCCTCTTTTTCACAGCCACGCTTTTATGTAGGCGAGGAGGTGATTGGGTCCGGCACGGCTTCCGTTGAAACTACCATCGAGGAACGGATCGAAGCCCTGAATCTGGCCACACCCGTCGTTCAGGCGGGAATAAACCTGGCTTTCGAACCTGTCTCCCGCAGCTTGCGGGTGCGGGCAACCATGGAGTTTTTCCAATCCGAGGCAGAAGGTTCGTATCGTCTGGGACTGTACTTAGTGGAACGGTCGGTTATTGAGGAACAAGCCAGTCGGTCTTCCGCAGCAACACACGTTAATGTGCTGCGCGAATCGCTTACAGAGAATCCTTTCGGCACCCTCCTGCATGCCGGTACAACTACCGCCGGGGAACGTTTCAATACCGAACTTTTTTATGCCCTTCCCGAAGCATACCATATGGATAATGTATTGATCCTGGCGGTGATCTGGGATGATTCCGGGGATCAGATACAGGTGGTAAATACCACCGGAACGAGTAGCTATTCTCTCATGCAAACCACCGGAGTTCGCCAACCCACGCTGGCCGGCCAATTCCGCGTTCTTGGAAATCCGGTGGCGGATGTGCTTCAGTTGAGCGTTACCATGGAGCAGACCACCGGTACCCTGAATTGGTCTATTATTGACGTAGCAGGGCGCGCACGACAACGTGGCCGGTGGCAGGCATTAAGTCCAACCGCCCAACAGCGGAGAATTGATGTTTCAGGTTTGGAAAATGGCACCTTTGTGTTGCGATTGACCGATGGAAAGGGAGTACATCACTTGCCCTTCGTACGTCAGTAGTTTTTTTGCGAAAGCAATACCGAACACATGGAGCTGGACCTGACCGGACAACAGAAAAGACTGGAGATCAAAACAGTAGATGGCAAGCGGATGATCTGGGACATCATCCGTAAGAAGTGGCTGGTCTTGCAACCGGAAGAAATGGTGCGTCAGCTCATCGTGCACTACCTGATCGAGCATTGCGGATGCAACCGTAACCGGATTACGCTGGAACGGGGTTTGACCGTGAACGGAATGTTCCGCCGCAGCGATGTGCTGGTGTACGATCCGGCCATGAAGCCTTTTCTCCTGGTCGAGTGTAAAGCGCCGTCGGTACCAGTAAACGAGGCGGTCTTTCGTCAGATAGCTACCTATAATATGTCGCTGAAAGTGCCGTATGTATGGGTGAGTAACGGGCCGGATAACTATGTGTGCGCCATTGATTTTGAGTCGGAATCCTTTTCCTTTATGGAGGAAATACCCGCGTATCCGGACCAGGGACCTTAAACGGATACGACGGAAAATCGTTAGTTTTGCATAAGCCGGAGAGGTAACAGTATCCGGCCATGATTCTAATAGCCCAACCATCTATGAACCAAACACGCGTATTAATAACCGGAGCCAATGGCCAGATCGGCTCGGTGCTGACTCAGGAGTTGCGCCAGCGCCTGGGCGACGACCAGGTGGTCGCCACGGATATCCGGGATCCGGAACAGTCTGCGCCGGGGCCTTTTGAACGCCTGGATGCCCTGGATGATGAGCGCCTGGATCAGTTGATCCGGCAATACCAGATCACAACGGTCTACCATCTGGCAGCTATCCTGTCGGCTAAAGGAGAGCAAAATCCCCGGCAGGCCTGGCAGATCAATATGGAGTCGCTTTTCAATGTGCTGGAGGCTGCCCGCCAGCACGGATTACAGCTCTTCTTTCCGAGTTCCATTGCCGTTTTTGGCGATAATACGCCCCGCCGCGAAACGCCACAGGACACCATTATGCAGCCGTCCACCGTCTACGGTATCAGTAAAGTGGCAGGAGAACAGTGGTGTCAGTACTACCATCAGAAATACGGGGTGGATGTACGGTCGGTTCGGTATCCGGGCATCATCGGCTACCAATCGATGCCCGGAGGAGGCACGACCGATTACGCGGTGGATATTTACCACAAAGCTGTTTTAGGCGAGCCTTTCGAGTGTTTCCTGAGCGCCGGGACCCGGTTGCCCATGCTCTATATGGACGATGCTATCCGCGCCACCATCGAATTGATGGAGGCTCCCGCTAAACAAATTACCGTGCGCACCTCTTACAATCTGGCCGGGATGAGTTTTTCACCGGCGGAGGTGGCAGCAGAAATTAACCGGCATATACCGGAATTCAGCATTTCATATGCTCCTGACTTTCGTCAAAAAATCGCGGACTCCTGGCCAAATAGTATTGAAGATAGCCAGGCGCGGACCGACTGGCACTGGAAACCCAACTACGACCTGGCCGCAATGACCCGGGATATGCTCGAGAACCTGCGCTTGAAATACGAGGTAGAGAACGCCTGATTCAAACAAACCTGATAAATACCAAAACTATGTTTGACCACGTAGAACCAGCTCTGGAAAAAGAACTGGAAGAGATCCGGGAAGCCGGATTATATAAAGAAGAACGCATTATCGTAACCCCACAAGGTGCTGCCATCTCGATCAGTACGGGCAAGGAAGTACTCAACTTTTGCGCGAATAATTACCTGGGCTTATCGGCTCACCCCGAGGTGATCGAAGCGGCTAAAAAGGCCATTGATGACCACGGCTACGGAATGTCGTCGGTCCGCTTCATCTGCGGCACCCAGGATATCCACAAGGAACTGGAACGCAAGACGGCCGAATTCCTGGGCATGGAGGATTGTATTCTTTACGCCGCAGCTTTTGATGCGAACGGCGGACTCTTCGAGCCCATCCTCTCCAAGGAAGATGCCATTATCAGCGATGAACTCAATCACGCCTCGATCATCGATGGTATTCGCTTGTGCAAGGCTGCCCGCTACCGCTACAAAAACAATGATATGGCCGATCTGGAGGCCAAGCTTAAAGAAGCCCAGGGGGCACGTCGCCGACTGATCGCCACGGATGGGGTGTTCTCCATGGATGGCTACATCGCCCAACTGGATAAGATCTGCGACCTGGCCGAGAAATACGACGCCATGGTGATGGTCGATGATTGTCACTCCACCGGCTTCATGGGTAAAACAGGACGCGGCACCCACGAACACTGCGATGTTATGGGCCGTATCGACATCATCACGGGTACTTACGGTAAGGCCCTGGGAGGTGCCTCCGGTGGCTTCACCGCCGCCCGCAAAGAGATCGTGGATATGCTTCGTCAGCGCTCGCGTCCGTACCTCTTTTCAAATACGCTGGCTCCCTCTATCGTGGGCGCATCGATCAGAGTTCTGGATATTCTTAGCGGTAGCACGGCTCTGCGCGATAAACTGGAATACAATACCAAGTACTTCCGCGAGAAGATGAATGCATCCGGCTTTGATATTTTACCGGGTGAGCACCCCATCGTCCCCATTATGCTCTACGATGCAAAGGTAAGCCAGGAGTTTGCCAATCGTCTGCTCGATGAAGGCATTTACGTGATCGGTTTCTTCTACCCCGTTGTACCTAAAGGCAAAGCCCGGATACGGGTGCAGATGTCGGCAGCTCACGACAAAGAGCATCTCGATCAGGCCATTGAGGCCTTCACCAAGGTGGGTAAGGAGATGGGAGTGATTTAAACAACAGCACGCCGAAATTTCCATGACCTCCGTCGATGGAATTCGCGATTAGCAGATAGGTTGGTTATGTTCCGTTAAAAATTCGATCTATGGACATGCCGACCTATTTGCATGATACGATCCTTCAATTGGCCTATCGCCCCGAAAACGGGCAGCTACGGGTAGCTCAAACCCATTTGTACGCCGGTTTGGCGGGGGCCTATGTATTGGATCTGATGGCTCTGGGACGAATCGACTTGCGGGAAAAGCGTCTTCACCTGCTTTCCACCGAGCCCACGGATCGTCCGGTGCTCAATGATGTGTTGCATCGCCTGCAGGCCTACGCCGACAAGCGCAACCGGCCGCCCCGAATGACTGCCTTTATGCACGTGCTGATACAGCGTTCGGGTAAGCTAACGCCCATGGCCCGTCAGCAGCTGATCGATGATCGGGTTCTCCGCAAGGAGACCACCAAGGTGCTGTGGATCTTTCCCTGGTCGACCTATCCGGCCACTAACCCTAATAGTACCCGGCAATTGCAGTCGGCTATTCGCCAGCGCTTGAACACACCGGTTGATCAATTCACCGATCGGGACTGGATGCTGGCCGGACTCCTGCAGGCTGCCTATATGTTGCCCGCGGTGTACGATTCGCGCAAGGAGGCGCGTGAAGTTGCCAAACGACTTAAGAAAGACCTCAAAGAGCGGGGAGGGGCATACGCGGCGGTGCGTGATGTGGTAACCCAATTGCAGGTAGTGATCGCCAGCTCGACGAATGCGGCGGTTTTTTAGTTGGCAATGCTCGGTGCTCAATGCTCAATGCTCAATGTGGTTTTGTTTTTTTGGCTTTCGCCAAAGGGTCGGCAGTTGGTAGTTTAAGCCCACCCGCTTCAGCGGTGGGAGCGACGGTTCACGGTTCACGGTCCACGGTCCCACGGTCCACGGTTCAAGGTCCACGGTTCAAGGTCCATGGTCCCCGCTAAATAAGCCCAACCGCTTTAGCGGTGGGAATAGGGATGCACCCCACCCATAGTAGTACCACTTTAGTGGTAAAGCAGGCACGCTCTCCGCCCGCCGCTCCACGCTCCACCCGTGATCCAGAGGATCAGCGCTCCTTTTCGATCCGTCTCGACGCTCTACGCTCTATGCCCAATGCTCGACGCCATTTCGGGCAGAAACCGGAGAGTAAAGCCCTGAACCCCAAACCCAGAGCTAGTCCCTCCGTTCTCTGAAGTCTCTCCAGTCCCCAATCTTCGCCGTAAGCCGTCTACCGTGAACCGTCTTAAGCATAGATGATTTTTCCAATACCGGCCTATTTTTGCGAAAGCAACAGCAAAAAAATCAGCCATTCGAAGAATGGAAGGTTTATTTTCTTGATATGATCAATGTCATGGCATGGTATGCTTGCATAGGTTAGATTTGTATGGTAATCAATCTGTTGAACCTAACCAAAACCACCATGAAAATGCATCCCGAAAGTCTGATGATGTCGCACGGCTATAATCCGCACTGGTCGGAAGGAGCCATTAAGTGTCCCATCTTCCAAACCTCCACCTTCGTGTTTAAATCAGCGGAAGAAGGGAAGGCCTATTTCGAATTGGCGTACGGCCTGCGTGAAAAAGAACAGGAAGAGCAGACGGGGCTGATCTACAGCCGCCTGAACAACCCCGACCTGGAGATCCTGGAAGGTCGCCTGGCGCTGTGGGACGAGGCCGAAGATTGCGCTGTGTTCGAAAGCGGTATGTCGGCGATCACCACCGTGCTGATGGAATTCCTGCGCCCGGGCGATCTGTTGCTGTACAGCCGTCCGGTGTACGGCGGCACGGCACACTTTGTAGAGCATATCTTGCCGGAGTTTGGCATTCACGTCATGGCGTACGACCCGGATATGGGAGTCGATGAGATCGAACAGATGGTCCGAGAAGCGGGTCTGGAAGATGCACTGGCCATGGTCTACGTGGAAACGCCGGCCAATCCGACCAATACGCTGATCGATATCCGGGCCATGCGGGAGCTGGCCGATCGCTTTGCCCTGGAAGGGGAGCGTCCCGTAGTGGCGGTCGATAATACCTATCTGGGACCACTGTGGCAGCATCCGCTGGAGCACGGAGCCGACCTGGTGATGTATTCGGCGACCAAATACATTGGCGGACACTCCGACGTGATCGCCGGAGCCGTGCTGGGTGATGCCGAGCGCATGCAGCGCATCAAGACGATGCGAACATTCCTCGGCAATATGGCCGGCCCCTGGACGGGGTGGTTGCTGATGCGTTCCCTGGAAACCCTCAAAGTGCGGATGGATAAACAAGTGGCTAACGCACAACGGGTAGCCGAATACCTCGCTGCCCATCCGGCAGTGAAGCAGGTGCACTATCTGGGACTGCTGACCGAAGCCGATGGAGAAGCCTATCGAATCTATCAGCGGCAGTGCAGCGCACCGGGGGCCATGGTTTCCTTCGAGGTGAAGGGAGGCGAAAAAGAGGCTTTTACATTCCTGAATAACCTGAAGCTGGTCAAGCTGGCCGTGAGCCTGGGGAGTACCGAGTCCCTGGCCCAACACCCGGCCAGTATGACCCATGCGGGTATTGCGCCGGAGGATAAGGTAGCGATGGGCATTCACGATAACCTGGTACGGCTGTCGGTAGGGGTGGAGCACCCCGGCGATCTGATCGCTGATCTGGATCGGGCACTGACAGCTATTCCCGTACCCGCTGAAGAAATGAACATTTAACTTGTTTTTGACATAATTTGTGTTTTATTCGCGAATAAATAAACATTTTTTGTTTATGTTTCGTGCATGAATCAGCGCTTACAGGAAAAACTGGCCATACTGGCCGATGCCGCCAAATACGATGTCTCCTGCGCATCGAGCGGGAGTAAACGGAAGAACACGGCGACCGGACTGGGTAACGCAACGGGCATGGGCATTTGCCATACCTACACCCAGGACGGTCGCTGTGTCTCTTTACTGAAGATACTGCTCACCAACCATTGCATTTTTGATTGTGCGTACTGCGTGAGTCGTCGCTCGAACGATATTAAACGAGCGGCCTTTACGGTGCAGGAAGTGGTGGATCTGACCATGCACTTCTACCGCCGTAACTACATCGAAGGGCTGTTTCTGAGTTCGGGAATCTTCAAGGATGTGGATTACACCATGGAGCGCCTGGCACGTATTGCTAAAAAACTGCGCGAAGAACATCAGTTTAACGGCTACATCCACCTGAAGGCCATCCCGGGGGCTAGCGATGAGCTCATTCACGAGGCGGGTTTATATGCAGACCGGTTGAGTGTTAACCTGGAGATCCCTTCTGAGCGCAGCCTGAAAAAAGTAGCCCCCGAAAAAGACTACGCTACGGCCTACCAGCCCATGAATTTTTTGCGGGAACGCATCGAGGGGTATAAAGCCGAACGGCGAAGCCTGAAAAAGGCTCCCAACTTTTCGCCCGGCGGACAAAGCACTCAGTTAGTTATCGGAGCCACTCCCGAAACCGACCAACAGGTCCTGCAACTGGCCGATAACCTGTATCAGGATCAGAAGCTCAAGCGGGTGTACTACAGCGGGTACGTGCCCATCAGTACCGATGCCCGTGTGCCACAGGTGGACCGGACGCCCCTGGTGCGCGAAAACCGCCTGTACCAGGCCGACTGGCTGCTGCGCTTCTATGGGTTTGAGGTGCAGGAGATCGTCGACGATGCCCATCCACAACTCGATCAGGAGGTAGACCCCAAACTGGCCTACGCCCTGCGAAATCCCGAATACTTTCCGATCAATATTAACACGGCCGATTACGAATGGATACTGCGCGTACCCGGTATCGGCCAGAAATCGGCTGGTAAGATCATTTCGAGCCGTCGCTTCGGCAAGCTGCGCCGGGAGCACCTGCGCAAGATGGGGGTCGTGTGGAAACGGGCCAAGTATTTTGTACTGACTGCCGACCGCGATTACCTATACCTGGGCTACGACCCCGACATCATCCGCCATCAGGTGTTACACGGAGCCAAACAAAAAGGGATGGCCAGCCAACTCAACCTGTTTGCCGATCCGCAACCGCTGTTGGCATGATCCTGACCTACGACGGTACTTTTGACGGGTTACTGACGGCCATTTTCGAGGGATTTCGCCTGCGCATTCCCGATCTGCGGATCGAAGGGGACGGGCCGGTCACCGGCGATCTGTTCTCGGGAAAGTCCTTCGTAGATACCGATAAAGATAAGGCTGGCCGTGTCCGGCAAAAGCTGGAGGATCTGGGTGGTAAAAAGACGACCAAAGCGTTATACCGCTGTTTCCTGTCGGAACAGGATGATCTGGAACGCGTTATTCTACACGCTATCCAACGATTACTGACCGATGGGGGAGCGGCCCTGACCGATTACCGGGACCCGCTCATCCTGCGCCTGCAGCAGATCGGCAAACAGATCGGACGGGAGGTACACCGCATGCACGCCTTCGTCCGCTTTCAGGAAACCCGGGATGGCCTCTTCGTCTCCCTGATCGAGCCCGACTTTAATGTATTACCCCTCATTGGCAAACACTTCCGGGAACGCTATCCGGCCCAGGATTGGCTGATCTACGATGTACAACGTCATTATGGCTTACTGTACGACCGGGACGGTATGCGCTTCACTACCCTCACGGAGTCCCAACACGTGCGTCTGCAACGCGACTGGCTCACCGATACCGAAAAGGACTACCAGGAATTGTGGAAGACCTACTTCAAAGCCGTCGACATCCCCGAACGACGAAATATGAAGCAGCACGTGCAGCACGTGCCGAAGCGGTACTGGAAGTTTTTGATTGAGAAGAGCGAATGATGAGTGTTGAATGATGAATGCTCAGTGCTCAATTAATGATTAGTGTTGTTTGGCTTTCGCCAAAAATATACTCGCGGGGAAATCACCAATTTATTTTCTCGGGAACAAAATCGGATATTACCGGTCTAAAATAAAAAACATGATGGCCAGATACCTGTTGCTGACCCTACTCACCTTTGTCCTTTTCCAATGTACGGATTCTGAACCCCCACGGGGAGGGCTGAAGGGCGTGCCGGAAAGCTATGAGGCTTTGGAGCGATTTTTCGTGGATTATGCTCCGGGCCCAGCGCGCTGCCAGGGCCTACGGTGCACTCATGCAGCACGGCCTGAAGGCAGATCATCCGGAAGCTACCCGACAGGTGGCCGCCAGGATGCCGGAGCGATTCCGCCGACAAATGGACCGGGATGAATTGACTCGTCTGGAACACCGATATCTGCAGCACGCCGGACTCGGTACAAGTTATGTCATCGGCCGGCTGGAGATCGAACGACTGCTGGCAACCTACGCTAATGACCTCGACAGACCATTCGACTTGCGGACATTCGTGGAGACCTTTCAGCAATCGGGTCAAATACCAATGTCTCTGATCTACTGGGAAATGACCGGTGATAAATCCATGCTAAACGCCGCGCTGGGCGCTGGTTAAATGAGTGTCAGCCGGGATTTCGGCTATTCACGACAACAAGGGCAATAAAGACTCCACTGCCCAGAATCCGAGGAAGGTACCCAGCGCATTGCCCAAACTACCCAGCAGTACCGCCGGCAACACAAGATCGGTGCGGCCACGGCTACGGGCCAGTGCCAGGGCAGAGGTGCCACCACCGACATTTGCCTGGGAGGCTACGGCAGCCATTTCCGGATCCAGCTTCATCAACCGCGCAGCTACTACGATGATCACTCCGTGAATGAGCACCCCGATCCCCGCAAACCCTAATATGGTCAGCCCCAGTCGCCCTAATCCACCCAACGCCTGGATATCACAGAAGGCGCCGATCACGGCCAGGAAAACATACACGGAGAACATACCTAATAACTGTGCTCCTTTTAACCGCTGAACCCAGGGTAATTGGGCCAGGATCAGGGCCAGAATAGTGATGAGCAGGATGGACGGAATGCCGAAACCCATCGATTGGGTCCATTCGGCCAGGCCTTCCGATATCCACCAGGCAGCCAGCCCCAGACTTAGGGTGATTCCCAGGTCCATCGGGTGCATCGACTCGGTATCCATGTCTATCCCTAAATCAGGTTCGACGCCCATGGGGTCACCGGATTTTTTCACGGAGGGTTTTGGCCATAGCTTTCGCAAAAAAACGGGCATCGATAAAGTAACCACCATCCACAGGGTAGTGATTATATTATCCGCAGCCACCGATCCGCTGTACAGCACGGGCTCGGTCACCATATCGTATTCCAGGGCTACGGCATTGAAATTTACACTTCCCCCTGTATACGTACCCACAAACATCCCGCCTAAAGGGGGGAATAAAGGTCCTATCCCCGCCGGTGCATCGACGGCCCACATGCCTACCACAATGCCGAAGGTGGTGCCCAGCGAGCCAATACAAAACAGGATTACTAGGGGTAATCCGGCCCGCAGTATATCGCGCAGGGATACCCGCAGCAACAGCCAAAAGATGGAAATTGGCGCCAGATACTGGAATATGCCGTTGTACACTGGCACCGGTCGCTCTTCGGTAGACCCGGTCGGTAGAATACCTACGTTGGCAATGATCGCCGTCAGTACAATAACGAGAAGGGCGGTACCTAAATATTTCAGGGCCGTTTTGCGGACCAACCATTCCGATGTGGCCACCAGGGCCGCCAAGACAGCTAATACATACACGCCGTTGGTATAGTCGAACATTAGTCAGGTTTGAGGTTTGAGGTATGTGGTTTGAGGTTTACCATCAATATTGCTTCGAAGGCAAAAGGGAAATGTAGGCACTGACTACATATAAAAGCGGGCCCGGGAAATCCCGAGCCCTATTTGTAAGGTTTGAGTTTTACCGCCTTCGTCCGTCCGGATTTCGGCGGGCAGGAATTTTTAATTAAGCACTGCACTGATCAGGATGAACGTTAGGTTCCCCTAATCAGGTATTGAGTAGTCAGTATTTGGATTAGTAGTGCTAGCCCATTCTCCAACTCCCCAATTCCCCAATTCTCCCTTTCCCCAACTCCTCAATTCGCTTCCGCCGTAATCAAGGCCGGTACGTTGCGGTCACGGAACATTTGATTGTAGGCAGCTACATCCTCGTTCATCAGCTTGCTGTAGCCTTTTTTGGCTTCGTCCCACTGGGCCGACAGGTCGGCAAGACGCTCTTCAACTCCTTCGGTCACCCGTGGATCGTGGGTGTCGAGTTTGCTGCGCAACACAAAGAACTCTGCATTCAGCTTGCCGGGCCAGTTGATCACGTCCTGGGTACTTTTCTGGCGACGCTCCACAATATCCTTTTCCCATGCGTTGATCTTCTCCAGCAGGTCCTTTCCGGCATCGATCAGGGGTTGGGCATCGTCCATGTCCTTCATCATCTCATTGTAGTTGTTGATCTGCTTTTTCACCCGCGTCAGGGTGATCAGGGATTTATGGATATCCTCGATGTGGTTATCCACCTCCTTGAATACCTTCTCCTGTTTGGCGTAAGCAGCCATGGGGACATCCAGACGAGGATCAGGGGTTACCTCAAAACGCACCGTCTCGGTCTGGTCGCCTTTAGTGAGGCGTGCCTGGTAGGTTCCGGGAGCCACGCGACGTCCCTGGAAGCTGCCGTAGATAAACACGCCCGGCACATCCAATACGGGTCCGTGACGGAAGTCCCAGTTGAAGCGGTTTACCCCCGCCTTAGCGGGGATGGTCTGTGGACGGCTCGGTCCGCCCGGATAGCTCTTAAATGACTTATCTGGCTTGTTACTGTAGGAGCGAATGAGGTTACCCTCTACATCCATAATGTCGAGAGTCACTTCCTGGCTGTCCACAGCTTCCGCCAAATAATAGTGTAGCACGACGCCATTCATTGGGTTAGACCCGACGGGTGCGGAGCCGCGGTACCGACCACCACCCTCGAATAAAACAGTGGGCTTTGGTTCGTAAAGGGCCATGGCTACTTCCTCAAAATCGCCCTTCGACTGTTGGATAGCTCCCAGGTCGTCCAGGATCCAGAAGGCACGCCCTTGTGTTGCAGCCACCAGGTCATTGTCGCGAACGATGAGGTCGGTAATGGGTACTATGGGCATATTCAGCTGGAAACGCTCCCAATTGGTACCGCCATTAAAGGAGATGTAAAAACCGCGCTCTCCACCACCGTACAGCAGCCCGGGAACCTCGGGATCCTCGCGGATTACCCGCAGAAAATCGTTTTCCTGAATACCCGTATTAATGGGCGTCCATGACTTGCCATAGTTCGTGGATTTGTAGGCCATAGCCGACATATCATTAAACTTATACCGGTTAGCGGCGATGTACATGGTCCCGGCATCGTGTGGGCTCAGTTCCAGACTATGCACATTACATTCGGGCAGATCCTTGGGGGTAATGTTCGACCAGTTCTCGCCACCATCGCGGGTCATCTGTACAAATCCGCAATCACTGCCCGTAACGATCATGCCGGCTTCGAGCGATGATTCCTGGAGGCAGTAAATGGTGTTGTAGTTTTCACCACCGGCACCTTCATTGGTAAGTGGACCTCCACCGGGTCCTTGTTTTTCGGGATCGTTACGGGTCAGGTCAGGGCTAATCTGTTCCCAACTCATCCCGCCGTCAGTGGTTTTGAAAACTACGTTGCCAGCGTGGTAGATGGTGCCCGGGTCGTGGGGTGAAGCCACGATCGGGGCATTCCAGTTAAAGCGGAACTTCATATCCTTTGGCTCAATGGCCAGATTGAGCGATGGGTATTGCATGACATCTTTACTTTCCATGGTCGCCAGATCGAGGCGCTCGATCAGCCCCTGATAGCATCCCCCGTAAAGCATAGTGGGATTTTCAGGATCGAAGGCGATGTAGGCGCTTTCGCATCCGGGCCCGGAAAACCAATCGCGTTCGGTAATTCCGCCGCCATTGGTCCGGCTGGAGATAACCACGCTTGAGTTATCCTGCTGACCGCCGTACACCTTATACGGAAACTGCTTATCCGCATTCACCCGGTAGAACTGAGCAGTTGGTTGGTTGTAGAGGGTCGACCAACTGTCGCCGGTATTGAAGGTGATCTCACCACCACCGTCATCGCCCAGGATCATATTGGCGTTATTGTCGGGGTTGATCCACAGGTCGTGGGTGTCACCGTGTCCGACCAAAACGCGTGAAAAATTGCGGCCGCCGTCGGTGGAGCGCATAACGGGCGCATTGAGGACATACACCACATCGGCGTTTTGGGGATCGGCAAAGACTTCCATATAGTACCAGCTACGTGCGGTCAAAAGCTGGTCATTGGTGAGGTGTTGCCAGCTTTCACCGGCATTGTCGCTGCGGTACAGGCCGGCTTTTTCCTTATCGGCCTCGACAATAGCATAGACGCGGTTGTTGTCGGCACGAGAAACGGAAATGCCCATTTTACCCACGAAATCGGGTAAGCCCTTATTGATCTTTTTCCAGGTTTCACCACCGTCGGTCGATTTCCAGAGGTTGGACCCTTCGCCTCCTGATTCTACCGTCCAGGGGTGCCGGCGATGTTCCCAGGTAGCGGCGTAAAGAATGCGCGGATTATTCATATCAAGGCTGAGGCTGGAAGCACCGGAGTTTTCATCTACGTACAGTACTTTTTTCCAGGTCTCTCCACCATCGGTCGTTTTGTATACCCCACGAGCTTCGCTGGGGCCGTGAACGGCACCCTGAGCGGCTACCCAGACAACATCCGGATTGTCGGGGTGGATCACTACGTCGGAGATATGACGGGTGTCGTCCAGCCCGATGTGGGTCCAGGTTTTTCCGGCATCGGTCGATTTATAGACACCGTCGCCAAAGGTGGTCATCACCCCCCGTACGGCGTGTTCTCCCATGCCCACGTAGATTACGTTGGGGTCGGCTTCCGATACGGCAATATCACCAACGGAGCCGGTCTTGAAAAATCCATCCGAAATGTTGCGCCAGTGCTGACCGGCATCTTCGGTCTTCCATACACCACCGCCGGTATAACCGGTATAATAGGTGCGATCCTGACCGATGACACCACTCACGGCATTGGAACGCCCCCCCCGGAAGGGGCCGATATTGCGCCATTCCATCCCCTTGTATTCATCGGAGAGGGTAGGTTCAGTGGCTTCTTTTTGGTCCGTTTGCGACCATGCCGGCAGGGCCGTAAGGCAAGCCAGCACCAGGATAAGCTGTTTCAAATACATAAGTGTTGTTGTTTGTTCAGTTGTTTTTACTTGAAGACCTAAAGTAGTAATATTTCGTGGGGTGCCGAAAGCTATTTTCCAAATCATATTGTTTGAGGCTTTACCGGCAACAAAGTGGTTTTGCTCCGCAGTACTTCGTGCCGGGACACCCAAACCACTTCGAGCCGAGTATACTTGATCGCTTCCCTTATTTTGCGTATTTTCTACAAATACAAACCAATACACCCGATTTCAACCCGCTCCAGGCTTTAGGAATGATATGATACCCGGTTGACGACCTCACTGTACCCCGGTGATAAACTGATATACCTATCATCTCAAACTATAGCCGTATGAAACGATTAGCTAGTTTTTTTGCTGTGTTGTTCTTTGTCAGTGCAGCCTTCTCTCAGGGTAATCCAGTCATGGAAATTGCCTACATGAAGGTACCTCCGAACGGGGCGGAAGAGTATATTTCCATGGAGCAAGAGATCTGGAAACCCGTCCACCGGGAGCGGATCAGCAACGGTAAACTACTTGGCTGGTATTTACTCAGGGTCGAGTATCCCGGCGGTACCAACGCCAATTACAATTTTGTGGCCGTAAATATCTATCCAAGTATTGCCGACCTCGATGATCCATACGCTGGTATAGACTGGAAGACTATCCACCCTGCCGTCGATGCCAGCCAGCTTATGGAACGGACCGATGCCTCCCGCGATATGGTTCATACCGAAATATTCGAATTGATTGACGAGGCCATTCCGGGGCAACCGGAAGTCATGCCGCGGTTCATAACCGTCAATAAGATGCTGACCCCCGTCGGTGGCAATACCGATTACGAAGAACTGGAGCGCAGGATCTGGAAACCCATCCATCGCGAACGCATTCGCCAACAAAAAATGGAAGACTGGATGTTGTTGCGCCGAATACTCCCCAATGGCACTAAATGGACCTATAACTACATTACCTGGGATGCTTACGCCAGCTATCTCGATTACAATGCTCCCTTCCAGGAAGAAGCTTTCGATCGGATCCACCCCAATAAACGGATGGACAAAACCATGGAACAAACGGCGGAAACGCGTACCCACTACGCCCAGGAAATGTGGTCGGTAGTTGATTACCTGTTCCATACTTCCCGCAAGACGACATCGAATTAGTAGTTGAATGATGAAGTATAAATGCTAAATGATGAATGATCATCCTAAAGTCTATCCGCCAGGCACGGTTTAGGGATGTAGAAGGAGTCGGGCCGATTGCTGTTTTGGCGAAAGCCAAATAAAAAAAGTGATTCAGCATTCATCATTTAGCATTCATCACTCCAAACAAGTAACTAATCCTCCGCAGCAGAACTACAGACCTAATCCAACCTCCAGGCGAAGTGGCAGTTCTATTTTGCGCAGCGGTCGAAAGTAGATCATCACATCCAGTAGCTCCTCGTACTGATCCATGGGGATCTCGAGTTCGCCCTGTTGGGCGATCATATTCGTGGGGATACCCGACCGTTGTTGGGGATAGTCCAACAGGCGTATGCCTTCGATAAAGATATCGGAGGACCGGGTGCGCAGGATCTGTACCTTATTACCGGAATAGGACCCCGTTCCGTTGGGCTCCAGGGCAACCCGAAAACCCTGGAAGCTGAGGGTGTCGATGGAACCAAACTGGATACTGGTGAGGAGGAAAGAGTCGATCTCTTCACCTTTTTCCACGTAGGTGAGCTGGCCTTCAATGAATACCCTGGTGGCCTTGGGGTCGGGAAGTGCCCAAATGTCCAGAGGAAGGATCCAGCCTGTGGTATCCCAGGCATTACGGGCATTACCCCATTCAATGACCGACTCGTTGCGGGAGGTCATGACCATGCGACCGCGGCGGGCGGCTGCTTCCTGGCGGTCCTTCCAGGCCTCAATGTTTTGGTGGTGTTTTTCCAGCAAATCGGTATCGGTATCATCGTATACCCGGTCAATAGCAGATTCACTGCGCAGCAGGTTGGCAAAATCGGAGTTTCCCGTACGCACCCAGCAGGAAAGTGCCAGGCCCCGGTCCGGATAGGGGCGGCCGGGTTTAAAGCTGGTTAGCGTCATTTCGTAGGGCTCGACTTGCTGGGCTATGGCTGGTGCCTGGAAAAACAGGATGCTAAGGGTAAGTAAATGAAATAGTCTGTTCATAGTGATTATCAAAGGTGTTAACGATCCGGAGAACATGGTCCGGATTTTTTACGGTTCATGCAAATATTGGCGGGGGCAGGGGTATCAACCTCAACCTGCCCACAGCAGCTTTAGCGGAAGCGGGCCTCAACCTTACGGTAAAGTACAAAATTGCACAAAAAAAGCTCCCGCGTGAACGAGTCACACGGGAGCGGAATTCCCACTTACACACTACATCTTTTACTTGCGCAGGTATTGCAGGGATGGGTTGGGGCGACCTACAAAGCAAGTCTGGGTAAAACCATATTTCTTGATCACCTGCAGGGCCGTTTCGGCTTCGCTCTTGTTCGGGAAGATGAACAGGTAGTGATTTCCGTCGACAATGCGATACTTACCGCCGCCTGCTGATTTTACTTGCAGATTATTGGGGTTAAAGGCGAGGCAGTCTTCCCCCGTCATGGAACCCTGGGGTGCAGTTGAACCACGCAGCAGATAGGTCAGTGAAGGATTCGGACGACCTACAAACCCCTGGTTTGTAATGCCGTAGCGTCGGCATACGGCTACGATCTGCTTAGCTTCGGCGTAATCAGGAGCTGAGAACACCGCGTGATTACCATCAAGGATCTGGTAGATGGAGCCCCGGCGAACGATCCGCAGGTTGTTATAGTTAAATCCGAGAATATCTTCTTTCAGAAAATTTGGAACCCGCGGGCGAATGATCGTACCAACCGGACGAGCTACGACCGTCTGACGCTTCATACGGAAGGTGCTGGCGTAAGGCTTACGACCACTCCCGTCGGTAAAGGTAGACATAGAGGTGACCATTAACTGGTTGTTGGGCAGGGGTACAATGACCAGTGTTGTAACTTTGAAACTCTCTTTATACTCAGCTTTGATGGCCTCTACGTTCGAAAAAGGGTTGCTGGATACGCTGGTTCCGTAGACCATCGCTTTGACTGTCCCCCAGTCGCAATCGTTAGGGGAGCAGGACCCAAAGGTGCGGACACTTGCCAGGTTGCCGTTGAAGTTGAGTTGCATCTTGGTGATGCCCTTGGTGTTCGCATCTACGTTTTCGTAGCTTCCCTTCAGTTGGGCCATGCTGGAAGCCATTACAACTTCTACACAGAAAAATGCCAGACAGGCCAGTAAGATTGTTTTCAGGTTATTCATGATAGCAGGTTATGAGTGATGTAATTAATTGCGTTACATTCTCAGGTGTTTCCTGCGGGATGATCATGACCCCTCTACACGATTTTTTTTCTGGCTTTCGCCAAAAAGGTATCAAGGGTTATCGGTAAATGACTGAAAATTAAAGAGATGTGTTTTGCCGAAAGGCAATGAAAAATCCCGGATATTAGGTCAATATCCGGGATTTTAGCCTGGTTGAAGGTTGGGACCAGTCTACTTTTACTGTTCGAAATGGTTGATGTCCAACCTTTCGGTAAACTTAATGCTTCAATACCGGTACCACCCGGTGCCCGTGTTCGGTGCGGATCACCCAGCGGTAGAGGCCCGGTGGAAGGTCATCAAGTCGTAACCGCAACTGGATCATTCCCATGTCGGCAAATTGTGATCCCTGTTTCCAGGTATGTCCGCGGCTGTCGACCATTTGCCAGTGCAGGGTGCCTGCCTGTTCAAGTTGAATGGGTAGCCGCACTTCGCTGCGAACCGGGTTCGGGTAGGGGATGCCTACTTCCATCCCCGGATCATTAGTAACCTGTTTACCTGGTCGGATCGGTGCCGGACTGGGGGTAGGTTCGGAACTCGGATCCTTGGTGCCGATCTTGATGCCCTGCTGCGCCATATCCACAAAGAGGGCATAGTCCTCTATGTATTTATTACTCTCTACTGCACAAACCTGCGGATACCGCTCCAGGCTGACACCAATTCGTATTCGGTACGCTTTTGCGGAAGCAGCCAGCCCCGTAATGCTCGCCGGAGCAAAATCGTGCGTTCCAACCGTAATACCCTCGGCCACCATTTCCTGGTCGTCCTGGAAGTCGCCATCCTGGTTGCGGTCGATCCAATAGCGCCAATAGAGAGGTGCATCGTTAGCGATCCCGGCGGGTGGAGTAGCCCGGGCGACAATCGCCAAAGGCTGGCCTTCGGGAAGGCGGTATTCCCGTCCGGTATAGCCACCGTAGCCATAATCGTTACCACTTATAAAGCTGGTCCCGGCAATGGTGGTTGAGTTGATGTAAGCAGCCTGCCCCAGTCCGTAGCTAAAACAGTAAGCAGGGTTACACCCCTTGGTACTGATCTCCTGCACACTCGTCCAGTCACTCCAGAGGTTACCTGCGCAACGGGCGCGCACCTGCCACTCGTACTCGGTGCACGGATCAAGGGCGGTTACTACAAATGAGGAATCGGTGATTCCGTCATATACTGTCCAGTTCAGGGCGTAAATATCCCGGAAACGGACCTCATATTCGGAGGCAGAAGCACCCGCAGCTAACCCCCAGCGCATAAATATGTGTGACAGCCCCGGCTGGGCAGAGGCCTGTACGGGAGCGTAGCAGGTATCTGCGGGCGTAGGTGCGATCTCCGGTGAATTCCACCAGCAGATGTTATCGGATTCATTGATCTCCTGGACCTGGTTCGTGTTATCGATGATGAAACCAAGTTTATAGGAAGCGTCGGCCAGGTCCATCCCGGAAATATCAAAGCTGCGGTTTACCGATGCCTGGGCACCACTGGCCAGGGGGGGCATTTGCAGAGTGTCGAGGTAAAGGCTGGCACCGTTAGGCTGCCCGTTTTTCGACAAGTAAAAGACCAGTGAATAAGCGTTTGCTTCACCGTTGCCATTATTCAGGACTACGGGCCCGTTCACGGTGAGCATCTCCTCACGCATGACCAGAGGCGGCAGGTCGGAACAGGTAAGGTTCGGTACCAGGATAGTCTCCGACATTGTAAAAGTCACGGAAGATGACCAGTCGCTCCATCCATTGTCGCACAGCACCCGCAGCTGTACCTGGTAGGTTACCCCCGGTTGCAGACCCGAGACGCGCTTGTCGGTACGTTGGGAGGCGGTAAGGTCGACCCAGGTTGTGGTGCCCAGTGGGCGGAATCGCCAATCGTACTGCAGCTTGGTATCATCGGAAGATTCCAGCATGACCTCCGTGTCGGTCAGGACCAGGGCAGAGATACTACCGGCAGCTGGTTTCTCACAGGGTGGTTCTTGTGGCGTGGTGTAGTACTGGGCATCGCTCCAGTCGGACCAAACACCGTCGCACTGCACGCGGACCTGAAAGCGGTAAGTCACTTCCGGGTCGAGGTTGGGTACCACCAGTTCGCGGTTGGCTATTGGGCCGGTTTCTATGTAAAAGATGGTCGAAATATCCCGGTAGCGCCATTCGTACAGATCAGCGCCCTCCGAAGCCAGCAAAAGCACGGTGAAATCATCTGTCACCTCCAGGGTGAAGGATGGTTCTTCACAGGGGTCGGGTGCTTCCGGGGCCAGGGTGGTAAAGGCCTCCATTAGTGACCAGTCGCTCCACCCACTGGAGCACATATAGCGGAAGCGATATTGGTAAGTGGTTTGTGCCGACAAGCCGGTCAGGGTGGTTGTCGGACTGGATGTTTCGGGTCCATCGATCCACAGCGATTGCCCCGTGGCGCGGTATTGAACCTGATACCCCTCGGCATCGGGGATTGTGATCACTATATCGGCCCGATTGCGTCCGATATTAACAGCTTCCACCTGATCGAGCGCAGGGTCGTCACAATAGAGATGGATAGGGGTGGTGAAGGAGCCGGTCATTGACCAGGCTGACCAGGTGTCTCCACAAAGTACCCTGACCTGATACTCGTAGGTTGTCTCTCCCCTTAATTCTTCGAACAGCCAGGTGGTATTGGTCTCCTGACCGGTTTTTTCCCAATTGTCGATACCCTGTCGTTTGTAGCGCCACTCGTATCCATTAGCGCCGGGAACATCAATGAATAGCCGGGCACTGCGGACGTTGGGCAGCAAATACACATTGATCTGATTCAGGGACGGACGTCCGCAAACCTCAGGTTCCTCGGGAGTGGTTGCGAATTTAGAGTTTGACCAATCTGACCAGAGGTCCCCGCATAATACCCGGACGGAGAATTCATAGGTAGACTCTGGGTTGAGGCCGTCAATATCAACTTCGGGCTCTGTTTGCACCGGAAGGGTTGTCCAGTTGGATTGTCCGATCTGGCGGTACCGGAACTGATAGCTGTCGAAGTCGCCCTTGGTTACCTCCAGTTGTACCCGCTGGTGGTCGACAATCATAACGGTGATATCCGATAGCACGGGCGGATCACAGGTGAATTCGGCCGGGGTTGTGAAAAGTCCGCTATTGGACCAGGCGCTGTACCCTTCCCCACAGTCCACCCGCAGTTGATACTGATAGGTAGTGGATGGTTTCAGATTCCCGAATACCCGACTGGGTACGGTACTGCCGTTAGAAACAGTCCATTCGTTGCTGCCCGATTCCCGGATGCGCCACTGATAGGCGGTGCGTTGCGGGCCATTGTAGGCGAGGGTAGCCTGGTAGGGTCCCAGTTGAGACACCTCCGTATCGGTCAGGGATGGCTTCGGACACGAATAGGGGGGTGCTGTTTGCACCAGAGCGGTTGCCGACCAGGCACTCCACAGCCCGTTCGCACACTCCTGGCGGATCTGAACATCGTACTGGGTGCCAGCGACGAGGCCGGTCAGCAGGTACGACGGGTCGAAACCGCGTTCGAGAAAAGTCCAGGTACTGGTGCCCGATTCCCGGTAGCGCCACTGATAGCGACTAGCGGAATCCGGTTGGTAGTATAGTTGGATCCCGGTGCGTGTGATATCTCCTGTGGTAATGTTGCCATTTGACGGACGTTCGCATACAGGCAGGGCAGGGGTATAGAAGGTCTTGCTATTTGACCATTCACTCCACACCTCACCGCAGAGGCGGGCTATCTGAACTTCATAAGTAGATTCCGGATTCAGATTACTTAGCAAGAAAGGTGGTTGGCCCTGTTCCATAGTCTCCCAAGAGGAAGCATTCTGGGGGCGGAAACGCAGGCGATAACCGTCGTCGGCGGGGGGTGCCGAGAGGTCGACGGTAACCGAAGTGGGGGTTACTTCGGTAAAAATGAGTTCATTATCGTTAATCGGGTCACAAGGTATCTGGCCCGTGGTGGTAAATGCGGCGGTATCCGACCAGGCACCGTTACCGAATGAGCAAAGAATGCGCAGTTGCACTTCGTAGTCGGTGCCGGGTTGCAGACCTTCCAGGACCAAGCTGCTGGCGGTGGTAGCAGGCAGGGTGGTCCAGGTATTATTGCCCTCCAGTCGATAGCGCCATTGATAGCGCAGGCCCGGAAAGAATGGAGCCACCAACTGAACGGTCGTTTCGGAGACGTTGATGACCGTTATATTGTTGGGATCAACTTCCGGACATTCGTTTAATTCGGGGGTGGTAAAGACCCCGGTTTCCGACCAGGAACCCGGTACATTATCACAAATGGTCCGCAACCGGAATTCGTAGAGGGTATTATCCAGCAGATTTTCGATCAGGAAAACAGAACCACTGGCTGGGGGCAAAGTTGTCCACTGGGTGGTGTTACTCTGGCGATATTGCAATTCAAGGAGAGCATTCGCCGAACCGGAGACTGTGATCTCTACGCTGAAAGAGGAGAGGAGGGCTACATTGGTTTGGTCGAGAGTAGGTGCCGGGCACGGGTTGGTTTCCGGGGTGGTAAAGTTATCGATGGTTGACCAGTTTGACCATTCCTCATTACAGAAAACGCGCACCTGAAATTCGTAGGTTGCTCCTGCATCGGTATTAATGGTGATCGAAGGACTGGCGCTGACATCGCTATCGGTCCATTCTGGTTCACCGTTGATACGATAACGCACCTGATAGGCCGAGGCTACCAGGCTATTGATGAGGATGGTAGTTTTGGAGGGGCTTTCGTATTCCACCCCGATATCGTCAGGGCCGGGGGCCGGGCAGTTGCCACCCGGACTGGTATACTGAAAGGCGGAGGACCACTCGGACCAGGCTTCATCACAAATCCAGCGGTGCTGGATCTCATAGGTGGTATTTGGGGTTAAACCACGCAATACCACGCTAAAGGATTCGGTTGATGGCAGGCTGATCCAGGAGCTATTTCCCATTCGGCGGATACGCCAGTCGTAGCGCACCTTATTGTCGTCGGGAGAGGTGAGCTGCACCTCCGTGGATGACAGGGAGTGAACCAATACATCCCCGGCGAGGGGAGGGGGGCATTCCGTTTGCGCAGAAGGGGTGGTGAAGGAACCCACCTCTGACCAGCCACTCCACAGGTTTCCGCAGCGAACACGCACCTGGAATTCGTAGGTTGTTTCGGCGGTCAGACTTTGGAAGGTATACACACTGTCGGGGATGGAAGTAACATTGGTCCATCCCGATCCGGGTTTACGCACCCGCCAGTCGTAAGCAGCGCGGTTGGGCAGGTCGATGGCAATCTGTGCCGTTGCCGCATTGGGGGTGGTCACGTGGACATCGTCGAGGGATACTTCCTCACACACTTCTTCGTAGGGCGTGACGAAGGTCCCGGTGCCTGACCAGGCACTCCAACCCGTTTCGCACCAATACCTTACCCGGTATTCGTATTTACTGTCGGAGCGCAGACCACGAACATACACGCTGTAGGCTTCGGTGGGCAAGTCAATCCATTCGGGTTCTCCGACCCGGCGCACCTGCCATTGGTAAGCGGAGTAGTTTTTGGCGCGGTAGGTGAGCTGAACTTCGTTGGGGCCGAAAACCTCGGAGACCATTTGACTTTGTTCCGGGGCCGGACAGCTGTTATTGCCGATTACCTCGAAAGTAGTAGTATGTTCTTCGTTGTTGTAATTGAGTATGCAGGTATAAATACCACCTGGCGCATCCTCCGGCAAGTCCGCTGCATGTACGAAATAAGAACGGGCATTGGAACGCGACAGGGTGGTTGAGCGGTCAGTGAGGGCCGTTCCGTCGGGGTACAGAATTCGCATGCGGGCCTCCTGATCTTTTCGCTGTTGGCGTATGAAGGCCAGGAAAAACAGGGACTCACCGGGCTCGTACTGGTCTTGCTCGTACTGATCGGCGGGATCGCAGAAGTTATTGAAGTCGGGCCGTTCGGTGTAGACGGTCAGATAGTTCACGCCACTGGCCAGGTATTCGGGTTGTTCGGCCCAGAGCGATTCTCCGGGATTGCAGGGCCCGCTATACGGGTCGATCACGTTACCTTCTTCATCGCGCAATTCAAAGTGCAAATGCGGGTAATAGGAGTTGCCGGAGCTGCCCACCACGGCCAGGTATTCACCCTGTTGAACCATATCACCAACAGCTTTATCGGTAAGTGATCCGTATTTCAGGTTAAGGTACCAGGCGATGGTCCCGTCGGCGTGTTGAATGTATATACTGTTGCCGGCACTGGAGCCAAAGCGGTACGGGCAGTTACGGTCGTAATTTCCATCGACCTTTGCCACGATTTGCCCGGAAGCAGCGGCGATGACTTCGGCCTGATTCTGGTCCATCTGGCGCCAGCCAAAAGGCCAGAGCATAAAGTCAGTACCGTTGTGGTTGTGTGAGGAGCCGTCGGCCGTAAAGGAGCCGCAATTGTAATCGAGCAGGTGCCCGGGCTTGCGGTCGTCGTGGTCGACGTGAGCCGCCAGAGCAAAGATGTCATTGTACTCAAAGCCGTCGGCCTGGCGAACCGGACGGATGAGTTTTTCAGTGTTTCGTAGGTGAGGGATGGCCGGTAGTTGCAGGATAGAGCGTTGAATCTCCTGTTGAATCCGGGCTGTTTCAGCTGGGGTCAGACATTCGCTGCTAGGCGAGTCGATCGTGTAGTTTTCGAGATTCTGGGCGGTTAGATGGCCGGTGCAAAAGAGAACCAGCACCCAAAATATGTTCACGTTTCTCATCGTTTGTTGGGATAAATTGTCTAGTAATTGTAATGGTGAAAATCCAGTTGCTACAGTGACGAGGATGATGAGTGTAGTATGTGTATGGCTTGATCACAAAGAGACGATACCCGCTGAACATACGTTCAGTGGCGCAGTGTGTCCTTTTCAGGTACTCGGAGGGGATGTACGAGAGAAGTAGATAGCCAGGGTATCTATGCCCGATTTGAAGCGGGCATAACAAGCCTGATCAATTCCGTATTGTAGTTATAGGAAAGGGTAAGGGGACTGGATTCAAATCATTTTGTGAAGGGTCTGTGCAATATAGAAAAAAATTTACTACAATGCTGTTTCTAGCCACCATTTTCCAAGGTGGTGAGGTACCACATTACTCCCAGGAGTACGATCAGCAGGATAATCCACAACGGCAGGTTATTTTTCTTTTTGGGTCGGTCGAGCATGCGAAGTATGTTTAATAGCTATACTTAAGAGGCGGATTCCAGGCATGGATCGTCCCGGAAACGTATCCGTGTACAATATACAATTCGATGCAGCACCACGAATGCTGATCCGTTGTTTTTTTGGCGAAAGCCACTGAGATAATCCCCGATAAATCCTAATTTCGCGACATCTAATAAAAATAATCAGTTATAGCAGTATGGGACGTGCATTTGAGTATCGTAAGGAACGCAAGATGAAGCGGTGGGCCAATATGGCCAAGACCTTTACCCGTATCGGTCGCGAAATTGCCATTGCGGTGCGGGAGGGAGGTTCCGACCCAAATTACAATTCTCGCCTGCGACTGGCCATCCAGAACGCTAAGGCCGCCAATATGCCCAAGGCCAATGTGGAAAGCGCCATTAAAAAGGCTACATCAAAGGATGCCGAGAATTTCGACGAGATCGTGTACGAGGGCTACGCGCCCCATGGAGTTGCCCTGATCGTTGAGACCGCTACCGATAATCCCACTCGTACGGTGGCCAACGTGCGCCACGTATTCTCAAAATACGGTGGTAGCCTGGGGACTTCCGGATCGGTCGATTATATGTTTAACCGAAAAGGCCTGTTCAAAGTCGATAAAAACGACCTCGACACCGAAGAACTCGAATTAGAACTTATCGACCACGGCCTCGAAGAATTGAGAGTGGAGGAGGATGTCCTGGTATTCCAATGTGCCTTCGAAGATTTCGGAGCTTTGCAGAAAGGCCTGGAAGAAAAAGGCCTGGAAGTTAAGGAGTCGGAACTGCTGCGCCTGCCCACCCACCACAAGGAACTCAACGATGAGGAAACCGAAGACGTGATCAAGTTGATCGACAAAATGGAAGAGGAAGACGATGTGACGAATGTATTCCACAATATGGCCGATTAAAATCACCCCCTCCAAAAAAGAGAGAGAGCTCTTCGACCCGGCCGGATCGAAGAGCTCTCTCTCTTTTTTGGAAGAAAATCAGGAATCGACTGAGCTTTTTTCTTCGACTGGTTTAGCCTCTCCGTTTTCATCCGTTTCATCTCCCTGACCCTCATCCTTCAGGTGCTGAATGCTTACCAGTACACCCACCCCTAAGGATAGAGCAATGAAGGCCAGTGAGAACCATTCCGGGAAGTGGAAGAAATGCAGCAGCAGCAGTTTGATACCCACAAAGATCAGAATAGCAAACACGCTGTATTTGATGTACTTGAATTTTTCGAGCATGTTGGCCAGGAAGAAGTACATGGACCGCAGGCCGAGTATCGCAAAAATATTAGAACTGAAGACGATAAAGGGATCGGCAGTTACCCCGAGGATGGCCGGTATACTGTCCAGCGCAAACAGGATGTCGGTAAATTCGATCATGATCAGGGCTGCAAAAAGCGGCGTAGCCAGGAGAACACCCTGACGTCGGATAAAGAATTTTTCGCCCTCGAGGTGCGGACTGATGTTTAGCGTCTTGCGAATCTGCCGACGCAGGGCGGATTCTCCGCTTCCTTCCCGCTCATCGAGCATTTTAAAAGCTGTATATATTAGAAAAGCACCGAAAATGTAGGTCATCCAGGAAACCTTCTGGATAAGTACCACGCCGATGGCGATCATGATGCCCCGGAAGACAATTGCACCCAGGATGCCCCAGAAAAGCGCCCGGTGCTGGTACTTCATGGGAATATTGAAGGACTTAAAGATCATGGCAATCACGAAGAGATTGTCGACACTCAGTGACAATTCAATGAGATAGCCCGATATGTATTTCAGGACCGCATCGTTTGCAGTCAGGCTTTCGGGATTATCGATCATGCCGTCCCGGTAAATAAAATAGACAGCTATCGAAAACGACAGGGCTATGGTGACGAGGAATGAACTTTCAATAGCAGCCCGACGGTTCGTAGGTGCCTCTCCTTTCCGGTGAAGCACCAGTAAATCAAAAGCCAGAAGAATTAAAATAAATACTATCAGGAGCGTCCAAACCATGAACAGGAACGATTTCTAGGGATTGAGTTATTCTTACTAACGCAGAAATAGCGAAAAGGGTGACAAAGATACACGGTATATAGACGAATCATAGCTGCGCTGGTCACTATGTAGTCAAAAAATAGACAGGGGGAGGAAGTGTGAAGTGTGAAGTAGGAAGTAGGAAGTGTGTTGGACTGAAATACGTTGACAACAAATCTATTCAAAATGTCAACGAAAAAG
>CAYFGK010000044.1:10215-49705 GCA_964342305.1 uncultured Saprospiraceae bacterium | reverse complement strand
CGGTGTGCCTGTCGGCACTTATGGGTAGTTGACGGGCTTGCGCCCGCCGGATAGACAGGACGTGCCTGGCCCCTCCGTCCTGCGGACTTCGGCGCCCGCGGAACGGCATTGTTGAAAGGTCGCCCCTGACGGGGCTTTGGTGGGGTGGCTTGCAATATCAACCTCTGTATGGATTTTGGCGCACGGAGACCAGAGCTTTGGGCATTATTGGGGATGGTTATTGATGTGACTGAACGTAGGTAGTTGGTACTTATCGGGCCGATACGGGCATTTCTGTGTATGTAATCGTCACGAGTAGAGTCTGGACAATCTTTATTTTACCAAAGCCATTTTTCGAGTTTGAACGGTGATTCCGTTTATTACCAGGCTGTAGAAATAAGTACCCTTGCTCAGGGTATTGGTATGTACCTGGATTTGTCCATAGCCGCGTTCTGTTAGCTCGAATTGTCGGACGATCTGCCCTTTAGCGGTGGTAAAACGTAGCAATGCTTCTTGGGTACCCTTGGGAATCCGGTAGCTAATGGTAGTCAGATCAGCTGATGGGTTCGGATGGTTTTGTTCTAACAGGGGCTGGTCTGATAAGGTGAATTCGGGATCCGATGCCGTTTCCGGAACTGATAACAGGCTTTCCAATTGAGCTAACCGGTTCTCCAGGTCAGCGTACTTTTGCTGCAATTGACGATTTTCCTGCTCCAGAGAAGTGATGCGTTCGTCTTTTTCTTCAATCTGATGCTGTTGCTCCTGCATGGCCTGAGTCAGGATCGGAATCATGCCCATTAGCTCCACGCCCAAATAGTCAAATTGTTCCACCTGCAGACTATCGCCGTCGGGGTAGGGCTCCGCATGAACTTGTTCTCGTACCAGATCGGGGAATACTTTCCGGAGTTCCTGGGCAATAAATCCGTACCGGCGACCCGAGGCCAGATGCATGCGCTCAAATTCATCGCGTCGCATTTCATAGGTCTTGGGTTGTAGTTGCATGACACTTTCCAGAGCGGTAAAATCCTCGATGTTCTTTTTTAGTTTGCGGTCGGATACATCGGTGATGGTGCCGGTGTAGGCGAGGTTCCCACTGGCGTATACCGCGTAACCGAAATCTGCATCCGCTGTACCAAACACCCCATAGCGTTGACCAGAAGTGGTAAACGCCTGACCTACCACCCCAAAGCGTATTCCTGTTCCCTGGCCCTGACAAATACCGTACATCCCCCACCTCTGCTGATTTCCGGTACTGGTATTATTCGCTGAAATGGCAATTTGGTCCAACCCAAACTCCTGCACGTACAATTGCGCATTAAAATTCTGTGAATAGGTACCCATACCCATATTACCCTCATCCGGATTGACGAATAGTAACGGATAATCAATGGCACCGATACCGAAGGTCCGGTTATATCGCCAAATAAAGGCAGATTGCAACGGGTCATTTTGATCGAAAACACCCACATCGGTAATGCCAAAAGTCCAGAATTCCTGATCATTAGTTCCGATCGTTCGAAACTGCAACTCCTTCAGGTCCAGGTTGCTTTTACTGGCAGGTAAGGCGGCAAAATTTTCGACCGTTACCCCAAAAGCATCAATTTTGGTGCTAAGTAAACTTCCTCCGGAGGAAATGGAGGAGCTACCAATATTGGAAGCATTAAATCCATTCTGAACGGAAAGCCCATTTATGTTGAGGAAAGACCCTTTTAGCAAATTTGACTGATCCGAAAATTGGAGCTGATCGGGAAGTAGCGAGCTGCTCAATTGTGCTTCGGTGCCGGTGAATACGATTAGTGACAGCATCAGGATGATGCTAAACGTTAGTATCGGTTTCATAGGTGAACGCTGTTTTGGATGATTAAAACAGGCGCTGAGGTAAGTGGGCAGGAGCTGGGGGTAGTGTTAGCACCTGGTAATTGATAATAAGATACTGCTTTTTTGGGAAGTGGCGCCCTTCAGTCAAGCTAGCAACCAAGAGAATGGATAAGTCGCCCCTGACGTCTTTGTCCGTACGGACTTCAGCACCCGGAGATTGGGGGCTCCGTTGCGTAGCTGACACTTTCGTCCTGATGGACTTTGGCGCCCGGAGAGTTGGTTAGGAATGATCATGTAGGTGCTGGAAATACCGGTGGGTTCACCTGTGCCGGCAGAAGGATACCCTTGTGTGCCTTCCGCAAGTTGATCCGGCCATTTGGTGGCGAATCGACCATGTTCCGGCAAAAGGGCATCCTTCACGGTTAGGGTATCAGGCCAGCAGGCCCTCTTTTTCGTAGGACGTAGTTTCTTCTGATAGGAGGAGCGGACGAATTTTAGCGGCAAAATCCGGGTACTTACCCCTCGGACTACAGCCCTTAAGCATCCCCAGGTAGACTTTGCGTTGCGGTCCCTTTAGGCGGTTGAATACCCAGCCCAATTGAAACTGCTCAAATTCATCCAGGTCATAATCGAGGATGCTGCGGACCACCTCCACCGATTCCACGTAGGTAAAGGCCTTGGGTAGCACCTTCATCAGTATCTCCTCTTCGTGTACCAGATGATCGCGGTGCTGGGCGATCCACTGATCCATAGCCTCTTGTATCTGCGGAAGATTGGATGTATCCTTCGGCAAGTCTTCCATGAGGTTATTCAGGTGGTCAAAGGCACGGTGCTCCGCTTCGTGTTCTTCCGAAAAGGTGTGGGTGAGGGCCGGGCGCTTTTTCTCCAGTGGAGGGTAGAAGGCATTATCCTCCTGATCGGCGTGTAGCTCAATGACCCGCTTTACTTCTCCGAAGGCGTCTTTCAATTGTCCCGCATTGGCGGGCGAAAGGCCCTGGTTCATGGTTTCTAATTGCTGCAGACCGGACCGAATGGCCTCGTGGGTCAGCCGCATGATGCTAAATGGTTGACAAGTTGACATGGTGGGTTGGGTTTTTTCGTTAAGCAGTTTAAGGTTCTTCCAGGTCGCCGAAACTCTGCAAGGCTGGTCGCCTTCACTGAATTACGTTGGCAGAGTAAGGTTGAGGTTGAGATTCAGGTTGAGGCTTAGGCAGGCATGATGCTCCAAAATGATAGGGTGCTTCCCTGTTTATAGAAACAGTAGATAGTCATTCTGTGCAGACGTATCCGTCGCTATCGCTCCTTTCCCTCTATTGACTTCTGACTTCTGACCTCAGATTTCAGACTTCCAAACCCTGATTCCAGGGCAAACGTGCAATTCCGATGCGCAGGTAGCATTTATCGATGATGGCCGTAATGGTCAGGCCCAGGCCGATGATGACCGGGATCGCCATAAAGTAGACCGATATCCAGTGGTAGCCAATGAGGAAAAGTCCCAAAAGAATGCCCAGCAAGAACCGGAACTGCCGATCCACACTCCACCTGGTTTTAGGTGTTTCCACAGTAATATCTTCCATATGTCGGTCGAGCACGAATACCTGGGTCATGCTCTGTTCGTGTAGTTTGTGCGCGATATCCTGTGCCCGGTTACCTGTTTGGCAGACCAGGTAGATCGGTTGGTGACCGTAGGTGCGATAGTCTGTTACGGAAAACGCCGTAGAAGGGAGGTTGATGGCACCCGGCAGATGTCCGTCGCGAAACTCGGCCGGTTCCCGTACGTCGATGATGACCCCCTCGCCCTGCTGTTGTCTGGCTAAGGCATATTGAAGGGATATCTGTTTAGGTGCGTATTCGGTGGTAATCACGGTCATGGTGTGGTATCATTAAATGATTAAGCAGCATAATAGCTGACTAACTAAATCTCAACCTTAGTCTAAGCCTAAGCCTCAGCCTCAATCTCAGCCTTCTCCACCCGCTGTAACCCATACGGGCGTATGCCCAGTGAAAGCGGGAGCCTCAACCTAAACCTAGGTCTCAGCCTCAACCTTCAATTAACCGGCCATCAAGGCTTTTCCGATCAGATAGACCAGCGGGAAGAAGCTCAGGCAGGCAACGGCAATCACTATTTGCTTGGCGTTGGTCTTGGTGTTAGCGGATGTCTCGGGTGAGTGCTGAACGGTGATTGATGATTCCATGGTGGTGTTTTTTTAGTTGAATAATCAGGCAATTAGTACACCACAAAGATGGGAGCGGTGGGGCGGTAAAAGCTGGACATGATTGGGTAAAAGCTAGACATTTACGGGGCTAGCGCTCGGGACGCAAGCTCGTGGTGGGGTGATTTTCCCTCGGGCTTGCGCCCGAGAGAACGGATAGGTCGCCCCTGCCGGGGCTCAACTGTGTGGCTTACGCCACGTTCGAATGTTTAGTGGGCTTACGCCCATATATTATTTAGATCGCCCCTGCCGGGGCTCAAGGGTTTGGCTGATACTTTGGGCGCTTGTGGATCGTGCCAGGATGATTTGAAAAACGATTACCCATGGAAACAAGCACCCATTGTGCTGTACACAGTGCCGTTCCGCGGGCGCCGAAGTCCGTACGGAAGGAGGGGCCAGGAGCGACCTTTATTCGTGACCAGCAGATAAGCGCGATCCTGATACCGGATGCGTCCCGCAGAAAAAGGGCATTAAACAGGACTGCGTACTATAAAACTCATCACACAGATTCGGCATATTGGGTGGGCTACCTGCTTAACGCCATATACCTTATACCTACTACCCGGCGCCGGGAGGTTGGGTCCTGATTATCTGTGTTCTGCTAAATCATCTCAGCCCAACCTTCCTTTTATTACGTACTTTAACGTTAGGTTGGGCACAGACTTATCTGTAAAGTGATGTTAGCCAAAGCCCAACCTCCCGATACTTTATATGGCTTCAAAAAAATAGCTATGTCCAATACCTCTCCGTCACGTTCCTTGCACTGGCTCACCAATGTCCTCTTCGTCTGCTGCCTTACCTTCACTTTTTTTGGCTGCAGCCAAACCGAACCTTACGACCTCATAATCCGCAGTGGCACCATCGTCGACGGGACCGGCGAGCCTATGTATACGGGCGACGTGGGAATCCGCGGGGAAACCATCGCCGCCGTCGGGAAATTGTGGCGGGCTTCGGCAACCGAAGAAGTGGATGCCGAGGGACTGATCGTGGCGCCGGGCTTCATCAACATCCACAGCCATGCCCAGTACGATGCCCTGCCGACGGCCGTCAATATGCTCAGCCAGGGCGTGACGACCGAGATCATGAATGCCGACGGACGCAGTCCATTAGACCTGTCGGTCCAAATGCAGCGGATCGATTCGGCGGGCCTGGCCCTGAACGTGGGTGGTTGCATTGGTTTCAACAGTGTGTGGCAGGAGGTGGTGGGCCGCGATGATGTGCGTCCGTCGGCCGATCAGATCCGGGCCATGCAGGAGCTGATCCGCCAGGGCCTGGAGGACGGTGCCTGGGGCGTATCGGCCGGACTGGACTACGTCCCCGGCTACTACGCCACCACCGAAGAAGTGATCGAGGTGTTGAAACCATTCTCCGACTGGGGTGTCGTCTTCACCAACCACGACCGACTGACCCCGGAGAGCGGCTACAGTTCGATCGCGGGCATGACCGAGACCATCGAGATCGGGGAGGCGACGGGGCTGATCCCCCTGATCACGCACATGAAGGTGCAGGGGTGGGAGCAGGGCAAGGTAGAAACCATCTTGCAGCGGATGGCTTCCGCCAAAACGGATTTCTCAGGCGGCGCCGCCGCTGATGTGTATCCGTACCTCGTCGGCATGACCGGTCTGGGCAGTCTGATCATTCCCAGTTGGGCCCAGCAGGGCGGCTACGATGCTATGGTCGAACGCTTCCAGGATCCGGTGTTGCGCAAGCAGATCATCACCGAAGCGGAAGAAGCCATGAATTTGCGGTTTGGTGGTCCGGAGGGCGTCTATCTGCTGGCCACTCAGCGCGAACTCACCGACGCCATGGCGGATCTGGGCACCGACTCACCGGGCGATGCGGTGGTTCGTCTGCTCGAAGAAGAAAACCAGGGGATCATCGCCCGCTTCGGGGACGAATCCGATCTGATCGCCATCATGCAGCATCCGACGGCCTCCATCGCCTGCGACTGCGGAGCATCTCTCAGTGAACGTGGCCACCCGCGGGGGTGGGGGAGTTTCCCGAAAGTCCTGGGTGAATACGTGCGCGAAAAAGAAGCCCTCACTCTGGAAGCGGCCATCCATAAGATGACGGGCCTGCCGGCCAAAACCATCGGTATGACCAACCGCGGTACGCTGCAAACAGGTCAGGCAGCGGATATCACCCTCTTCAATCTGGCGACCATCATCGACCGGGCGACCTACGAAGAGCCGACCCTGCAATCGGAGGGCGTGATCCACGTGCTGGTCAACGGCCGGTTCGCCTGGCGCGATGGGGAAGCGACGGGGGAGGAGGCGGGACGTGTGTTGTTCAGGGGGCGTTTGAATGGTGAATAGGTGTTGGTGCTTTTGATGGACCTGGATGTCGATCCTCCGGATCGACGGAGATTAGGGGATAAGGTGACTGGGAGATGGGTTTAGATCTTCAGGGTCCGCCAAATGGAAGCATTAGCATCAATTTTCGGAACACTATTTCGATCAGGGGATGTGGAGATCAGGGGATCAGGGGATTAGGGACTGGAGCCTTCCTTAAAGCACCCCGCGTTCTCTAGACGCTAAACGGCGAAGGAGCCCGACGCTCTGCGCCCGTCGAAGCCCGACCTGCCCGCTGGAGCTTCAGCGATAATGATTTCCACTAAAAAGAGCCATTTTTCTTTTCAATGGGTAGGTCGCAACATATCACCCGTGGATTGGCCTAGGGTTTACCCCAAGGCTTTCCTGGGAATTGCCCAAAAAAGAAACCGCTAGATTGATCCGGGATCATTTTAGCGCTATTTTTTAAGGGTATATCAGAATTTTTTTAACATATTTATTGATAAGCGTTCCCCTCCCCCAAGACTATTGCAATCACCGGAAGCCGTTACAACCACAGCAGGAACACGGCTACAATACGTTGATCCCTAACATGTACAACCTATCCCATGCGGAAGCACAGCTTCTGTTTGAACAAAATACCCACCGGGAGGAACTGACCCCTTCCGAACGCATGCCGAAGTACCGCTCGGTACTGGAGGAGCTGTTTCAGCTCCTAATTCATATTCCATTTTCTCCATGCAGTCATTTCTTCTTTGAAAAACGCTTGACTATTCCTGCTTCAGTCAGCGGCTCTTGCCCCAAATTGAACGATAGCAAAGTGGAATGGACAGGTGATCTCCTGCGCCACATCCGCGATGCTAACGGGTATAGGAATGTCCGCGAAGCTGTGGTAAGGGTGTGGAGGAGGAATTGTTTTGAGGGGTAAGTTTTACTAATAAAAAGCGGGCTAGTGTGACGTTACCAAATTATCGAACAATGGATTTTTAGCTTTTTATCAATAATTGTGCTTATGATCTCCTATATCAAGCGAATCAAAAATCTAGGGGTTTATCAAGATTTCAGATGGAATAGCGATACTGATCATTTTAATAAACTAAACCTTATTTATGGTTGGAACTACGCAGGTAAAACTACCTTGTCTAGAGTATTCCGGTGCTTAGAACTCAACCAATTACACAATGTAGATGCAAACACTTTTTTCGAGTTAGTTCAGGAGGATGGCTCTGTTGACAATCAACGTTTTGAGCGTACCAATAATATTAAAGTCTTTAATTCGGACTATATTATTGACAACCTTAGGTGGGAGGAGGAATCCGTAAATCCGATTCTTATTGTTGGCGAGGAAAGTGTTCAATTGAGGGAAAAGCAGCGTCAAGTAAAAGATGAACTCAGTATTATAGAAAGAGAGCTAATGACTGAGCGCGAAAAGTGTCAAAATGAGCAAGGTCGAATTGGCAATAAGAAAACAAATATAGCCAGAGAAATAGGGACAATATTGGGGTTAAGAGTATACGATAAGAGGCATTTTGAGAAAAGTTTGAATAATTACAATACTCAATCTCAAATAGAAGTCTTGTCTGTAAATGAACTTCAAAGTTTTGTAAAAAAGGCTACTGTTAGTGAAAAGCAGTCTCCTCTTGAAAAGATTGTGTTGCCTCTGGTCGATTTAGAAAGCTTGACTCACGATGTTCAACAGCTTGCAGAAGCAAAAATCGATACGGTCCCCATCCAAGCATTAGTCGATAATGACAAACTGAATGCCTGGGTAAAAGAAGGCTTTAAAATCCATCAGGAAAGATCAATATGTGCTTTTTGTGGTTCGGTTTTCGAGGATGATCTCATGGAAAAATTAGCAGCCCATTATTCAGAAGCATACAATCAGTTGGATCAGAAGTTAAGTCAACAGATAAACAAGTTAGACACTCTTAAAAACAAACTCCGGAAGCTACAATTACCTGATTCAACTAAGTTTTTTCCTAGTTTTCGTGACGACTATAACTCACTTGTATCTGATTTCACCATACAGCTAGAAAGAATATACCAGCCTTTAGAAAGCCTTGCTGATGCTCTCAAGCAAAAGCAAGATCAGCCATTTAAGTCCTTCCCTTTTTTCCCAAGTAGCACGGTTCAATATCCATCAGTGGATGCCATTAACGATATTATTGACCAACATAACACAAGAGTAGGATCCTTCGAAGAAGAGAAAAAAAGAGCTCAGGAAGTTGTCGAAAACCACTATGTATGCCGCTTTATTCAGGAAGAGCATTACTTTGAATTTCTGGAAGGGCAAAAACAGCTTGACCAATCGATTCGTAAGCTAGAACAGAAAATCCGAGACTTAAAAAAAGAGGATGAGGAGATCGAACAACAAATATCTAGTACTGCAAAAGGTGCAGAGCAAATCAATCGATTTTTGGTTTCGTACTTTGGCAAGGAAGACATCCAATTGAAAATAAAAAACGGCAATCAGTATCAGTTGATCCGCCGTGGTAAAAGAGCCAAGAACCTAAGTGAAGGGGAAAAAACGGCAATTGCTTTTGCTTATTTCATGGCTAGCCTTAAAGAAAAGGGTAATGAGCTTAAGGATACCACTGTATATATTGATGACCCCATTTCAAGTCTTGATTCCAACCACTTATTCAATACCTTCTCCTTCATAAAAGGGACATTTATGGTGCCAACCGGGCACAACAACCCCAAATATGGAATTACCTGCAAACAGCTTTTCATCTCCACCCATAATATTGAATTCTTCAACCTGATTAAAGAGTGGATGAATAAATATCGCAAAGGAAAATATACAACACTACTACTCATTGAAAAAGGAAAGGATGGGCAAAGTAAAATAAAATCACTTCCCAAAATTTTGGCCAGGTACAAATCTGAATATAACTATCTATTCTCTTTAATCTACTACTTCCAGAAGCAGCCTCATCTTGACTATGACCAGCTTTATAATCTGCCAAATATTATTAGGCGTTTTCTGGAAAGTTTTCTGGCATTCAAGTATCAAGCTAATGCGAATATTGATCAGGATATCAGCAGGCTTATCCCCGACCAAATTAAAAGTGAGCAGGTCAGAAAGTTTGTTCATTTTTATTCTCATAGCTTAGCTCCAGCAAGAATGATGATGCTCAGTGATTTATCTGAATGCCAGGCGGTAGTAGATACTGTATTGGATGCTGTCAAAGCTCAAGATCCCGTTCATTTTAAAGCACTTGAAGAAAGCATCCTGCCACCTGCGTAATTATACAATCCATGATCACACCACACCAAGCCAAGTACTTCGCATACGAGCTGACTAAACGCTGCACTTCAGATAGTGTCGAAAAGTTTAGTGCGACCCTACTTGATGCACAGGTCGATCTCAACCCGCACCAGGTGGAAGCGGCGCTCTTCGCCTTCAAATCACCACTTTCAACCGGTGCCATTCTGGCGGATGAAGTTGGGCTTGGCAAAACGATTGAAGCGGGTATATTACTCTCTCAAAAGTGGGCAGAAGGCAATCATAATCTGTTGGTCATTTCCCCCAGTAATCTACGAAAGCAATGGAGTCAGGAACTTGAAGAGAAGTTTTACCTGCCTACCCAAATTCTGGAAAAGAAAAGCTTTGACAAGTCCATCGAAAGTGGTGTGCGGAACCCTTTTGAACAACCTAAAGTGGTCATATGCTCTTATCATTTTGCTAAGAACAAAGCGGATTATATCAGGCTCGTGGATTGGGGGATGGTAGTGGTTGATGAAGCGCACCGGTTGAGAAATGTACACCGGCCCAGTAACGTTATCGGCCGGGCAATAAAGGACGCCACCGGACATGCCCGTAAAGTATTGCTTACCGCAACGCCTCTGCAGAACTCACTCATGGAGCTCTTTGGACTCGTTAGCCTCATTGACGAACAGGTCTTTGGTGACCGGCTCAGTTTCAAAGCGCAATTTAGCCGGTCTCCCGGGGAAGTTGAATTTGAGGATTTACGTGATCGGATTAAGCCTGTCTGTCACCGGACGCTCCGGAGGCAGGTGCAGGAGTATATCCGGTATACCAACCGTATTCCACTAACTTTTCAGTTTGAGCCTACTCCTGAAGAGCAGGATCTTTACGAAAAGGTCAACAAATACCTGCAACGCGAGCTCCTTTTTGCATTGCCTTCCAGTCAGCGCCACCTTCTTACGATGATCATGCGGAAGCTGCTGGCCTCTTCCACTTTTGCAATAGCGGGTACACTGAACCGACTGGTCAAAAGGCTGGAGAAAGCCCTAGAGGATGGAATTGCTCAACTCCAACCTTTAGAAGAATTCGAGGAGGACCTGGATGATATGGATGACTACCTTGATGAATGGGCTTATGAAGAAGCACTGGAGGAGCGTTTGATCAGTCAGGATGAACTGGAAGAAATCAAAGCCGAACTCGAAGAGCTGAAAAAATATAGAGATCAGGCGGAGGCGATTGAGAACAATGCAAAAGGCGATCGGCTCATTACAGCACTTCTTGAAGGGTTTGAAAAAATGCGCAGCCTGGGAGCATCAGAGAAAGCCATTGTATTTACCGAAAGCCGCCGTACTCAGGATTATCTGTTTGAACTCTTGGAACAAACAGAATTCGCAGGTAAGGTTGTACTCTTCAATGGCTCTAATAATGACCCGCTATCCAAAAAAATCTACCAAAAGTGGCTTTCCGATTATGAAGGCACCGACCGTGTGACGGGTTCCAAGACTGCCGATATGCGGGCCGCGCTCGTTGAGCATTTCCGCGACAAAGCTGAGGTGATGATTGCTACAGAGGCTGCCGCTGAAGGTATCAACCTGCAGTTTTGCTCTATGGTCGTGAATTTTGACTTGCCGTGGAACCCGCAGCGCATCGAACAACGCATCGGCCGCTGCCACCGCTACGGGCAAAAGTACGATGTGGTCGTAGTCAACTTCCTTAACCTTAAGAATGCCGCAGATCAGCGCGTCTACCAACTGCTGGATGAGAAATTTGCGCTCTTCAATGGTGTCTTTGGCGCTTCGGACGAAGTGCTGGGCACTATTGAAAACGGTGTGGACTTCGAGAAAAAGATTGCCGAGATATACAACAACTGCCGTACAACAGAAGACATCAACACTTCTTTCGACGCCTTGCAAAAAGAGCTGGAAAACCAGATTGATGAGCGGATGAAAAGTGCCCGGCAAAAGCTGATGGAACATTTTGATTCCGAAGTGATCGATAAGCTAAAAATCCGGATGGCGGATGCACAAAGCTACATTGGCCGATACGAACAGTGGCTTTGGCTTATCGCCCAATACGCGCTCCATGGCCTGGCTGCTTTTGCCCACGAGCGCTTTATGTTTGAGTTGTTGCAAAAGCCCTACGGCATTGATGTGCCACTGGGTTGGTACACTCTCGACAAAAAAGGAGAGGCACCGCACCGGCTGCGCATTGGGCATCCGCTGGCTCAGGCCATGATACAAAGTGCAAAAGGAACAGATACTAAAGCATCGGAAATCGTCTTTGATTATTCGAATTCGCCTGGAAAAGCAAGTGCTTTGGAGCCGCTCGTAGGCAAAACTGGCTACCTCTATCTTCAGTTGCTAACGGTAACTTCCTTCGAAATCACAGACCATCTTATCTTCTCGGCTATTGATCAGGATCGGGTGGCGCTATCCGCCGAGCAGTGCCGTAGATTACTGTCGCTACCAGCAGTAAAACAGCAGGACGCGCAAATTACTGCTACCATCGCGTCTGCTTTGGAAGATAACATGTCGGAGCAAGCCAGGGAGCTCCTGAAAAACTTGCAGGACAAAGACACATCTTACTTCAAAAAGGAAGTCGACAAACTGCAAAAATGGTCGGATGACCGCGTATACGCTGCGGAAAAAGCTATACGGGATACTAAGGCGAAAATTAAAGACCTGGAACGCCAAAGCAGGCAGGAGGAAGACCCTAAAATCCTGATCGAGCTGCAGCGCAAAATCGGCAAATTCAAACAGCAGCAGCGCAAACAGCGCAGCGCCATTTTTGAAGTGGAAGACGAAATTGAGGCTCAAAGAGAAAGGACCATTCACGAAATGGAAAGCCGGATGCAGCGCAAGACTGAAGTAAGTTCACTATTTACCATCAAGTGGAATGTGATTTGATGGCCTTTTACTATTTTTCGCTCTTCCGCAAATCACTCGAAATCTAGAGACCAACTAAGAGTCAGAATAATCGAAATATGACCAACTACGATAAACTCATCGCCGTTCTCGAAGAAGTCTTTCAGCTTAATCAGGCAGACCTCGACTTTGGCATCTACCGCATTCTCAACCAAAAGCGGGAAGAAATCACGGACTTCCTGCGCAATAAATTGGTGCCACAGGTCAAAGATATCATCGCTCAGTCCAATATTGGTAATGTGCATCAGATCAAAAAGGAGCTGGATGAGGCCATTGCGCAGGCCAAAGCCCTGGGTGCCGATCCGGACCAACTGCCCCGCGTGCAGGAACTCCAGGAGCAATACGGCGCAGCGCCTTCGCCGCAGGCCCTGGAAAACGAAATCTTCTCTCACCTTTCAGCCTTTTTCAAGCGCTACTATAAAGATGGCGACTTCATCTCCATGCGCCGCTATAAAAAAGATGTCTACGCCATCCCTTACGAGGGAGAGGAAGTCAAGCTCTACTGGGCCAATCATGACCAATACTACATCAAGACCAGCGAGCACCTGAAGAACTATGCCTTTAAGCTAAAGGAGGGGCGTACCGTACGCTTTGAACTACTGGAGGCCTCCACCGAAAAGGACAACCGCAAAGAAGAATCAGGCAAGGAGCGCCGTTTCCGCATCTCCACAGAAAAGCCCCTGGAAGTGGTGGGCGATAACACCCTGCTCATCTACTTCACCTACGAGATAGACGAGCAAAAGACCAAGCAGGACAAGCTCAACGAACAAGCCGCCGAGGTGGTCAAGCAGCACCTACCCGGTGACTGGGCAGCAGATGTGCAGGCTAAAATGCCCACCGAGAAAAACAAAAACCGTACCCTGCTAGATAAGCACCTCAAGGACTTTACGGCCCGCAATACCTTCGACTACTTCATCCACAAAGACCTGGGGGGCTTCCTTTCCCGGGAGCTGGACTTCTACATCAAAAATGAGGTACTGCAGCTCGATGATGTCAACCCGCATGCGCCTCAGGATTTCCGGAAGCAATTACTCAAGGTGCAGGCGCTGCGCGAGATCGGCGGCAAAATCATCACCTTCCTCGCACAACTGGAGAATTTCCAGAAAAAGCTGTGGCTGAAGAAGAAGTTTGTGGTAGACACGCAGTACTGCATTACCCTCGACCGCATCCCAGAGGAATTTTACCCAGACATCGCTGCCAACGATGCCCAACGGGAAGAATGGGTGCGCCTATTCGCCATCGATGAAATAGAAGCCGACCTGACACAACCGGGCTACTCGGAGCCCCTGAGCGTAGAATTCCTCAAAGCGCAGCCTTTCCTGGTACTAGATACCGCTTTCTTTTCGGAAGATTTCAAGCTGAAGCTCCTGGCTGCTTTCGATAACCTGGATGACAGCCTCGATGGGCTGCTGGTGAATTCGGAGAATTTTCAGGCGTTGAACTTACTATATAGAAAGTTCAAAAAGCGAATCAAATACATATACATTGATCCTCCTTACAATACAAACTCTGCTCCAATTCTTTATAAGAATGATTATAAGTATTCTTCTTGGGCCTCTTTAATGTATGATCGGGTTTTGACTGCAAAGAGTCTTTTAACGAACGATGGGGTTAAGACAATTGCAATTGATGATACTGAAATTACAGATATTTCTAAAATTCTTGAGCAAGAGTTCGAAGAATACCGGATCACGAGAATCACAGTTGTCCATAATCCAAAAGGCTCTATAACAAAGGATTTCAATAGGGTACATGAATATGCTATTTTCCTTACTCCTGAAAATCAAAAGAATATTATTTTCAGAGCGCTCGAAGAGAATGATAAGCCAAGGAAAATGCGAAGATGGGGTGAAAACTCTTTAAGAACAGATAGACGTCTCTCTTTTTATCCTATTTACGTAAAAGGAGGTAAGATAGTCAGAGTTGGTGATGTTCCAGAAGATAACTATCACCCCAAGGGAAGAAACGAGAAAATAGATTCAGGAGAAATTGCTATTTGGCCGATTGATCAAAATGGGATTGAAAGAAGGTGGAATTTTGGATTAGACTCGATAACTTCTAATTTAGACAGAATCACTATTTTGGGAGTTGATGATACGTACGACCTTTTCTTAACTCATGAAAAGACTGTACCAAAAACAGTTTGGACTGGTGGTCAGTATGATGCAGGAAGCTATGGTAATACATTGCTCATAAATGTCATAGGTGAGAAGATTTTTGATTTCCCTAAATCAATTAATCTAGTAAAAAGATGTATTAAGCTTTCTGCACGTAAGAAAAACAACTACATCCTAGACTACTTCGCCGGCTCCGGCACCACCGGCCACGCCGTCATCAACCTCAACCGGGAGGATGGAGGCAGCCGTAAGTACATCCTGGTAGAAATGGGGCAATACTTCGACACCGTCACCAAGCCACGGATACAGAAGGTCATCTACAGCGCCGAATGGAAAGATGGAAAGCCCGTGGGGCGGCAGGGCAGCAGTCATGCCTTCAAATACCTGCGGCTCGAAAGCTATGAGGATGTACTCAACAACCTACAGCTCAAGGCTAAAGACGATCAGCAGCAGCTGGGGCTCAACGACCGTTTTCAGGAAGATTACATGCTCAGCTACCTGCTCGATGTGGAGAGCAAAGGCAGCCTGCTGAATGTGGGCCACTTTGAGAACCCCTTCGATTACAAGCTGAACATCATCAAAGACAATGAGCAGGTGCCCACCAAGGTAGACCTGGTGGAAACCTTCAACTACCTGATCGGGCTGCAGATATATACCACGGAGCGCATCCGCGGCTTCCACGTCGTGACGGGCGAAAACCGTTCTGGAGAGCGCATTTTGGTCATCTGGCGGAACTTACAAGAGAAAAATAACGCTGATTTGAATACTTTCTTCGAAAAGCAGCAGTACAATACCCGCGATCAGGAGTTCGACCGCATCTACGTCAATGGCGACAACAACCTGGAAAACCTGAAGATAGGAGATGAGAAGTGGAAAGTGGTGCTGATAGAGGAGGCGTTTTTGCAGGGGATGTTTTCTGAAAAATAAGCAGTTAAAAAGTGAGCAATATGAGCCAAAAAGAAAAAGAGCTGGAGATTGATGAGGAAATTGATAATGAAGAAGGAGGGGAGCAAGAGGAGATACAGGAACCGAATTTTGATCCTAAAGATATTGATATCGCTGTAGAGCAGCGGGCCTTGTATAACATTATTTCCCGTATGCGATCAGGTATGATCGACCTTAATACCGAATTCCAAAGGAGTGGAAACCTTTGGAAACCCTATTACCAAAGTCGATTAATTGAATCCATCCTACTACGTTTCCCGCTACCTGCATTTTATTTTGATGCTTCAGATGATGATAAATGGCTGGTAGTAGATGGCCTGCAAAGACTATGGACGCTTAAGCGCTTCATCGTAGACGAAACATTAAAGCTAAGAGGACTGGAAGTTTTAAAGGATATGAATGGGTTAAAGTATCAAGATCTCCCTGAAAAGATGAAGCTGCGGATCAATGAATTTCAGGTAATTACTTTTTTAATTAAGCCTGGAACGCCTAAAGAAGTCAAATACGACGTTTTTAATCGTATCAACACTGGTGGACTATCTCTTACTTCTCAGGAAATCAGACATGCATTGAATCAAGACATTGCAGCACCTTTTTTACAAGAACTGGTATATGCGGACAAGGAAGCAAAAAAATTTACAGAACAATATGAAAGTCTAATTGGAGTAAATGACAAACGCATGGCTGGGCGGGAAATGATTCTTCGCCACCTCGCTTTTCGGCGAGTTGGATGGCGAAATTACAAGCCATCCTTGCGACGTTTTCTTGACAATGAGATGGAAAAAATAGAGGTAGGAATTGATAATGAATTAAAAACACGAGTTGCAGAATTGTGGAGATCGCTCAAGGTAGCACATCAACTATTTGATGACCACGTATTTAGTAAATCTCTGGCCAACGAAGGGAACAGGCACCATCTAAATAGTTCTCTTTTTGAAGTATGGTCAGTCCTTATTGCAGAACTTACTCAGAAAGAACAAAAGGCTCTGCTGAATAATAAAGGTAAAGTTTTAAAGGCTTTTCAGCAGATTTTACTAGATCGAGAGTTTAATAAAGCAATTTCTGTAGCCACTTCGAGCAAATCAAATGTTTTGACTCGATTTAAAAAAGTTAACGACCTCATCCAAAAACACATATGATGCTCCGAAATATTCGAATCTGTAATTTCAAAGCATTTAAGGAAGCTGAGATCACGCTGGGCAATCTTAACCTGTTTACTGGATTGAATGGCATGGGAAAATCCTCTTTTATTCAGGTCCTACTACTCTTACGGCAAGAATATTTAAAAAACAAAGGTTTTGATCAAGAGCTGATGCTCAAAGGTGAGCTGATCAGTTTAGGCCTTGGCTCAGATATTTACAATACAGACTCCAACAGTCAGCAGATTTTTATTGAATTGGAGTGGGATAATGAGTCATTGGTAGAATGCGCCATTGAATATAATCCCGAGCTAGCTAATTATGATATCCTGCCGGCTTCATACAAGATTTCATCAGATGATTTGGAGGAGTTGAGTCTTTTTAATTTTCAATTTGAGTATCTCAATGCCCTGCGAATCATTCCGGCTCAAACTTTTCCTGTTTCTACCCACCATATACAGCACGAAAACGCTTTGGGTATCAATGGAGAGTACAGCATTCACTACCTCTACGAAAACCAGCGAGAAGACATTAAAATAGAAGCTCTTGCTCATCCTGGGACAAAGGAAGCGGTTGGTAACCTCAGTTTGTTGAACCAGGTAGACCTCTGGATGAGCTATATTTCACCAGGTGTGAAACTGACGCCTGATTCCATGATAGATTATGAGGTATCCAGTATCAAGTACTCCTTTGAAGGGGCCCGTACAGAGTCAAAGCCGTTCAAATCCATCAATGTGGGATTTGGTATCACATACGCATTACCCATCGTTTTAGCCATTCTAAAGGCTAAGCCTGGCGACTTGGTTATTTTGGAAAACCCAGAATCTCATATTCATCCACGGGGGCAAGCCTATATGGGTGAACTATTTGCGAAAGCTAGTGCCGCCGGTGTACAACTGATTATAGAAACGCACAGCGATCATATCCTTAATGGTATTCGGGTGGCAGCTAAGCGCAAGCAAATTAATGCCAATGATGTGGGCATCTTCTTCTTTGAAAGAGACCCGGGTTCTGATGAGCATTATACTCAAATTACAGAGCCGTTTCTCGATCAGGATGGTCGTATTAGTAATTGGCCTAAACACTTCTTTGACGAGTGGAGCCGTCGTCTTGACGATTTGATTGAATAGAATACGCGCCAACTACAAGTATTTAGGATTATGATTGATTACATGTTTAATGAATTATCTGTAAAGGAATATGACAGTCGGGACGTAGCCAATGAACGTATGGCACTTTTCGTGAGAGTATGCCGTGCACTGAATCGTATCGGTTTTAGGTCGCTGCGCTTGCATGAAGATACCGGGGGCAATCTATTCAGTTTACGTATTGCCGAAAATTACCAGGTTAGTCAATGGATAGAGCAGCACAATGACCGAGAGATTACGAATGGCTTTAGAGACCTGGTGACTTCTGCACCACTCATTAACGAGGAGGATCCTGATCTGCTGGAACACTGGGGAGGCGTAGAATATAACTTGAATGAGGTGAATGCACATGGACTTGGTGCTGCACATTACTTGGACACGATTGCGGTGAGTTTAAAGTGGGATGATGGAGCATTCGTGTTAGATACGGTTGATATTCAAAAGCTAGAGCTCAATGAAAATCTTGAGGAAAGCACCGAAATAGTTTCTGTAATGCATGCTTGCGAAATTGAGCATGCGGAGCAAAGAGCGGAGTGGTACCAGCAAAAGTTGAGAGCTATAGCCGAAAAAATGCGTGATCTTTGGGAAAACAGGGAAACCTATTTCCCAGCCTTGGTTTTCTGTGGTGAGACGGAGCAGAATTTAAGTTCTAGTCAGGTATTGGGAGGCATCAGCCGCGTAGTTGAAAAACTGCAACGCCTTAATCATTATGCAGCTCAATGGGAAGAAGGAGGCTTTTCAACCGATGATGTGGAGGAATTTGGAATAAGAGTCAGTATGGAAAGTGAAAGTACAATGGGAAACCGTAGGCTGAGGAACAAACGGCGTTTCAGGCTACCCAACGATTCAAGAGAAATATTCGAGCCACACATAAAAGCTGGAGACTTACGCTTTCATTTTTTTGCAGATGAGGCAGATCATAAAATATATGTAGGATATATTGGGCCCCACCTCCCCACTTCAAACTTCCAGTAACATGGCAAAATCAAGAAAAAACATCAATCTCAGCGATGCGCTTGTCCTCAACCGTTACATTCTACATTTGCTTGGTGTAAACAAGCTGGAAGGGCTGGGCGAATTCCTGAAAACCTCTTACCTGGAAGGCTTTGATGAAAACAACGTCTCCAAGCTCCACCATGAATTAGGTACCCGGCTTTTCGCAGGCGGGGAGTTGAGCAAGGACGAGTTGTTCGCTTATGATCAAAATATTGTAAGTCATACCCTGGCCATCAGTGAGAAGCGGGCACAGCCGTTACACTGGAAATATTTCCAGTATTTGGGGTTATTATTTACGGAGATTTACCTGGACAAATACTTTAGGAATAAAGCCGGACTACTGAAGGACTTGAATCTTTTTGTGGACAAGTTTAATGACTCCCTAACACAGGAAGTACCCAACTCTGCAGGTTTCGTTACCCCTCATTTTCGCGAAGAAGAATTGAATAAAATCGCATTCTGGCAGGCTACAGGTTCAGGTAAGACACTGCTAATGCATGTCAATATCTTGCAATTCCGGCATTACGCTGAAAAATACGCTAACAAAAAAGACTTTAACAGAGTTCTGCTCGTCACTCCTAATGAAGGCCTTACCGAACAGCATTTGAGAGAGTTCGAGCAAAGCAATATACAGGCTGCCATTTTCAGTAAGCGGGCTGGAACCATGTTTGGGGGAAATACCGTGGAGGTTATTGAGATATCTAAGCTGGCAGATGAGAGCGGAGACAAAACGGAAGCCGTAGAAGCCTTTGAAAACAACAACCTCGTGCTGATCGACGAAGGGCACCGTGGCGTAGCAGGGGATGAGTGGAAACGGAGAAGAGACGTTTTAAGTCAGGCTGGCTTTGCTTTTGAATACTCCGCTACATTTGGGCAAGCGGTAAGTGCTGCAAGCGGCAAGAAGAAAAAGCTCCTCTTGGAGGAGTATGGGAAATCAATTCATTTTGATTATTCCTACAGATACTTTTACTATGACGGATATGGAAAAGACTATCAGATACTCAACATAAAAGACGACTCAAACGAGGAATTTGTAAGAAAATACCTGACTGGGAGCTTGCTTGCCTTTTATCAGCAGCAGCTCATTTATAAAGAAAACCCCAGGGTAGCGGATCATTATCATCTGGAAAAGCCACTTTGGGTTTTTGTGGGGAGCAGCGTAAATGCGGTCAGGAAAGAAAATAAAAAAGACACTTCGGATGTCATTGCGATTATCCGCTTTTTCACCGAGTTTGTGAAGGACTCCAACGTGACTAAAGATCACTTGCAACAGATACTTGATGGCAAGGACGGATTACTAGACAACAATAACGCCTCCATATTCGGTAATGCGTTTGAATACATTCGGCAGAAAGGGGTAAACGCAGAAACTCTATATCTTGATATTTTGGAAACCGTCTTCAATACTGCTAATGCTGGAGCCAATATCTACTTGGATAGGCTTAAGGGAACAGACGGAGAATTGGGGCTTCGCTTAGGTGATACAGACGAGTATTTTGGGGTAATTAACGTGGGTGATGATTCCAAGCTTTTCAAGCTATGCATGGAGTTTGGAATTGAAGGAATGGAAAAAGAGTTTTCTTCGTCTCTCTTTCAAGATATAAACGATACACAATCGAAGATCAATTTATTGATCGGTTCTAAGAAATTTACGGAGGGATGGAGCAGCTGGCGGGTTAGTACAATGGGGCTTATGAATATGGGTCGAGGTGAAGGCTCCCAGATCATACAGCTATTTGGCAGAGGCGTTAGATTGAAAGGTTTTGGCTTCAGCCTTAAGCGAAGCAGTAAGCTTGACGAGCATCAAATGCCCAAGGAGGCTATTCCCGCCTTTATCCGAAGGCTGGAAACACTCAATATTTTTGGAATCCGGGCGGATTACATGCAGCAATTCAAACAGCTGCTCGAAGACGAAGGCTTACCTGCTAATGATGGTCAGTTTATACCAATTACGCTGCCTGTCATGCCTACTATTAACCTCGATGACCATAAACTGAAAACGGTAAAGGTCCAAGACGGAATAGATTTCAAGAAAGATAAAATCATTGAGTTAAAGCATGAGCGTTTTTATGATGCGCCCCCGGTTAAATTAGACTGGTACCCAAAAGTACAAGTCTTGGAATCAGCCAGGAAAGCAAGTAATTTAGTTCTGGAATCAACCGAGGTTCATTCATTAGCAGCTCGAAACCTTGTTTTCATCGAATGGACAAAGGTCTGGTTCGAACTACAAAAATTCAAGAATGAAAGGACGTGGTACAACCTTTCTATTCCCAAAGATGCTGTACAGCGAATCATGTTTCAGACAGATTGGTATGAGCTTAGGATACCGGAAGAAGAACTAAAGTTAAAGTCTTTCCGCCAGGTTCAAACCTGGCAGGATATTGTGGTTGCTCTGCTAAAGAACTATACTACCCGCTACTACAATTACTGCAAGGAGAAATACCTCAGCAAGTTTCTTGAAGTGAAAACATTAGATGCCCGCGATCCAAACTTTATTCAGGAGTATCAAGTCTTCGTTGAACAATCACAAGAGCGTATTATTCAGCGGCTGCTAGAGCTGAAAGGGCAGATTGAAACTAGTCAGATGCAGCCTCATGTGGAGGTCGGGCAGGATTTTTCTGTATTTGAGTTCCTGCGGCATTTGTACAAACCACTGGTTTACATTAATGAGGTAAAATACCGCGAAATTGTAAAAATAAAGCCCGTAGCCCTTAACCAAGGGGAGGAACGATTCGTAGCAGATTTGAAACGATTTTACGAACAAAACACAGCTTTTTTTGAAGACCGGCAATTATTTCTGCTCCGGAACATGAGCCGGAAAGGCGTTGGGTTTTTCGAGGCTAACAATTTTTATCCGGATTTCATTTTATGGCTGGTAGAAGGAGATTTGCAATACGTCGCCTTCATCGATCCCAAAGGGCTTCGTTTGGTGGATGGCTTTACTAATCCCAAGGTACAGTTTCATAAGACCATTAAAACGACTATTGAACCAAGACTCAATGATCCGGAGATATCGCTGTCTTCTTTCATTGTGACGCCTACCTCACATGCCAAAATTCGGTTCTGGAAAGCAGATGAGCCAATTGAGTACTTCAATAAACATAATATTTACTTTCAGATGGAGCAGAAGGGGTATTATATCAAGTCCATTATTAATACATTGATGAGAAATAGTACTTTGCCTACGAAAAAGAATGCCTAATTCATGCTATCTACCCTTAATTCGTTAAAAAAACACCTCAATCAATTTGCCAGAACAAATAACGGAAAGTTATCGCTGCGTCACATTGAGTGGGTTAATCATGACCCAGACGTATCAATAGAAAGGATTCTTTTTGAAAAGGAGAATAAGCTCATCCTTACTAAGGGTAATACAGTTGAAGTAGGAAATTGGTCCATCGTAGCAGGAGGAAGGTCTGTACTGCTTGAAATAGAAAACCAGAAGAGTTTATTCAAAGCATTTGTTCAATCAGATTTACTTTTCCTAATCCAGGACAATAGCATTCATGACGATAATCCTGGGATTATGTGGTTTGTAAATCAAGGCAAAATTGGTAATTCGCTTCCAATAGATCAATTACGACTTTTCTTGAACAAAGCTTTACGGGTATATACCATTCAATTAAGCGATGGCAGTTATTTAGCTAGTAATTTACACAGGAAAAAGGGCATATTAGGTCAGCATGCTCTCATTAACGGCGAAGCTCCAAAGAATGGAGTGTACCGATCAATAAGCGGAGAGTATACCTTTGAAATAGCTAACCAAAAAGTAAAAAAGATATATTGATCTGATGCACATTGAAATTACTTCGGTGAATTAAAGAACTCTCCAGCCTTAATTTGCTGAAGCCTACCATCTGACCCCGGGTTTTTTATTGTTACCCGATAGGTTGAAGCGTTATTATTCAAATCGTATAGCTCCAACCGATTACCGGGTAGTCTAAGTTGATAAAACGACGCATTTCGGGTGAATCCTCCCTGGACGTTCGTCCCAGGAATGGGATGATTCGGATCCCAGTTTTTTCCAAAGTGTAAGAAAATTAAATAGTCACCGGTAGGAACGTTATTCATCCGATGGCGCTCACCGGAACGAATGTATGCGTTCCTTGTCGTTTTGGATGTCAGGTAATCAACCAGCAAAACGACTACATCCAGGGATGCCGTGTTGTTAAACTCTACCCAATTTTCCGTTACATTGCTTATCTCTGATTCGCCCAAAACGTCATCATAAGGCTGTATTCCGGTTTCCGGAACCGGAATTGCCGCCGGCGAATAAGTGTTAGCGGATGAGGCCTCCGTAGATGGCGATTCTTCGGAGGTATCAGATGTTACGTCATTGGTGCCTTCGGTAGGAGGTGTTTCTATTATTCCTGTCGTATCATATTCTTGCGTATCGCTCTCAGAAATGTTGGGTGGTGTATAGCGGGGCATCGGGGTCGCATCCGGTATTGTTCCGGAGGAGGATGAAGAAGCCTGGTTTTCCGAAGGCCGGTACGTCCCGGAAGAAGATGGCCGGTAAGTCGGTTCTGTATCGCGGGATGCCACCGGAGGTGAAGAATCCGGAATTTCAGGTAGCATATGCCAGTTACCGATCAAAGCTGCAAAAAAACCTAATAGGAGTGCAGCGAGGAAAAGACCGGGCCATACGCCAGCTCTACGGACTTGTGCATCTTCCCGGGCATTTTCAATAGCTTCTTCCGTGTCGTTCTTTAGTTGGTTCTGTTTGTCTGCAAGGTCTTTCTTATCCTGGGCAAGGGTAGCTCGTTGTTCTTCATTGAGAGGCAATCGTTCTGCCTGATTTAAAAAATAAGTAGCGCGGTTTCTTTCCTGGAATGCATTCCACGAATAAGCAGAAAATGTGCGTAAATACACAAGGTAATCCTCCGTGAAAAATTGAAAACGATCAGGAAGCCTGGCCAATCCTTTGGGATGAATGTATGGTGTTGCTTCTTCTTGTAAGGCTTTTGGGGAAATACTTTCAGTCTCCGTTTTTTGGTACAGACTTTCCAGGTTGCCTAGGTTGACCTGTTGCTCCTTGATCTCATCCTGGTATTCATCGAGTAGGTTGCTCGTCTTTATGTATTGGGCCAGCGTCTCCTTCCAGGAAGCCAGCTTTTCCAGAAGTTCTCCCGAAGTATTAAGTCTACAGGCACGTTGGGCCAGTTGCCATGCAGCATCATTGTTACTTCCCTGATTAAAAACCTGCATGGATAGTTCAATGAGCTTTTCACAGAAAGAGGCACGAGTTGCTTGGAAATATCTAGGAAGGGCGTTTAATATCGGTACAGGAACCAGGGCATTCACGTCATGCAGAGATTGGGTCACGTTTTTTTGATTGCGCATTTGCAATTCTGTATCGTGAAGCCTTTCTAAGTCTTCTTTAATGACTGAATCAATCATAGCATAAGCAAACTGCTGCTCGGTTGAGGATAAATCGAAGGGCAGGGGTGTCAACAGTTCTATTGTCTGGGTTTTTCGTTCTTGATAGGCAAGGGATAATACATGAGCGTAGCGTTCCACAAAGAAAGGTTTCCAAAAGGAAAAATACGCTTTATCCTTGGTGGAAGACTCAAGATAGTTTTTACTGAAAAGGGCCAGATCGCCTTCTTTGAGAAAGGCATTCATCGGTTTGTCCGATGCTAATTGTTGGTATAATTCCTGGTAAACGGGATTACTTAATTTTTTAATAAACCAGTGTTCATCGGGCCGGATGTTGAAAGCTTTTTTGTGTTGCCGGAGGCGATATACTACCTGCGACATTTGGGTAGCTGTCCAGGGAGCAGGTGGCGGGGAATGAAATTGGTCAGCCGGATTAAAAAAAATCATGGGAATTAGCTTTTGGGGGTAACCTTTAGGTGTGTTTTTACGTAATATGCAATTTAAATGTAGTTAATACTCCGTTTTTAGACAGTATACGGATATTATTGAATATTGTTTTCGCACCTAATGTAAACCCAGTGAATAAAACTACCCCAAGCAAAAAGGGACCTGATCTTGAGGTATGGATCACGCCCCAATTTGCGAAACTGCCATCTGATCACTTCTTCGTCTCCTGGCGAAGTGAATCTGCTTTATGGGTACGGATAAGTGTTTCCTCAAAAGTGTTTTCCCGTTCTGGTTCATATCGGCTTCCGAAGGGTATGAAACAACCCAATAGTGTACAGGTTACCGCATTCAGTATACAAGGAAGCACTAAAGTATATGTACCTATACCCAACTCATCATTAGCACACGATATCCATTTTGAGAAATCCCGAAAAGTGTTCAATACGCGCAAGCAATCGCAGTTTTCTGGCATCACCATTGAATCACCTCCTAAGCTTCGTGGTTTCTCGGTCTTGTTTCGCTCAAAACCCAGGAGCCTGAGCATCGAATTAAAAGCATTACTCTTTGATCGCTGTAAACGGATTCCCTCTGGTATGTCTTCATTGATCGGTGAACTCAACCACTTAATTCGGAGGGAACCACGCGATATACCTAACCCTAAAACGGATTATTTCGATATTGATTAAATAGCCTAGTTATGGACTCTAAAAAAATGTACCAACCCCGGAAGCCGGGATTCTTCATGCGTCTATTTTGGAAAGCTTGCGGGGCAGACCGGTATATTCTTGAACAATGCGATTACCGCGAGCATGTGAAGTATGCCTGTTTGGGCGGCATCGTCGTTGCCACCGGGCTTATGGCCGGATTAGCTGGAGGCTATGCTTTTTATACCATTTTTGAACCGAAAGGTTCGGCCATTGAATCGGGGCTTCATATGCCCACGGTTATTGAATCCATTATTTTCGGTATCATCTGGGGAACCATCATTTTCAATATTGACCGCTTCATTGTTACGAGTACCGGTCAGGGTGACGGGACAGAAGCGATAACTAAAGAGGAATTGATTGGGGCGCTTCCAAGGATTATCATGGGCATCATCATTGCCATAACTATTTCAAAACCGTTGGAAATTCGGATTTTTAAATCTGAGATCGATGTTGAGCTAGAAAAGGCCCAATTGGTCAAGCAACAGGAGTTCATTGCGGAACTGGATAGTATCTATAATCCGCAGATTTCAAGTCAGCAAAGAAAAATTGAACAATTATCACAAGAAATAGAGGAGGCAAGGAATCGTTTCATTCAGCTTGAACAGGAGTATATCGATGAAACCCAAGGAGATAGAGGAAACGGGAGAGGAGTTGGTCCAATCGCAGAGGCCATAAAAGCAAGAGCTGATCTTGCACAAGAACGGTTTAGATCGACAGAACAAAGAGTAGGCCCTGCAATAGCGGCAGTTGAAGAAAATATTAGAGAATTAGAACAAGAGTATAACCAAAAAAGAGAAGAAAAGCAGCTCATTTCTGCCGGATTGGATGGTTTACTGGAACGATTGAAACTCGCCCACGAAATTGCTGGCTTCTGGATTACGGCCTTTATTACCTTATTGTTCGTAGCCATTGAATTGACTCCCATCTTTTTTAAGTTGATGTTGATTAAGAGTCCGTACGACTATTTGAGCGATAATTACAAAGAAATCGCTAAGGCTGGTGCCGGCATCGAAGTTCGTCATGATTATTATAAGGACAAAAAAGGAAGACAACGGGATTTAGTCATTTTTCACGAGGCTGAACGACAAATGAGTGAACAACAAAAACTTACGGAGGCCAGGCAGGAGATACAGGAATACATAATCGAAAAGTGGAAAGAAAAGGAGAAAGAGAAAATCGATCATAACCCTTATCAATACATTGATCCCGCGAAGTAAAAGTACATCCGGTTTATGCGATTTTTTTGGTTCCTCTATAATATTAATCCGGCTATAGTTGCTTCTTGTAGTCACAAGGACCAAAAGCGTTATGCAACTTATGGTTTGATTGTGTTTTTGGTTTTCTTAATATCCTTCTTTTCCGGAAGTTATCTAGTATATCTAATTATTGGGGACTGGTTTTTTGCCATACCTATCGGCGGTTTTTTAGCCTGGAACTTTTTGAACTTGTACCGGCTGATCATGCTGACCATAAATCCCAGAGATCAGAAAGCGGAAAGTACTGGCATCGGTAACTATTTGACTTATTTGGTGCGGGCCGTATTCATGCTATTCTTGGTATTGGTAGTGATCAAACCAATCGAACTCAAGTTACTGGAAAACCAAATAGAACCTTTACTGGAGGAATACGAGCAAAAAAATGCCCGTCAATTTAATGAAGAATGGCTCGGCTTTATTAACGAAGAAGAAAGTGAATATAGGGAAAAGAACGACAGTCTTTCGACTGAGATACGGGAAGACAGTGTACTATTGGCTATGGTTCTTTCCGAGGAAGGAAGGAGGGACTATTTGATCAAGAGTACCGAAGCTCGAATAACGAATAAGAAAGAGCGCATTTCGGAGAATAAAAAACACCTGGTATACCTCGATAGCCTTAAAAAGGCTTACAGGGAAGATTTTGAGGCTACAGCCAAGGAGTCACTCTATCTGGTGGAACGTTTGCGTATTCTTATGGTCGAATTACCCTGGAGCTGGATAATTACGGTTATTGCCGGAATCATATTATTATTTCCCATTCTTTTGAAGCGATTTTTTATCAAGAATAATGCTTATTTCATAAATGAAAAAGATAGGGAAAACCTTCTCATATTGAGCCATTACGGATGGTTTAAAAGTCATTACGAGCAGCTATGGGAACAGTCTATTGGGCAGCGCCTCGCTTTTTTCGAGGCTTACGAGGATCCACCGTTTAACCGCTACCCCAAAGACAGTCATCGGGGAATGGTTGATGACGATTCATTCAATAAATGGAAAAAAAGGCACACCTAGATGACTAAAAGCCATCGGACATACGTGCTTATGGGGAATCTTTACCTTAAATATTTTGGAAAGGTAACAGCGGATTCCTTTTATCCCGATGGACAAGATTTTGATATTGAGGTCTACGATGCAGTTATTTCAGAAGCAAAAATAGTAGAGCGGAGAGCAATTGAAGCTATTTCGGGTGAGGCCCGGATCGTGTCTCTTTCCATTCCTAATAGTATTGTTATCCATCCTTCCGATAACCAGGATCAATTGGTTATTTCCGGAAGAGAAGTATTTTTGATCAATCCCAAAATGGACTTAGTCTCAGAAGAAGGCCTTGAAACGTTTGGTGAGTTAACCTGTCCCGTTTATTTTGAAGTTGATTCATCTTCGTTTGGATATAATCCGGTTCAATTACCAGGAAGTCAGTCCAATGCAGTATTTCCCGGGTTTCAGCAGATTGTACCTCAGGTTGAAACTGCTGATTCATTCAGAAATGGAAATTGGTTTTGGGACTTATTAACGTCCTTGTTCTTATTCTTTGCGGTAGCCGCTACCGCTTTACTTTCGGCCGCTTTTTTTTCACTATTTCCTCCGGTGATTTTGCTTATCTTTCTGGGTATAGCTATTACCTGGGGAATTTGGGCCTACCTGCTTCCTCAGGGTTTCCGAAACGCTACCGGACGGATACTAGCACCAGTAATCCGTGTTGCGGTAGGTCTGTTTAGCCTTCTTTTTTTCCTACTTATCCTTTATCAAGTTCTACCATTAATGCCAGGGGCTTGGGCCTTTGGGCTGATTTTGGTGGTCCTGTTTAGTGTTACTTCCTATTTGCTTTCCAACTGGCGTAGTACGCTTTACTGGGCAATTGGGATTGGAGCTGTTTTATGGTTGTTATACGTCCCGATCGGGTGGTCTAGTCAAGAGTGGGATCCCAGAGATGTAGAAAACCAATCTTATGAACCCGTAGTGACACCGGATCCGGATAATAAGGTAGCTGAAGTTAAGCAAGAGGGGACTGATACTTTAAGGAATACGGTTACTTGGTTTGGGCCTAATCAAGAATCACTAAGCGTTCAATTCGACTTATATCAAAATGATTTGGAGCGCTCGAGAACTAAGAGGGAGGCGATCAATCAGGTAATTCAAAGAAACCAGGACTATGGGTACATATTTCAGCGAGTTTTAGAGAATGAGGAAAAGCAAATTGAATCATTTTTGTGGGGATTGGATTCCATGCGAAGGGCTGAAAACATGACAGATACCTATTTTCAAGATGCTATTATGCATTTGGTGCAACAAATTCCATACGTTCAGGTATTATCTACCTCGTGCTTGAATGTACATTTTGATTGCGTTCCCGATGTAAAATATGGCTTTTACACACCAACGGAGTTTTTATACCATCTACGGGGTGATTGTGACACCAAGTCGCTGTTGCTCTTTTCGATTTTCGACTATTTCGATTTTGATATTGCCCTCATGGGGAGTTTGGTTTATCAGCATGCTATGGTGGCTGTATCAAGTGAGAAAAGAAACTTGGATTATCCAATAAGAATCGGAAATGAGGTTTATTATCCTTGGGAAAGTACAACAATAGGATGGGAAATAGGTCAAATGCCACCTACTGTCCGCAGATTGAATTATTGGGATGTATTACTAATTACCAATTGATATGGAAATGATCGCCTTAGCTCTAGGAGTAACAGTATTTGTTTGTCTGGTATTGCTTTTATATTGCTGGATTATGTATGCACGTAAGCAACCGTACGTTGGTGTATCAGGTGGCTTTTTCCTGCTTGGAATCTGCATGCTTACCACTGGGATTTATCCCAATATGCAAGTGGTCTACGAGTTGTTTTTTAATAATCGGCTTGGAGAATCAGCAATGGCGCTTTTACTTAAAAACCTGGGTGCTCAATTGGGGCTAGTATTATTTGTACAGATTATATTGACCCTTATCAGTTTTTTCTTCAGTAAGATCATTTCCATTGATCCAAGGCAAAAAGAACTTCAACAAGTCTTTTTGAGTGGCATCATTCTTCTGGGAATCGCATTCCTTCTGAAGGAACCTCTCTTTGAAATAGGTGCATCGTTGATTGATACTGGTGTGAGTAATGGGTTCAATTAAGGAGACAACCAAGGCGAATTTTGCAATTGCTTTCGTCCTGTTTAATAATTGAATAGTATAGTGGGTACAATTAGCAAATTTTGTGAATCGGATTGTTTGTAGTATTGTTTTTCATAAGGGAATTAGTTCTTGATTACTTATGAGTGGAATAAGTGTGTTGAAAACTTAAAAATATTGGAACGCTATTTTTAAGTATGTTGTTTATGATTTTTATTGGTTTTTAGTCACGTGGATAGTTATACCTTTCTAAGGGTTAGAATAGATCAAATAACTTATCGGTTTCTTTTTCAAGGGTTTCTCTTTCCCTAATAATTGGTATTTGCCTTGTTTCTGTATATGCTTTTGCTCTATACCAATAATTCACAAATGTATCAAGGAGCACTTGTAGATCTTCCTCTTCTGTTAACCTGACTGGGTTTATTCTGCGTGATAATAGTCTGCTTTGGTAGTAATACCCCTCAACAAGCTGCCAGTTTTCTTTCCAGGAATAGCTTTTCTTTGCTTTGTTGTTAGTGTTTTTTTTCTTTACGAAAAATGCCATGTGTTGATTATGTAACCACCAAGGTAAAAATAAGGGGCCTTTATCAGTAAGATGATTTATCCTTTTTAGGTTTGTTTTTTGTTCGTATGATAAATCAGAAAAAGAGTCTGCATCAAACGATGCTAAAATCAATTCCACTTTCTTATTGATATAAAGACTGTCTTCGTTTTTAATCGTTTGATTCAGGAATCTACCCTTTTCTGAAATGATTAGCATCAAGTCCCATTTTTTTTCGTTTTCTAGCATTTTTCGAAATGCATAAATCCATCGTAAACTAGTGTTTAAAATTCCTGAGTCTTCTAGACGAGGAAATACATGATAATGAGGGTTCTCAAAGTTTGGAGTAATTTTCATCAGGTTTCGGTCACGGATTAATCTACCTAGGTTTTTAAAATCAGATTGAATCCTTAGGAGTTGCCTAGATATATTTATTTTATTTTTGCTATTAGATTTTCGATAAATATCCCTTAGTTTTTTAAAAACGAATTTGAGTAAATCATCTTTCTTATAAAACATTTCAGAATCACTTAGAACATATGTATCCCAAACCCAACCCTTATGTATATCTAATCCAAACTTTACTAATAAATCACGAAGGGTAACGGGATTATTATCACTTTTGTATAGCTTAAAATATTTTCCTGGACGTTCCTCAGTGATTTGCCGAGTATTAATCATTCCATCAGATTGTAAAAAGGTGATCATAAGTTCTAAAAAGAAGCGGTCGTGGTAATAGTTTTCAGTCTGATCAAGACTCAATTCATTGTTTAATCCTGCAACTAATACGCTTTGATAAGGTTTTAGTACCTTAGAAATTAATTTATGCCGTTCTATCCCTCTGGGCTTGTATGGGGCATTAAATTTATTAGCCGTCAACTCCCATAAGGTTTCTAATATATCATCTAAATTCGTTCTATTTAGGTCAAAAAAAGTCGAATGCGATGCTATATATTTTAGCTCCTCTTCGGTGAAATCTAACTCAAAATCATCAATTGTTTGTTTAATATCAAAAAACCAGAAATGTATTTCACGGTCACTGTTTTTGTCATCTAAAAGTATTTTTTCAATATAGCTTCGAATAATTCCATTGAATTCAGCACTTTTCATGCTGAATCCAATTATTATCAAATTAAGGGGAAGTCTTTCTTGCCAAGTATCTTCTTCAAAAGCATCATTAGGGATCTCGCTATCAATAAGATCGGATATAGTTTTACGTATTTCTGGAACCATCGTAAACCTAGTTTCCCCTAAAAACCTCAATGTGCTAATATGGCTAATCGTTCCATGGGGTTTAATTACAACAGGCTGCCTTAATCTTTTACCAACTAACATTTGATCATAAGAATTCGGACAATCTCCGTCGGAATAGATATACCAGTAATTTTTGTCAGGTAATTCGTCCTCTATGGCATTATCTAAAATTTCGTCATAATTAAAATTTATTAAAGCGTCTATTAATCGATGTTTGATCATGTGAGCTAATATCTCATACGAATAAGATGGTAAATACCGATTACCACAGATCTCTTTTAATGAATCAATTATTATATCTTTACAATATTTACTGCCTGCCAAGAGTATAGCTTCAAAATTGTCATCAGGCGCGCGATTAGTAAAACGCTGTAATTTTTTTTCATTTTCAATAAGCTGCTCAATCCGAGGGTTTTTGATAGATTTAATAGCCTTGTTAATATGTTTGACTGAGTCTTTTGCAAGAAGCATTTGCTTATTTGTGGCTGCATGACTAGCACCAGCACCTGTTACTAGAATGAAGCGTTCTCTTGGTCTTTGTGGTGTTTTATGTAGCCAGTCTAATAAGTGTTTTGATTGGATGATTTGTTGATATTGATTGGTACTCTCCGAAGAATCCATAGAAACATCAATAAGGTTTAAAGCCAGCTTTCTGGAAAGGCGTTCGATATTGGTCCATTTTGAAATTTGTCTAGATTTGAATTCACCTTTTTGCTCATCTAATTGAAAAAACTCCAGTATATCATTGAGATATGGGATAGGTTCTTTATACCCATTTCGAGCACTTGATAACTCTGAATTACTTATTCCAATATGGGCTGCGACATCCTTCGCATGTTCGATTCGAGGAAATTCCTCACTTTCTATTAAAAACTTTACGCAATCACTGAGTAGTTTTTTTTCAGAGTCTAATCTATTCATATTTATAAAAAATTGAAAATGTAGGTGTTATAGAGCTTTATAAGGGTTTAAATTTCCAAAATTTAATAAAATTTCGGTCCGGTTTTTTGGATAATTGCTACTATTTGTGGGTTGAAATATCTTGCCTGTGTTAATCGAATTCCCACTCAGGCCTGAGCAATTCGAATTTTTCATTTTTTAAATTCAATTGCTATGAGAGGTATACTCGCTGGCATGGTAATCGGTGCCTTACTGCTCCTTCTGTTCCAAGAACAATCTGTTGGTTCTGGTAAACCCGATACTCCAGATCCTGAAGTAGTTAATCACTATTATCAGGAGGGACGTCGCAAGGGTTTTCAAGAGGGGACACAGAACCTTCAAGAAAAACTTGATCGACAGGCTGAGAAATCGTTTCGATCCGGTCGTGCTGATGGTCTTCATAAGGCTTACGCCGAATGTGAGGAACAGATGAAGGCTCTTCATCAACAACATCAGTCCGAGTTGATTCAACTACAAACTGAACACCAGGAAGATCGGACGCTACAAGAACACAACTGGCAGCTATTTCTTGATGATACACTTGCACTGCAAGAGCGACGTTTGACTGCACTTTATGAGCCTCAACTCGCTTCAGTGAATGAAAAGTATCAAAGACTGCAGCAAGAGTTTTTTGACTACAAACGTGAATCAGTTCAGAATAAAGTCGATCCCAACTCCTTAAGAATAGGCAAAGCGCTAATAGGAGTCTTTACAGGTGTAATGCTGTTAATACTATTTGCCCAATTTTTCCGATATCGTATGTTTAGCCATTGAAGTATTTGCAATGTTCATTTCAAAAGAGACTTTACCCTTCTATTAGGGATTACATGTGAAATTTGCAGATGGGATTAATTTACTTAATTGATGTAATGATATAGAATTTAGCGGTGATCACATAAGATATTTTGGAAAAAAACAAGACTATTTTGGACTGATAGTGCTAAGCAACCAGGAAGCCATCTCAAAAAGTTTTTGAGATGGCTTCCTGGTTGCGAATAGACTCTGATTCCCCTCAAATCTCCCCATTATGCTGCAATCGCCTCGCTAAATCCCCGTAGCCGTAAGCCTTGGGCCAGTGCTTGAATAGGATTTTGTACAAAGGAATCAACAACCAGGTGATAAAGGGCAGGAAAACCATCAGTGCAAATCCGATCGCATTACTGGAAATACTCACCAGTTTATCCCAGACATAAGCATTCAGAGTACGGATCTTATACTTGCGGTACAAGGAGTAGCTGTGTTTTAGCTCCTTAATACTGAAGAATCCTTTCCAGTTAATATTCCCCTTTGCGTACTTCATCATGCTTATTTTGAAGGCTGGCGTGATAATGATGGAGGTTAGCGCCAGGAAGAATAATTCAGCAGCCAGGCTTAACGTCCATTTTAAAGCGGCTCGCTCAGCAAATTGACCAAAAGAATCTAGTCCCGGAACTTTGGAGAACAGGAAGAATAAGTAATCCATTATTAATTCATAATGGTTGTACCCAATGATAACCAGTACAATGATCTTAGGAATATCGTACACCAATTTTGCTGAAAACAGAGCCACGCCGTCGCGTACGTACGTGCCTACGTCATCCAGCGTTTTGATCTCGGGAGCTACCGCCTGATCGGGATTGTTCTCCATCATCCGCTGGACGATCCCGAATCGCCAACCCCGGATCAGGAAGAAGGATACACCGGAGGGAACCAGGAACGTGTATACGGCAGCGAGATTGAATAATTTGGTTCTTGGAGCTCCTTTTTTAATGGGAAGCCAGACTGCTTCGTAGAGCTTTCGAAAGTCTTTGATGATTATGGACAGGAGGTCCTTCTTAAGCGGTTCTTTTTGCTCTACTTCAAAGGATTGTCCTTCCGGAAAAAGAGGACTATTCTCTACGGATACTACGGATCCCTCGCTGATTTGCGCCGCTTGATCGGCATCTAACTGAATACGGAGATTATATTTTTGCATGGGTTTTCTTTTTGCTGGGTGATTAAACGAGTTCGGAGGTCTGAACCGGAGGCGGCGGAGGTGCAGGCTGAGCGGCCAATTTCGGAACGATCTCTCCCTTGCGGATGAGCACTTGACCCAGTTTGCCGTAGGCGTAGCCTTTTACCCAGAACCGGAAAAAGAGATAATAAAGAGGAGCTACAAATATTGAGAACAGCCCAACCGTTACGGCTGTCAAAACAGTAGCTCCCCATATCATGAAGATATCCAAAGCAAGTACAAAGCCATATATGCCGTATACCTCCCTGGCATTACGGCGAAATATGGCGATTCCTTTCTTCACAGCATCCGAATTCAGAAAAGCACCACCCCGCACTTCACCGACTGCATACTGGATCATGATAATCCGATAGACAGGCCAGACGAAGAGGGCGTACAGGCCGGTCAGGACAAGTTGTACCAGCATATCCATAGCTATCTGCGGTATGACAAATCCAACTATAAATCCCATCGGACCTCTTTGAGCCGCACCTTCTTCCCAGAAATAGCTTATAGCTTCTCTCACAAAAGTAATTATATCAGGACCTGATAAAAACGAGATAATGACAACGGGTAAAAAGTATATACTCCGCATCATAAATAGGGCAAAACCTTTGTATGTGTACTTTAGAAGTTTATCTGGTCGTATACTTGGAATTTTTGTGTCGCTTTCCAAGGCAACATTTCGAACCACTTCCAGACGCCACCCTCTCAGGAAGGGCCTTTTTATCAGGTAGTGAAAGGCTGCTACAAAAAAATTAATGATGGGGAGAAACATCAATAATTTTTTGAAAAAAGAATAAATATACAGAAGGACGGTAATTATGATAAATCGAGATGGACCATCATTAGATAGAGTAGGAGAAATCAACTTCTTTAAACTCTGTTTCACGTATCCCACCAACGAGGGACTCTCATTGTCGTGAGCGAATTGATCATCATAGTTGGTTTCCATTTTTCGCTCCAGCAGATCGTCTTTGCCTAATCGGAAGTTAATGTTGGTTACGAGCTCCTGCTGGGTTTTAATCAGCTTGAGGTTAAATAGTTTTGCCATGGGTGTTTAGGTTGGGTTCGGTGAATTATTTTTTTATAAATATGTTAAAATCAGTTGTTAGATACCTACTTTTTTTGAGTCCATTTTCAAAAATACGCTTCAAAGCGTAGTTGATTTATGGGCGTTTCATTTATGATAAATAAAGCCCAACCTCCCCTCGGAGGCCGGACCTCACACCAGTGGAAGGGTCGATGGTTGAAGGGGCGTTAAATAGGGTTTAGGCATGACTCCAAAACGGCATTAGCCTGCCCGAAGTCGAAATTAAGAGGGCTCGATTTCTGAAATAGGTCCGAAAGCGATATCTTTTGAGTGACAACCCTAAAGGACCAAAAGTAAATTGCGCAACTACACCCGCAACCCCAATCAATTCCAATCAATTTTATTGCAAAACACGAAAACCCACAACTAATGCCCAGTCCCTCATCCGGATCCACTACGCCATTGCGCGATCAGGTCCTTGCGCTTTTGCGGAAGCTGTATCATGTCCGACTACATCATGGAGGTGTCACCTATACAAAATTCACGCAAGCCCAGATCGCAGAAGAATTGGGCTATAGCCCGAGTCAGTTTAGCCGTTTAATGCAGCCTACCCAAAGTGAGGATGGGCTCCTCAGATTACTAACCCGATTGCAGACTGTTGACCAAGTTCACCATTTACAGAAGAGACAGAAAGGATTAGTGATCGGATTGGCAGTGGCTCTTTTCGTTTGTCTTCTTGTATTGTTGTGGTCATCACTGGCTGCTCCGGCAAGTACTTCTAATCTTCCCATATCAGCACCGGATGGTCGGGTTTTACTGCTTAATCGCAGTCAACTGGAGCCGGTGATAGCGAATCACCTCAAACGAATGAATTACCAGGTAACTACCCGCGTCATGAGTTTTGTTGGGAATTACCGGGAAGGCGATTATTCGGAGGAGGTGATTGAAAAGCATTACGATTTATTGATTGATGAGGTATTTAGTGGGATGATGGAGGGGCGTGAAGATTTAAAAAGCTTGAATATTGTTTTACCCGACGGACGGAATATCGTTGAGCTTTTACCTGATCGAGATCGTACGAAGAAGTCTTTGGAACAAGTTTTTGCGGAAGCAAAACCCTTACTCCTACAACCAGATTTCGGATTTAATGACGTTCGGGAACTGGTGCTCAAAGAAAGTCGTGATGAGCAAGCCAAATCCATCGGACTTTTCTGGAGCCGTTGGGAGGAGGTGGCCAGTCAGTATACCTTCCCGGAACCAGAAACGGTTTACGTTCAGACCCGGGAACGCCTATCTAAAAGCCAGCGGGAAGCACTAACCGAATTATACAACAGTCAGGTGCAGTACCGAATGGCTATGGCGGGGGTACTATTTAATGCATCCATCAAAGCCGGAGCTGTGCCGCCCGAGGGAATGGATTCACACCTGAATGAGTTGAAAGGACAGATCGAAGGCATCCTCCTGGACTCCAGAGAGCTCATCGAACGTCTTGATGTACAGGCTGAAAACGGACGCCCCTACTACGATATCGTGGTGGAAAACAGCGAAAACAATATCGACACTAATTTTAGTGAATTAGCGCCAGTCCTCCTCAATGAAAAAATCGAGCTCAGTCAATTGGCAAATATGATTCGCGCTAAGATCGAACGGATACAGGATGAAAATTCCGAGCGTTTTGATGAAGGAGCGGCTCAAGAGAGGTAGGAGGGTGCCCTAGTATATTGTCCATTAATATAAGTCGGGGTTTTAAGATATTCCCTCCCCAACATCATCTCTTGTTCCCTTCGGGGGGATAACTAACTACAACAACTCCAAATCCTGCAACTTCCGGCCCAGTGGATCATCCGCTGCCAGTTTTAGAAAATCGTCGTGTAACCCCAGCACCCGCATGACTTTGAAATAGGCACCGATGGATACACTGGGTTTGCCCGACTCGATAAAATACAAGGTCGTCCGGTCAATATTGGCGCGTTCCGCTACCTGGATGGTGGTCAGTTTACGCCGCTTGCGGGCCAGCTTAATTTTTTCACCCACCTGCTTTAGGATCCGCAGATGCTGTGGGAAGAGAAGCTGCTTTTTGCTCATTGTTGAAAATAGTCAACAGTAAAGCGTATGGTGCTGACACCACCTCCTGCAGCCCGCCGATACCTTCATCGATTATACCGCTTCCGAAAAAAACTGGATTTCGCCCCACCTTTTCGGAAGCGGTAAAGCTTGTCTATTATCGCGTTTTAATCGTATATTTTATACACCAAAGTCTATCTCCTCAGCCATGACTCTACCACACTTTGAAGAGTACATTTCCAAGACCATTTTACAGCGCGGTCGGTCGTATTACCTTAACGGTCATGTACAGCCACCGGAAAAGTGGACGGATGACAGATATGAGTTTCTGGTTTCGGGAACGGAGGCATATCAAGTGCGCATTGACCTGGACGGGGATGAGATTCGGGATGTGTCATGCACCTGTCCCTACGATCAGGAGCTCATGTGCAAGCATCTGGCTGCCGCATTGTTTTATTTGCGCGAACATTGGGAGTCGCTCAACACCCAGGTTGCGTCGACTGGCGAGAAAAAAATACGCGAACTGCTGCAGAAATTGTCCAAAGAAGATCTTCAGTCCTTCTTATTACGCAGAGCCGAGCGCGATTCCCGTTTTCGGAATGAACTGCTGATGACTTTTTCCCAGTCCAAGACTAAAGACGTAACGGCGCACTATCGCAAGCATCTTCGTCAGTTAATTCAGCGTGCAGCCGGACCGGGTGGATACGTAGATTGGTATCGTGCCAAGGACCTGAGTGAAGGCGTTGGAGAAATGCTGACTCAGGCCCATTCAGCTTTGGAGTCGGGGAACGAGGAACAGGCCTTTTCGATAGCCTGTGTCGTGATCGATGAGCTGCTTGAAGCCCTGCAGTTTGCGGATGACAGTGGTGCGTATATCAGTGAACGCATAGGGGAGTCTATTGGGATATTGCAAGATGTAATCAGTAACGACCCCGTTGAGGAGATTCGTCAATTGATCTTCTCCTATTGTTTGGCGGCGTTCGAGTCGGGGAGATTTGAAGATTGGAACTGGCACTGGGACTTTCTGCAACTGGCGGCTGAGGTGGCGAAAACGGAGGAGGAGATTGCACAAATTTTCACCCAAACACAAAAAGACTATGCGAGTAAATACGACCGGGAAACCGCCCAGGTGATACACTATCATTTTTGATCCAATTGGATCAGACCGAAGCTGCACAATCATTCCTGCAATCGAATCGCCGTAATGCGACACTTCGGCGTATTGTGATCAGGAAACATATCGCAAATGGAAACTTTCAGCAGGCCCGGGTTCTTGCGAAGGAGGGCATTGATCATGATACGGAAAAATATCCCGGCCTTGCGAAGGAGTGGTACGATTGGCTCCTCAAAATGGCAATAGCAGAGGAAGACACCGGGGAAGTGATCCGTTTGGCCCGGACCCTATTTTTCTGGCGCTCGGGCTACGAGGACAAATATTATCAGGTATTGAAAAGCCACGTGCCGGATACGGAATGGGATTCATTTGTCGACGGGATAGTGGAACAAATGTACGACGCGAAGTACACCTCAATACACCATTTGGCAGCCTTATTTATCCAGGAAGAACGCTGGGATCAGCTGTGGACACTACTGCAAGATGATGATGACCTCCCAACCTTATCCCAATATGAATCGCATTTGCCAAAAGCTTATGCCTCAGACGTGATCGAAAAATATGGTTCCGGAATCATTGCGTTTATGACCGACCACACGGGGCGAAATCACTATCAACAAGTCGTTACATATCTGAAGAGGATGCTGGCGTTAGGAGGCCGTGAGAAAGTATCAGCAATTATCGAAATGCTTTCGCAAAAATATCCCAGACGCAGAGCGCTCTTAGAAGAGTTAAGGCGCATTCGGACAGAGTAGGCTTTACATCTTTTTGCTTTGTTCCGGTACACAAAAAGGGTAGCCTGGTAGTATTCCTTCGCCTTTCGGCAAAAAAACACGCATCCCCTCTTCCTCCAGAGCTAATTCGGATCGCCAGGGAGTTATCGTTATG
>CAYFGK010000044.1:3120-10115 GCA_964342305.1 uncultured Saprospiraceae bacterium | reverse complement strand
CTTCACTGTGTTTCGTCGGCTAAGGAGATCGGAAACTGGGAAGTCGGAAGATGCTTCCATGTATATTGATTTCCTTTCCCGATCAGACGGACGCATCCCCTCTTCCTCCAGAGCTAATTCGGATCGCCAGGGAGTTATCGTTATGGAGTGGGAGAGGGCAGTGAGGGTATTGGAAGTAAGAAATACGAAGTTAGAAGTGTGAAGTAAATCGGCCTGCTTCACTGTGTTTCGTCGGCTAAGGAGATCGGAAACTGGGAAGTCGGAAGATGCTCAGATGTATATTGATTTCCTTTCCCGATCAGACGGACGCATCCCCTCTCCCTCCAGAACTAATTTGGAACGCCAGAGAATTATCGTTATGGAGTGGGAGAGGGGACCGAGGGGTGAGGGTAAGCCTTCCGGCGAGGGGAGATGATCTATTCTGGCTTACGGTTGCTTAAGGGTTCTATAAAGAAGGAATGAATAGTCAAGCAATAGCAATTACTTTATCCTAGTGTAGATCCAACATATCATGTTGCCCTAACAAGTCGACTATTCCGGCAAAGAAGTGGTTTTGCTTCGCAGTACTTCGTGCTGGGACTCCAAACCACTTCGAGTCGAGTATAGGAACCCCCGGCCATTATGTCCTCTCCGCAACACCTTCACATCTCTCCCCCCAATTTCCTATCTTGATACGGAACAAGTACTTCCCACAATGACGGTACGCCAGTTATTTAAAAATCTGAGACGGGATAAAATACTACAGCATACTAACCCGATCCTCGACTTCCTGAAAGATCCATTGCCCGAGGAAGCCTATCAGAATTACTACGTAGATATGATCGTTACCGAATTTGTCGGCCACCACGAGTCCTTTAAGCGATTCCCCGACATCGAACGATTTGATGAACTCATCAGAGGAGTACATCCGCGTATTTACCAAGAGGCAGGTGAATTTATCGTGGAAGCTTTAATTCGGTATTATATTCTTCGTGGAAATGAGCTAAAGCTCGCAGAACAGGTGAAAAATTTACTGGTTTCCAAAAGGGAGTACGAGTTCTATGGAATGTGTTTCGATCAACTACGGGTACGATGAGCTTGAAATCCCCAGAGCCTTGTTCCTATGGGGAATCCCTTACTGGATTGATTTTCTGATCGATTACAGCATTATCGATGATCCTGGGTGGAAAGCACACCAGTTGAGAATAACTCAGGCGTTACAGTCCTATTTTTCAAATGCCTACAAATCGCACCTATGGGAACTCTCCTTTATCCACGATTGGGCACCTCCCGGTCACCTGACCTCGACCGATTGGAAAAAAGAAGGCCAAGAGTGGCGAGATACCTTCTCCATTCACCGGCCACCATTTTTTCTCGACCAGTTTGATCTTATCGGCCCGGTGGAGGATGGTGATGAAGAGTCCGCCATGCCGGGGAGCTCGTGATTCGTTTCAAGGGTATGTTTTCCAAAAAAAACTTCCCCCCCACCTTTGCCCCACTCTCCATAATTTCGTACTCTTATCACCATGGATAGCATCCGGTTCTCAAAAGTGGAAGACGTCGACTTTGTCTTGTCCCAAAACAAGGCCGTACGTCTGTTGCGCAAAGAACATGCACCCCTCATCATTGCCTTTCTGTGGGGAAGCTTTAAAGAACAACACCGGCAAACCTATCCCGCCAGTGAACTGACCGCCCGCCTGTCTGATCTGCTGTTCACCATCAATGAACCGGAACCGCAGTATCCCCGGCCCGCTCGCTATTACCTGGAGAATTGGACCCAGGAGGGATTCTTGCGCCAGTACTACGAGGAAATGGCCGACGAAGCCACCTTCGAACTGACCCCTGCGGCCGAACGGGCCCTGCTCTGGATCACTGAACTGGATCAGAGTTCCTTCGTCGGAGCAGAGTCGCGCTTGCTGCAGGTCTTTCAGCTACTGCGCGACCTGGCCCTGGGAACCACCGAAGACAAATCCCTGCGACTGGCCCAACTGAACGACGAAAAAGCCCGCCTGGAACGGGAGATCGAAGCACTCGAAAACGACGAGCTGCGACGGCTCGATTCCACCCGCGTGCGGGAACAGTACTTCCTCATCGAAGAGGCTGCCGCCAAACTGTTATCCGATTTCCGGCAGATCGAAGAGAACTTCCGTTTGTTGAACGCCCAGGCCAGGGAAGAACAAATTACGAAAGCGGGCAGCCGGGGAGCCATCCTCGACGATATTTTTGATGCCCAGGATAAGATCCTCGAAACCGATCAGGGACGAACATTCAACGCCTTCTGGGCCTTCCTGATGAATCAGCAACGGCAAGATGAACTCGAAGAATGGATCTATCAACTGTTCGAACTGCCGGAGCTGGAGCAACTCCGGCGTAACTCCGTCATTCCCCGCCTTAAGATGTCGCTGGTCGCAGCGGGCGATCGCGTGAATAAGACCACCGACCGACTGGTAGAACAACTTCGGCGCTTCCTTCAATCCCGGGCCGCCCTGGAGAATAAACGCGTGGCCCAGATCATCAATGATATCGAGCAACTGGCCATCCGGGTAAAGGAAGAGCCACCAAAAGACAAGCGCTTTTTTGCCATCGAGCACCAACCGGATGTGCAACTGGTGATGGATCGGCCGACCTATGAGCCACCGGAGGTGCCTCGCCTGAATACAAGAAATATTGCGGCCGGCAGAGGCGATAAGGTAGCCACCAACGCCCTGTATCAGCAGTTGTACATCGATCCGGCCGAGCTGCGGGGTCGGATCAAAACCTTACTGCGTGGCCGCGACCAGATTAGCCTGGTAGAGGTGGTCGACGAAATACCCATCGAGAAGGGCCTTAGCGAACTGGTGGCTTACTTCAGCATCGCCACCGATTGGGAAGGTAAACGAAAGGCGGTCATCAATCACCAGCGTCGCCAACAGCTCTTTTACACCCAGGCCGAAGAAACGTATTCCATTTACCTACCCGAAACCATCTTTCTGGCATGATGAATGAAGCGTATCCACCGGATTTTGGAGCGGCCGCCGTTCACCTGCTGCGCGGGGTTTTGTACCGGGAAAAGGAAGAAGCCTGGACGGCCCTCATCCGCTACCGGGGACGACTGGAAGAATACTTTGGTGTACTTGGACTGCAACTGCTGGTCGATGAGGCCGAAGGATTTGCCTACGTACGTCAGTACCAGCCGGAGGAGGCTACGGAGGCAGGGCTGCCGGATGATTTTCCTACCCTCATGAGCCGTCGGCCTTTATCGTATCCCCTTACCTTATTGCTTGTTCTTTTGCGGAAGCGACTCCTGGAATTTGAGATGGCCGGCAATGAAACGCGCCTGGTCCTGTCCGAGCGGGATATGGTGGAGATGATGCGCATCTACGAAGATACCCTCCAGACCAACGAACGCAAACGGGAAGATCAGATCCTGAATTACGTAAAACGACTGGCTAAATACGGATTCCTGCAACCCATGAAAGCCGAAGAAAATCGCTACGAAGTGAATCGCATCCTCAAAGCCTACCTGCCGGTCGATGAGTTGAAATTAGTAGCCGATAAACTGCGGACCTACGCCGAAAGTAAAGGAAAATGATACCAACTACTACTACCTTACCGCCGCCGGGTTTTCGGTTTTTCCGCCTCGAAGTACTCAACTGGGGAACCTTCGACCGCGAAGTGTGGCACATTGAACCCGAGGGTAAAAATGCCCTGCTGACCGGCGATATCGGCTCCGGGAAATCCACCCTGGTCGATGCCATTACGACCTTACTGGTGCCGCCCCGCAAGATCACCTTCAATAAAGCGGCGGGAGCCGAAAGCCGGGAGCGCAACCTGCGCAGCTACGTCAAGGGGGCCTTTAAGAACGAAAAGGTAGAGCATTCCGGCAAGGCTCGTGATGTGTATTTACGGCAAGGTAATGATCACTACACCGTGCTGCTGGCTGTGTTCCGGAATGAAAAGCGAAGGGAGACTATCAGTCTGGCCCAGGTCCTGTGGATGCAAAATGATCAGGTCCGAAAATACTACGTGCTGGCCGACAAAGACCTGACCATTCAGCAGGACTTCTCCAATTTTGGCCGCAACATCAACAACCTGAAAAAGCGTCTGCGGGAAACCGAAGGCGTAGATGTGTTCGATAGTTTTACCGATTACAGCAATCGCTTTCGCCAAAACTTCGGTATCAAACAGCCGGAGGCACTGGAACTGTTCTACCAGACCATATCCATGAAATCGGTGGGTAACCTGACCGACTTCGTTCGGGAACGCATGCTCGGACAAACGAATATTCAGGAGAATATCGACGAACTGGTGCGTCGCTATCAGGAACTCACCGAAGCCCACCGGGCCGTGCAAATCGCGCGGGAGCAGTACGAACTATTGCAGCCCCTCGTGGAAGATGCCGAGCGTCGTCGTACCATCCTGGGCCGTATTGAAGCCCTCGAAGGTCTGCTGGAAGAGATCCCCCGTTATTTTGCTCAACGGCGGTTAGCTGCCTTACGGCAAAAGCTGACGCAGGAGTACCGGCAGTGGCAAATGAATGAGGCCCGTCGCCAGCAACTTTCCCGGTCGCTGGATGAAAAAAGGAGGGATCTGACCGAGCAGCAAGCACTACTCGCTGGCCTCGATGTGAGCCAGCGCCTGCAGACGCTGAAGCTGCAAATCGATCAAACCCGTCAGGAAAAAGAGCGGCGGCAAAAAACGGCCGACCGCTACGCCCGGGTCGTCGAAGCCCTCAACGAACACCACGCCCGGCAGTGGACACCGCCGCAATCGCTCGACGAATTCATGGATCAGCGCACCTCCCTGCAATCCGTTCTGACCGAAACCGAAGCGGAGTTGCAGGACCTGAGCCGTCGCCTGCCCGATATTCACGTGCGCAGCCGACAGATTCAGGACCAGCTCGAATCGCTGGCACGCGAATTGACCTCCCTGCGTCAGCGGCCCACGCAAATTCCCGAACGCAATATGGAGCTTCGCCAGCGACTACTCCGCGAACTGAACCTGACCGCCGATGACCTGCCTTTCGCCGGTGAGTTGTTGCGGGTTCGGGAATCGGCTGCCGATTGGGAAGGTGCCATCGAGCGGTTGCTGCATAGTTTTGGCCTTAGCCTACTGGTGCCCGACACCCACTATCAGGCCATTAGCGGTCTGGTGGATCGCCTTCGGCTCAAGGGGAAACTGGTCTATTTTCGCACCCTGCCCCACAACCGGCAGCCCGACCGGGAACCGGAGGAGCGTTCGCTGGTCCAAAAGGTAGCCATCAAAGGCGATACCGCTTTATACGATTGGCTGGAGACCGAGCTGAACCTGCGCTATAACTACGTATGCTGCGATACCCTGGAGGAATTTCACCGGCAACCGCGCGCACTCACCAAAGCGGGACAGATCAAAAGCAGCCGTATTCGCCATACCAAAGACGATCGGTACGATGTACGGGACCGCAGTCGCTACATCCTGGGCTGGTCCAACGAAGCCAAGATCGCCGCACTGGAGGAAGAACACGAAAAAGGCCAGATCGAACTGACTAAAGTACAGGCGGAAGAGCAACAACTGGAGGAGCTCCGCAAACAAATGGATCAGCAGCGGCAGTTGCTGTTGGATTTGCTGCGATTCGAGGAATTCTCCGACATGGATTTTGCACAAAGCGTACAACGCCTGCAACAACTGCAAAGCGAACGCGAAACCCTGGAACGGGAGTCCGGCGAACTCCGGACCATTCAGGAGCGCATTCGTACGCTGGAAACAGAAATCGGGGAGCTTAGTCGGGAAAATGAACGGGCTTCCGAGCAGCGTGGTGCGATCCGGAATGAACTGGTCCGTACCACCAATGAGATGTATAAACTGCTGGAACTGCTGGGGGCTTCCCTGCCCGGTGTCACTACCAATGCGGAGGGACTGCCCGACGATATGGAACAGCACTATCTGGCCTTCGAACAGTTGGAGTTGCCCGTGCAATCGCCTTCTCCCCTGTTGGAGAAGCGCCTGCAACGCCAGGAAATCGATATGGATGGGGATGACGACTACCTGATTCAACAGCAACAGGAACTGATCCATACGATCAACGGGCAGCGAGGGAGTATCACCCGTCAGAAAGAGGATCTGTCGGCCGTGGAACGTAAGATCATCCAGAAAATGGCCAATTTCCGGAATCGCTACCCCGAGGAAGCGCGGGAAATTGATGCCGATATTGAAGCTATCCCCGCCTTCGTTGACCTCTACGATCGCCTGGTACGAGATGACATTCCACGGCACGAGGAGCGATTTCGCGACCTCCTCAAACGGGGCGCCATCCAGGGAATCCTGAGCTTTAAGACCAAATTGGAGGACTACGAGCGGGAGATTGCCGAAAAGATCGACAGCATCAACGAACACCTGCGGGAAATCAATTACAACGAAGGTACCTACATCCGCATCATCAGTGAGCAGGTGCGTACCGATGATATCATGGGTTTTAAGCAGGACCTGCGGGCCTGCCTGGATAATATATACGGTGATTCGGAGGACATTTATACCGAGGATAAGTTCTTTCAGGTCAAGAAGTTACTGGATCGCTTCGCCGGTGAGACCGAAGCGGACAGCCGCTGGACAGCCCGGGTGACCGACGTAAGGCAGTGGTATTCCTTCGGGGCCGATGAATGCTACCGGGAGACCAACGAATCCAAAGAGTACTACAGCGACTCCTCGGGTAAGTCGGGCGGACAGAAAGAGAAACTGGCCTATACCATCCTGGCCTCCGCCATTGCCTTTCAATTTGGACTGCAGTGGGGACAAGTGCAGGACCGGTCTTTCCGGTTCGTGGTCATCGACGAGGCTTTCGGGCGCGGTAGCGACGAAAGTACCCGCTACGGGCTGGAGTTGTTCGGACGCCTTGATCTGCAATTGCTCATCGTGACTCCGCTGCAGAAGATCAATGTGATCGAGAACTATATCGAAGCGGTACATTATGTTTCTAACCCTTCCGGGCAAAAGTCGCTGGTACGTAATATCAGCAAAGAGCGTTACCTACGGGAGAAAGAACAGTTTTTAGCGAAAGCTAA
>CAYFGK010000044.1:1807-3020 GCA_964342305.1 uncultured Saprospiraceae bacterium | reverse complement strand
CGAATCCATGATCAGTCCTTCCGAAGTACGAAAAAAAGCCAAACGCTGGTGGCCGGAGGTATTACGGAGTTTTCAGAACGGGGAGGAGCTGTTTCCCCGGGAGTTACCGCGCATCGGCAAGGTGAAGGCTGCTGACCGTCTGCGTGATTTTGAACGCATCCGCAAGGCACAGGATACCCTCATCGCACAGAGCAAATCACGCCGCGGGTATGGGTACACCCTGCACTGGGTCGAATTGCAATCGCGGAGCGTAGGGCGCAATCAATTCATCGACCGCATCAGCTTCGAAAGCCGAGCTGATTACCTCCAATTTTTAGGCTATACTGAGGATTGGGAACAGTACTGCCGGGACTATGAGCGGATCATTACTGCTTTTTCCGAATTGAGCGATTGGTGTCTGGAACAGCCAACACAGATCGTCGCTTATCAGGGCCGATGGCCCGATCTGCTGAAGGTGCTGGAGTACTTCCGGCAAGACTACCGGCCCGACCAGCACTACATCCGGGAGCTTCCGGTGGCAGTGCCTACCAAGTTTATAGAAACGCACAAAGCTATTTTGCTGCCACTGCTTGACCGGCTTTTGCCGCCGGAGGTGATCCGGGAAAACTATCAGGGGGTCCGGCAATTTGAACAGCGCTATGGCTTGCGCTACGATGAGCCATTGGTGCGTCTGCGGTTACTGGATGAGGACCTGGCAGCACAGTACTTTTCCGGCCTCCGGGACTGGAGTATTCCCCTGCGCGATTTTGAGCGCTTATCGCTTCCGCTAAAAAGGGCGATCATCCTGGAAAATAAGACCAACTACAACAATCTGCTGGCTTTTCTGACCCTGCCTCAATTACGGGGCACCGCGGGGATCTGGGGAAGTGGATTTCGGGTAGGGTTACTCAAAGATGCCGGTTGGCTACATGATATCGATCTGTATTACTGGGGTGATATTGATGCGCATGGCCTGCAAATCCTGGCTCAGCTTCGGGGTTACTTCCCCGGCGTGCAACCTTTGCTCATGGATCGAGCAACCTTCGATCACTTCCCCGAATACCAGGTAGAGGCCCCCGAAAGCCCGGTTTCGGATTTACCTCACCTTACCTCCTGCGAACAAGATCTTTTTCACTACCTGAATACTAATCGCTTGCGCCTGGAGCAAGAACGGATTCCCCTGTCATACGTGCGGTCGGTACTGGAAGGATTGGGGGAATGAAAGGGAGAATTG
>CAYFGK010000044.1:0-1707 GCA_964342305.1 uncultured Saprospiraceae bacterium | reverse complement strand
AGAGGCGATTTATCGCGTCTGCCGCCGATTTTGACGAGGTGATGAGGCGATTAGGAAACCAGGTGACTGATAGAGCGGATTCAAATATCACCGCCCCCAAGCCCGAAAAAATAAGCCCACTGCTTCAGCAGTGGGAAAAAAGATGACAGAACCTCAAAAGCAACTACCACTTTAGTGGTAACCCCCATTTGGGCGGTAGCACGCAAGGGTAAAGTGCCTACTACCAAATACCCATTCATCATTCATCATCAAGCATTCAACATTCCTTTCTCCCCTGCCCGCCGGAGCCTTGGCGAAGGCGGGCCGCCCGCCAAAGTCTGCAAGTATGAATGAGACCCTCGCCGAAGCCTGCAGGGGTAAAGGAGAGCCGCCCGCCAAAGTCCGTAAGGACCAAGAAGGAAAACTCCCTCAAACCCATTTCCGCTTTCCATGGCCGCCGGAGCCTTGGCGAAGGCGGGCCGACCTCCGCTTTATTACCATCAGTCGCTATCGCTCGTGTCCGATTTCACGAATGCTGCCCGCCCCCTGAAGTCTTTAAGGACAAAGAATGGAAACCGCAAACCTATTTCCGATTTCCGATTTCCGATTTCAAAATACCTCAAACCCCAAACCTCAAACCTCAAACCTGTCAAGAGTGCTGTAGCTTCGTCCGGTACTCCCGTGGCTTCACGGCCTCCTCCAACTTCGCCCCCGAGGGCATAAACTGGAAGGGCGTCGTCTGGTGTTCCCAGTCGAAACCGTTCTTCTCCTTGAAGCGCTGACGGTAGACCATCGGCGTGCATTCCCGGTACTTCTTGAACAAACGATTGAAGTTGGTCAGGTTATTGAAACCCGACAGAAAGGCGATCTGACTCACCGGATCGTCCGTATCCAGCAGGAGCTTGCAGGCGTAGCCGATCCGCATGTCGATCAGGAATTGGGTAAAACTTTTATTGGTGTACTTGCGGAAGAAATGACTAAAGGCCGAATCGCTCATATTCAGTAGCTTGGCGACCTCCCGGATCTTGATCGAACTGTCGGTGAAATTGCGCAGGATGTAGCCGTAGGCCGTCTGCAGACGCTTGGAGTCGGATTTCAACAGACTGGCCGAATCAAAGCCTTCACTGGCCAGGTACTTTACTTCTTTAGAGTCTGACAAAATGGATAAGAGATCCAGAAAGGACAGTACCCGCGAAAAGCCTTCCAGATCAGCGATCTGCAAGAGTTTTTCGATGGCCCGGGCCAGCGTCTGCCCCTGAAAACAAATGCCCCGCGAACTCTGCTCTAACAGTTTCCGGATCTTGTAAAAGGGTTGCTTTTGCAACAGCTGTACATCGAACAGGTCCGGTGCAAACTGAATGGTGATCACCCGGTAGTCCTCTCCGCTTTCCTGACGATCTTCATCCCCGTCCCACTTATGGTAGAGGTATGGACCCAGCAATACCAGGTCATAATCGTAGTAGCGCTCCGTATTGTCCCCCACGATTCGGGTACCCGACATATTGAGTACCAGGTTTAACTCGTACTCCGGATGGTTGTGAATGGGATAGTCGAAACCATTATTCATGTTGTCTAGCAAGACAAAAACGTCGGCTTCCTTCAGAGGCGTTATCTCTCGGTATATCTGCACAATTAGAAGTTTGAAGTTAGAAATCAGAGATCAGAAGTAGGCTCGGAGGAGCGGAATTCGCTTTGTTCAGGTTTTCGTGCCTTCAAAAAAACAGTCTC
>CAYFGK010000043.1:0-50716 GCA_964342305.1 uncultured Saprospiraceae bacterium | reverse complement strand
ACAAAAAGCACCCTATTCAATTTCAAACGCCAAATTAAACATGCTGATCACCCAAAAAGAAGGAGCTATCCGATGGGACGAATAGCTCCTAAAAAGCTGTTTAACTGATGGATATGTTCATAGGTGGGGGGTAATTCCTGGGGTTAATGAAGGTCAAATCGACGAATGACCTGTGTTTTTGTGCTTGGGTTAGAGATTAAGTCAAGGTCGACCGTCACTCGCTCGAAGCGCAACGCATAGCGATGCTCTTCGTGGTTGTGGTTCAGTCGGGCCCGGTTGATTTCTTGGAGTCCCAGAAATGCGCCTACTTCATTGCGGAACCCATTCATTTGTTCCTTGATCAGCTGCAGGGCGTTCCCGGAGGGGGTGTTCATAAGACCTACGGTTAAGGCCAATTTGATTTTTCGGATATTCATTGTTTCATAGGTTTTCGGAGCGAGCAAATCTATTTCGGCAGAAAGCCTTTTTTATTCGTTTGATCTACTCCGTAGGGTAATCTCAGTCAAACTTTATAATACAACTCGGATTTGAATCCTTATGTTGTTTGGCGATTCTTAAGGAGTAGTTAAACTGTATTAACGGAATCCTAAGTTCGTTCGCCACTCATCTGTATGTGTCGTCAGATCATTATGTATGACCCCCGGTCACGAGATTCATTTACATAACATACGGTGTTGGGCCGTGTTTGGATTTCAACAACAGCAAAAGTGTATTTTCAAAAACTTCTGAAAGTCATACTCGCCGACATAAAAAAAGCGCGGGTACGAGCCCCGCGCTTTCGATAATAGGATTCTAGTTCAGTAGAGTCAGTCAACATTATCATGTAAATAAGCATTGCCATTTTGCTGAATATCGGCATCTTCATCATCGCCAATAGTCCATTTCGACAGGTCGGCCTCATCCGAGGAAGGCACATCGTCCAGGTGGATTCCGCGGCGTAAGTAAGCAGGCTGGTTTTCCAGCTCGATGATGGTCTTTGGGTTGTTCAGTTTGAGTTTCCGCGGCAGATCCTGGTTCTGGCGGCGGCGCTGCCCCTCCTTATATTTGCGCTTGCGGTCGGAATCAGACTCACCCTCTCCGGCCTCTGTATCGCCTTTCACGTAAGGCTCATCATAGCTATACCGCTTGTACTTATCCGTGGTCGGACGCAGATTTTCGAACTCGATGGTGTTTTCATCATTGTTATCCTCTTCAAACCCGATATCCGCCAGGCCGGGCTTGCGTTTTGGCGCCTGCTCGTCCTGATCATCCAGTGATACGACGATGCGGTTGTCCTTCGCTTTACCCTCTTTCCTGGGGCGGTTGCGTTCAAAGCCGGTTGCTATAACGGTGACGCTGATCTTATCACCAAGGGTTTCATCGTAGCAGTTACCCCAGATCAGATCGGTGCCGTACCCGGCTTCTTCCTGGACAAATTCGGTGATCTCGAAGATCTCATCCATCGTCACCTCCTTAGTACCGGAGGTAATATTCAGGAGAATATGTTCGGCACCCCGAATATCGTTATCCTCCAGAAGTGGGGAGTGCAGGGCCGAATCAACGGCGGTTTTGGCGCGATCTTCTCCTTCGGCCGATGCGGTTCCCATGATAGCCACACCGGATTCGCGCATCACGGTGTTCACGTCCTCGAAATCTACGTTTACGTAGCCGGGGACAGTAATGATCTCGGCAATACCCTTGGCCGCAGTGGTCAGGATATTATCGGCCTCCCCGAACGCATCCGAGATCGACAAATTGCCGTAGATCTGGCGTAGTTTGTCGTTCGAAATGATGATCAGGGTGTCGACATTCTTCTTTAACTCGGCAAGGCCCTCCTTTCCCTGGGACGCACGGCGGCGACCTTCGAAGGTAAAGGGAAGGGTTACAATGCCCACGGTCAGGATGTCCATCTCCCGGGCGGTTTTGGCGATGATGGGTGCCGCTCCCGTTCCGGTACCACCGCCCATGCCGGCAGTGACGAACAACATCTTGCAGTTGTTCTCGAGATAGCGTTTGACATCTTCGATGGATTCCTCACAGGCCAGTTTACCCACGTTTGGTTTGCTACCGGCTCCGCGCCCTTCCGTCAGGTTTGGCCCTAACTGCAGTTTGGTCGGCACCGGGCTCAATTCCATAGCCTGGGCATCGGTATTACAAATGGCAAAGTCAACTCCGACAATGCCTTGCTTAAACATATGGGTTACGGCATTGGATCCACCGCCTCCAACGCCCAATACCTTTATAATCGGGCTTTCATCCTTCGGTAAATCGAAAAGCATAGGACTTTAGTTTTTTGGAATCACCGGGTCTTTCCTGCTGTTATTGCAATCCCGGTGATTTAATGATCAATGTTGCTGCGTCGTCTCTACTAAAAATCAGTGTTCATGTGTATCAGTCAGTATCAGTAAGCTATCCATGGGATAGCAACATGCCTATCAGAAGTCAGAGTCCGGTTCGGTCTCGAACCATTCTTTGGTTTTCTTAAACAGATCTTCGTACCAGCGGCTGCCTTCCTCTTTGTGTTCGACGGCCTCCGTTTCTTTATTTTCCTCCCGGGTAATGGCTTCCATGCGAGCTTGCAGGCGGCCTTCTTCCAGGTCCTGTACGCCTTTCATCAGCAAGCCGACACAAGTTGCAAAAATGGGGCTGCTCAAACGCTCGGTATAGCCATGGGCGAGGTGTTCCACCGGTACACCGATACGGGTATTCATGCCGGTGTGCAATTCCGCCAGGCGGTCAATATGCTTGAGCAGGGCACCTCCGCCGGTCAGTACGATCCCGCCGATGAGGCCGCGCTCGAAACCAGAACGCTTGATCTCCCAAACCACGTAGTCGAGGATCTCTTCCACCCGTGCCTGGATGATACGCGCCAGATTCTTCTCGCTGATCTCTTTCGGATCACGTCCACGCAACCCGGGGATGGTGATGATCCGGTTATCGTACACCTCTTCGGCCAGGGCGGAACCAAATTTAACCTTCAGCTTTTCGGCCTGGGGAGTCATTACGGTGCAACCCTCTTTGATATCCCGGGTGATGACGTTGCCACCGAACGGAATGACCGCCGTATGGCGGATGATACCTTCCTGGAAGATGGTAATATCCGTCGTACCACCGCCGATATCGACGAGCGCAACGCCGGCTTCTTTCTCCTCTTCACTCAACACCGCCATGGCGGATGCGATGGGCTCCAGGGTCATGTTGGCGACCTTGAGCCCAGTGCGCTCCACACACCGATAGATATTATTGGAAGCAGAGATCTGTCCGGTAATTATGTGGAAATTAGCTTCCAACCGAACGCCGGACATACCTATGGGATCGGTAATTCCCTGTTCGTTGTCAACCGTATATTCCTGAGGAATGACGTGCAGGATCTTGTCACCGGGAGGCAACACCAGCTTGTACATATCCCCGATCAGCTTTTCAATATCCTGCTTGCTGATCTCCGTAAGATCATTGTCCCGGGTTAAAATACCCCGGTGTTGCAGGCTTTTGATGTGCTGACCGGCAATACCTACGTGCACCAACCCAAAATCGGTATTGGCTTTTTTCCGGGCACTGGAGGTGGCCTCTGCAATGGCGTTGACCGTCTTTTCGATATTGGAAACGACCCCTCGCAGGACACCTTCCGAATCGACTTTGCCCACGCCGAGGATGTCCATTTTGCCGTACTCGTTCTTGCGTCCGGCAATGGCGCAGACCTTGGTCGTTCCGATGTCCAGAGCGACGACTACCTCTTGCTTGTTAGACATTGTTTCCATTTTCAAGTGTTTTTCTCATCCCGTACGTCAATAGCCCACGGGGTTACTTCAATCAATATTGGATCCTAGGTTATTTGCATACTACCTGGCCTTGATAGCTCAGGTTGATCGACCGGTAGGTACGCCAACCTTCATAAGGCATTCCTTCCCGGTAGAATAATTTCAGGTTTTTTAGTTTTTCTTCCACGCGCTCGTAAGGTCCCAGAATGATGCGCTGATCCCCTACCAGAGGCACCATTATAAAGTCCCCGTCTTCCTCCACGTGGATCTGTTCGATCATGGCCGCCAGAAAATCATCTTCCCGGATCAAATGGGCCAGTTCGAATACATCCGACAGCCGGTGGTTATCCTGCTCCCGAAAATCGGGCACATGCGGAGGAATGGATCCCGTTGCCACCAGTACTCGCGTGGTAAAGTGCTTGGAGAGGGGCATCTTTATGCCTTTCTCATCCAGATAATAGTTCAGGCCGTTGCGGTCGATGATGCGCAGCACCGGCTCCCGTTGCACGATGGATATGCGTACCATATTCTTGGCATCCACAAAAACATCGGCATCCAGGATCAGGGGATCTTCTTCCAATACGCGTTCCACCCTGGTCACATCGATACTTTTGAGGGGACGCCCCTCCAGGGCAAATCCAAAGCTGCGATCGATCTGTACCAATACATCGCTCTCTTTGATGAGCATGGTACTGTCGGGCATGGGATCAATCTGGATCACCACTCCGGCAGCCAGGCTCGCCTGTTTGTGTTCCATGGCGGAAATAACCAGCCCCGCCACGAGTACTAACCCGCCGACCCAGGCGATTCGCCACAGCGTCTGTGTCCAGTCCTGGTTCTTCATACCATTGCTTTTCGGCTTTCTAAAAATGCTTTGATCGGTTGTACCCGATCGCTTATATCTCCTGCACCCAATGTCAGTAAGACCTCGGGCACATCATTCCCCAATAAGTCGGGAATCTGTTCTTTAGTTCCTCGTAACACCTGATCGCTGGTCATATAACTCCGGATCAGATCGGCATCCACTCCCGGGATCGGCTCTTCCCGGGCCGGATATATATCCAGCAGGATCACCCGGTCCAGCTTATCCAGTGCCTGTGCGAATCCTTCAGCAAAATCCCGGGTGCGCGAATACAGATGCGGCTGAAAGATCCCGGTGATCTCCCTTTCGGGAAAAAGCTCCCGGGCCGCACCGATAGCTGCCTCCAATTCCCTGGGATGGTGCGCATAATCATCGAAAAACACCGTTTGCCCGTCCCGGTAGATAAGCTCAAATCGCCGCCTGATCCCGCGGAATGACTCTAACCCGTGCCGCAAAGCTGATTCCTCTGCACCTAAGGTGCGTGCTATGGCCAGCGCCGCCGTGGCATTTTCCACGTTATGGCGGCCGGGCAACGGAAACTTCAGCGCTTGCAGGGTTCCCCGCTCATCCTGGTAGTCGAAGACAAAGTGGCCATCAGCAACGTGAACACCACTGGCGCGAACGCTGCCGTGGTCAATCCCGTAGGTTTTGGCGGAAGCCAGATTCAGCAGTGGCTCAAAGCTATGCTGTATCCACAGGCTGCCCTGCGGACGTATTTTTTTGGCGAAAGCCCGAAAGCCAGTATCCAGCATCTGCTCGTGATCACCGTAGATATCCAGATGATCCGGATCCATGGACGTGATCACGGCCAGCTCGGGTTCCAGATGCAGAAAAGACCGGTCAAACTCATCGGCCTCGATCACTACCCAATCACTCTGACCAGCCACGTAGTTGGAACCGTAGTTCATGGCAATACCTCCCAGGAAAGCCGTACAATCCACCTCGGCACTGCGCAGCAAATGTGTCAGAATGCTACTGGTAGTTGTTTTTCCGTGGGTGCCGGCAATGGCAATAGCACGCCGGTCCCGACTGATGAGACCAAGCACTTCGGCCCGTTTCATCATGGGGATTTGCTGCTCCCGGAAATACACCAATTCCTTATGTGATGCCGGTACGGCCGGCGTATAGACGACCAGATCTACCTTTGCGGGAATCTGGTTTACATCTTCCACGTAGTGTATATTCGCGCCTTCTGCTTCCAGAGTCCGGGTCAGGTCGGTTGCTGTTCGATCGTATCCGTGCACAACTATGCCCTGGCCGGCGAAGTAACGGGCCAATGCGCTCATCCCGATACCACCGATACCAACGAAATACACCGTATGTAGGTCGCGCAGCTGCATAGCTAGTTTTTAATTAATGCCAATACTTCCCTCGCAATTTGTCCGGCTGCATCCGGACGGGCCAGGGTCTTTATGGCGCGGGCCATACCGGCCAGTTTATCTGTTTCTTCCAGTAGGTCCAGGGCATCATTCACCAATCGCTCCCTGGCCTCCGTATCCCTTAGCATCACCGCTGCCCCCTTTTCGACTAATGCCCGGGCATTCTTGGTTTGGTGGTCCTCCGCCACGTTGGGCGAGGGCACCAGTAAGGCCGGTTTCCCGAGTAGTGCCAATTCCGAGATCGTCAGGGCTCCGGCACGGCTGACCACCAAATCAGCTATAGCGTAGGCCATATCCATGCGGTCGACAAAAGCCAGGCGGTGCACATTGGGGGCATGAACTGCCTCCATGGCTTCGTAGCGATCAAAATAGATCTTCCCGACCTGCCACAGCAATTGTACATCGGTACGTGCTTTGAGCTGATCGATCTGAGCGGCAATAGCTTCGTTCAGGGCCTGGGCTCCGAGGCTTCCGCCAAAAAGAAAAATGGTTTTCTTTTCGGGGTCCAGCCCAAAGTGTTCGAAGGCCTCCCGGCGGTCGATCGGCTTGGTCAAAAAGGCCGTCCGCACCGGATTTCCCGTGAAAACCAATTTGGACGCCGGGAAATACTGCTCCATCTTATCGTAGGCCACACAGATTTTATCGGCTCGTTTAGCCAACAATTTATTCGTGATCCCCGGAAAGGAATTCTGCTCCTGCAATAGGGCCGGAATACCCATACGGGTGGTAACCGCTAATAATGGGCCGCTGGCGTACCCGCCTACCCCCACCGCCACATCGGGACGAAAACGCCGTGCCAACTGCCAGGATTTCACCAGACTGCTGACCAGTTTAAAGGGAAAGGCCAGGTTGCGGACCATTCTCTGGCGATTAATCCCACTGATCCACAACCCATCAATGTGGTAACCCGCACGCGGCACTTTCTCCATCTCCAGTTTACCCTTCGCACCCACGAACTGTACCTGTGCCCCGGGTACTGCTTCCCGGATGGCATCGGCAATGGCAATCGCCGGAAAAACGTGTCCGCCGGTTCCGCCACCGCTAATCATGATATGTGGTTGTTCGTGCTGCACTAGGTATCGATTCGTTGTATGGATTCCACGTACTTACTGACGCTCAAAATGATGCCAAAGGCAATACAGGTAAACAGAACCGATGTACCCCCCATACTGATCATGGGCAGGGTAAGCCCCGTCACCGGCACCAGATGCACCGAAACCGCAATGTTGATAAAGCCCTGAATGATGAGTAGCAAGCTGAGTCCCAGGGCCACCATGGCTCCAAAAGCTTTGGGCGATTTGGTTACCAAACGGGTGATCCGGAAAAACAACAAAACGTACAGCAACAGGATAATTGCTCCTCCGATCAGGCCGTATTCCTCACAAATAATCGCGTAGATAAAATCCGCATAGGGCGACGGCAGATAATTGCGCTGAATGCTGTTACCTGGTCCGAGTCCAAACCACTCCCCGTTGGCAATGGCGATCTTGGCCTGTTGTACCTGGTAGCCGCCACCTTCTTCAAGAACAAACTCCCTTATCCTGTTTTTCCAGGTCGCCGACCGGATAAACTCCGGAAAAATATCTCCCAGAGCGATCAGTACGCTGAATACCATTACCCCCAACAGGAGCAGCAACAAGATGTATTTTAGGGATACCCGGCCAACAAACATCATCAACAGGCAAATCACGAACAGCAATACGGCCGTCGACAAATCCGCCGGTGCGATCAATCCGCAGATGATCAGGATGGGCACAATGATGGGTAGAAAAGCACTGTTCAGATCCTTGATATAATCCTGCTTTGCCGATATGGCCCTGGCCACATAAATGATCAGGGCCAACTTGGCAAAATCCGATGTCTGAAAGGTTACGCCCACGAAGGGAATCTCGATCCAGCGCCGGGCTTCGTTGGTCTCCACCCCGAAGGCCATGGTATAGATCAAAAGCGGCACGCTGATAACCAACAAGATGGGAGCCGCCCGATTGAAGGTCATATAGCTCATATTGTGGCACAGGTACGTCAGCAGCACTCCGCCCACCAGGATCAGACCGTGCTTGAGCAGAAACGCTTCCGTATCACCACCCCGGTATTTATAGGCCAGGGTGCCGGTAGAGCTATACACCGCCAAAAGGGAGAAAATGGCCATAATGACGATGATCGCCCAAATGGCTTTATCCCCTTTCAACTCTGCATTCAGCCTTGCCACAAAATTTGACATACATCTTCATTAAGTTCCCCACGCGAGGGAATTGGCTATTATTTTGAGTGTGCCCGCAGGCTATATGTTTACCTCCCGGACGGCCTGTCGAAACAGGTCGCCCCGCTCTTCGTAATTTTTAAATCGATCAAAGCTGGCACAGGCGGGAGCCAACAGGGCTACCTCTCCTTCTTTTCCCAGCTTCAGGGCCGCCTTCACCGCTTCGTGCGCTGAATCGACCTCCACAAATCCTTCGACCACCTTACCAAATGCGGTCTTCAGCTTTTCGTTATCAACCCCCAGCCCTACCAGGATCCGAACCTTTTTCCGGACCAGGGGCAATAGTTGCTGGTAGTCGTTTCCCTTATCCTGACCGCCGGCGATCCAGATCACCGGGCGATCCATTGCCTGTAGGGCGTAGTAGACCGCGTCGACATTGGTGGCCTTGCTGTCGTTGATAAAGGCAATCCCCCGGATACTTCCCACCCGTTCCATCCGGTGCGGAGCATTCGTAAAGGATTCGAGGCCACGCTGCAAAACGGCTGGTCCGATGCCCCATTCCAGGGCAGCGCGCAGAGCAAATGCTGCATTCATTGCGTTGTGTTGGCCGCGCAGTGCCGTTGGTTCCAGGTCAAAGGTTTCGCCACCTACGTCAAGGTGGTTTTCATGCAACTGGTCGGTCGACAGTGCTATCTGCCTGGCCGGCCCTCCCAGTTGACCGAGGGCTGGTCGTACGTTTGGATCTTCTTTCCAGTACAGGAAAACATCCTCCGGGCCCTGATTCATCTGGATGCGAAACTTGGAGGCTACGTAGTGCTCCATTTTATATTCGTATCGATCGAGATGATCGGGCGTAATATTCAGCAGCATACTCATATCGGGTCGGAATTGGTCGATCCCGTCGAGCTGAAAACTGCTCAATTCCAGTACGTAATATTCTTTGGGCGGCTCGGTCAGCAGGCGGGCAAAACTCTTGCCCACATTGCCGCCCATGGCCACCGACAAACCCGCTTCGTTCAGCAGGTGATAGGTAAGACGAGTGGTGGTCGTCTTTCCATTGGTTCCGGTGATGGCGATCAATTTGGACGTCGTATACCGACCCGCAAATTCGATTTCCGAGATCACCGGAATATTTTTGGCGCGCAGCTTTTCGATGAGTGGTACGCTATCCGGAATGCCCGGGCTTTTCACCACCTCTCTTGCTGCCAGTATTCTCGATTCGGTGTGACCGCCTTCCTCAAATTCGATCCCGGCCTCCACCAGTTCTCTTTTATAATGCTCCGCAATGGGCGACCGGTCGGATAAAAACACCGGTATTCCTTGCGCTACGGCTAACAGTGCCGCTCCTACCCCGCTTTCACCTCCGCCTAGTACAACCAACTCCATGCGCTAGCGAATCTTTAAGGTTATGACCGTGATCACCGCTAACAGGATAGCTACGATCCAAAACCGGGTTACAATCTTCACTTCGTTCATCCCCCTCTTTTGGTAGTGATGATGAAGTGGTGACATCAAAAAGATCCGTTTGCCTTCTCCGTACCTCCGTTTGGTGTATTTGAAGTACGAAACCTGAATGATCACCGACAGGGTTTCCGCCAGAAAAACACCACAAAGCACTGGTATCAATAATTCTTTGCGAAGTACGATCGCCAGAGCCGCAATGATTCCCCCCAGCGTCAGACTCCCCGTGTCGCCCATGAAAATCTGGGCCGGGTAGGCATTGTACCAGAGGAACCCAATGCACCCGCCCACCAGGCAAGCCGAAAAGATCACCAACTCTCCTGTACCCGGCAAATGCAGGATATTCAGATAGTTAGCAGCGATCGAATTACCCGATACGTAGGCAAAGATCCCCAGGGTCACGGCAATAATCCCGGATACTCCGGTCGCGAGCCCGTCGAGACCATCGGTCAGATTTGCTGCATTGGATACGGCGGTAACGATAAAGATCACCAGCGGAACAAACAGTAACCAAACCCAATTCCTGGCAGCACTAGTCCGAAGGGGTAACAGCCATGCGTAATCAAGACGGTTTCCCTTGAAAAAAGGAACGTTGGTCAGGTTCGTCTTGTAATCAGCTTTTTCGATGACCGTATTTCCATCTTCCACGTAGATAAATTCTCCGACCCGCTGCTCATCCGATAACCCGATTGATTCGGCTGTTTCGGTCTCCATCCTCACCACTACATCATCATTCAGTATGATGGTCAGTGCGATGATCAATCCCAACCCGATCTGCCCCATCACCTTAAAGATGCCGTGCAGACCTTTCTTGTTTTTGCGGAAGACCTTGATGTAATCATCGATGAAACCGATGATGGCCATCCAACTGGTTGCCAGGATCATGAGGACGATATAAACATTATCCAGACGAGCCATCAGGATGCAGGGAACCAGGATAGCCATAATGATAATGACCCCGCCCATAGTGGGTGTTCCTTCCTTTTCCTTTTGGCCGTCCAGGCCCAGGTCGCGAATGCTTTCGCCAATTTGCAATCGTTTCAAATAGCGGATAATCCGACCACCGAATACCATGGAGATTAGCAAAGACAGGATGATAGCTACTCCTGCCCGGAAAGTAATGTATTGGAACAGCCCGGCTCCACGGATGGGACCAAACTGAGACTCCAGCCACTCCACTAGTTCAATTAACATGGTTTTACGTTCGTTTTTCGGTTTATCCCAGAAGCTCTTCTTTTAGAACTTCTTTATCATCGAAGGGGTGCTTCACCCCATTGATTTCCTGATACGTTTCGTGCCCTTTACCGGCCACCAGAATAATGTCCCCTGCCCGGGCAATACGGCAAGCGGTGCGAATTGCTTCCCGGCGGTCAGCGATCGACAAAACGGCCGATCGCTTTTCGGCGGGAATACCTGCTTCCATATCCCGGATAATGGCCACCGGGTCTTCGGTGCGCGGATTATCGGAAGTCAGGATCACCTGATCACTCATCCCGGAGGCTACCGCAGCCATTTTGGGCCGTTTGGTTTTATCGCGGTCCCCCCCGCACCCAACGACCGAAAGGATGCGGGCATCTCCCGACCTGACTGCCTGCAGGGTCGTCAATATCTTTTCGAGCGCATCCGGCGTGTGGGCATAATCCACAATAGCCGTCAGATCTTTATCGGGAGCGTGCACGGCATCGAACCGGCCCTCGGCCGCCTTCAATCCACTCAGAGCAGTCAGCACTTCCAGGGTGTCCAATCCCAACAGGCGGGCTGCTGCGTAGGCGGCCAGCGCATTGTAGGCATTAAAGGCACCGATCAGTCGCGTGATGACTTCCGTTCCCTCCAGCACCAGGTGTAACCCATTGATGCTATTCTCCAGAATACGCCCCCGGAAATCAGCCATTTTGCGCAAGCTGTACCGGTAAACGGATGCCTTTGTATTCTGCACCATTACGTTCCCTCGACGGTCATCCACATTGACCAGTGCGAATGCTTTTGCCGAAAGGCCATCAAAAAAAGTCTTCTTCGCAGCCAGGTAATTTGCAAAGGTCCCGTGGTAGTCAAGGTGGTCGTGGGTGATATTCGTAAAAATGGCACCCGCGAAATCCAGTCCCGCAATTCGTTCCTGATGAACAGCGTGCGAACTGACTTCCATGAACACGTAATCGCATCCGGCCTCCACCATATCCGCCAGCAGTGCCTGTATTTGCAATGCATCGGGTGTGGTATGGGTGGCTTTCACCTCCGTGGAACCAACCCGGTTGCGAATGGTCGATATCAACCCGCATTTATACCCAAGTGCGGTCAGCAGATCGTATAACAGGGTGACCGTGGTCGTTTTGCCGTTGGTGCCCGTAACCCCCACCACCCGGACCTGCCGGGAAGGGTGCTCATACCATTGATCAGCAAGCAGTCCCAGCACCGGTTTGGTGTCCGCAACCGTTATGACCGTAGCCCCTCCGGCTGCCCGATTCTCCGGCCAGGCTTCCACTACCAGCGCTTTCGCTCCGGCCTGGATAGCTTGTTCCAGATAATCGTGACCATCGACCTGAGTACCACGTTGTGCCACAAAAAGGGCCCCCGTGATCACCTCTCGGGAATCGAAACAGATCTTCGTTATGTCAAAATCAATATCTCCCGCTACGTTTAGGGGAGTGATAGCTGCAAGCAATTCTTGTAAGCGCATGCATATTTTGTTTAGAGGCGCAGATACAACCGAATGGTCTGTCCGCGCACGGGTGTTCCCGGTTTTATCGATTGCCGGGTCACTTTACCGTAACCGTCCACTTCGACCTTCAAGCCCAGGTTCTCCAAAACAAATAATGCTTCCCGCAGCCCCATCCCCGTTACGGCCGGAACCCGACCCTCGGGGATGTTGCGCTCGTATAATTTCAGCGTATCGGAACTGGGACGGATCATCGCCAGGTCAGTACCAACGACTCCATCCAATGTCAGATCCAGATACGTCAATACTTTTGTCATATCTCCCGGCGCTCCCACATCAAATCCGGGGAGCTCATTCTCGGTCAGCAGTGGTTTTGGCTGGGTGTTCAATGCCTGGTGCAAATCAATGCGGGTGGCCATGGTGCGATCGGCGATCTCCCGAAATACTGGTCCCGCGACATCACCGCCATAAAACCCGTGCTCACGCGGGTTATTGATCACCACAATAACACTATATTTAGGATCATCAGCCGGAAAATATCCGGCAAAGGAGGCCTGGTAGCCTCCCACCAGGGTGCGGTCCGAAATCCGGGTATAATTGATCTGAGCCGTACCCGTCTTACCGGCAAAGTCGTATTCCGGCGTAGACAACTTCACAGCTGTACCGCTATCCACCACCCCTTGTAGTAAGGACTGCATCTGTCTGATGGATTTTTCGGACGCCAGTTTGCGTTTGATCACCGTTGGCTTGAATTGCTCGATGGTTTCCCCGTAGCGCTCAATGCGATCGACCAGGTAGGGTTTCATCATCCGGCCATCGTTAGCGATAGCATTGTAGAAGGTGAGCAATTGCAGGGGAGAGATCTTTAGCTCGTACCCGATCGACATCCAGGGAAGGGTGGTACCACTCCATTGATCGTCGGTATTATAGGCCTCCTTGATAAACGGACTGGCCTCGCCGGCAATCTCAATTTCCGTAGGCAGGTGGAGGTTAAAGCTCTTGAGACGTTCAATGAACTGACCCGCTGCCTTTTCCTTATTGGCCTCGGTCGGAACCCCGTAGTGTTTATTCACCAGCTTGGCAATCCCCACATTAGAACTGATCTCAAAAGCACGGCGTGCCGTAACGGTATCGAGGGTGTAGCTTTCGGACGATGCATCGCGCATTGTTTCCTCATAAAAGGTCGCCAAGCCTTTATTAATGAAGACAGTATCGGTAAGGTTCACGTGTCCATCCTCCAGCAGAGCGAGCATGGAGGCTGTTTTAAAGGTGGAGCCGGGTTCTACGCCGGAGCCTACGGCATGGTTATAGGTTTCCCAGTACGTATCGCTATAGGTGCCGAGGTTGGCAATGGACCGAACTGCACCGGTCTCTACATCCATCATAATGGCGGTTCCCCAATCCGCTTTGTGGTAATTCATCGCTCGTAGCAGGGCATTTTCCACGATATCCTGCAGGTTAACGTCGATAGTAGTGTGTACATCGTCGCCGCTTTTGGGGTCGATAGCCGACAAATCATCGAGGGGCATCCAGAGGTCGCGGCGGGTATCCACACAGATCATAAATTGCCCCCCTGGTTCTCCGCCGAGGTACTCATTGAAATAACCTTCCAGTCCCACATCCTTAGCGCCATCGCGGACGTACCCGATCGTTCGCTGGGCCAAAAGGCCAAAGGGACGACGACGATCACTGCGGCGTTCGGCGATGAAACCGCCGCGGAATTGACCAAGATTAAACAGCGGATACGATTCGATCTTGCGTTTTTCGGAATAGGACACCTTTCGCTTGATCAGCACGTGCCGGTCCGTAGAATCCTGACGCAGGCGAATCAACCGGTCCCGGTACCCGCCAACAGTATAGGAAGGATCGATAAAGGTGGCCAGGCAATAGGCCAGGGAATCCAGATTATCCTCAAAATCCTTTTTATTCGGAGCTACCGGATCGAAATAAATGTCGAAATAGGGAATAGAGGTCGCCAGCACACTACCGTCATCGGAGAAGATATTCCCCCGGTCAGCTTCCACCTCTTTGTATTTTACGTAGTTGTCTTTACCGACTGCACGCCAGTCATCGCCTTCCCAGACCGAAATAAAAATGGTGCGATACAGCAATATGAGAGAGAGCGGTATGATGATACCGAACAACAAGAAATAGACCCGGTAGAGTACTTCATTCTTAATGTCCATGATTACTCTCGCTCTTTTTTAGCGATTATTTTCTTTGGTTTATCATTCAGGGGTTGCAGCCCCAGTTCTTTAACATTATTGGCCATTTCGGAGCGGCGGCTCTTATACATGTTCTCCGCCTGGAGCGTCATGTAGTACCACCGCATTTCCTTCAGTTCCCGGCGTGTTTCCTGTATCTGGCGTACGTTGCGTTCGGCCAGGTGGGCGTTGGCGATATAGATAACTGCCAAAAAACCCAGAAACAGGATAAAGGGCAGATTCTTGATAATGGTATCAGAGGAAAAAAAGCCCAAATCAATGCCACCGCGTTTTCGCTTAGCCATGTTCTTCCGGTTTGAGGGCAGCGATGCGCATCTTAGCGCTGCGTGCTCTCGGGTTTTCGGATATTTCCGAGTCGGTGGGTCCCGCTGCTTTGCGGGTTATCACCTCGAACGGTCGGTAAATGTGACCGTAAAAATCTTTTTCAATGTGGCCATCCACGTGTCCGGATCGCAAGAAATTTTTCACCAGGCGATCTTCCAGGGAATGGTAAGAGATCACGACCAGCCGGCCTCCCGGTAACAGGCAGTCCTTGGCCTGTTGCAGGAATTCGGCCAGGACCTCCATTTCCTGGTTCACTTCGATGCGGAGCGCCTGAAACACCTGTGACAGGTACCGCAGTTTTTGCCCCCGGATCACCGGCTCAACAATGCGCAGCAGATCCTGGGTGGTGCGTATCTCCCGCTGATTCCGTTCCCGGACAATGGCCTGGGCCAGGGTCCGGGCATTCCGCACTTCCCCGTAATTTCCAAAAACGGATTGCAGGTCACCTGCGGAATAACTATTGACGATATCAGCGGCGGTTTTGCCTTCCTGCCGGTTCATGCGCATATCCAGATCCGCTTCGAAGCGGTAGGAAAACCCGCGTTCCCCTTCGTCGAACTGGTGGGAAGAAACCCCCAGGTCGGCCAGGATCCCATGTACCTTGGGGTGCCCGTATAATCGCAAATACCGGTGCAGGAACTTGAAATTTTGGGGCACGAAAACCAGTCGATCGTCATCGGGAACATTTTCCTGAGCATCGGGGTCCTGATCAAAAGCGATCAGGCGACCTTCGGGACCCAATTGATCGAGGATGAGCTGACTGTGCCCTCCACCACCAAAGGTGGCATCCACGTATACCCCCGACGGGTCGATGGCCAACCCTTCCAGAGATTCACGGGGCATGACCGGTCGGTGATAACTCATGAATCCTCCGGTTCATTAAAGGGTTTACCGAGTACCTCTTCGGCCAGGCCTGAGAAATCGTCCGGCTCATCATCCAACAACAGATCGTACTGATCCTTGGACCAGATCTCAATGCGATCGTTCACGGCAGATAGAATGACCTCCTTGTCAATGGCTGCGTATTCCTGCAACCGCTTAGGCACCAGAATACGATCAGCACTATCCACGGACACCTTTTGTGCACCGCGGTAAAAGTACCGGACGAATGCCCGGTTCTTTTTATTGTAAATATTCAGCTCGTTCACCTCCTGCGTGATGCGATCCCATACTTCCTCGGGATAGAGCATCAGGCAGTTCTCGAACCCTCGGTTGATAACAAAGTGCTCCACGTCGGCTTCCCCCAGCTGACTGATCAGTCCGCTGGGCATCCGCATGCGCCCCTTGGCGTCTAGTTTGCACTCATATTCTCCGAGTAACTGCTGCATAGTTGATATACCACCCCCTAAAATGGAGGGTGTTATTCAAAAATAAGACCTTTTGACACACTTTACCACTTTTGCCCACTATTTATGAAAAAAAATACCGTTTCCTCACCCCTTAGTGCCAAACACAGGGAATAATTCGCAATTAACTGATGCTTTGTAACTTATTCGATAATAACAAAGGTGAAGAGGCAGCATTTTTTTCCCACCCTTACCCAGCTTTCGCTAAAAAAGCGGGCAAAAAGGCGGGTGTAATACCACCAGAAGACCAATCGTGTGAAAAAGTGGGAAGTGACTATCTATTGGTAAGACTCAAAAAAACCTTTCCAGCGCATACGCAATACCCCTACTACGGCTTCTTTGATGATATTGGAGGACATTTTCGAAACCCCTTCTACCCGGTCGACGAACGTAATGGGTACCTCCTTAATGGAGAACCCCAATTGCCGGGAGGCAAATTTCATCTCAATTTGAAAGGCATAGCCAATGAACCGGATCTTCCTGAAGTTGATCGCCTGCAGTACTTCCCTGCGATAACAAACGAATCCGGCGGTGGGATCTTTTACCGGCATCCAGGTGATCATGCGCACGTAAACAGAGGCGCCGTAAGAAAGGCAAATGCGGTCCCAGGGCCAGTTCACAACTTTGCCGCCCCTTACGTACCTTGACCCCACAGCTACGTCAGCACCCTCATCGGCACATGCCCCGCGCAGGCGAATCAGATCGGCCGGGTTATGGCTAAAATCAGCATCCATTTCGCAGATGTAGTCGTAGCCGTGTTCCAGCCCCCATTCAAAGCCGGCAATGTAAGCTGTACCAAGTCCCAGTTTACCCGACCGCTCCAGCAGATGAACACGCTGGGGATAAACCGCTTGTTGGGCACGAACCAGATCGGCGGTACCATCGGGCGACCCGTCATCTACCACCAGGATATCAAAGGGCTGAGCCAGCCCCATGACCGTTTCAATCATTCGGGTAATGTTAGCCCGTTCGTTATAGGTTGGAATAATGACCAGAGAATCCGACAAGGTACTGTACGGTATTTGTAGTGATTAAAAGGTGCCCGGAACTCAAAAACCCCTTCGGCACCCGTTTAGTGGCCCAAAAATATAAAAAACTGCGACAGCCACGCTCAAAGATATCAGGTTTTGGTCGCATTGATTACGGAGATATACCGCTTCCGAAAAGGATTGGACATTGCCCAACCTTTTCACGCGAGTATATACCCGACTCGAAGTGGTTTGGATTCCTAAACCACTTCGAGTCGGTATAGCTGGTATTATCAGGCAGGCCGGTGTATGGTACGAATCCTTTTCGGAAGGCAACGGACAACGAGCAGCTGGCAGAACCGGTGTCCGCTGGGCAGAAGTATTCAACTGTCGATGGGGGCCGGACTTGCAGGGACAGGGAGCGTGGATTTCAGCGGGACAGCATATCGGGCTCAGTGCGTATTGGACCGTATGCTTACTGAACCTGCCATGAGCTACACCAGATCGTCTTCCGACCAGTTCTTCCGTTTTTGGGGTGGCAGATCGCGAAGTTCCAGTTCTTCGTACTCATCATGACCGGACCGCCCCTGTGGATTACGGCCTTCCAATCGACGAACTTCCTCCTCGATAGCCCGCTCTTCCCACTCTTTGGACAGGGTACCAACTCCCGGCACTCCGAAGGTATCCAGGTAATGAAAAACAACCCCGAATCCCCATCCGAGAATCGGCCAATAGAACCACCAACTGCCGGGGGCAGTCACCATATTGAGCAAAAAGAAAAAAACACTCATCACAATGAAGGTCGTGAGGTGTTCGTAAAAGTCTTTCTTTTTCTTAACCCGTTTACGGGCTTCGCGGTATTGGCTCTCGGTCATAAACCAGATTTGTATTGGGGTGCGTGCCGGTGGATATAGTTGGATGCTTCGCTCGTAAAATATACGAATCAATTAATGGAACGTCAATTTCCCCGGGATTAGTTTACTGTGATTCCATTAACCTATACCTGCATCCGTTTGCTCCCGGGTAAAACAGCAATTATTAAACCACGGGAACGGGATTCCGTTCACCCGGATACACTTCATCTTTATCGATGGATGCGCCAAACCTGAATTTGGTTGGTTTATACCAGATCTTTTTCGCTCCAGCGGGGCTTTTTCTCCCTGGGTTTCTGTTCTTTTGGCCACGTACGGTCATCCTGCCGGGGTTCTGCCAGGAAACGCGGTTCTTCGCCATTCCGCCTTAATTCATAATACTGGTTCAACAAAGAAATACCCCATATAAACGCAGGTAACCACCACCAACTCATGGCTCCACTTCCCTTGAAGGCAAGGAATACAAATATGGCATTGACAATCAAAAAGGACTTGACGTTACTTACGAAGCGGGATTGGGGATCCTTTTTATAGCTATGATGTCTGTGGTGACGATTCCGGCACATATTGATCTTATTTTTCCATAAGGTGCCAGAAAAGAAGCAGAAGTGCCAAATTCATAGACCAGAACCGGCATTTTCTCGAAATATGCGACTAACCACTGCTCCCGAAAGGAATGATCGCCACAACAAATTGGGAACGCAGCTGTTTGGGCCTCGTAGTTAACACACCCAGCTTGTCTTATGAATGCCTTTCGTCCCTGGATTATCCTGATGCTTTTTGCCGTGTTGCAGGCTGCTTGCTCATCTGAGCAGCCTACCGCTGCCCCGGCATACAGGACCACCCAACCATCCCTTCTTTTCTTCAAAAACATGCGCAGCTCCTACTACCGTGCTACCGAGGAACCCGAAAGCCGGATAATTTATTACCACCTCAACCGGTGGCGGAGCAATGCCGGCCCCGATCAGGTCTGGCAAGTGGTAATTGCCAGTGACTGGCTGAATGACCGGGCCTTTTTAGTCCCGGAATGGGGGGAGAACCGGCCGGTCCGCCTTACGTACATTGACGACGAAGGCACCGAACAGGAGTTAGACCTCCCCAGGCCTGCGCCCTCTTTTCAGACTGACTGGCTCCTGGCCCTGGCCCGACTGGTAGAAGATGGAAACGAGATCATAGCTCACTTTCCTGACGACCAAAGCGAAAGGCTTTTGGCGGATGCAGCCTCTAAAGCCTGTTTTCTGACTGTCGTCAAGGATTATCTGCGTTTAACTGAGCAATCCTGAGCTACTTTACGTATACAAAATGGTCCTCCGAAGAAAGGTCGTCACGGAATAAGTATCCGTCCACATTGAGTTGTTTGAGTGATTCGGGGGTAACCAGTCTTTTACGGACGATCTGCCCCGACATAACGCCCCTCGCTTTCTTTGCGTTAAAGGAAATGACCCGCAGTTTACCGTTTCGGTCCTCTTTAAAATCGATCTTGAGCACCTTACCCTTAAGCTTTTTGGTATTGACGGCGTTGAAATACTCATTGGAAGCCAGGTTGACCACGATATCATCCCCGTTTTCCTGCAGATCATCATTGAGGACAATGGTGATGCGGTCTTTCCAGAATTCATAGAGATTCTTGCCACGGCGGGTCGACAATTTAGTCCCCATTTCCAGACGGTAAGGCTGCATGAGGTCGAGTGGTCGCAGTACCCCGTACAAACCGGATAAGATGCGTACGTATTTTTGGGCGAAAGCCCGGTCATCTGCATCAAAAGTATCAGCTTCCAGGCCGGTATACACATCGCCTTTGAAGGCCAGCAGTGATTGCTTGGCATTATCCGTATTAAAGGGCGTTGCAAAATGCTGATAGCGTTTGGCATTCAATTCCGCCAGTTGATCGCTAATGTTCATCAGTTTTTGCAGCGAGGTTTTCCGTTTCTTTTTCAGAACTCCGACCAGTTTTTCGCTTTGGTCCAGCATTCTTGGCTGGGTATAATCAGTAAGGTCTGTTTCTGAAAAATCCAGCGTCTTTGCCGGTGACAAAAGTACGAGCATTCCCATATCCCGAAAGTAGTTTTTAGCTAGTGGAAGAACATCCCCGGAACGGTATTTTATCCGCATTCCACCGCCAATAGCAGAATGTTATACGGCTATGTTTTTTTCCAAAAAAACAAAAGATTAGTTGTGTTCTCCCTAAAAAGATAGTAAGTTTGGTATATCTAAAAGTAGTTTTTGTGTTTATTTGTTTGGGTTAGAGACCCTTGCTATTGACAGCAAGGGTTTTTTTATGCCTGGCGCCAAAGGCAGTGGAACGACAATAATAACCCTGATTCTTTCCTCTTGTTCAACACAAAGGGCTACTCCTGTTCAGAAGTAGCCCCGAGTGTCAGACCCGAAGATCTGAGGCAAATAAGTCAGGCTTAGTTATTGCCATTATTATTGAACATAGAAGACTTCTTCTTGGGAAGTCCTTCCTCCGGACGGTTCACTTTTCCTTTGATCACCAGGGTCCGTGTTGGATTTGCTTCGTTGGTGGTCAGGGTTACTGTCTTGGTAAACGGACCTACGCGCTTAGTGTCGTAGCGTACCTTGATCTCTCCCTCTTCACCGGGGAGGATGGGTTCTTTGGGAGCGTCGGGAACTGTGCAACCACAACTTCCTTTAGCATTTTTGATTACCACTGGTTCCGTACCAACGTTGGTAAACTTAAATACCCGGTAAGGATCGGCATTTTGTTCGATCTCACCGTAGTCGACGGTTGTCTCTTCAAATTTCAGCATGGGACCTTCTACTGTCTCCTGTTGCTCTTTTTTAGCGGCTTGCTCTTCCTCGGTTTTGTTTGACTGTGCAAAGGCCGACACTGCAAACACGAGCAGAGCTAAGGCCATCAATACTTTTTTCATTACAACCTCTTTTTGGTTTAAGTAAATATGACTAGTACAAAATTAAGGGGATAACGAGCAAAAAAAAAGTTTTATGTTTCCTATTTCCTTAATGAGTTGTTAAACAAAACGAGATATCTGCCATTTGCCACTCCTGCCATATTTCTGTAATCTGCGGGTCAAAATACACAAAAAATAAATTGGTATAGCTTTTTTCACAAGTACCTGATTATGAACAATCAGCAGCCTGGAATGTACTAAGTAGTGCCCAAAAAATGCAAAACATTTCGTACATTAGCAGGTGGTCGAAATGCCAAATATTAGGAAGACACCTTATTCCGGGCATCAAGACCAAATTACGTTTGGCCTGCCCTTACCACACAAGTCTTTGTACCAAGGCGGCGGGCCATGCCAACAACCAAAATACCTGCCAAATTAACCAAGTTAATGTCACCGCTATGCTAGAGAATTTAGTAGTTAATCCAGATGCGGACTCCGAACCTACCACTCTCGATCAGCTCGACCGGGAAACGGTGCTCAAGGATTTCGAGTTGTGCTGTATCAGCCGGGAAGCCAGTCTCTTGGCACGAAAAGAAGTACTTACCGGTAAAGCCAAATTCGGGATTATCGGCGATGGGAAAGAAGTACCCCAGGTTGCGATGGCCCGCGCTTTCCAGAAAGGCGATTTCCGGTCGGGCTACTACCGTGATCAAACCCTCGTCTTTGCCCTGGGCTTATCCACCGTCGAGGATTTTTTCGCCCAACTGTACGCCGATCCCGAAAATGATCCCTTCTCCAAAGGGCGGCAAATGAACGCACACTTCGCCACACCTTTTATCGATCCCGATACGGGGGAATGGATCGACCATACCCAGGCTATCAATATTTCCTCCGACGTTTCCTGCACCGCCGGGCAAATGGCACGGGCCCTTGGACTTTCCTTCGCCTCAACCCGTTACCGGGAAAGCAAAAGCCTGCGGAAAGGCACGCTATTCAGCAAAAACGGGAACGAAGTCACCTTCTGTACCATCGGTGATGCCAGTACCTCCGAAGGTGTTTTTTGGGAAACCCTGAATGCTGCCGGCGTATTGCAGGTCCCCCTCTCCATTTCCGTATGGGACGACGGATACGGCATTTCCGTACCAAAGGAATACCAAACGACTAAAGCCAGCATTTCCAAAGCTGCTGCCGGTTTCCAGGCCGAAGACGGGACCAATGGCCTCGACATCTACGTCGCGAAAGCCTGGGATTATCCCTCTCTCATCGACTTATATCAAAAATCGACTGCCAAGATCCGGAAGACCCACCGGCCGGCCCTGTTGCACATCACCGAGGTAACCCAACCCCAGGGGCACTCCACCTCCGGCTCCCACGAGCGATATAAATCCAAAGAAAGGCTTCAGTGGGAGCGCGAGCACGATTGTATCCTCCGCATGGAACAATGGATGATCGATTCCGGTTTGGCTACCGAGGAAGAGACCAAAGAGATTCGCTCAAGGGCCCGCAAGTACGTAAAGGATTGTAAGAACCGTGCCTGGAAAGCTTTTAGTCAACCTACCAGGGAGAAAGCCAAAACCCTGAAAGCAGTTTTCGATGCACTGCCCGAGGACAATGGCGAAGTATCGGCGCTGAAGCGCGAGCACGCTCAGTTGATCAACCCGGTCATCAGTGAGCTTACCCAGATTGCCCGACGCACGTACTACGCAACCCTGGGTCTGCAGCACGAGAGTCGCCAACAATTGAAAGACTGGCTCGACGGGATCAATGTTCAGGCCGAAAAATACTACCACACCGACCTGTACAGCGATTCGGCACATTCCGCCCTGCGAGTGCCCGTTGTTCAACCCGAGCGTTCCGAACATTCCAAGAAATTGCCGGGATACCAGATCCTGAATACCTTTTTCGAAAAGGCCTTTGAACGCGACCCTTCCGTTTTTGCATTCGGTGAAGATGTGGGTAAGATCGGGGATGTCAACCAGGGTTTCGCAGGCCTGCAGAAGAAATTCGGGGTCAACCGCATATTCGACACCGGTATCCGTGAGTGGACCATTATGGGACAAGCCATCGGCATGGCCATGCGCGGCCTGCGTCCGATCGCCGAAATTCAATACCTCGACTACCTGATCTACGGGCTCGAGCCACTCATGGATGACCTGGCAACACTTCGTTACCGTTCGGCCAATCAGCAACAGGCACCCGCAATCATTCGTACCCGCGGGCACCGCCTGGAAGGGATCTGGCATGCCGGCTCCCCGATTGGCATGGTCCTCAACTCCTTGCGCGGTATGTACGTGCTTACCCCGCGAGACATGGTCCAGGCTGCCGGCTTCTATAATACTATGCTGCAATCCGATGACCCGGCACTGATCATTGAGTGTCTGAACGGATACCGCCTCAAGGAGGTCATGCCCGATAATATTGGAGAATATACTGTCCCGCTGGGGGTTCCGGAAGTACTCCGGGAAGGATCGGATGTAACCCTGGTTACCTACGGATCCTGTGTGCGAGTGGCTCAGGCTGGCATAAAATTGCTGGAAAAACAAGGTATCTCCGTGGAATTGATCGACCCGCAATCACTTCTGCCCTTTGACCTGGAACACCGGATCGTTGAAAGTCTAAAAAAGACCAATCGCATCATCTTTATGGATGAAGACGTTCCCGGTGGTGCTACCGCTTACATGATGCGGGAGGTGCTGGAAGTTCAGGGAGGGTATCGCTACCTGGATTCCCCGCCCGTTACCCTTACGGCCCACGCACACCGTCCTCCCTACGGATCAGATGGTGATTATTTCACAAAGCCAAACGCAGAGGATGTTTTCCGTAAGGTATACCGTTTAATGTACGAAGCTGATCCCGGCCGATTCCCGGAATCTCTATAGCAATAACCCGATAAACCCGGGTATTAGTATACCATTAAGCCACCCTGTCCGGGGTGGCTTTTTTTATGTGCTTTCGCAAAAAAGCCCCCAGATGGCGGGAAAACGGAGGATACGTGCACTTTTAATCCCAAAAAACAGTGATTTGTCGGATGGCCACACTCACTCATTGTAATTCCCTGCCGGCCAACCACTTAAATAACCTCACCTCCCTACCCTCTTTTGCTGAAACACCCTAAAATCACCGTGAATTGAGGACTGTCGGAAATTTGAGGCCACGAAACGATAGGCCAAATCGTTTTTTTACTAAATTTGGCCGATGCGAACGACTTCAAAACAATCATCCCTGGACATTGAAAGCGACACGCAAAAATTTCCTGTCTATCGGCACCATCGACGCGCCTTGAAAAAATAACAACTACGAACACACAAAATAACCATTAGCGTTTCCGGGTGCCCACCTGGTAAATGGCTATACTTTTTATTGACCATTTTAAAATCAAACTCACTAGCGTATGGGACATTCTTTGAAGCAAACTGTCTTATTGCTGTTCGCCGTTTTCGCAATGTCGACGGCGGCTGTGGCCCAATTCACGGTCACGGGGTCCGTTCAGGATGCAAGCGGAGAACCTCTGATCGGGGTTTCCATTGTCATTAAAGGAACGACGACCGGAACAGCCTCCGATCTGGATGGAACTTTTGAAATCAACATTCCGGACGGAACCGAATCAACGCTCATGTTTTCCTACACCGGTTACAAAACCTCCGAAGTAAACGTAACCAGGGTAAACAACACGGTAAACCTGACCATGGAAGAAGACATCGCCAAACTGGACGAGGTCGTAGTAACGGGTCTGGCGTCCGGGGTAAAAAGATCGAACTCGGGTGTCGCTGTAGCCACGGTTTCCGGAGAAGAACTAACGGAAAACACCACAGCGCAAACGCTTGACAATGCTCTGTACGGGAAGGTACCCGGCGTATTGATGCAGTCCAACTCCGGTGCACCCGGTGGTGGTATTAATATGCAGCTACGGGGTATTTCGACTTTAGGTGCCGGTTCTTCTCAGCCACTCTATATTGTGGATGGGGTGTACGTCGATAACTCTTCCATTCGTACGGGACGTACGCAGGTAAGTGGAGCCAGTGGGGGAGCAACTACTGCTACCCAGGATGGTGCCGCGAACCGTATTGCCGACCTCAACCCCGATGACATTGCCAATATCGAAGTACTGAAAGGGCCATCAGCCGCCGCTATCTACGGTACTCGTGCCAACGCCGGGGTAATCATTATTACCACTAAAAAAGGACAAGCCGGTAAGACCAAGGTGAGCCTGTCGCAAGACATTGGTTTTGCGCAAGGCCAGAACTTTATCGGATTTGACTCCTGGGACGAAGATAAGATCGTCAACTTCTTCGGCCAGGACGCCGCAGCTCCCGAACTGGAGAAACTCCGTGCTGCTCAGGCCGAAGGTCGGGTAACCGACTGGGAGGAATATTTCTACGGGGAAACACCGCTACTGTCAAACACCAACCTGCGGGTAAGTGGTGGTAACCAAAAGACCCAGTTTTATGTGTCTGGTGGTGCTCAGTCGGAAGATGGTATCATCGAAGGAACCGGTTTTGACCGCTACTCCATCCGCGCAAATATCGATCACCGCCTGAATGATTTCATTCGCCTTTCGGTGAATTCCAACTACGTAAATTCCGTATCTGACCGTGGCTTCACGGGTAACCAGAACAACACCGGTGGTAGCCTTGGCTACAGCATCGCCTACACGCCCAGCTACGCGGATTTGTATCCGGACGATGCCGGCAATTACCCCGACAACCAGTATTTCAACGACAACCCCATCGCCATTCGCGACCTGGGTGTCAACGAACAGAAGGTTGATCGCTTTATCACGGCTTTCAATATGGATATTGATCTGTTGCAAACCTCCAATGCCTTCCTGAAATTGAAGGTGAATGGTGGTATTGACTATTTGAGCGGTAACTCGCAGGTATACTTCCCCGAAGTGCTGCAGCACCAGCGTGCGCAGGCCAACCCGGGTGATGTGATGTGGGGCCGCCAGGATATTTTCAACACTAACCTGCAGGCTTTCCTGACCTATAACACCAATATTGGTAGTGTGAACTCCAACACGTCTGTTGGTGGTGTTCGTCTCGATCAGGACAGTGAATTCCTGTTGTCACGCGGTCGCGGGCTGCTCCTCGGCCAGAACAACCTGCAATGGGCTCAGGTAGTGTCTACTCAGGAGCAAACCAACCAAACGGTAACTGACCTGGGTTGGGTTGCTCAGCAGGATTTCAACTGGGAAGATAAACTGATTCTGTCTCTGGGTGTGCGCTTCGACCGTTCCACCCTGAACCGCGATCAGGAGAAGTATTACGCTTTCCCCAAAGCATCATTGGCAGCTAACCTGTCGAACTTCGACTTCTGGAACCTGTCTGATGTAAATCAGTTCAAACTGCGTGCTGCATACGGAGAGACCGGTGGTCTGCCGAATTTTGGCAACACCTTTGAGAGTCTGAACTCACAGCTCATCGGTGGTAGCATTGGTTCGCAAGTAAGTGCCCGTTCGATCGACCCCAACCTGGAGCCGGAGACTGCTTCCGAGCTGGAATTTGGTCTGGACATTGGTTTATTTGACAACCGCATCACCTTCGAAGGTACCTACTATAACAAAGAGGTACGCGACCTGATCCTCGACCTGACTCCTGCGGGTTCTGTGGGGGTAGGCGCTATTGCTACGAACGCTGCCGACCTGACCAACGAGGGTATTGAGCTCGCGGTTGGATTCAACCCTGTCCGCTCTACCAACCTCGATTGGTTCACTAAACTGATGTGGTGGACGAACGAAAGTGAGATCACCCGCCTCGATATTCCAACTCGTACCGTTGGTGGATTCGGTAACTCGCTTGGTACCTATCTGATCGCCGAAGGCTACTCTCCAACGACCATCGTCGGTAACCCTTCCGGTACCAGCATACCCGGTGGACTGACCGTATACGGTGATCGTCAGCCAGACTTTACTATGACCTGGTTTAACCAGATCAACTTCCTGAAAAACTTCGATTTGAGCTTCCTCTTCCACTATCAGGGTGGTGGTTCGGCTATCAACCTGTCCGCCCTGTTGTGGGATTTGGGTGGTACCACTCCGGGTTGGGATGATGATCCCGACGGTGATGGAGTAGGTGTTGGATCTGAACGTGTGGCCGCCTGGTCAGGAGGTAATACCGGTGTCTACATTGAAGATACTGATTACCTCAAGTTGCGTGAATTGGGTCTGTACTATACCTTCCCGCAAAGCGCACTGCCCGGACCACTGGAGCGTCTGAAAATTGGTGCTTCCGTAAACAACCTGCTACTGTGGACGAATTACGGTAGTTACGATCCTGAGGTGTCTAACTTCGGTGCCCAGCCCATTACAGGTAATATTGAAGTAACGCCGTTCCCGAGCTCACGCCGGATCTTTTTCCACGTGAAAATGGACTTCTAAGCAGGTTTGCTCAATTCATCCAACTATTAAAAAAGAGATCAATTTATGATACGATCAATCAATAAAATACTGGCATTCACCCTTTGTGCGTGCCTGACCTTATTCACAGCGTGCGAAATTGAGGAGGTTATTGACCCCAACAATCCATCGCTCGACGGGGTACTCAATGACGCAAGTCAATCTGAGATCCAATCACTGGTAACCGGTCTGGAAGCTGCTCACCGTGGATATTTCAACAATGCGACCCAATTGTTCGGAACCTTTGGGCGGGAGGTTTGGCCTTACTTCGGTTCAGATCCTCGTTTCCAACAGGACTGGCTAGGTACCAACATTACGGAGACCTATCCAGACTTCTTTGGTTCTGCAGGTACCTACACCACGCCATATCAGGCTATTCGCCAGGCTAACGTCCTCATTCAATCAGCTCAGAATGCTTCGGTATTGTCTAATGAGCAGCTGAATGGGGTTACCGGTTTTGCCAAAACACTGGAGGCTTACCAGTACATCTGGCCATTGATGCAGCAATACGACAATGGTATTCGAATTGATGTTGACGAGCCACTGAATCCGGGGCCATTCCTCGAATACGACGATGCGCTCGCTGCTATTCGTATGCTGCTGAACGAAGGCAACTCAGACCTGGGCAATGCGGGTTCTTCGTTCTTTTTTGACCTGACCTCTGGCTTCTCCGGATTCAATGATCCGGATGGTATGCAACAAGTGAACCGCGCCATCGCTGCCCGCCTGGCACTGTATGCCGAGGATTATCAGGGTGCACTTACCGCACTGAACAACTCCTTCATGGATTTGAACGTGACGGAAGCTACCTCTGATAAGATGTTTATCGGCCCCGCTCATGTTTACGGTGAAGCGCCTGATGTAAACAATCCCCTGTTTTACCCATTGGATCAGCCTACGAATACCATCCTGATCGTGCACCCAGCCTTAATCGAGGATGCACTGCCCGGTGATGCTCGTCTCGACAAATTCGCCGAACGTGTAAACAACCCGGTACAAAACTCAGGTATCACGGATGCCAATGGCAACCAGCTCCTGGGTCGTTACCAGGACGCACGCTGGGCTACCAATACCAGCCCGATCCCCTTTATTCGTAACGAGGAGTTGATCCTCATCTACGCCGAAGCTAACGCCCAACTGGGTAATGCGGCCGAGGCGGTGGATGCTATCAACACCATCCGCAATACCTGGGGACTGGCAGACTACGACGGGGCTACCGATACGGAAAGCCTGATGGAAGAGATCCTTTTCCAGCGTCGCTATAGCCTCTGGGCTGAGGCCGGCCACCGCTGGATCGATCTGCGTCGTACTGGTCGCCTGAACAGCGACTACGTCGACTTGCGTGATACGGGTAACATCTTTACTGAGGTTGCTCGTCGCACCTCCGAAACGAACTGGGAAAACCGTAACGGGTAATACTCTTTAAACGGTTATCACCTACAAATAAGCCGGCATCTGTGCATACAGGTGCCGGCTCTTTATTTGTATGTTTACCGGAAAAATATGCGAACCTGTCAGTTTATCCTTTCCTTTTGTATTCTGTGCGTCTCATCGGTACTCTTTGCACAAGACTATGGCCCCGTCATCCAACATTTCGGCCCCACCTGGGAAGTCGACAACCCGGATTACCCTACCCGTTCCGACATGCCCTACCGCGTGGTCTTTGACGTGGCCAAAGGTCCGGAATCGCCCGCCGAAGAGAACCCATCCCTCATAACATTAGCCCGTTTCCTGAATATGCATGCGCAGGCAGGCGTACCGTTGGAAAAGCTGCAGGTGATCGCCGTCATGCACGGGGGAGCCTCCAAACACGCGCTCGACGATGCTGGTTACCAGGAGCGGTATGGAGTAGTCAACCCTCATACCGACCTTTTCCGCCAACTCAGGGAAGCAGGGGTTGAGCTCTATCTGTGCGGACAATCCATGCACGCACGTAAACTGCCAAGGGAATCCATCAATCCCAATATCGGCCTGGCACTCTCTGCTATGACGGTCTTAATAAAGGCGCAAGCGGAGGGATACAGCGTGATCAGCATGTGAAAATGCTGCTCCCGGAAAGGACTGACTTAAATCCGTGGGGCATGAACGATGATTCACGAACCTACTGTCCTGATTCACGTGGCGGGCACGGTTCCTCCCAGCAGCTTACCGGGATCATTGGACCATGAAGCGGCCCTGATTCAGCGACTTACCGTTCTCCCTCATTATCTGGTAGGTGTACATGCCCGGACTCCAATGATTGGTACTCATGGTAAATCCATCAGCCAGCGAGCGGGTCTGTACCACCATCAATTTACCCTGACTATTAAAAACCCGGCAAACACCAATGCCGGACATTTCACCGGAGCCGAAGACAGTAACCTGCTCTCGGGCAGGATTGGGATAAGATATCCAGCTCGTTTCCGGGCTGATGGGGGTACCGACAGACACAATCTCCGGTTCACGACAAACCTCCAAGGATACGCGATGAATATTCCCCTCGGCATTTGACCGGTGGAAGGCAAATAATCGCCAGACTCCTGATGGCGACTGATCCCGGTAGGTTGAAAGTGCCTCAACCGGCTGCAGCCGCTTTGACTCGGCATTAAAGCAATCTTCAACAAACGGAAATGCATCGTCGAACCGATACGAAAAGAGGCCACTGAGGGGACACCCCTCTCCCCGGACCAGGAGGTCCAGACTGGGTCCTGCCGGGCTTCGCAGCCGAAACCCAATATCTTCGGGCCCTTCGTAGGAACCATCGATCGCCAGCACATTCACGTCAGTAATCGGGCTGCGTAAGCTTACACTAAACTCAATATTTGTAAAGGGTATCGAGCCAAACCGGAACGTATCTCTGATCTCAATGGTATCGCAATCGTACTGACGGGTTGTGAAGACCGATGGTTCCGACCACGGTCCTACACCACAAGTAGAGTTGGCACCACGCACTTCCCAGGTATACATCTGAGTAGCCTGTATCTCTCGCGGCACCATAAACTCCGTATCGTCAGCAGTAAATACTTGTTCCTGGCCCGTAGCGCTAACTAAACGAACTTCATAATGGTCGGCACCATCCAGGCCCTGCCAACTCAATTCCGTACCCACTGGATCCACCTGGTCTGCACCATCTGCCGGCAGAAGAAGTGTCGGCATTGAAATGACCGGTCGCTGGGATTCTATCAATATGGTAACGCTTACCGTATCTCCTGATGGAGAAAAAACATCAACGTCCAACAGGTAGCGGCCGGGAGCTGCGGTCGCGGAAAAAGCAGTTTCCAGGGTCAGTAGTTCATTAGGGAAAATAGTGCCCGTTTCGGGTTGAACCACCAATCCATTCGCGGGTCTTACCCGGAAAGTAGCGGGCTCATTTAGCAAATCCCCTACCCCGCCGATGCGCAATTGCACTTTTCCCGTGTCGCTCTGGCAAAAAACGGATGCTTCCGGGAATATACCGGCCGTGAAATTCGTGGAGGTATCCACAGCAATTCGCACCGGATATGGGCTTACGCCAAAAAACAACTGATCACGACCATGAACCGTTACGTAGTACCGGTCATCAGGAAGGCTATCCGGAACACTAACCAGGGTTTCGCCAATATTGGGTAATCCCTCAGCTAACAAAAACCGTTTATGTTCATCCGACTCGCTAACCAGCCAAACATCCACCTCACGGGCATTGATAGGTGCCCGATCCGTATTGGCCACCTCCCAGAAAATACGCTCTAAATTCCCAGGTATCCACGATACCTCATTGCGAGTACCTACCACCCTGAATGGTCCGGCCTGATCCGTAACCTGTAAGGGTACTGAAGCCATCCGGCGAACCATACCTTGTTCTCCCGCATCCCTGACGTATAATTCGAAATTGAGATCACGGGAAGCATCCGGGAGTTGGTCACCTGGATCCAGCTGGCCGGTCACTAAGCCCCGCCAGCTCGGAAATACCCTGGACGCTGTGGTATCGGGTGGACGGTGACGCACCAGCGGACCGTCACCTTCGGGAGCATTGAGTGAACTCCCCTCACCGTTGTCTATTTCATCCCAACCAATCAATATTTGTTGACCTTCGGGGTCGTCGACTTCAGCCTGTAATTGAAAGGGCGTGCCTTTGGGGATTATTTGTCCGCCCGGCAGTCCGGATACAGTCGGCAATTGGTTGTCGACCGGAATTAACGTTCCGCACCCTTCTGCAGCTCGTGATACCGCCAAAAAGCTAATCTGTTGGGCGCTGACAACGTGAAAATAGGCATCCGATGCCGCCTGAATATTGTCGTTGTCGCATAGTCCTGCATATCCCATAATTGTACTACCACTACCCGGTTCCACCGCAGTTGGGTTAAACCGGTTGAAGGCACAGCTACCACCAATACCATTAAAGGTATGCGTCGCCCCGAGCTGATGCCCTAATTCGTGCGCCAAAAAATCGATAATAAGGAAATCGCCTGAGCCCGAGGGGGAGGCCGTATAACCTTTTGCTTTTTCCCGGTCATCGCAGACACCTCCCAGAATAGCATAGCCACCCGCACTGCCACCATCCAGGATATGGCCAATATCATAGCCGCCAGAACCCAGCCGCTCATCGATGAACCGCTGGTTTACCAGGTCTTCACTGCCAAAAGGCAGTTCCAGTGTATTGGGATCGGTAACGATCAGGGTATCCTGCCCCTCGGGAATGATGAAGCGAATACCCAGATCCCGTTCGTATACTTCGTTCAACCGATTCACAATAGTGACCAGGCCGGCCATCGTTTGTTCGACCGAACCAGCAAAGTATTGGGTAAAAGAATACGTGGTGGTCATTGCCAGGCGTAGAGTCCAAAGCTCCTGTTCCAGTGGCAGGGCCGACCGCAGAGTCGCAACCTTCCCGGATGCCTCCCACCGGCAGGGGAACGGGGGGCTAATGGTATCCTTTTTTCTTTCTGCTACCTTCAGGCCCGTTTTCTTCCAGGTCAAGCGCTCGTGGTTTGTCCCCGTGATCCACTCGAAGAGAATAGCATCAGGGTGGGTTTCCAACCGCACCCTGCGCCCACTGCCATCAAGTGCCTTTCCGCCCCAGGCAGAAAGCGTTGGATATCGCTCTTGCAGATTAGCCGGCAGGATGCCAGCAGAGACCAGGGATACGGGGATCAGATTCCCTGCCCGGTCGGGAAGCAAGGCACTTACCTTTCCGGAATCACCTTCCATTAATTTTTGCCGTAAGGCCGAAAAATCAATAGTCGATACCTCGCTATCCGATTGCCCCGTCAGGGAAAAAGAAGCCAGCAGACAGATACCGAAAAACAAGAATAAGCGCATATGTTCTTGGTTGTGGATATCAAAGATATGCGATTTACCACGAGTAAAGGGAAAAGGGAACGACAGGCCTTACAATTTGTCAGCCAATTGGCCAAAACCAATTGCGGTAAGTGTGGATAACTTCAGCGCGGGAAGCAGCGGAGATTACCGGACAAATCCTACCTTTAATCCCCTTTTTTACGAAAGTATACACCATGACCACAACCGCAAAACGCCCCGATAAACACATCGCTCTGATCCGGGAACATACGGGTATTCAACCCCGGCAAATTACTGCCGTACTAAACCTGCTGGACGAAGGGTCAACCATCCCCTTCATTGCCCGCTACCGCAAAGAAATGACCGGTTCACTGGATGAGGTCCAGATCGCCGACATACAACGGGAAGCCAAGAAATGGCAGGAATTGGAATCCCGGAAGGAAACGATCCTGAAATCGATCGACGAACAAGGCAAATTAACGGATCCTTTGCGCCAACGCATTGAGCAGACGTATGACCCTACCACGCTGGAAGACATTTACCTGCCGTACAAACGCAAGCGCAAGACACGGGCCGATAAAGCCCGCGAAAAAGGACTGGAGCCACTCGCCAGGCAGCTTTTTGCGCAAGCGGAAAAAACTGATCCCGCATCGGCAGCTACTTCCTTCCTAAACGAAGAAGTATCTGATACGGAAGAAGCTTTGCAGGGAGCCCGCGACATCATTGCCGAATGGATCAACGAAGACGAGCAGGTACGAAATACCGTTCGCCGACAATTCCGCAAGGGTGCTACCATCCGATCAAAAGTCGCCCGTGGCAAAAAAGAGGAAGGTGTTAAATACCAAGATTACTTCGACTTCGAGGAGCCTCTGAAAAAATGCCCATCGCACCGGCTCCTGGCAATTCGTCGCGGAGAGGAGGAAGGCATATTACGGGTACTGATTCAACCCGAGGAGGAAGACACCTTGTACCAGGTAGAACGACGCATCGTTAAGGGACAAAACGCCGCCAGCAAACACGTGAAGCAGGCTCTGGAGGATGCCTATAATCGCTTACTGGCCCCTTCTATTGAAACCGAGTTCAGGGGGCTTTCGAAAGAGACCGCCGACGAAGAAGCCATCCAGGTATTTGCCGAAAACCTGCGGCAATTGCTATTATCGCCGCCCCTTGGCCAAAAACGTATACTGGGTATCGACCCCGGTTTCCGTACCGGTTGCAAGGTGGTCGTTCTCGATGAAAGCGGAAATCTGCTTGACCACACGGCCATCTTCCCGCATCCTCCCCAAAAAAGAACGGCTGATTCCGTCAAAACACTGGACCATCTGGTCGCTCAATTCCAGATCGATGCCCTGGCCATCGGAAACGGTACGGCCGGCCGCGAAACCATGGCCCTGTGCCGGAGCATTTCCTTTGACCGCCCCGTTGATCTGTTCTTAGTTAACGAAAGTGGTGCCTCCATATACTCGGCTTCAGAGGTAGCCCGCGAAGAGTTCCCCGAACAGGATGTGACCGTGCGCGGTGCGGTTTCTATCGGGCGGCGCCTGATGGACCCCCTCGCCGAACTAGTAAAGATCGACCCCAAATCGATCGGTGTGGGCCAATACCAGCACGATGTGAATCAACCCCGACTGAAGGAGAGTCTGGACCAGGTGGTTGAAAGTTGCGTAAACAGCGTAGGGATCAACCTCAATACTGCCAGCCAGCATTTGTTGACCTACGTATCGGGCCTGGGTCCGGCTCTGGCCAAAAACATAGTGACCTATCGCAAGGAAAACGGTGCTTTCACCAGTCGTCAGGATCTTATGAAGGTAAAGCGGATGGGGGATAAAGCTTTCGAACAAGCTGCGGGCTTCCTGCGCGTACGCGAGGCGGCCAACCCGCTCGACAATACGGCTGTTCACCCGGAAAGCTACCATATCGTTGAGCGCATGGCCTCCGACCTGAACTGTACCGTTCAGGAATTGATCGACAAGCCTTCTTTGCGCAAACAGATCAAACTGCAGAACTACGTGACACAGGATACCGGTCTGCCCACCCTGAAAGACATAATGAAGGAACTGGAAAAACCGGGACTGGATCCCAGAGGTAAGGCCAAATCATTTGAATTTGCCAATATCCAGACGATCAACGATCTGCAACCAGGTATGGTCGTACCGGGCATCGTGAATAACATCACCAACTTTGGTGCTTTCGTGGATATCGGGATCAAGGAAAGCGGACTGGTTCACGTCTCCCAACTCGCCAACCGCTTCGTGCGCAATCCGGCCGAAGTCGTTAGCCTCAATCAGCAAGTATCCGTTAAAGTCATGGACATTGACCTAAAGCGGGGCCGGATCCAGCTATCAATGAAGCAAGCGTAGTTCAGGTATGAGGTTTGAGGTTTGAGGTAACCTCTAACCTATCCTCAAACCCCAAACCTCATACCTCATACCTCATACCTCTAACCTATCCAGGTATTTACCGAAGCGGTCCATCACCCAGAGGTGGACGACGGCCTGGGTGAGCACGTAAATGAACCAGGGCAAGGTGGGGACGAACTCGTGGATAGCAGCGATCACGTACCGTCCATCCAATACCCTGCGGAATTCCAACCATCCGTAGTCACGGCGTCTGACGAGGTGCCCCCCTACTATATAAAACAGCTGCCGATCCTGGTCGCTGCGATCCTCGATAAAGCGGAACCGCAACAATTCGAGCGAACCGATGCGGAACACGGAGTTTTCCCCCTGCAAATCGACTTTGATCAAATAGCGAAAAACCTGGGCAGCCAGGTTTGGTATCGCCGGGCCACCCAGGTGGCGGTACGATCATTGGGGTTCGGCAGGCGCTGTACTGATCGCACAGTGTTACGCTCATTCGGGGGTGAATTCTGTACCTCGAATGAGGGTAAGGGAGGCACGGAATCTTTCCGGTGCAGGGCATGCCTTGCCGACTCGATGAAGGATTCACGCACCGGGAATTGTTCCATGAGATCATTCCCTTTGACGGGCAGGTCGTACCGGAGACTTTCCACCAGTGGTGAAACGAGCGTTCTACTGGAATCCGCGAAGGTAGCTACCCAAAGTTTTGACAAGCCAGGCGAGAAAAACGGAACGGCAGTGATCCATCGCCGTTTATTCAACAGATCGGCAACCGCCTTCATCATATCGATATAGGTCATTGATTGCGAACCTCCTACATCAAAAACCCGATCGTACATCTCCGGTCGCCCCAGGCAATAATCGATCATTTGCAGCATATCCTCCAATCCAATGGGAGCAGACACCGATTTGGTCCAGCTGGGGCAGATCATAGCGGGTAGTCTTCGAACCAGTTTTTCCATGATACGGAAGGATGATCCACCGGGCCCTACGATAATACCTGCCCGCAATGCGGTAAGGGGTACGGGCCCGGAACTCAGGGTTTGTTCGACCTCGTACCGCGAACGCAAATGGCGGGAATACGTCGTTCCCTCCTCCGGCAGAATGCCTCCCAGAAATACTATCTGATCCAGTTGGTTCGCTTCAGCGGCGCGGGCAAAATTATCGGCCAACAGCACATCGGTATCATCAAAGGTGCCCTGGCTTAAACGGGTAGTGGGTTGCATGGAGTGAACGAGGTATAATGCGAAGTCGGCATCACGAAGGGCAGCGGTGGTTTGTGAGAGGGAATACAATTCGACCTGCCGCCAGGTGACCTGAGGATCAGTGGTGTCGGGAATGGCTTTTCGCCGCGACAAGGCAATGATTTGGTATTTGTGTTTATAGCGGTCGATGAACCAACGGCCGATAAACCCGGTAGCTCCGGCGATCACGAGTTTGGGTTTCATATCAGGCAAACGGACGGGAAGGGAGATGGTTCGTGAGGACGCACTCCCAACCGAGTCCCCCACGGCTGAAGCCGGGGGCTAAAATCTACGCAACACCGACATAAACCCACCCGCTTTAGCGGTGGGCATTCAATATATCTACCCCTATTCCCACCACTTAAGTGGTGAGATTCCATTACTTTAGACACAAACAAAAATGGATTACGTATGAACAAACTCACCACTACCCTACTTTGTCTATTCCTGTTGTGCCTCACTGTTGGCTGGGGCCAGGATATGCCGAAAGCCGATAACAAAAAGCCCGATCCGGAAGCGGAGACCTTTCTCTCGGAACGCAGCCTCACCATCGGCGGAGAACGCATCAACCTGGATGTAGAGGCCGGAACCATGGAATTACGCGATGAGAACAACGAACCGATCGCCCTCTTCGGATTTACCTATTACGCTAAAGCAGACGTCTCGGATACCCGGCAACGTCCCATTGTATTTGCCTTTAACGGCGGCCCCGGATCATCTTCCTTCTGGTTGCATATGGGAGTGCTCGGACCTACCCGCATTGTCGTAAATGATCCGGGAAATACGCCGGCCGCACCTTACGAGCTCGTTGACAATGACTACAGCATTCTGGATGAGGCCGATCTGGTCATGATGGACCCCATTGGGACAGGGCTAAGTATACCCATCGGTAAAGCGGAATTCAAAGATTTCTGGGGCGTTGATCAGGATATTCGCAGCCTGAGCCTGTTCATTACTCAGTTCTTAATCCGGGAGGGACGGATGAATTCCCCGAAGTATTTGCTGGGGGAAAGCTACGGTACTTTCCGGAATGCCGGTCTGATGAACAACCTCCTGAATCAGGGAATTGCCATGAATGGTGTCATTATGGTCTCGGCCGTTTTTGATCTGCGAACCTTATTGTTTCCGCCCAACGACGATCTGCCCTATCTGGTTCATTTGCCGACCTACGCCGCTACGGCCTGGTACCACGATCAGGTCGACAATAAGCCTGCCGATGTATTCGACTTTCTGGATGAGGTTCGCACCTTTACTGAGGAGGAGTACATGCCAGCGCTGTACCGGGGGGATCAGTTGTCGGCCACCGAAAAAACCGAGATGGCAAGTAAACTGGCCGCCTATACGGGCCTTTCGACTGAATACTGGGAAAAAGCCGATCTGCGGGTAACGAATGGTGAGTTCTTCCAGGAACTTATGCGTGAGAGCGGCGAGACAGTAGGTCGCCTCGATTCCCGGTTTACGGGTATCAATCAGGATCTGCTCAGCCAAACCGCCGGTTACGATCCCCAGAGTATTGCCATCAGCCCTGCCTACATTACCGGATTCATGGACTATTTCTACCAAGACCTCGGAGTATCCAAAGACCTGACCTATACCGTTTCAGCCGGTCGGCGCGGTGGGTTCAGCTGGGACTGGAAACATCAGGGCAATATGGCCTGGGGTACTATTGGTGCCATCAACACGGGCATTGACATGGCCGAAGCACTCACCAAGGACCCTAATATGAAGGTTTTAGTGCTGAATGGAATTTACGATCTGGCAACCGTGTTTTACGGTGTGGAGCACAGTATCAACCACCTGGGACTGCCTCCGGAGATTAAAGATAACATCATTATGGAGTACTACGAAGCCGGGCACATGATGTATACCCACCAGCCATCCCTGGAAAAATTTAAGGAGGATGTAGCCGGATTTATCCGGGACACTTCGCAGTAACCGGCTTTCGCCAAAATGAAAACCGATTTCCGGACGAACCGGAAATCGGTTTTTTTTTTGCCGTAAGGCTAATCAATTAAACCATGACGGATGGTGCAGCATCGAGGATTTCCTCGCTCGCTTTGTCTTCGAATTTCTTGAAATTCTCTACAAAGGAGTTTGCCAGTTTTACGGCCTGCTTATCGTAGGCCTCTTTATCCACCCAGGTCTTGCGCGGATCCAGCACATCATTAGGTACATCCGGGCACTCGTTAGGCATTTCCAATCCAAAGATCGGATGGGTGCTGTAGGCTACATTATCCAGCTTGCCGGTGAGGGCGGCAGTGATCATGTAGCGGGTGTAACGCAGTCGGATACGGCTACCCGTACCGAAGGCACCACCGGTCCATCCGGTGTTCACTAACCAAACATTAGTTTGATACTTCTGCATTTTTTCACCGAGCATTTCCGCGTACTGGGTAGCGTGAAGCGGCAGGAAGGGCGATCCAAAGCAAGCCGAGAAAGTGGCCTGTGGATCAACTACTCCTTCTTCCGTACCGGCAACCTTTGCCGTATACCCGGAAATAAAGTAATACATAGCCTGGGCCGGAGTCAGACGGGAGATCGGAGGTAATACTCCGAAAGCGTCTGCCGTCAGAAAGAAAATGTTGGTCGGATGCCCGCCTTTGGAGGGTACCAGTGCATTGTCGATGTGGTAAATCGGGTAAGATACCCGGGTATTCTGGGTAATAGAGCTATCGGTATAGTCCACTTCCCGCGTGTTCTCATGGAAACCAATGTTTTCCAGGATGGCGCGGTTGCGGATGGCCCGGTAAATCTCCGGTTCCTTATCTTCAGTGAGGTCAATGGTTTTGGCATAACAACCTCCTTCGAAGTTGAATACACCATTCTTGGCCCAGCCGTGCTCATCATCCCCGATCAGGTCGCGGTTCGGATCAGCAGAAAGGGTCGTTTTACCCGTGCCGGAAAGTCCGAAAAAGATGGCTACATCACCTCCTTTACCCTGGTTGGCCGAGCAGTGCATGGACAACACATCGCGCTCTCGGGGCAGTACGTAATTCAGTACAGAGAAAATTCCCTTTTTGATCTCGCCGGTATAGCCGGTACCACCGATGATGATCTGCTTTTCACTGAAATTCACGATAGCAAAGTTCTTCTGACGAGTGCCATCTACTTCCGGATCTGCCAGAAAACCAGGTGCATTATACACGACCCATTCCGGATCAAAGGAAGCGATCTGTTCCTCGGTAGGCCGCAGGAACATATTGTATACGAACTGATTACTCCAGGGATATTCGTTGATCACCCGCAAAGGCATTTGGTATTCTTCATCTGCGCAAGCAATTGCATCGCGCACGAATACGTCTTTACCTGAAAAATACTGTTGGATCTTTTCCCGTAATTGGTAGAAATACTTGCCATCAATTGGCAGGTTGATGTGGTTCCAATCCACGGTATTACGAGTAAGCTCGTCTTCTACGATAAACCGGTCTTTGGGGGATCGTCCGGTAAATTCACCAGTGTCGATGCACACTGCACCGTTATCTGCCAAAACACCCAAATCACGCTTGATGGTATGCTCCACAAGCTCCTCGGGGCTTAAATTCCAAAAGGCATTGCGAACCTGCCCGATGCCATGAGCTTCGAGGCTCGCTTGCGGATTCTTGATTCCAAATTTTTCCATCATTAATGGTTTTTGCGAGACAGAGTGGATTCGGTTCAGGAACGTCCCTCTGCCTTTGGTTTTGATATTTGATTAGTGATTTTCAAAGATGAAACGATCGCAATTTATGCATGTTTCACCACTAGAGAAAATTTCTCTAATCAATTTTACTATTTTTGTACAAACGCCAGTCATGCTCAAAGAAATTGACACCGTTAAACTGATTTTCGGCCTGAAGGTCGCCCAACTCCGCAAGGAGCAGGAACTATCCTACCAGCAGCTGTCGGACAAGACCGGCCTGGCGATCTCCTACCTGCACAATATTGAAAAGGGTAAGAAATACCCGAAGGCAGATAAGATCATTGCCCTGGCCAAGGCACTGGATACGGAGTACAACTACCTCGTCTCCCTGGAGCCAGACAAAAAAATGCGGCCCATTTTCGACCTGCTGAATTCCGATTTCCTAAAAATCTTCCCACTCGAAAAATTCGGAATCAACCTCACCAAATTCATCAATCTGCTGGTCGACACCCCGGGCAAAGTGAATGCCTTTATCAGTACGGTCATCAAGATCACCCGGAACTACCAATTGCAGGGAGAGGATTTTTACAAAGCCGCCCTGCGGTCCTATCAGGACTTGCACGACAATTACTTCCCCGACCTCGAAGCGGCAGCCAGCCGGGTCCGGCATACATACCACTTGCAGCAGATCCCCGATCCCCGGAGGTTGGAACACATTTTAAAAGAGGAATTCGGCATTCAGGTCGATAACCAAACTCTGGGAGAGCGGCCGGCTTTGCACCGAGTGCGTTCGTACTATGCGGCTTCCGCCAAAACCTTGTACATCCACCCCATGTTCGTAGGTGGTCCGCAGGAGCTAATGCTGTTGGCTAAGGAAATCGGATTTCAGGCCCTGGAATTATCCGAGCGCCCCTACGAAACCAGAATGATCGAACTGGAAAGCTTTGAAAAGCTATTCAATGATTTCCAGGCTTCGTACTTCGCCGTGGCCCTGCTGATGGAAGAAAACAGCGTGATCGAACAGGTGCACACCATTGCTAATATGCCCGAGTGGGATCCTCAGGCCATCCTCGACTTCCTGGAAACCTACCAGGTCAGCCAGGAAATGTTGCTACAACGGTTGACCAATTTATTACCCCGGCATTTTGGTATCCACCAGATCTTCTTTCTCCGGTTTTTCACCAAGCCAGATCGGGAAAAGTTTGAGATGACCAAGGAGATGCATCTGTCTCAACTCCACAATCCCCATGCTAACCAACTGGAAGAACACTATTGCCGGAGGTGGATCTCCGTAGAGATCATTAACCGGTTCCGTCGACAGTCAGGCATTACGGCTATTGCGGATGCCCAACTGAGCCGGTACCACGGTACGGATAACACCTACCTGTGCATCAGCATGGCCAAAGCCAGTACGGATGCGCCGGGGTGTACGACCAGTGTAACGCTTGGGTTGCTGGTCAACGACCGGCTGAGGCGATTGTTCCGCTGGTTGGATGATCCCGCAGTACGAACCATGGAGGTGCATACGACCTGCGAGCGGTGTCCCATTTCAGATTGCAAAGAACGTATCGCCGAACCGGTGGCACTACAGGCTCTGCAGGCCCGTCAGGCTGTCCAGGATGAATTATTACAACTCGACCGAACCAGCCCTGCTCACCTTTCTAAGACGACACCTGTAAATTACGACTAGCCTGATGCGGATGTAGTGACTATCCTCACGCACCAAAGTGATCCTTGTCACTTAAACTGGTATACCTACAACGAAGTGTTTTGGATTCCCAAAACACTTCGAGTCGGGTAAATACTCGTGTGAAAAGTTTGGGGGAGGCCCAAACCTTTCCGGAAGCGGTATAAGTACTATTCAAAGCAGTGGTCAGGTGTTAATTTCACACCCTCAATGCATCCAGGAACCGCAGCATCTCGTGGATACGACGAAATAACTCGAAGCGGCTCTCGGCCTGCAACATGCGGTTGCGATGCTGGTTGCACCAAAATAACGGCGGGCCGTAGTGGATAAAGTAATAATGCGTTTTGTCGAGGTACCGCTGCATCAGATCCATTCGATCCTCCATCAACTGAGGGTTTTGGACATCCCCCTTTTTCCACTTTTTTAAGGTGGCGCATTCCGAAAGATCCATATTATCGAAAACAACCAGATCATAGGATTGATCATCCGGTATATAAGACATCAAATTGCGAACCTCCACCCTGCTGAATTTCATCATTTTGGCAAAGACCTCGATATCCAGGTTTTGCTCCGTATTATGGGTGATAATGAGGATGGGATTGCCGATAAGTTGACGGGAATAGGCGCTATCAGCGTTCAGGTCTTCCGGCGTTAGTTCGTGAAAAAGATCCAGCAGATCCCCGCAAATCCGGTTACTCTCTATTTGAGCATCCTCCGTATAAATAGCCTCCTGGATGATCAGGACCTTCAGGTGATTATAGGATCTGCGCAGTTCCCGGAGTTTTTCCCAATGCGGCCCTTCATGACGGATATCGTCAATCAATACCCCAAATGCTTCATCCATACGATTGGCGCTGATTGCCTCGTAAAGCTGGTCTTTCAGATTCTTCAATTGCATGTACACTAGGATTTAGCCGGCTCTAATTCGACGACCAGGTCATCCTGAGCCACCATAGTTTTAGGCGTCAAATAAATTTTTTGTATAGTTCCAGATACGGGTGCGGTGATGGTACTCTCCATTTTCATAGCTTCGATAATGAACAACGGAGCTCCTGCCTCTACTTGTTCACCTTCCTCCACCAGAATTTTGGAGATGCTCCCCTGGAGAGGCGCACCGACCTCGTTTTCGGAAGTAGCCTTTCGGTTGACCACCCGTTCCACCTGCAGGCTTCTGTCTAATACTTGTACCGACCGGGTTTGCCCGTTCAGTTCGAAAAAGACCAAACACATTCCCTGCTCGTCGGGCATAGTTTTGTTGAGGTATTTCACCAGCACATTTTTACCCTTCGACAAACTGACGATGATCTCCTCATTTGGTTCCAGCCCAAAGAAAAATGCTGGTGTCGGCAATCGCCGGACCTCCCCGTACATCTCAAAGTGGTCGTGGAAATCGCGATATACCTTCGGATACAGTTTGTACGAGATGAGGTCCAGGATGGTTTTTTCGGCCCCAAATTCACTCTGGAAAGATTCCATTTCAGCCTCAAAATCAATGGGTTCCAGGTGAGCATTTGGGCGTTCGGTATATGGTTTTTCATCTTTTAAAACCATTTTCTGGATACCTTCCGGAAAACCGCCTTTAGTCTGCCCGAGATCTCCCCGCATCAGAGCTTTCACCGAGTCAGGGAAGTCCAGAGAGTCCCCTTTTTCCAGGATATCTGCCTTGGTAAAGCCATTAGAGGTCATGAACATAGCCATGTCCCCCACTACCTTCGAGGAGGGTGTTACTTTCACAATATCACCGAACAGCTCATTGGCAGCCCGGTAGTTTTTCTTGATGGTCTCGAACTTGTCTTCCAGGCCGAGTCCACGGGCCTGTGGCCGGAGGTTGGAATACTGCCCTCCGGGAATTTCGTGCTGATACACTTCGGCCGAACCAGCCCGTAATTCTGTTTCAAAAGGATAGTAATACCGACGAATGGCCTCCCAGTAAGTAGAGAATTCATTGAGTGAAGTGAGGTCAATATCAGGTCCGCGATCGTGCCCCTGGAGTATGGCAGCCATGGCATTGAAGCTGGGCTGAGAAGTAAGGCCCGACATGGAGCTGATGGCTACATCCACGATATCAACGCCCGCCTCGATAGCTTTCAGGTACGTAGCGGATTGCACCGAAGCGGTGTCGTGCGTATGCAGGTGGATAGGAGCATCCACTGTTTCCCGTAATCGACCAATCAATTCCGTAGCGGCTGCCGGTTTCAGTAAGCCAGCCATATCCTTGATGGCGATGATGTGAGCCCCCTCATCTTCCAGCCGGCGGGCCAGATCGAGGTAGTACTGCAGATCGTATTTTCGTCGCTCGGGATCACTGATGTCTCCGGTATAACACAGACAAGCTTCCGCAATGGCATCCGTACGTTCTACCACCGTGCGTATGCTGGTACGCATGGCATCGACCCAGTTGAGGGAATCGAAGATGCGGAAAACATCAATGCCGGTAGCGGCCGCTTTTTCAACGAAAGCAACGACCAGGTTGTCGGGGTACGCAGTATAGCCTACGGCATTCGAGCCACGCAATAACATTTGCAGCAGGATGTTGGGCATTTCCTTGCGGAATTCCGTCAACCGGTGCCAGGGATCTTCCTTCAGGAAGCGCATAGCGACATCAAAGGTAGCTCCTCCCCACACCTCCATAGAGAAGACATCTCCACCGTGGCGTTGCGCAAAAGGCCGCGCTACTTTGGTCAGGTCGTAGGTACGCATTCGCGTAGCTAAAAGAGATTGGTGCGCATCGCGAAAAGTAGTATCGGTGAACTGGACTTTCCTTTCCTTCCTTAGCCAGTCAACAAATCCTTCGCGCCCCATCTCTTCCAGGCGGTCCTTATTGCCTTTCGGCAAAACACCTTTGGGGTCAATGGCCGGCACCTCCGGATTCAGAAAGACCATACTGGGGTCCCGCTTGCGTACATCGGGGTTTTCGTTGACGATCACCTCAGCCAAATAGCGCAACATCTTGGTCCCACGATCTTTCCAGCGGGGAGGTTCCAGCAAGGCCGGATTTTCCTTGATGAAATTGACCGTAGCCTTTCCGGTGCGGAACGTATCGTTTTGCAGTAAATTCAGCAGGAACCCGATATTGGTGTTTACCCCACGAATACGGAACTCGCGCAGGGCGCGGTGCAATCGCTGGGCCGTTCCCGGCAGGGTCCGCCCCCAGGCGGTAACTTTAACCAAAAGGCTATCGAAGAAAGGAGAAATCTTAGCCCCCGGGTAAGCACTACCCGCATCCAGACGAATACCCATCCCACTGGCCGAACGATAGGCAATGATGCGGCCGTAATCGGGTTTGAAGTCATTGCTGGGGTCTTCGGTGGTTACCCGGCATTGGATGGCACAACCGAAGATGGTAACATCCTCCTGGGTACCGATCCGCAGGGTGTCATCGTCGAGGCGATGCCCTTTGGCGATCAGTATTTGTGACCGCACCAGGTCGATCCCGGTCACTTCTTCGGTCACAGTATGTTCTACCTGGATCCGCGGGTTCACCTCGATGAAGTATACGTTTTCGTCGTGATCGAGGAGAAACTCAACGGTACCGGCATTATTATAATTGACGGCTTTACCCAGGCGCAACGCATACTCATACAAGCGATCACGGGTTTCCTGGGCAATGGTCACACAGGGGGCTACTTCTACCACTTTTTGAAAGCGACGCTGAACCGAGCAGTCCCTTTCGTAAAGGTGTACGATATTTCCGTGCCGGTCACCGAGCAGCTGGACTTCGATATGTTTAGGCTCCTCAATGAACTTTTCCAGGAAGACGGTACCGTCACCGAAAGCAGTAAGGGCTTCGCCCTTTGCTTCCTCGTATTCACCGACCAGTTCCTTATCGGAACGGACTACCCGCATGCCGCGACCACCGCCGCCCGAGGCGGCTTTGATAATCACCGGATAGCCAATGCGCTGAGCCTCCCGCAAAGCAATATCCGCATTGGTCAGGGGCTCCCGGCTATCTTCGATCAGTGGTACATCAACCTCCCTGGCCAGGGCTTTGGCCGCTACTTTATCACCCAGGCGTTCCATTACTTCGGGATCAGGCCCCACAAAGGCAATGCCTTCTTCCCGGCAACGACGGGCAAAGTTGACATTTTCCGAAAGGAAACCATATCCCGGATGAATGGCGTCTACCTGGTTTTCCTTTGCTATTTGCAAGATAGCCTCAATATCAAGATAGGGTTTGAGCGGATCGTCTTTTGCCCCTATTTGATACGCTTCGTCAGCTTTATACCGGTGTAAGGAATAGCGGTCTTCGTAGGTGTAAATGGCTACCGTGCGAAGTTTTAATTCGGAGGCTGCTCTCAATACGCGAATAGCAATTTCACCCCGGTTGGCTACGAGGAGTTTACGGAACGTGCGGAGGTCGTTCGACATGGACAATGTTTAAAGGTTACACAGATATACCTGAATCGTCAGGCATAGATGGCAGGGCAATGGATGGGAAAATACACAATCTTAATCCACTGCACAAGTGCAGGGATTAAGGAAGAATAGTACCTACGTCAACAGTACATGACAAAGCCGGGAATGTAAAACGATCACCAGCCGAAAACTGGTGAAGAACTTGGTAAGCTCCGTCTTTGGGTTCGCGGAAAACAAGGATCAGATCATTGACCAGATCGACTATCCAGTATTCAGGAACAGCTGCCTTGGCGTACAATTCCTGCTTGATCTGCGAATCTTTTTCCAGGGAGGAATCAGCGACTTCAACGACTAACATGCACATGCTGGCATGAGGCATTTGCAGCTTTCTTTCTATTTTTTCTCTCCTTATTACTGCAACATCTGGCTCTGGCATTGACAATTCATCCAGTTGTAGAGGGTTTTGAACGCTCACAATTACCTCTTCATAAAAAGGTGCAAAGAAGGTATTTAAAGAGTTGATGCAAATCACATGCCTGTTTCCGGAAGGACTCATCTGAATCATTTTACCCGCTAATAATTCCACGCGGTCGTCCTCGGTCAGTATACCGACCTCAACCATGCGCTGGTATTCCTCCACCTGTAATAAGCGTTCTGGTAATTCGAGAGCCATAATGCGTACAATATGCACTTTTTAAACAAGCATTGCCAGGCTGATGTTGCGGAGTACTGAGTGATTTGGATGACCTAATCCAACAGGTATTCTATATCCCCGCGGCTGAACTCGGTTTTGCGCACATTATCGATAATATCTTCGGCTAATTTGGATTTGCGATCCTGCAATTTGAGGATCTTCTCCTCGATGGAATCTTTGGTGATGAACTTGACGGCTATCACATTTTTGTCCTGCCCGATTCGGTGGGCACGGGCAATGGCCTGCTGTTCGGTGGTCGGATTCCACCAGGGATCGAGGATAAACACATAATCGGCTGCCGTAAGGTTAAGTCCGGTCCCGCCCGATTTTATGGAAATGAGAAAGGACTGTACGTCTTTTTCACCTTCAAATTTGCGTATCTGGGCTTCCCGCTGGGCCGAAGTCAGGTCACCGGTAAGCCAGGAGAAGTCCTGCTTTTTGGCGGTAAACTCTTCCTTGAAGAGGTTCAGATACTTAACAAAGGAACTAAAGAACAGCGCTTTGTGATCGGATCGGCGAATTACATCCCAGTGCTCCAGGATATCCATCATCTTCCCACTATCCCGCTCGTAGGCCGGATTCACCAGTTTCGGATGATTCACGATCTGCCGTAATTTGGTCAGTGATTGCAATACCAGGATACGGTACTTGGGATTATTCTCCTCGTAGTTTTCCAGCAGGTAATTCCGGGCGGCCGATTTCTCCCGTTCGTACATCCGCTTTTGCTCTTTGGTCATCTCCGAGTAGAAGATCTTGGTACTCAACGGCGGGAGGTCACGGGCCACCTCTTCCTTCGTGCGTCGGAGCAAATACGGCGCCACCAGGCCGCGCAGTCGGATTTTCTTTTCCTCTACCTGATGCTTTTCGATGGGGGTAATGAATTCTTTCTTAAAAAAGGAAAAGTTCCCCAGCAGATTTGGGTTAATGAATTGCATTTGCGACCACAGATCCGAAAGACTGTTCTCAATGGGCGTACCACTCAGGGAGATCTTGTGCTGCCCCTGCAACCGGTTTATCGCCTTAAATACTTTGCTTTCCCGGTTTTTTATCTGCTGGCTTTCGTCGAGCACAATGTATTCGAAGTCCATCTCTTCCAGCACCTCCACATCGCGCAGAGCCGTCTGGTAGGTGGTCAGAATGACGTCGTACCGGCGAAGGATGCGGGCATCTTTCTGCCGTTTCTGCCCCACGTGTTTATAGACAGTGAGTTGAGGAGCAAATTTGTGGATCTCGCTTTCCCAGTTAAAGACCAGTGAGGCCGGAAGAATAATTAGGGCCTGCAGCGGTTGCAGGAACGATTCATCCTCCGCCGGAGCATGGAACAGGTCAAGTTGCTTGGCGGGGTCGGAATTTTGCTCCACCTCAGCCGTTTCCTGCTGGCGTATCGCTTTTTGATTACGGGCGTGTAAGAGGACAGTAATGGTCTGTAGTGTTTTACCCAACCCCATATCATCCGCGAGGCAGGCGCCCAGTTCATTCCGATAAAGCTGTACGAGCCATTTCACCCCCTCCAGTTGGTAGGGTCGCAGATCGGCCCGTAAGCCATCGGGTACCGTGAACTCTACCTCTTCCAGGTTTTCCGTAACCTCAGTTTCGTCGGAGATCCCCAATTCTTCCAGGAGGGTAAATTGGCTCTTATTCAATTTAAGCTGACTGCCTTCCGATTTGGCGAATTGCATCAGCGATTTATACCGGTTCATCCATTCCAGCGGGATCAGGAAGAAGGTGCCATTGGGTAGTCGGAACAATCGATCGTTATTTCGAATGTACCTGGCCAGCTTTTTAAATGGAAAGGAAAACTCTCCGATATGAACCTGACCGTAGATATCGAACCAGTCGTTCTCTTTTTCAGAAGTCAGATCCAGGCTGGCTTTATGCATGTAGAGCGACTGCTCATTGACCTGGCTGTTTTCCACAAAAAAGCCCTGGCTTTCCAATTCGATGCGGTGATTTGCCAGCCATTCGGCCATATACCAGGGATTATCGGAGGTATCCTCACTCACCTCGAATAAAGCCCCTACCTGATTAATTAACCCCGCCTCCTCAATCTTTCTAAGGAAAGCAGTCTCTGCTTCCCGTTGCCTCCGCACCTGAATGATGCGGACATCCTCCTCAAACTCCAGGGTCGTACGCTTGAGTTTGGGATCATTCCATTCGAAACTGGCGTGCGCATATTCCATCCGTGCCGCCAAACGGATCACGCCATCAAAGGGCGACTCTACTACCGACAGACGGCATTTTTGCAATTCTTCGAAGTGCACTACATCAAAACCCTCCGCTTCGATATCCAGTTTGGCGGCCACCTTCAGGATAAACTTCTGGAAATAGGTTTTGACCTGCTTCTGTGGTATGCGTACTTCGTCGCGGGAACGGAAGGGTTTCACCATATTTCCGTTGATATGCCCCACCGAATACAAACAGTAATCGATGATCACCCATGCCGGATGATTACATACCGGTACAACTTCGTGCTGGCTTAATCGCCACTGGCGCCCCTCTCCCGACAGCCGCAACCGGTACAACACACTATCTTTTGTTTTTTGAAAAGACAGCTCGGGTTGTAATGGCTTGGGGCGGGTTTCCAACAGAAAGTCTTTGACCAACACTTTGCGTTCCACGTGCCAAGTCAGGGGGTAATCCTCTTTAACCACCGCCGTAAGCAGGATGTCCAACTGGCGATGCACGAAATTAAAGAGGCTTTTCTTAACGTCTTCGTCCTCCAGCAAACGTTCCAGGGAACGCACTTTACGCTTGGGCGGGGAAAATTTCTTTTCCAGGAATTTCACCTGCAGTTCATCCACCACGGTAAAGAGTTTACGCCGTTCCTCGGTTAGCTCAAGGCCAAAACTCCCGACAGTATCACTGGTTGCCCGTTGTTTGATATGGGCCAGATAACCGTCGCGATCGAGCGTAACGATATAGGCTGTCGGCAAAAACAATCCCTCCGCAGCTTCACTGAGGTTGAAAACGATTTTATAGGTAGTCTGCCGGTCCGGCTGAATATCAAACATAATTTAGGTCGTTCGAAAACAATTATTTTAGTTCTGGGGCTGGGTGTAAAATGCACGTATTTTTTTGGCAAGTACCTGGCTGTGACCAACTTTCGACTCAAAAGACCAACCCGCAATATGGGGTGTCAGCACGGTGTGTTCCGATTGTCGCAGGTATTGGAAAGGCTCGGGCAGTGTATCCGGATTTAGCGCTGAGAAGGACATTTCTTCGTACTCGATAACATCGAGGGCAGCCCCGAGTACCTTCCCTTTTTTCATGGCCCGTACCAGGTCAGCCGTATGTAATACCGTTCCGCGGGCCGTATTAACAAGGAAAATGTTTTTGGCGAAAGCCTCCAGAAAGGAACCATCAACAAAATAATGATTCTCAGGTGTGTACGGAATATGGATACTGACAATATCACTTTCCTGCTGAAGAGTCGACAAATCGACGGCTATGGCAAAGGCATCGCCATAGTTCGAACGGAATTTATCGTAGGCCAGGACCTTTGCACCAAAACCACTTACTCTTTTGGCGAAAGCCATACCCATATTACCATAGCCAATAATGCCGATCGTTTTCCCTTTAATCTCTCTGCCCCGGTTACCCTCCCGTATCCAATCGCCGCGACGTACTTCGCGATCGGCGATCGCCAACCGGTTCATCAACATGAGCAACATACCAATAGCGTGTTCTCCCACCGTATCGCGACTTCCTTCGGGGGAAGTAAACACTTTGACCCGCTGCTCGGCACAGGCCTCCAAATCGATGTGTTCCGTACCCACCCCCAGGCGGGCAATCCACTGCAAATCGGGAGCCCCTTCCAGGATGGAACGATCGATACGCAAGCGGGAGCGTATAACGATACCAACGCATTCCGCCAGGTCATCCGAAAGATCCGATCTGTTGGTCTGGTAATGAGCCACCGGATGTAACCCCATGTCTGCCAATTCATTAATCAACACCGGAAAGGGTTCATCAAGAAGCAATACTTTTTGTAATCGTTGCATGCTGTAACCTAGTAATCAGGACAGAATTGTAAATATGCAAAGGTGCTGCTACTATTGCAACTGGTCAGGGGGGAATTAATATCCAGATAACCTAAGAAACTATACCGACAACGAAGTGGTTTGGTGTCCCGGCACGAAGTACAGCAAAGCTAAACCACTTCGAGTCGAGTATATACTCGCGTGAAAAGGTTGGGCGAAGCCCAAA
>CAYFGK010000042.1:0-50841 GCA_964342305.1 uncultured Saprospiraceae bacterium | reverse complement strand
CTAACACTTTCTTATCTCTTTTGCTTGCTCTGTCGCAAGCGGAGTGCAAAGATAAGTGCTTTTCGTTCCCCCGCAAAATTTTTTAGCTTTTTTAGCCGATTATTTTTTTGCGTAAATCCTCCGGACAACCGGGGCGAGAACAACATCTTTGCTACTTTTCTTTCAAAGCGCGTGCAAAGGTAAAAACCTTTTCTTTGAAATGCAAACAAACGACACGAAAAAATATCAAGCCATCCTTTTGCTGCACGCAATGCCCTTTCTTCAAAAGGCGGATGCAAAGATAGATCCCAAAGAGAACCTAAACAAGCTTTGCCAACAATAATTTGTAAAGTAGTCGCTAAAAGATTGGATCAGCTTTCAAGCTGGTGCTTTATTTTAGCAGGAATGTAAAGATACGTGTGGCCTGGCATAAAGTCAAGTGCCATTTGCGTGATTTTATACACATTGTATCCCCATGATTATCCACAATCTTGGTAATCGTAAAAAAAGGACAAATTGCCTGAACCCAAAACTTGTTCGGGGTCTGGCGAATCCTAAATTTGTGGTTACACCATTTTAACCACAATAACCTGTGATGAAAAAGCACAACTTCAGCGCCGGACCAGCTATTTTGCCGGCCCCCGTATTGAGCCAGGCAGCCAGAGCCGTAGAAGACCTGGATGGAATCGGCTTATCTATCCTCGAAATTTCTCACCGCAGCCCGGAATTTACCGCCATTCTGGAAGAAGCCATTGCACTTCCCAAAGAACTACTCCAAATTCCCGATACCCACGAGGTTCTTTACCTCTCCGGCGGAGCCAGCTCCCAGTTTTTTATGGCCGCCATGAACCTGCTGCCTCAAAAAGGTAAGGCCGCTTACGTGGATACGGGAAGCTGGTCGTCTAAGGCCATCAAAGAAGCCAAACTTTTCGGGGAAGTAGAGGTACTGGCGTCTTCTAAAGACAAAAACTACACCTATATACCAAAAGGGTACGATATTCCTTCCGATGCAGCCTACTTGCATTTAACCAGTAACAATACTATCTACGGTTCCCAATTCCAGTCCTTTCCCGACACCGAAGTGCCGCTGGTTTGTGATATGTCATCCGACATATTCAGTCGTCCGCTAGAGGTGGAGCGCTTTGCGGTCATTTACGCCGGCGCACAAAAGAATCTGGGACCAGCGGGCACCACCATGGTTATTGTCCATAAGGACCTACTCGGTAAGGTGGAACGGGCGATTCCCACCATGCTCGATTACCGCACCCACATTAAAAAGGGCTCTTCCTTCAATACCCCTCCCGTTTACCCGATATATGTATGTTTGTTGACCTTGCGGTGGTTGAAAGAACAAGGTGGCATACCGGCTGTCCAGGCACAAAACGAGCAGAAAGCCCAGGCGGTATACGCAGCCATTGACCGCAATCCCTTATTTGAGGGAACAGTAGCCGCCGAGGACCGCTCCCGCATGAATGCGGTTTTCGTACCGAAAGACGATGAAGTTAATGCAGCTTTCCTGCAAGCATGTAAGGAACACCACATTTCAGGGATTAAAGGTCACCGTTCCGTAGGAGGCTTCCGGGCCTCCATATATAATGCAATGCCTATGAAAAGTGTGGAGGTACTTATCGAGCTGATGGACGATTTCGCCCAAAAACATGGGTAACCACGCTAACCGTTCTGCTCTTCTCCAGAGCAGAACGGTTGCTTTTGAAAACTTTTAGCTTATGCCTGGTTCTTCCGATGAAATCATTTCCATCGACCTGCCCGGTATGGGGACTGTCCCCGTCAGGGTAATCCGGGAATCACGCCGGAGTCTGCGGGCCTCGATCGGTAAAGATCACCTGATCTTCCGTCGTCCCCGTCGCACTACCCTCCACCAGGACCGCACCCACTGGCAATGGTTCATGGACTGGGCCCGACGAACAGCTAAGCAACAGGAAGGCCGGCAAATGGCTCATCTCAGAGCCCGAATGTACCAAAACGGGCAAGAGTTGATTGTTGGTGAACGCACCTACCGTATACTGATGCAGGAAGCTGACCGCAAAACTATCGGCGGTAAATTGCTCCCCGCCCGCACCATCGAAATCCGGCTTCCCGAAAACCTGCCCACTATCCTGAAAGAACAAGGCATCCGAAAAATCCTCAGCCGGGTCATCGCTCAGGATTTTTTACCCGCTATCCGCCAACGGGTAATCGTGCTGAATGATACCTACTTTCAGCAAACCATCCGGGAGGTACGCCTCAAATACAATCACTCCAATTGGGGCAGTTGCTCCAACAAAGGGAACATCAACCTCTCCACCCGGCTCCTATTTGCGCCCGGTTTTGTGATCGACTACGTCATTATTCACGAATTGGCCCACCGGATAGAATTCAACCATTCACCCCGGTTCTGGCGACTGGTGGAGAATGCCATGCCCGAATACGAAAAAGCCGAAGCCTGGTTGAAAGAGCATTACCACGAATGTGATTTCTGAGGGGCCACCGGCGTTGAGTTTGTGTTGAATGTACTAAGGATGGGGCCCACTTACGCCAAGGTTTCAGCGGGCAGGGCAGAGGAGGTTGAGATTAAGGCTTGAACCGTGCCTGCCTGCCGAAGCTTTGCGGGACCGTGAACCGGTTACCACTAAAGTGGTAGGAGGAGAGGTATATTCTTCATTCTTCACCACAGCTGAAGCTGTGGGCTATTAATCTCTCAATCCACAATCACACAAAGCGTGGACCGTGGACCGTAAAAAAGCCGTTCCACGTGCGTGGAACGGCTTTTTTTTCTTTTGGCGAAAGCCCGGAAGCCTTTACTCAGCAACCACCTCGAAGTTGAGGTTGGTAACGATTTCGGGGTGCAGGTTGATCTGAGCCGTGTAGCTACCCAGTTCCTTTACCTCTTCCAGGATCTCGATCTTCTTACGCGGGATCTCGATATCCAGTTGTTCTTTCATAGCGGCGGCTAACTGTACGTTGGTAACGCTACCAAAGATCTTACCACTGGCACCAGCTTTCGCTCCAATTTTCAGCACTTTGTCTTTCAACTGTTCAGCGATCGCTTCGTATTCGGCGCGTCGAGCCTCTTCCTGAGCAGCTTCGGCAGCGCGAATTTTATCGAGTTCAGCCATGTTGGCTTCGTTAGCGACTTTGGCAAGCCCTTGTGGGATCAGGTAGTTCCGGCCATAACCCGGCTTAACGGATACCACCTCGTATTGTTCCCCCACCTTATCGACGTCTTTCAGCAAAATTACGTCCATGATGTTTCATTTAAATCTGCCGGTTGACAGAGGGTTATCAATCAATTACTTCAGCAAATCGGTTACGTACGGCAGCATAGCCAGGTGGCGGGCACGCTTGACGGCGGTAGCCACTTTACGCTGATACTTCAAAGAGTTACCCGTGATGCGGCGAGGCAGGATCTTACCCTGCTCATTAACGAATTGCATCAGGAAGTCGGGATCTTTGTAGTCGATGTACTTGATACCGTATTTACGGAAACGGCAGTATTTCTGACGTTTTTGACCAATCTTAGGGTTGCTCAAAAACTTGATATCATCTCTATTTGCCATGATGAGTTGCTTTTAAGTTGATGAATAATGGAAAGAGGTGAACTATTCTTCTTCCTCTTTTTTGGCGGCAGCCTTTTTAGGGGCTTCCTTGGCCGGCTCCTCCTTGCGACGGTCATCCCGCTTGGTATCACGGTTATTATCGCGGTTGCGGTTGTCGGAGCGACGGTTGTCACGACGGCGATCGCGGTCGCGCTTGTCCTCCTTTTTCTTCTTTTTCTTAACCGTACCGATCAAACCATTGCGTTTGTCGTCGTTGTACTTCACGCCGTACTTGTCGAGCTTAACGGTCAGGAAGCGAATGATTCGCTCGTCGCGACGCAAAGCCAGTTCGGCACCGGGAATAACATCAGCTCCGTTGGGTTGGAACTCGATGCAAAAGTAAACACCAGACGTACGCCTGTTGATCGGGTACGCCAACTGGCGGAGCCCCATCTCATCAACGTGAACGATGGTACAACCTTCGTTCTTCAGATGATCAACGTATGTCTGAGCTGTCGCTTTGATCTCTTCCCCGGACAGCACTGGGTCTACGATGATAGTTACTTCGTATTGATTCATGGATCAGACATGTGTGTTAATAAGTAAAAAAGCGGGTGCAAATGTACGAGGTTTTCCTTAAAAAGAAAAGGGGGCATCCGTATTTCGATTTTTTAGTAGCTTTCGCAAAAAGCCTGCCCATGCGATCAGCCCTTTTTACCGGCATTTTCGGCTGCTTTCTCTTACTTTCCTGTGAACCTGAGCAAGTAGAACCCGAGCTCATTTCCCTCTACGATACAATGGAGCGAATGGAATCCATTTCCGGCACCGACGCATACCGGGCTTCACCCTACGTCACAGCTGGTGATCGCCTGTATGTGGTAGGACAACAGGATGGCACCTTCCCTGATCTCGGCTGGCATATACCGGGAGAAATGGGTGGTATTTGGGCGCACCCCATCAAACTACTCGACGGCTACAAACTCCATATCTCGACCGACCAACAAACGTACTGTACGGTCCCGGCCCGGTCTTTTACCAACTATCCGGTAGGCAGCGTACTGAGCTATGAGATTCCGACCGCCAATATTCGCTGGGACCAACTGCAATTTATTCCGGATGGCATACCGGGCATGGTGGTTGAATACCGGATTACCAATGGGGGACCGCAATCACTAACCCTGGGGCTCTCCTTTCAGGCGGCGGTCGACCTAAGACCCGCGTGGCTGGGTGAACGCACTGGCATGAACGATGCACCCGATGAAATGGTTTCCGAACCCGGCGATTCCCTGTTACTGGTTCGTGATAGTGCCAATCCCTGGCTGGCGGGCATACTGACCAACGCACCGGAAACCAGGCAACTCGCCGATCCGGCCTGTGAGCGACCAACCGTAATAACGGGCCAGGGCCTGACCGCCAGCCTTGCATCCCGCCTGACCCTCGGTCCCGGTGAAACCAAAGAGATCCGGTACGTACTGGCCGGAGTCGATGGTACAGCAACCGAAATGGCGTCCATTTTGCAAGACCTTTTAGCGGAAGCACCACAACTCCTCAACGAACGCATCGATCGCTACCAGGCCATCACGGCTTCAGCCCAGATCGATGTCCCCGATCCAGCCCTGGAAGAAGTCTATCGCTGGACCAAATACAATACGGATTGGCTGCGGTTCGAGATCCCGGGCCGTGGAACGGGGATTGCGGCCGGTATCCCCGACTACCCGTGGTGGTTCGGTTGTGACCAGACCTATACCGTGCGCGGGCTGCTGCCGGCGGGGATGCCCGAATTAGCGCACGATGTGCTGGAGACGCTCCTCGAACTTTCCGATTCAACTAATGGTAACGGACGCATTATTCACGAAGCATCCACTAACGGTGCAGTGTACAACCCCGGTAATCTCAACGAGACCCCGCACTTTATTTCCACCTGCTGGGACTACTTCACCTGGACCGCCGATACCACCTTTTTGGCGAAAGCCTACCCCTACTGCCAAAAGGGTATCTCCTGGCTGGCGGAACAGGATAAGGACGGCAATGGCTACCCCGACGGGCACGGAATGATGGAGATTCGCGGTATGGATGCCGAAATGATCGACGTGATCGCCTACACTGCCGAGGCCTACGCCGCCATGAGTCAGATCGGACGGGTGATGGGTGACCTGGATCTGGCCGTAGATTGGGAACGGCGGGCAAAAACTTTGACCCGACAAATAGAAGATGATTGGTGGGTTGCTTCCGCAAAAAGCTACGCCGATTTCCGCTCCCCTCCGGCCAAAGCCCGCCAACTGCTGGATGATGCTAAAGTACGGGCCGACACCCTCAATAAGCCCTGGTCGGTGCGCGAGCTCGAAGCCGTCAGTATTGGCACGGGTGCCTCCCCCCTGCCCTACGCCTTTTACCATAACTGGGTGGTAAATACACCATTGGAACTGGGGATCGCTGATTCGCTAAGGGCTTTGCAAGCCCTGCAAACCGCCCGCAAATACATCAATCCTTTCGGCACCTACGTCACGGGGATTGATCGAAAAGCCGCCCGTGACGATCCCGACGGGTTTGCCAGTCTGAAAAGCGAGGAATCCTTTAACTATACCGGTGCGGTGATGACCCTGCCTACCGGTGTCCAGGCCATTGCCGAGGCGCAATACGGTCGGATCGATACGGCCTATGACTACCTGCAGCGCCTGATCCGTTCGTTTAGCTACGCGGCACCGGGCTCCATGTACGAGGTATCGCCCGACTACGGAATGCTGGTACAGGCCTGGAATATCTACGCCATTGCCCGTCCGCTGATCGTTCACTTCCTGGGTATTCAGCCCCGGGCGCACGAACGGACCATTCGCATCCACCCCCAATTGCCCTCCGCCTGGGAGCAGGCCGGCATCATGGAATTACCCATTGGTCAAAATGTACTGAACCTCGGCCTGAGCGACCGGGAATGGACCGCCAGCCTTTCCGAGCCCGGTTGGACCATCGAATGGATACTGCCTGCGAATGTACTCGAAGTATCGGTCAATGGCGCTTCCATGGCAACCCGCCCCTGGGGCAATTACCGAATGGTGACGACCCTTACGCCCGAAACCACTCTTACCTGGAAAAAAGAATAAGCTATGCAATGGCACCAAGACCGCCCGAATTACAATCTGTTTCTGACCCTGCCCAGCCCTTACCTCATTGAGGTACTCAACCAGTGGCCCATCGACTCCTTCACCATCGACCGACAGCACGGGCAGTTTGACGCTGCCCACGTGCGGCCCTGCCTCCGGGCTTCCGCCAAACCAACCCTGGTCCGGCTGTCGGCCAACGATCCGACGGAGATCGGTAAATCGCTGGATTACGGTGCAGCGGGATTGATATGTCCCATGATCGAAACGGCGGCCGATACACAGGCTTTCGTAAAAGCGTGTTACTATCCACCACGGGGAACCCGCAGTTTCGGACCGGTGCGGGTTGCGGAGCCCGATAACTACTTTCAAAAGAACCGCAAACAGGATGACCACATCCTCACCTTTGCCATGATCGAAACGGCGCAGGCACTGGAAGAGGTAGCGGCCATTGCCCAGGTTCCCCGGTTATCCGGTCTGTACATCGGCCCCTTTGATCTAAGTGTTAGTTTGGGCCTGAACCAACCCGGGAATTTCGCCGACCCGCGCTTGCAGGACGCCATTGAACGAGTACTCACCGTTTGCCGGGAATATGGGCTCAAGTGCGCCATCTTCAGCCCTAATCCGCCGGATGCCGAGGCTATGGCGCAAAAAGGGATGGATCTGATCTCGATCGGGCTGGACGAGCAGTGGATACTGGAAACCGGAAATCGGTTTCCAAATCGGAAAGCGGAGATCTGACACGAGCGATAGCGACTGATGATAATAAAGCGGAAGCATTCCGGAAACTCCCTCTCTTCCTAAGTACAGAGTCTTGCGCAAGCGATTTATCCGGCACGGTAAAAGAGAGGGGAGCGACAAAGTCTAAGCTCACCTGAAAACGAATTATTCAGGGGTGAGTTTTCCAAATCGGAAAGCGGAGATCGGAAGACGGAAAGCGGCCGGATACAGGAAAGACGGTTGACGGCTTACGGCCTGATCTGGTTGACAGGTGCCTTTTTTTTGTCAACTACTTATATCAGGGACGTTGATGCCGTGAGCCGTGGATCGTCAACCGTGTAGCGTCAACCATCATCCGAATTTATTCACATTCAGCGAGGGCGGGTAGATCTTGGAAAAGATGTAGCCGAAGATCATAGCCACCAGGAAGGAGGGTGCCAGTACGTCCAGTTTCACGAAGTACTCCCCTACTTCGGGTAATCGCTGGAAATAGAATTTGAATAGGGGTACGCACAGGAATCCCGAGATCATGGAAGCGATCGCCCCCTGCTCGGAATAGCCTTTCCAGAAAAGGGACAGGATGATGACCGGGCAGAAAGTGGCGGCAATACCCGACCAACCAAATATGATCACCCAGAATATTTGTCGCTCGGGAGAGAGTAAAGCGATGGCCATAGCTAATCCCAGAGCTACCAGGGCGATGGAAACCGTAACCACCCGCGAGATACGGGTCAGCTCCTCATCTTTCAGGTCGGGACGGAAGATCTTTTGGTAGAAGTCGCGAACGATGGCACTGGAAGCCAGCACCAGCAGGCTATCGATGGTCGACATGATAGCCGACAGCACAATGGCTACGTAGATGGCAAAGATGCCGTAGGGCAGGAAGTTTTCGGCCATCATTTTTAGCACATCCGTACCACCGATGCCAAACACCGATTCCGGATCCTGCCCCGATTCCGTAAAGAATACGCGGGCCAGGATACCAATGGTCACGGCCGCCGCATCGGTAAGCAGAGTGAACAGAATGGCGATCCAGCGGCCCTGGTCGATCATAGAATCCTTGCGGACCGACATAAACCGTACGTATACTTGCGGCGACCCCAGGAAGCCCAGGCCGATCATAGCGAAGCCCAGCATGGTGAAGACACTCATCCAGGGATCATCGAAACCTCCCCAAATATCGGTCATGGCCGGATCAATGGCGTGTAATTGCTCCATGACGCCACTGGTTCCGCCCATGGAGAAATAAACCACAATGGGCAGAGCCAGGAGGCCGACAAACATCAGTAATCCCTGAAAAAGATCGGACCAGACCACGGCCACAAAACCGCCGACAAAAATGTAGATCAGCACGATGAAGAAGCCGATCAGGGCACCCTGAAAATAATTGACCGCCAGAAAAGACTCAAAGGCGATACCAGTCGCATCGATCTGAGAACTCACGAAGATGGTTACAAAGACCGATAGTACAATCGCGGCAATCACCCGCAGACGATGGGTGGGAGTGCGAAAATGGCTTTCCAGGAAATCAGGGACCGTTATGGAGTTGTATTCGTCGGTCTTTCGTTTGAAGCGCTTGGCCATCAGGAACCAGGATGCCGCCACCCCCAACACCTCCCCCACCACTACCCAGTAGGCAGAGACACCAGCCAGAGCCCCCATGCCCGTCACTCCGATCAAAAGCCAGCCAGACTCACCGGTGGCCCGCGCCGAGAAGGTCACGGCCCACACACCGATGTTTTTACCGCCCACGTAAAAGTCGCTCATCGACTTGATGCGGCGGGAGGCAATGATGCCGATCAGGAATAAGATGGAAACGTAGATAATGAGTACGACGACTTTCGTGACCATAGCGATTTAGGTGCGTTTATCGGTATGATACTAATTTTCCTTGGAAGGACCACGTTGAAATGCTCAATGGTAAGTGCTCGGTGCTCAATTCGTTCAAAGTGTGAAATGAATAGTGTTACATCCTGAACTTGAATCGAACAATACCTAATCCTTAGATTATCATTCACATTGAGCACTTAGCATTGAGCACTTAGCATTGAGCACTTAGCATTGAGCACTGTCCATTCAAAACGCTACCCCATAATCCCCCTGATCAATCACGAAATCGCCTTCGGGCCGAGTGCCAATCAGCCATTCGGTGAGGCGATCGCAATAATTATCGAGGTGGGTAATTTGCTGGATACCGTGTTCGACAATAGGGTCCAGGGTAGTGGCCAGCAAGTGCCCGCCGTAGTGCGTGGTTTCCCAGGTAATGAATTCCCCGTCTACATTGGATTGGATAACCTGAGCGTGACCGGGAATACGGGTGTAGACACCGTGGTAATGCCAGAATGCCTGGCGGGGCGTCAGTCCGCGGTAGACGGGATGATCGTAATCTGTATCGGATACCGGCGGATTAGTCGGGTCCTTTACCCACCAAAAATTATTAACGGGGCGGTCTTCCCACCGGGCATCGAGCCAATTGGCCGAACTGTCACCTTCGACGAATACCTTTTTGCCCTGAGCTAAAAAATCGTAAATGAGATCCTGCCTCTCAGCGATGGCTTTGTGGTTACTCTGGAAAGGGATAGCTAGCGCATCCATCTCTGCCAACTGACCGGCAGTTAGATCATGGATATAGAGCAGCTCATATAACTCCTGATACTTGGTGGCTTTTGCGAACGCATAATGAGACCAAACACCGTTGAAAATCAATCCTATCTTTTTCATCCTACTGCTTCTTTTTTGGTGCGTTGTAAAATAACGTTGATCAGGGCTTTATACAAGTTCGACATGGCCGCATAGGCCTTGCTGTCGTCGGTGGTTGCGTAAGACAGATCGGCCAGCGGTCCACTGGCGCTCAGTACCATAATGCCCTTCGTGGAGGCTTCATCTACTACTACCAGTGGGCGTTGCCAGGTATCCTCGACCAGCACCGTCGCTCCCGGGGCGGCTTCAATATACCCGCAGGCCCACCAGCCGCTGATGCCGTGGGAAAAGTTCAGATTCCGGATATTAAACTCCTCCTCGATGCCAAAGGGATCATCGCGCAGTGTATAACGCACGTCGATGGTCTTTTTGGTATTATCCATCACCCAGCGGTTGCCCGGCACCCAATCGGTGAACCAGCCATCGCAACACAGCAGGGCGCCACCACGGTCGAGGAAAGCGTGAATCAGGTCCCGCATTCGGTACAGGGCTACGTGATCAGTCCCGTTGGGTGCGATCAGTAACTGGTAGGCCGACAGATCCGGCTGAAAATCAGCGGTAATTTCCAGTATATCGTATTGGATGCGATGATCGGAACGGTAGAGTTGATCCAGGCCTTCGATGCTATTGGAGATGATGGCTCCCCGCAGGGGTTGCTGATGTCGTGGCATAGACGGTGGTTGATTATTGAGTTCTTTAGAAGGTACGAATAAATGAGGGGTGTCGGTTGTTACTTGTAAAAATGATGAATGATGAATGATGAATGTTCAGTGCTAAATGCTCAATTAGGTTTGAAGTAGGAGTTAGGAAGTATCCTTAACCTCAATCTCATCACTCCCACTTGAGCCCGTATTTGTAAAGCAGCCCTATGGCTTCCGGCCAGGAGACCTTGGCGCCATTCTTAAAATCGGAAAGCGGCCCGCCTTCGCCAAGGCTACGGCGGGCAGGGAAAGCGGAAGTAAGGTAGAAAACTGAAACAGGAAATTCCGAACCTCACACCTCACACCTCACACCTCATACCTGTCTCACTCCCACTTTAGGCCGTATTTGTGGAGTAACCCCATCGCCTCCGGCCAGGAAACGTGAGCGCCTTCGATGCGGTTTTGTTCGGGATCAATGCGGTAGTTGGTAGCGCTGCTGAGGTCAGCTTCGGTCAGATTAGTATGTTCGAATTGGGCTCCGGCCAGGTCACATTCCGTTAGTGCGATGCCGGATAGGTCAGCTTCCGCAAAATCGGCTTCCGGCAGGGTGCAGCTCTGAAAAGAGGATTTGGCCAGCGGGCACCCCACAAAATTTCCCAGATTTAACTGACAGTCTACGAATGTCATTGCCAGTAGCATAGGGTTGGTGTCGGTCCATTGTACACCCAGGGCTTTACATTCCTCAAACCGGACCTCCCGAAAGGCCGTATTGAGTACCAGTGTGCCACTCAGATTACAAGACTTAAACCGGCAATCCACAAAGACACAGTCGGTCAGGGAGACGCCCGTAAAATCGCAGCGCTCAAAGGTACACCCATCGTAGTGACCGGCAGCAAATCCGGATTCGGCAAAAAATTCGTCCTGGAAGTGTTGATCGTCGACAAAATGATCGGGCATTGGGCTGTAGTTTTCGTGGTTCGGGAAGTATTGGTTGCTACCTTTGCGCGCAAAGGGAAGCACATGCACCAATTTCTGAAATTTATTCGGGCCAATCAAAGTCTGCTGGCATTCGGGGTGCTGTTGACCTTCTTTTCCAGCTACGGCCAGACCTTTCTGATCTCTTTGTACATTCCGCATCTGGAGGATACCTTTCAGCTCAGTAGTGCCGGGATAAGCAGCCTGTACGCGGTGGCTACTACTGCTTCTGCTTTTTGCTTGCCCTGGGTCGGACGACTGGTTGATATCTGGCCCTTGCGGCGCTTCACCGGTCTGGTACTCACGGGGCTGGCACTGGCCTGTTTGCTATTGTCTTTTGCCATTCATCCGTTCATGGTGCTGGCGGGTTTCTTTGCGCTCCGTTTTTTCGGTCAGGGATTGATGAGCCATACTTCCATATCCACTATGGCGCGTGCGTTCACCCGTGACCGGGGTAAGGCTATCAGCCTGGCGACCCTGGGGCATCCTCTGGGCGAAGCTACACTGCCCCTTCTCGTGGCCTTTCTAATCGGTGTTGTTGGTTGGCGTACCGTGTTGCAGGGTTCAGCGGCATCTGTGTTGATCGTGGTAGCTCCAATAGCCTGGCTTTTTTTGCGCAAGCAATCAAAAGATCTGTTGTTGCCCACTCCCGGCGATGCGGAGGAGGTGGCTGCCGCCAAAAAACCGTGGCGGGTGTTCCGGGAACGTGCCTTCTGGATATTGGCTCCGGCCGTTTTTATTACCGGTTTCCTAAATACCGCAATCTTCTTTTTTCAGTTGAAGCTGGGCGAGGCACGGGACTGGTCGCCTACCTGGGTAGCGGGCTCTTTGTCTATTTACGCCATGGCCAGTGCCTTGTCGATGATGGGATCGGGGCCTTTGGTTGATCGCCTTTCGGCAAAATATCTTTTCCCGGTTATGCTGGTGCCCTACATACTGGGGATAATTGTTCTGGCCGCCGTAAACCATCCACTGGGGTATCCGGCAGCGCTGGTGCTGATTGCCATCTCTAACGGCGGAGGCAGTACCATAAAAAACGCCTTGTTTGCCGAGCTTTTCGGTACTAAGGTCATCGGCACGGTGCGCAGTGTCTTCACTATGATCATGGTCTTCAGCACGGCCCTGGGACCGGTCAGCTTTGGGTTGTTGTTGGATGCGGGATGGGCGTTTTCCGTTATTTTTTGGATGTCAGCGGGGATGGTGTTGCTGATCATCGCATGGAGCTTTAGAATTAAGGAAGTGAGGTAGGAAGTGTGAGGTAGGAAGTGTGAAGTGTGAAGTGTGAAGTGTGAAGTAGGACGTATGAAGTATACTTCACACTTCACACTTCACACTTCGCACTTCAATTCTCGCTGACCTCCGGCTTGGGCCAATTGACTTGCTGTTTAGGAACGGGGAAGGAAATACCTTCGCACTGCAGGGCTTCCTTAATAGCTTCCAATTGTTCCCAGTAGGTAGGCCACATGTCTTCGGCTGGTACCCAACTCCGGGCCTTTACTTTCAGATCGTATTCGCCAATTTCGTCGAGCCGAAGATCGGGGGCTGGTTCATCCAACACCTTGGGGTGTTCCTTTAATGCGGCAGTCACGATTTCGCGTACCCGCTTAATATCCGTACCGTAATCAAATTTCAGGCGATATTCCAACCGACGGGTATCTAGCATGGTCATATTTTCTAAATCACTGTTGGCTACATTGCCATTGGGCATAGTGATGATGCGGTTATCAAAAGTGCGAAGTCGGGTATATAGGATATCGATCTTAATTACAATACCGGTGCAACCGTTCACCTTGATCAGATCGTCCACTTTAAAGGGCTTAAACACCAGAATCAGTACGCCTCCGGCAAAATTAGCCAGGCTACCCTGCAAGGCCAGGCCGATAGCGATACCGGCCGCACCGATAATGGCCACAAAGGAAGAGGTTTTTATCCCCAGCGTAGTACCGATGGTTATGATCAGGGTAGCGTAGAGCAGGAACTTGGTCAGGCTATCAATAAAAGTCGCCAGGGAGGGCTCCACGTTGTACCTCCGGAATGACTTGCGGATCAATCGGCTTACCAGCCGAATAAGCAGTATTCCGACCACCAACAGAATGATCGACAATAACACATCCGGGCCCACCTGAAACATAAAATTTACAAATTGCTCCTTGATCGTTTGCCAGGTATCCTGATCGATTTGGGGTAGTTCTTCCATGTATTGGTATGGTTCTTTTCTTTTTCCAATGGATTAGGGATGGGATTGTTGTGTGGTAATGCTGAATGTTGAATGCCCAATGCTCAATGTTGAATTAAGGGTGAATGTTGAGGTGAGAAGTGTGAAATAGCCGCTGTCCAGATTGTCTACCGGTCGACTCAAGTAGTTTAGATCATTGGATTGGTCCCTTTTGTCAGTGAATGTTTACGTGAAGCATTCAACATGTCAGGCTCATGGCGCATCCACGCCCGCCTTCGCCCGTACATGCAAAGGCGGGGAGCACTGCTCATTACCTACTTCCAACCTTCGGTTTCGGGGGGTGTCTTTTTGCTAAAAGCCAATGATCCCCTACCATTTGATAGATAACCTATATGCACCCAACCGAAAAAGCCCTTTGCACTACGACCCTTGTGCCCGGATGAGCATCGTGTTGTGGGGCGATCTCCTGGAACGAACCGGTGGAACAGAGGTGGAGGCGGGCGCTTTCAGTCTGGTTGTCAAGCCGCAGGATGTAAAACACGCCAATCAGTACGGGCAACGGGGAGCGCGCATCTTTTCGGTGCTTTTTGATAGTGATCAACTCCCCGATTTTTTGCCGAAAGGCGATACGTACCAATGGTATCATCAGGGAGCGCAGGCCCCAATTTTGCGATTTATACGTCAGATGCAGGCACCAGCCTCCGATATCCCCGAACTGTTGATCGAGTTGATGGGCAGTCTGCCGGAACCTTTAGCCGTAGCAGAACAAAACCATCCCGACTGGTTGGTCCGGATTAAGGAGGAGATCGACGACTGCTTCACCGAGTCTATTCGCGTGCAGGCCCTGGCGGAGGATGCCGGGGTACATCCGGTGCACCTGGCGCGGGTATTCCGCAAGCATTACGGATGCTCGGTCAAGGAGTATGTGCAGCACCTTCGTTTACAGCAAGCCCTCGATAGGCTGGGGTCATCCTCCGCCCCCCTTTCCCAGATCGCCTACACACAGGGGTTTTCCGACCAGGCGCATTTTTGTCGTCAATTGAAGAAACAGCTGCAATGCACCCCCGGTCAGGTGAGAGCCTTACTGAACGATGTTTCATTTGTTCAAGACATTGGCAACTAAACGAGTGATTTTTGTAGCTACACACAAAATCACTCGAAATATGCACACGAAATTAGTTGTACTGATCGCACTATTTGGAACAACCTGGACACTGCAGGGCCAACCGGCCAAAGAACAAGCGCTGGCGCAAGCCGCGGAGACCTTTTTGGCGAAAGCCATGGAAGGAATCGGTGCCGTGCCCGCCGTGGGCATAGCCATTGTGCGTCCGGAACGGACCGTATACGTTGACGCCGCTTCGCTTGGCAATCAACCGACAGACGCCAACACCAACTTTTACATTGCCTCCTGCACCAAAGCATATACGGCTCTGATCGCACAGCATCTGGATGAGCAAGGTATCATCAGGATGGAGGATCCCATCACCAAGTACCTGCCGGAAGCCCAATTCGCGCCCGAATTGGAGGCGGATAAAGTTACCATTCGCGATTTGATCACCCATACCTCAGGCATGTCGAATGACCCCATTGTACACCGCCTGGCGTATACGGGGGAGCACGATCCGTCGACGCTGATCAATTTGTTGCAATACACCACCAGCAACGATGCCGGACGGGGTAATTTCCGATACACCAATTTCGGCTATAACCTGTACACCATCATTTCCGATAAGGTGACGGGGAAACCCTGGCAGGACTGGCTGGCAGAACTCATCTTCGAACCCGCCGGTATGACGCGCACTACGGCATATATGTCGAAGACCGAGCAGCCCGGCTGGAGCCTGGCCAAACCCTATCTGAACCTGATCGGTGAGCCCTTTCGGGAAGCTTCTCTGATCAAGACGGATAAAAGCATGCAGTCGGCCGGCGGGCTGATCACTACGGCTACCGATGCCGGTAAATGGTTGCAATTGCAACTCAACGAAGGGAAACTGGGCGGTAAGCAGGTGGTTCCGGCTGCTCACATCGAGGTATCCCATCAGAAACACGTGGAAACAGGTGGGGATGATTTTGGTGGCTTTGGTCGTGCCTATTACGGGTATGGATGGCGCGTTGGCACCTTTCACGATCACCCAAATGTGAACCACTTCGGGGGTTACCCCGGCTACCTGACCCACTTCTCCTTCGACCCCGAAGCGGAGATCGGCGTAGCGGTGCTGACCAATGAGGGCTTTTGGGGAGATAATATTATGAACCTGGTTGCCGGCTTTGTATACGATTGGTGGTATGGTGATCCCGAGCAGGTGGAGGCTGACTATGAAAAGCAACTGAAGAAGATGGTGGCTTCCGCCAAAAAAACAAGCAAGCGCATTGCCGCCGACCGGGACAAGCGGGCCGGGCGCACCTGGCAGTTGGAGCTCGACTTCCCGGCCTATGCCGGCACCTTTAAAAGTGCTAAATACGGAACGGTGGTAGTCACGCCAAAGGATGAATCACTGCACGTACAGAGTGGCAACCTGGAATGTATGGCCACACCATTCACGGAGACCAACACCGTACGGGTAGAGATGACACCGGGGCGGGGCTCGGTACTTCAGTTCCTCCTGGACGACGGGGAGGTGGTAGGCCTGTATACGGATGGGGAGCGGTTTGAGAAGGTGAGGTAGGCTCACCACCACGCTACCAACCGCTTCGCCAATTCTACCCCTTGCTCCTCCTGAATAAAATGCCCGGCCTCCAGCAGCGCATGCGGTTGCCCTTTGGCGCCGGGAATTAGCTTTTGAAAAGGTTTATCGGCGCCCATCATGATGGCATCGTGGGCACCGAAAAGGGTGAGGAAGGGCTTTTCCCATTTCGAGAGTACCTCCCAGGCTTTACGATTCTTAATGGCCTCGGGATCGTCTTTTTCGATGGGTACCAGGGACGGAAAAACGCGGGCACCGGCTTTGTAGGATTCGTCGGGGAAGGGGGCGCGATAGGCGTCCATAACCTCCCCGGTCAGTTCCGTGTGGGTACCCATTTGGATCACCCGGCCGATGTCGAAGTCGGGGCTGGATTGACTGAAGGCCCGCCACTGGAGGAAGACCTCAGGTATGTCGGTCAGGCCGTTCGACAGGAAGGTGTTGCTGGCGACCACGTGAGAGAATCGTTCGGGTTGCTCACCGACGAGCCGCAAACCGATCAGTCCGCCCCAATCCTGACAGAATAGCCGGATATTTGTGAGGTCTAGCTGATTGAGCAGGCTATTGGTCCAATCCAGATGGGCCTGGTAGGAATAATCGCTTTGCTCCGTGGGTTTGTCGGATTTACCAAAGCCGATCAGGTCGGGCGCGATGGTTCGAAAACCAGCCTCTGCCAGCGGCGGTATCATATGCCGGTACAGGAAAGACCAACTGGGCTCCCCGTGCAATAGCAGGACCATGTCTCCATCGCGCGGCCCCTCGTCGAGGTAGTGCATGCGAAGACCGTTTCCGACTTCCAGGTAGTGAGCTTCAAAGGGGAAGTCGGGCAGAGTAGCGAATCGTTCTTCAGGAGTACGGAGGGCTTTCATTGTCAGTTTTTTGCGTAAGCGGAATATAGTTAACGGGAGGTTTATGCCAAGCTGTAAACTAATCAACTGAATGTCAAAACCTCCCGTTGTATTTGGTAGATAGTATCAGGTAGTAGGACATGCTTCAAATATCTATGCCCTCTACCGGGAGATCAATAAATCTACTTTGCGAAATAGGCTATGCCAAACCTCTCCATACAATTACACCCTGGAGGGGGCACCGACAGTACCCCGATTACCCCAGTAAATGAGCACGATCGCGGTTCCGAACATGATCAGGCTGTAGATGGCCGAGGGAATGGTCATGGCCGAATTGCCAATGAGGGTAGCGGCGATGGTGATGCCCAGCGTGCCATTCTGAATACCCGATTCGATGGAGATGGTGCGTTGCTGGCGGGTGGGTAGCTTAAACCACCGGGCTACGTAATAGCCGATGGCAAGGGTGATCACATTCAGGGCCAGGGCGACCGGTCCTGCCTGCGCAAAAAAAGTACCGATGTTGGCGCGTTCCTTCAGTACGGCGGCCAGAATGATGAGGGCCAGGAAAACAGCTGATAAGATACGTACGGGGCGATCCATGCGACGTGAAAAATGGGGTGCCCGGCTATGAATGACCATACCGATAGACACCGGAATGACGGTAATCAGAACTACCGAGATGATCGTGCCAAGCACATTCAACTGCTGTGCTTCACCTGTCGGCATAAACTGTACGATGGCAAAGTTGACGATAAAGGGAATAGTGATCACCGTTACCAGGGAGGCAATGGCGGTGAGCGTGATGGACAGGGCCGTGTCACCTTTGGATAGCAGGGTGATCAGGTTGGACGTCGCGCCACCCGGGCAGGCCGCCAGGATCATAAATCCTACGGCCAGTTCGGCCTGGATCCCGAACAACACGACCAGACCAAAGGCCACCAACGGCAGGATGATGAGTTGGTTCACCAGTCCGATCAGTACCGGTTTGGGATATACGGTGATGCGCCGAAAATCGTCGATTTTCAGCGACAGCCCCATGCCGAGCATGATTACTGCGAGGGCCAGGGGCAGGAAGACTTCGGTTAAGATACTGGATTCCATGGGTTTGGGTGTTTTGGTGCAAGATGAAATCGGAGATGCTATCCGCGATGCCATCCCCGATGCCATCTAAAAGTTTTCCACAAAGTTATCCACAATTTGTCATCCTGCCGACCAAACACATGTTATTCCTCCTCCTCGTGGAACCATTTCAGCTGAAACTCAATCTCCTCCACACCGTCGCCGCGCTCGTGCTCAACAGTAAAGGTTGCGCGCTTCGGAACGTAGATGCGCTCACCGGCAATGGAGATCTCAAATGCTTTTCCCTGCTCCAGCGAATCGGCTAACCGGCGCAGTTTGTCTACAAATTCAGTGGTGGAATAACTCTTTTCAATGTCGCGGTCTTCGCGTTGTTTGGGTGCTATGCCTTAGTAATGTAGTGGTTTTATATGAAATGTCTTTACATCTTGTCCAACGAAAAGATCCCCGGGCTGCACGAAGCAACCCGGGGATGTATGTTTCTTGCCGAAAGGCTTATTGCTTAATCACCTTGCGAATACCCGCCCCCTTGGGACCGCGTACTTGCAAATAGTACACTCCGGAAGGAACGTTCGACAAGTCCAGGGTTACCGGACCACGGGCAGTCAGGAACCATTGTTGAACCGTGCGACCAGTCGTGTTCATCAGACGAACTTCATCCAGATCCTCGTCCAATGGGAGATCAAGGGTTACCTGATCGACTATCGGATTGGGAAAGAGGTTGAAATCGTAGGCATTACCTACTTCGCGGGTACCTACAATTGGTCCCATATTACCCGGAGAGCCGATATTCGGCACATCACGATTATCACCGCCCAGAGCCAGGGTAGCTACGGCCATATTCGCATTACCAACCGTACTAAAGGCGGCCAGGGAAACGTCATACGACTGCCCGTCGAAACCTTCCGTATCGGGATAGCTGGCGGTGTCCAGGGGCTGCACGGTATTTGGATCACCCTGCCACAGAGTGACCAGATCACCACCACCGCCTAGTCCGGCACCATCAGCATAGCCAACTTCCACGCCGGTCAGTTGAATAACCTGCGACCAAACGGAAATGAAAGAGTCAACCTCTTCTTGCGAATCGGTGATCAACACAATAGCACTGGCTCCGGGCTCAATAGTCGTAATGCCCTGGATCAGTACGGCATCAACCGGGTCCATGCTCTCATCATCGTAATACAGATCAGCATCTACTCCCGACATCCAGGCCGTAGTACCTTCGTTGGTGATCTCAAACCAGTCGGCCGTCAGATCATCCCCTTCCTGACCACTGAAGATCTCCGTGATCACGAGTCCCGACATGGGCGCTACTCCCAGGCCATCACCCGGAGAAGCAATATTCGGCACATCTCGATTGTCACCACCCAACGCCAGCGTAGCCAACGCGCCGTTGGCATTACCTACGGTACTAAAAGCCATCAATTCCACATCCCATGACTGACCGTCAAAACCGTCGGTATCCGGATAGCTGGCCGTATCAAGGGGCGCCGTGGTATTCGGATCCCCCAGCCATAGGGTTACCAGATCACCACCACCGCCCAGTCCTGCACCATCCGCATAGCCGATCTCAACCCCCGTCAGGTCAATTACTTCGGACCAAACGGAAACAAACGAATCCACGTCCTCCTGCGTATCCGTGATCAGCACGATGGCCGTCTGCCCTGGCTCAATAGATGTCAAGCCCTGAATAACCATGGCGTCCACCGGATCCTGTGATTCGTCATCGTAGTACAGATCGGCATCCACCCCGGAAGTCCAGGTTTCGTTACCCTGGTTGCGGATCTCAAACCAGTCGGCCGTCAGATCATCGCCCGACTGACCACTGAAGATCTCCGTGATCACCAAACCGATATTTGGTGCCACCGCCTGACCGTTACCCGGTGAACCGATATTCGGTACATTCATCAGGTCACCTCCCAAAGCAATGGTGGCCACGGCACCGTTGGCGTTACCTACGGTACTGAAAGCCATCAGCTCCACATCGTACGACTGGCCATCGAAGCCGTCGGTATCCGGGTAGCTCGCAGTATCGAGGGGAGTCGTGGTGTTGGGATCACCGAGCCAGAGCGTAACCAGATCACCACCGCCGCCCAGACCGGCACCGTCAGTGTAACCGATCTCTACTCCGGCCAGTGAAATAACAGGAGTCCAGATAGACTCAAAAATGGTCACTTCCACCTCTGATTCACCAATCAGGACAATGGCCGTTTCACCCGGCTCAATGGAGGAGATGCCTTGAATGAGGATGGCATCGACCGGATCCATAGATTCGTCATCGTAGTACAGGTCAGCATCCACCCCGGAGATCCAGGGCGTATTCCCTACATTGGTGATCTCAAACCAATCGGCCGTCAGGTCATCACCGGATTGGCCACTGAAGATCTCCGTGATCACCAAACCGATGCTAGGCGCAACCGCCAGGCCATTACCCGGAGAACCAATGTTTGGTACATTCATCAAATCGCCCCCCAGAGCAGCCGTAGCAACGGCACCATTTGCATTGCCAATCTCACTGAAGGCCATCAGGTCCACATCGTAGGACTGACCGTCGAACAGTTCTGTGTCCGGGTAGCTGGCGGTATCTATGGGAGAAGTCGTATTTGGATCGCCTAACCAAAGGGTCACCAGATCTCCTCCTCCACCAAGACCAGCTCCGTCGGCCATGCCGAATTGTACACCAGTCAGGTCAATTACGGCTGACCACACATCGATAAAGGCGTCTATGTCCGCCTGATCACCAGTGATAAGTACGATAGCACTTCCACCTGGTTCAATGGTCCCAATGCCGGAAATTTGTACCGCATCGACGGGATCCATGGATTCATCGTCGTAAAACAAACCGGGGCTTTCTCCGGCGATCCAGGCTTCGCTGCCTTCGTTGGAAATTTCAAACCAATCGGCCGTCAGATCATCGCCGGCCTGGCCACTGAAGATCTCCGTGATCACCAAACCCACATTGGCAGCAATGGCCAGGCCATCGCCCGGTGAACCAATATTTGGCACGTCCATAGCGTCACCACCCAGCGCAATCGTGGCAACAGCCCCGCTGGTATTACTCACTGTGCTGAATGCCATTAATTCCACATCCCACGATTGGCCGTCGAAGCCATCCGTATCGGGGTAGCTGGCGGTATCGATCGGAGAAGTCGTATTTGGATCGCCCAACCAAAGTGTAACGGCATCGCCGCCACCACCAAGGCCGGCACCGTCGGTATAGCCGATGGCTACACCCGACAGATCAATAACCGGTGACCATACGGCCGTAAAGGCGTCCACTTCGGCCGTACTTTCAGCGATCAGGACGATGGCAGAAGCCCCCGGAGCAATGCTGGTAATACCAAAAATAGTATCGGCATCCGCCGGGTCGGCCGATTCATCATCGTAATAGAGGATCCCCTCTTCGGCTGTCCAGGGAGCGTTACCGTCGTTGCGGATCTCAAACCAATCAGCCGTCAGGTCATCACCGACCTGACCACTGAAGATCTCTGTGATCACCAGGTCAGATGACAGATCGGTCAACGGCCCTACATTACCGGGAGAACCAATGGCCGGCTCCAGTCCATCCGAACCACCGGTCACCAGCGTGGCAACCGCTACATTGGTCCCCAACTGGCTGATACCTACCCCTACCGCACTAAAGGTTTGCAGTACTACGTCGAAGGAAACACCGGAAGGTGCTGCCGGATAGGATTCGTAATCAGCAATATTATTGGTGCTTGGTCCCCCCAGGAAAAGGGTGACGGCATCGCCGCCCTGACCCAGACCAGATCCATCAGCATAACCAACTTCCACCGTGCTTATATCATACACTCCACTCCAAACATCCCGAAAGGTAGATGCGCCGGCTTCCGAATCGAGCACCACGATCACACTTTCGCCTGGCTGGATATCGGTAATACCGATGATCTGATCGGCTGCCGCCGGATCCTGAGATTCATCATCGTAGTACAGATCCTGATTAACGCCCGATACCCAGGCCACAGAGCCAAAGTTGGTAATCTCAAACCAGTCGGCGGTAACGTCGGTCCCGTCCTGGCCCATCCACACCTCGGTAATCTGTAGGTCAGGTGCATTTACGTTTATACAATCATTAGCGGCACCGGGTGTACCCAGATCGCCATCACCGTAGGCTGACATGGCCTCACACCAATTACTGCCATCCTCGTTATCCTGGTTAGGGGTCTGCAAAGACATGCTGGCCCCGTTGGGATCGGGGAAAGTTGCCCCGTCATCCCACCCAACCGAATCAACAACTACCTCGTCGGGAGCGATCAGGATCAGTTCATCAGAACTGTTGGCCAAACTGAAGTCGTTGCCGTTATAGGCATAATCGACCGCGACTCCGCCATTCGTGCTCACATCAGCATTCACTCCCAGCACCAGGTAACCTCCTGCCTCAATGATCAATGGTTCACCATTAGCAATGACTATAGTATCGTTATCGACATCAGCCATCGTCCATCCGTTCAGGTCGATGCTACCGGCCGTTTTATTATACAATTCAAACCACTCACCGGCATCATCGGATACGACAGCGGGATTCTGCATGATCTCGTTGACCACTACATCGCCGGGATTAGCAATCGGTGGAATTTCCACTGGTCCCAGTACCACGCGGGCTGATTTGAATTTCTTCCAGGCTTTATTCGGCAGGTCTTTGGCCTCCGAGCCGTTATTATAGTAGTCAAAAGTGCCGGTGTCTATGATTAATTGTACCCCGGCGGTATCTCCGGCTTCCGCCAAAAAGGGATTGGTGGGGATGGACGCGATGCCTTCTATAGAACTCACATCCACAATGTCGGTCAGATCTACTGCTCTTAGCTCCGGTGCATCGACAGCATTGCCAGACCAGGTAAATAAACGGAAATCAGTTACTGTACCTGCCGGACCGGCTACGATCAGGCAACCATTCTCCGAGCATTCTATGCTGCGGAAACTGTGGCCTTCCAGGTCCATCAGGATAGGCGCACCAAAAATAGCGGTATTTGCTTCGGGCGAAGCATCCGTGATCGCCTGGAAATTGGTGACCGGTACGATGAACGCATCGCCATCGATCAGGGGACCGCGAAAAGCCAAAAAGGCACCATCCGTGGAATTGGGATCGATGGAAAGTCCTTCGATCTCCAGACCGGTGGCTAGAGTCAGGAAATCAGCACCAAGACCATGTCCGTTCGTTCGATCCCAGCTGATCAGATCCTCCCGTAAGCTGCTGTAAAAGCCGGTATAAGTCAGGGTAGAAGTAACACCGGCCCCGATCTCCTCCGTACGGAAGAACACCGACCGCTCCGTATTAGTGTGAGATCCGAGCCAGAAAATGGCGTCTCCATTACGGAAGGATCCCTCCAGGTCGATCTCCGCATCAGAGCCCAGCGATTCGCTAATGTTGACACTACTCAGCGGTTGTCCGGATTGGCTACGATCATACAGACGAAGCACCTGGTCCTCATCATCTGCTACCCACATGTAGTTTTCATCGATCAACTGTGCGGTCGATCCATCGGAAGCGCCATAATGGAAGCGCAGGCCATCAACCCCGTTGGTAGCGTCTGATGCAGCATAATTAATGACAATTGTTCCTGCCTGGCCGTTACCATCCGTGGCCGTTAAAGTGATATTGGCAAAGCCTACACCCACCGGTTCAATGGTCAGTGTAAAGGCAATGGCTGCTCCGGTCACCGTCAGGTTGGCATCGGGAACTACCGCCTGATTATCACTGGTGACCTCTATGGTCAGGTCATTGGCTGGTGAATCGATATCAGTTACAATGAATGGAATACCGATAGTAGCTGCAGGATCGGTTGGATCACCCAAGTCTGCACCCACAAAAAGGCCACTCTCTGCTACCAGCCCCAGCAGGGGGGAAACGGCATCTTCATTCAGGGATACCTCCGGCGTACCAGGTAACACGACCAAAGGTCCCTGGTTACCGGGTGAAGCAATATTCAATACATCGCTGTTATCACCTCCGCCAATCAGGGTTTGAATGGCTCCACTGGCATTTCCTACCGAACTGAAAGCACCCGTTTCTACATCCCAGGACTGAGCATCATTAGCGTCCGTAGCGGGATAAGCTTCGGTATCAACCGGATCGGAAGCATTGGGGTCACCGATCCAGATATTCACGGCGTCACCGCTGCCGCCGAGACCTGCACCATCAACGAATCCCACCTCAACGGAACTCAGATCCGTTACCGTTGACCAAACAGCCAAAAACTGGGTGACCTCCGCCTGATTATCAGTGATCAGAACTATAACGTACTCTCCGGGCTGAATATCGGTAATACCCTGGATCAGATCGGCATCGGCCGGGCTGGCAGACTCATCGTCGTAATACAGATCGGCATCCACACCGGAGACCCAGGCGACATCGCCTTCATTTTTAATTTCGAACCAGTCGGCGGTAAGATCGGTACCGGCCTGGCCGGAATACATTTCGGTAATTTGGAGATCAACCTGGGCCCTGACTCCAGGAAAAGCAGAAAGAAACAAGACTGCTAGCAACGACAATCGAAAGGGAAATGATTGGTGCCAACAGCCGTAAATTGGCTGTAGATGTTTTGGCATAACAGGATTTTTGGTGAATAATGCTGAAAGGTAGCCTGTTTTGCCGGTGAATCTTCGGCCAGCAACATTAACCCTGTGTTACCCTTTTGTAAATTTTATGCTTCGCCAAAGTATCTACTGCCAGACTTTTACAAGTTGCGCATAAATCCCGCAGGCATCGACGATCGACTGAATGGGGATGCACTCGTCGCGCATGTGGGCCAGACGATAGTCTCCCGGTCCGAATCCAATAGTCGGAATCTTCATGCGTATCGGAGTGACCGCATTCGTACTAAAATTCCAAAAGACATATTCCCCGGGCTCCCGGTGGAACATGGTGCGATAAGCCTGCTGGCAAGCTCTGGTTAGCGGATGATCCTGCTCAATTTTCCAGGCTTCGTGGAGGGGCTCATATTCGAAGGTTTTGCCGGTCCATGCCGTTCGTTGCATACGATCCAGCTTCCAGGTTGCTTTTTTACCGAAAACCAGGGCATCCATCTCCGAGCGTACCCGTTCCTCCGATTCGCCTGGTACCGTTCGGCGGTCGATATATATACGGCAGCTGGTGGGCACGGCATTCAGGGAGGCAGCCCGGCTGGAAATGTCCGACAAGACCATACTTCCTCGCAGGCCGTCGATGGGTTCTATCTCCGCATGCGTTGTGGCTACCCGCTGAATGATCTCCGCCATTTCGTAAACGGCATTTACGCCGCGATCGGGTTCGGCCCCGTGGGCGGAAACACCCATGGTGGTAATGATGACCTGAGCTTTTCCCTTATGCCCCAGCGCAATTTGATTGTTGGAGGGCTCACAAACGACCACTGCGTCGGGGTGCAGCGACCGGTCGGCGAACAAATGCCGCAGGTTTTCCCCGTCGCAGTCCTCCTCAAAGACGGTGCAGGAAACGTAGACCGATTTGCCTTCAGTCCACCCTTTTTGGTGCGCAATGGCCACCCCGAAAATAGCTGCCGCAGCCGCTGATTTCATATCAACGGAGCCACGTCCGTGCAGTACACCATCGACAATGCGCCCTTCGAAGGGCGGGTAGGTCCATTGGTCGGCATCTTCCACCGCTACCGTATCCAGGTGCGCATCAAGCAATATGGTCCGATCACCCGTTCCCAGGCGTCCCGACACATTACCCATACTATCCACCAGCACATCCTGGTAACCCAACTCTTTCATTGTCTTTTCGGCTAAACGAATGGCCGGTTCCTCCCGGCCACTGTAACTCTGGATGGCGACCAGTCCACGGGCCAGATCAATGAGTTGTGCACGTTGGGTGATAGGCATGGAAAAGGACATGGGCAGTATGCTTTTTACGAAAGTAGTAAAAGTCAGCCTGATAGTACCTTTGGTGTCACCTATGGCCTGATCACCACCAAAATAAGGTACGACAGATAACCAACCAGCAGCAAAAAGGCTTCCCACCGGTCCAGCTTCTTGCGTTTGCCCGTAAACATAGCCAGGAACAGCAGTACTGTTCCACCACCTAGGACCAACAGGTCGCGATCGAAGGATGCATTGTAATCGATCGGGTCAACCAAGCCGCTTACCGCGAAAATGAGCAACAGGTTGAAAATATTGGAACCGATAATATTACCCACCGCGAGGTCCGCATTTTTCCGGACAGCCGCCACTACGGAGGTAGCCAGTTCGGGAAGGGAGGTTCCGGCGGCGACGATGGTCATACCGATTATTTTTTCACTAACGCCCAGTGATGTGGCCAATTCAATCGCATTGGAAACGATCAGACGGCCTCCGAAGACCAAACCGGCTAATCCTAGGCCGATAAAGACCAGCGACCGGCCTTTGGGGGTTCGTTCGGATGGCCCTTCGACAGCCTGATCATCTACCCTCAACTGGCGGTATACGTACCACAGGAACCCGGCAAAGAACACCAATAGAAGAGAGCACTCCAGACGATTTAACCGTGGCACCCCATCGAGCCCAAAGGGTTGTACCAACAGAAAGACCAGCACTACCGCCAGGAAAGACAGCGGAATCTCCTTCCAAACCGTACTGGACTGCACGGCAATCGGCGTAATCAGGCCGGTAATGCCCAGGATGATAAAAAGATTGAAATTATTACTGCCTATCACATTGCTGAGCACAATGGCATCGTATCCGCGAAAAGAAGCCAGCATATTTACCACCATTTCCGGGGCCGACGTACCAAAAGCCACCACCGTCAGGCCGATCGCCAGATCCGAAATACCATAGCCGCGAGCCAGAGAAGATGCTCCGCCCACCAGCCAGTTCGCTCCCTGGATGAGTAAAATTAAGCCAAAAACCAACAGCATTACTTGCCACCACATCTCGATATCAATTTGGTTTCTAATTATGTTCTTGCTCTTCCAGCTTTAATTTGGCGCCTGATAGAGTCATCCGGGACCATCATTTCGCTCAGAACAGCCGGTTAACGCAAAAAACAGACCAGTAGTGTTCATGATATAAAAACCTTGAGCCATCCCCAAATGCCTTGGAGATGGCTCGTTCATGTGAAACCTAAACGACCTGCTAAAGTCAATTAAAACTCTTCTGTCAGTATAGTCTCCATGATCTGGTTGCGCATACTGCCGGTGTCATCCTGTTGGTTACTCAGCGTAATCACAATACCCTCTTCGGCGGGTACGAATCCGATCAGCGCCGAAAAACCATCGATATCGCCGCCATGCCAGAAGAAAGACTGACCATTGATCCGGCTCTTGAACCAGGCCACCCCAAAAGCCGTAGCGTCGTCGGGAACGTCCCCGCCAAATATCAGGTCTTTTTCAGCCGGAGTAAACCATTGATCACTCATTACCGCGGTGCACCATTTTTCCAGATCAGCGACGGTACTCGTCCAATCACCCGCCCCGAGAGCAATATACATGGGGTAATTGGATGCATTTTCCTGGCCGTGGTACCCCTGCGCGTAGTCGGCTCCGGTGATGGTATTTGCTCCTGGTTCCGTCTGATCCATCCCCAGGGGGTGTAGCACTTTTTCCTGGATATAAGCGTGGTATCCCTGGCCCGACAATTCCTCGATAAGGATGGCAGCCAGCAGGAAATTACTATTGGAGTATTGAACGTTCTGGCCAGGAGTAAACTGCAGGCCGTCCTCTGCCACACTTTCTGCTATCACCTCGTAGATATCTTCGGGCTCGAAGTACTCGCCACTCTTGGCTAGTCCTTCAAAGGCCCCAACGTAATCGGGCAGACCCGATTGATGCGTCAGTAGATGGTATATCGTTAGCTGGTCGCCATGGGGAAATTCCGGATCAAAATCACTCAATGGCTGGTCCAGGCTCGTCAGCAGCCCCTCGCGCCAAAGTTGAATGACGCCCATACCCGTAAAGGTTTTACTCACCGAGCCGATCCGAAATTTAGTGGTTGGGGTGTTCCAGGTCCCTCCTTCCGCATTGGCATATCCGAAGCCTGACCGCAGCACATCCGTGCTGCCTCGCTTAATCAGGACGGTCCCCTGAAAGTCGATGGATTCAAAAAAGGCAGCTGCATCTACGTACGATCCCGGATTAACCGGTGTCGGGTCATCTTCTTTGCTGCATGCGAGTATGGAGATCAGACACAAAAACAGGATTCGATTAATCCATGAATAGGTTAGCATAGGTTGACATTTAAAAGGGTGATTTAGGTTATACCGCTTCCGAAGTGGTTTGGGACACCAAGCCACTTCGTTGTCGGTATAATTGTCCCAACAAAAATGCGTGTCTATGCCAGGTCGATCGTTCGGGGATATAATTCCGTACGATCTTTGGGGAAACCCGAACCTTTCACCGAGTTAGTTGCTTTTCAGCTCTTCTTAGCTTTCACCCATGCCCGGGGTGTAAGCCCAGTCTGTTTTTTAAAGAAAGAATTGAATACTGTTTTAGAATTAAACCCACTCTCGTAGGCGAGGGCAAGCAAGGTCAGGTGAGTATACTCCGGATCTAGAGCCAGGCGCTTGAAGGTTTTTAGACGGTACGCATTGACGTATTCATTGAAATTTTGTCCCATGCCAATATTCAGTAACCAGGAAAGTTTATTCGGATGCAGATCCACCTGATCAGCCAATGATTTCAGGTTAAGGCTCTGATCCAGGTATATGGACTCCTCTTCAAATAGTGCCTGAACCTTTTCGGAATAGGTCTTTATTTCTTCTTCCGAAAGTAGGGCGGTGTGGCCCGCTTTCTCAAGTACCGGGGTTCCAGGTTCTTCGGGCAGATTCTCCGGACGGAAAGTCTGCTCCACCATTTTTTGGAAGCGCTCGTACTGATGCAAAGGCTCCAACAGGGGCATATACCGGAAGTTGACGTATTGACCACTGTGCAAAACGATCCCGCGTTCCAGCATGTCGAGCGCCAACTCGTGATGGCCCATATGTACCTGCAGGAAGAGCGTCCACGACAGCAGGCTCCGCGGGGCAGCCGTCGATACCTCAGCCCCTATATTCGCCATATCCCGACCGGTCTCCTGATCGGGATACACTAGTTGGTAAAGTAGTCGACATAGTTCGGGTACCTCTGCCTCCGGATGTGCCTTTAAGAACGCATCCATTTCGGCATATTGCCCGAGTAACAAATAGCAAAGGATAGCCCGCTCCACCGCAAAGGAAAAGCCCGGATCTACCCGCAGTGCTGCCAACATACTTTCCAGCGCTTCCTCATAGTCTTTTTCCAGACAATGAATGACTCCTTTGGTATAATAGTGGTTGGCCGAGAGTGGATTTAAGGTAAGGATCCGCAACACATGCTCTTTGGCTTTGTCAAAAGCCCCGATGGCCGTATACATTTCTACCAGCCCCTCTTCGGCTTCGGTAAAGGAGGGGTTGCGATCTATGGCTTCAAGATAATATTGCTCTGCTCTACCGAATTCCCATCGTCCCCAAAAGGCAGCTGTCCCCTGCGCATAAAATCCCAGGTAGGATTCCCGGTCCAGGGCAACACCTCGGTTAATGTACTGCTCCGCTATGTCCAGAATAGCCGAATTACTCGACCAGGAGGCACGCATGGAGTAGCAGTAGCCGATGCCAAAGTAGGGCAGTGCAAAATCAGGGTCCTGTTTAATACACTGTTCGTATAAAGCAATGGCTTTTGAGATGCCTTCTCCATTCCACTTGAGGTGGTTATAGCGGGCTTTTAAGTATAGATCGTAGGCCGTAATATCATCGGTGGATACCTTGACCAGGTGGTCCTGAACGTTCAGGTGCCCAAAATTCTCCCTAATCTTATCGGCGATCAGCAAACTGATTTCATCCTGTACGGCAAAAAGATCCGTCAGTTGACGATCAAAATTTTTGGACCAGAGGGGAAAGCCATCTTCGGTCTGTATGAGTTTAGCGGAAATGCGTATGGTTCTGCCCGCCTGGCGAACACTTCCCTCCAATACGGATTGAACCCCTAAATGCTGGCCAATAGCGCGAATATCTGCTTCCTTGCCTTTGAACGCAAAGGAAGAAGTGCGGGCAGTAACCTTTAACCCCGGGATCCGGGTAAGAGCATTGATAATCTCCTCGGAAATGCCATCACTGAAATACTCATTCTCCGAATTACCGCTCATATTCAAGAAGGGTAATACAGCGATGGAAGGTGCAGGCCTAGGCTTGGTCGAAAGACTGTTCATTGATCTGGTCCCGGCGCAGGCACAAAATGAGCCACCGGTATATGTTACTAGCCACTAAAGATAGATTATTCCTGCATTCTCTTTTCTTGAATGGCTTCAAAATCCTCGACCAGGAAAAATTCATAATTGATCTCTGTACCATCTACCAACTCATAAAGTCCTAACGCACCCTCCAACAAAAAGTAGACACCAGGACAGACTAAGTTGAAAAAAGGCAAGAACTGATTCCTTCCGGGCTTGCCGGGATTAATCCTGCCGGGAAATGTTCCGTAAGTAAAGCCCGCCGACCAAAAGGTAGAAGGCATCGCGGATGCTATCCCCGATGCCTTCTTTTTTTACTCTTCCGTAACTGGCTGCGGACGTTGCTGCCACCAGGTCCATACTCCCAGCATGGCTGCACCAACCAATCCGTAGAATAATGGCATTTCCATCAATCCATCTACTGCGTAGCGGTAAACCAGGGCTCCCGTACCAACGATCAACCCGAGGCTGAGGATCAGTAAAGGAAATCGAAAGGAGGGCTGGATATCCAGCCGGTCGAAGAGATTATTTGATGCAGCATTCATGATTGGTGAGTTTAGGTGCTTCTAAAATATCCTGTGCGGAGTATGTGTCCGAAATATCTCTACGGGTAACCAATTTCAATCGATAAAGCGCCCTTGTTCCTGAAATGGTACGGGGGCGCTTTAGTATTCTTCAGTCTACAAAGTAACGTTGATTTTAGAGTACTCAACCTTCTCTGCCCGCCGAAACACATTGAAGGCGGGAACCTTAGTCTTATTCTTCCCCCGCGGATTTTTCCGCCTTGCACAAGCGGCTTTCTCCAGTCTTGGTGTACCATCCCTCACCGTACTCTTCCTCGACGGTCTGCTCCAGAATGTTCTTGCTGAAATACCAATCAGCCTGCGCGCGCTCCGGAGTCAGGTCCAGGACCAGATACCCGTGCCGGAAAACACAGTGGGCTTCCCAATTCAGGGGGGCATGCGGGAAGGTATCCGACAAAACAGGCCTTTCCATCGGCAAGCGGATTGGTAAGTGTCCTAAAAAACACCAACTTACGGGAGAAGATTTCAAAATTGCATTGTGCTATGCTGATCCGCACCGCTATGGCCAGGCCCGCTCCCGATCTACAGGGGTACGTAGCTAATTTTGGTATTTTCTATGCGGATGCTACCCCGGAACGGCCCACTCTGATGCTTCCGGAAGGTATTATTGAACTGGTCGTACATCTCGACGGCCGTACGCGTCAACGGGGTTTGAGGGATTCCTGGCAAGACCGACAGGAGGCTTTCATTGGCGGATTGCACCAGCGAGGGTATGAGGTACAGGTGATGGAAAGCGGACTGCTTTTTTCCGTGAAGTTTCACATTGCCCAGTTTGCGGTCTTCTACGAGGGGCCCATTCACACCCTGAAAAATGCCATGGTAACTCCGGAGAATTTATGGGGAAAAGCCGGTACCCGATTGGTCGATCAGATCCGGAATACCTCCTCCTTTGAAGAACAGATCCAACTAACCGAGCATTTTTTGCGAAAGCGGATGCAAGCACATCCCAACCAGCCCATGCAGGCTGCAGCCATGGAGTTGACCGCCATGCCGCCGTACAGCATCCAGCAGTTGGCGGGTAAATACCGCCTTAGCCCCTCCCGTTTTCGGCACGTTTTCAATGAAGTAGTAGGCATCTCTCCTCGTGATTTCGCGAGTGTGCAACGTATTCGTCTGGCTTTGACTCTTTACCCAACACACTCTTCTTTCACCGACCTGGGACTCGCACTGGGCTACCACGATCAGGCTCACTTCATCCGCGACTGGAAAAACCGAACCGGCTTCACACCCAGCGATTTTTTCAAATCTATTCAATCGGGTGACCAACCTTTTTGTCGTTGAGCTTACAATATTCCGGGGACAAGCGATTTGTACAATTTTGTACCCCACCACTCTCCTACTTTTGGCATAAGCCTGAAATTATTCAGGAAATCACTCGACTATACCGAAACCGAAGTGGTTTTGCTCCGCAGTACTTCGTGCTGGTGTCTCAAACCACTTCGGTCGGGTATATGCTCGCGTGAAAAGGTTGGCGAAGCTCAAACCTTTTTCGAACACGGAATACATACAATCCATTTGCTTTATGAGAAGGGTAAGCATCCTGTTTCTGTTGGTATGTGAATGCTCTCTGATGCCATTATTCGCCCAACCCGCAAAAGCTACTGAAGTAGCTCCGGATTTAGTATCCACGGGTAGGGATCTATCACTTGTGTTAACGGCAAACGGGCAGATTGCCTATTTTTCCCGTCTGGGTGAGGACATGGACTGGGATCTGTACTCCGCCCACCATTCGGAGGGAGGGTGGAGCGATCCCAGCGAGTTGGCTTTTTCCAGCCCACATATGGATGCGGACCCTTTTCTTTCACCCGACGGTGAGCGACTCTATTTTATGTCGGCCCGTCCAAGGACTCCGGGTGGAGAGCCACCCAAACTCCCTGACATATGGTACGTGGAAAAAGAGGGGAATGAATGGGGGCCTCCCCGGCTGGCGGACGATATCAGTCTGCCCGATTATGGCGAAGGATTCTCATCCATATCGAGTGACGGGACCATCGTTTTTTCGACCGACCGGCCCAATCCCGGTATGGAACACGATATTTTCTTTGCCACCTGGAACGGCAGGGGCTTCGATGAACCATCGCCTTTGCCAGTACCAATAAAGACCACTTTCTCCAACCCATTCATTGCTCCCGACATGGAATATTTGATCGTGGAAAGCGATGCTTACGGTGCTGAAGGCGAAGCAGACCTGTTCATCCTCTTCCGTATGGATGGAGACTGGTCGGGCCCCATTGATCTGGGCCCGGCAGTTAATACGGATCAGGTGGAAGGAACACCTTTCGTTACGTCCGATGGCAAGCACCTCTTCTTTTGCCGAATGCATCCATCGCGCGACCGATTTGAAAGTCGCATCTACCAAATTCCCTTTCAGCCAATCCTTAAAGAGGCCCGCCAACGAATTAAGCGATCAAACAAGTAATTAACGTAAGGTTGGGTCCGATCTGATTGCTGAATAACTGTTGTGACAACCTTACGTTGTATTTGGTAAATGGTAGTAGGTAGTACGATTTGCTTAAACCCCAATACCCTATACCTAATACGCTGACCGGGAGGTTGGGCCTTGATCGTCTGAATTTTATGAAATCATTCAAGCGCAACCCTGCGTTAATTTACCAACAAAAAAACCTGAATGACCAGAGCAGTCATTCAGGTTATTTTTGGCGAAAGCCATTGGAAAGGTGAAGACACTTACTGCTTCACGAAGGTTTTACTGATCGGCTGAGCGCCCGCCCGTTCCACGGATAGCAGGTACGTTCCGGCCGGCAGATTTGTCACATCGAGGTCATCACGTACATCGACAAAGCGATCGCTTGTCTGCCGAACGACCATGCCTTGTAAATTCAAAATTCGATAGCGCACTTCTCCCTGCCAACCAGGTAATACCACCTGCAGTCGACTGTCGGTCGGGTTGGGGAATAATTCCACCGTTTGGTCGTCAGACTGGTCGTTCACGGATGTCACTATCACTCCGCCGGCCCCGGATTCACAGGCCTCTTCAACAGATGCCGTCGCCACGCAGCCACCGATGGTTTCTACGCTTACGGATAGTTTAAAGCTCCCTTCACCAGTCGATACCTGGACGGATTGGCCCGAACGGCTGGATATAATCCGCCAGCCTCGTTCCGTACCTTCTTCCACCACCCAGTTGTAGCGTTGGAAGAATCCGGCATTCTGAATATTGGCCCGGAAGACGGCAATGCTATTGCAGTCGAGCGTAGCGGGAGGAATAATGTCCACCGTCATCGGGTTTTCGGGGCCTTCCACGGTCAGGTAGGAGGTGCAGGTGGATTCATTACCCGCGCGGTCGCGGACCCGTAGCTTAGTCTCGAATGTCTGGCCAATATCATCGCAATTGAATAAGGATGGTGACATCCGGTAATTCAGTTGGAAAGTGCTATTGCAATTATCGAAACTGCCGGCATCCAGAATGCGGGGATTAGGGAATTCAAAACCATCGTTAGACAGAGTAACGGTAACGCTATCCTTGCATATAGCTTCCGGTGCCAGATCATCGAGGACCGTAATGACTCCGTTGCATCGCCCCTTATTACCCGAAGCATCGGTCACGGTTACGGTGTAGGGTAACATCAAACCGGCGTCGTCACAATCGACCGTAGACGGGGTGATGGAAGCACCCAGATCAAAAATGGGTGTACAGTCTTCCTGGATACTCGTAATCACATCACCGGGAGCAATGTCCAGGACGTTATCAGCCTCGGTCAGTTCGACCGTTATACTTTCTTTGCACGCCACTGCGGGAGCGTTACGCTCTACAATAGTGATCGTTCCGGTGCAAACGGTTTCATCCGTATCGGCGATGCGCAAAGTATAAGGCATCGGCTGTCCCACATCGGCACAAGAGTAGCGCATGGGATCCAGGCGCAAATCACTGATGCGCGTACAATTATCGGAGAATTCGGCAATAACCGTTTCCGGAAAAAGTACAGGAGGAACATCGCCATTGGGTATGGTAAACTCAACCTGGGTCTTACAGATTATATTAAGGTCTACATCGTCGATCACCTGTACCACTCCCCGGCAAAGCGTATCCCCCGAAGCATTATACGTCAGGTTATACGGCAAAAACGAACCCCCATCCTCACAATCGGGCTCCGGCAGATCGAGTGAAAATTCGGTCAGCGTAGCGCAGTTATCGTTGACATCGAGAATGATGTCTTCTATACCCAATCGGCTGTTATCATCGATAGCGGGTAAGTTATAGACCACCGTATCCCGGCAGACCGGAGCAGGCTGGAAGGTATCACGTACCACAAACTTCCCCTGGCAAAGCACTTCGCCGGTAAAGGTCCAGCGAATGGCATAATCAAGAGTATCACCGTCAAAGCCGCAGGTAACCCGCCGGGGAATAATCTCCAGGCTGGAGGTATTAGCGCAATTATCTCCGAAGCTGGTCACGAATTGGTCGACCTTGAGTGCCAGCGTATCGGAATCTTCGGCAAGGAACAACTCGACCGGTCCTGGACGACAGGTCACGACCGGGGCCGTCTGGTCGCCGACCAGTATGATACCGGAGCAAGCTGAACGACCGTCTGCCAATTGGATTTCGTAGGACTGAGGAATGGCCTGATCAGCACAACTGAAGGTGTCGGCGACTGACAGATTCAGGTCGCCCGGCGTTCCACAATTATCCGCAAAAGAGGTCATGAGATCGTCGAGACCAGGAGCAGGTGCCGTTCCGTCAGCTTCCAGGGAGATGCGGAAGGTATCGACACAGGTGACTACCGGATCGGAGTTATCGATAATTTCAAGTACTCCGGAGCACACCCGTTCGTTGGTGGGAACAATACGTACGGAGTACGTCAGGGTAGTATCTCCTGCACTTGTACAATCGAGTTCTTCAGGTGTTATATAAAGATCGGTCAGATCAAAACAGTTGTCCGAAAACTGATTGATAGCATCGGCTGCCTGCAGCGTAACCGGACTGCCATCGGTTGGAAGCACCCGGCGGAGCGTATCCACGCACTGGTAGGAAGGCGGGAAGGTATCGCGAATCACTAATACACCGGTACATAGGGTGTCGCCTCCCGGCATCAGAACCTCGTATTCCAGATTGGCATCGCCAATGAAGCAGGGTACCGATGGGGTGGTCAGCTGTAAGTCACCGACCGACATACAGTTATCGGAAAAGTCGCTGATCACCAGATCAGCTGTCAGTGGAATGGTACTGCCATCTTCCAATTGATAGACTACAACGGAGTCCAGGCAAGTGAAGTCCGGTGGGGTCGTGTCACGTACCGTGATGGTCCCCGCACAGAGGGTATCTCCCCGGGTAGTGGATGTAACCAGGTAAGGCAGATCATCTCCCAGATCACCACAATCGACACTTGATAACGACAGGGACAGATCGGTCAGGGTCGCACAGGATAAGTTATCAAAATTTGCCAGAACGTCACTGAGTCCCAGATCCAGAATGGCCGTATCGACCGGAAGGTCAACGGTAACCTGGTCAGCACATAATAAGGTGTCGGAAGGTTGGTTACGAACGTAGATAGTACCTCCGCAAAGGGCAGTGGAATCAGGTGTGTACAGCACATAGTCGATAGTGTCGCCAACGGAGGAACAGGTGAATGTCAGGTCCGGCACCACCCACATATCCTCCACATCCAGGCAATTATCGCGAAAGGATGTTATCAGATCGGCGGCAGTCCAGGTCAGGGTATCCAATCCGGTTGGTAACTCCAGAATAGTATCGCCCACGCAGGTGAGCTCGGGCAGGGATTCATCGATCAGCTGGATCACGCCACTGCACAGCTCATCACCACTATCTCGAATCTGCAAGTGGTAATTGGTGAGTGTATCCAGGGCATCACAATCCAGGACGCCCGGAGTTACGATCATATTGGAGGGATCGATACAGTTGTCGGCAAAATCGAGGATAACATCCGACGGACGGAGGAATACCGGAAATCCATTGTTAGGATATGTGAGGCGAATTGTATCCCGGCATTGCAGGCTAGCCGCGAATGTGTCGCGCACCGCGAGGATCCCGGTTCCCAGGGTATCACCCCGTACGGCATCGTAGAGGGTAAATTCCTGATCCCGGTTAGCATCGGTACAATCCACAAAAGCCGGCTCTACGGCCAGATCGCCAAAGCGCAGGCAATTATCATCCAGGGCGACGACCAATAATTCGGGACGTACCCGAACCTCAGCGTCATCCTCTTCCAGGTACAGGAAGAAGGAGTCCACTACTGATACCTGAGCAGGTGTAGGGTCCAGGACTTCAATAGCCCCCCTGGCAATGATCTCGTTACTGCCCTGCCAGCGCAGGGTATAGTTAACTGGACGCCCCACATCGGAGCAATCCACTTCGGAGGGCTCTACCAGTAGTTTACTGGCACCCACACAACCGCCACCGACAATACTGTCGACAAGCAACTCGGGAGTGAGGGTAATACTGTTTTCGTTTTCAGCTAAAGCCAGGGTGACGGAATCCTTAGCGTAAACGATGGCATCTTCAGGTACACCGATCTGTACCTGACCGGTACACAACAGGAAATTGGTACCATCTACACGAATTTCGTAGTCGATGGTTTTGCCGGCATCATTGCAGGTGACTTCGGCAGGAACAACAAAGAGGCGATCAAAAGGTACGCAGCCTTCCGGATCAACCGTCATTAAGTCAGCAGGTTGAAGAGCATAAGTTCCCGACTCGGGTACTTGGATGGTGACATCCGTTTTGCAGTCGTAGGAACATTGAGAAAAGAGATCTGTGTTTGGGAAAATAATTGCTAGTAACACGATCCCCAGCCATAGCGGGTACCGATTATTCATCCGTCGTCAGTTTTTGGTTATGATTGTAACTTCAATGGGATAACTGGTGTTATATAGCGAATCTAACGGGCGGGGTAGCAACAGGATTGGAAAAGTCTTTCCTGCAATGGAAGTTATCCGGAAGTAAAGATAAGGAAATTCTAATAGCTTTGCCGAAAATTAACCGGATCGATACGAGGAATTAATCCTCTTCATCCTTCCCGGAACCGTCTCGCACAGCGGACAAGCCACGTGCGTATTCCAGGAATAATTTGTGTGCCGCCGTAAACCTAAAGGTTTCATCATCCAGCCGGTCGATGATCCGGCGCCGTTGCAGACGGTTGTAAAAATTTCGGCGAGTCAGAGGGTCCCGAAGGTTTTTGCTGCTCTCTAAAATTTCTTTGAAAGACGTCAGCTCGAGCATTTGCTCTACCTCCTCCACACTGAAACTCTGAAAGGCGAAAGCTTCCGTCAGGTTGCGCCCTTCCCGGTCGAGTTCGTAGGAAAGTACGCCCAAAAAGATGCAGACGTCCCGGGAAAAAGCATCATTTTCCCGAACACTCTCCAGGTATGCATAGTCACCATGAAACTGCAGGCTCAATGAGAAGGAGGACTTAAAGAAAGATCGATAATAATCGATATGCTCTTTCAGGATAACGAACTCGGGCTCTCCTTCGAGCAAGAAACGACCTTCCTGTAAAAGTGCTTCGACGATTTGTCGGTGTTGTGCGGGAAATGATTGCATAGGTCCTATTTAGCTTTTCGGGTAACCGTAACCCTGGGCATGATAAAGGAAACACCATCGACATCCACCTGCTCGCGATCATCCGAAAAAACCATTTGTAACCGCTCCCCTTCTTCAAAGGCCAGACTGCATATACGAAAAAAACGAGTCCGGGAGGGACGGTCTTCAAAGGTTTGAAGTGCCTCGTGGCACCATCCAAAATAATCGTCGACTGGTAGTGCCCGGTCCAGTCGCTTCAAATAAGCACGACGGTCGAAATAACTGCCGGTATTTACGGGAGGACTGGCATCCGTATTCAGCACAACCGCTGCGGGGCGCTTGATAAACTGTTCTAAGAAGAATTGCACTTCCGTCTCCATGCTATCACCCAACAGGGAAAAGGCGTGGCGCTTGGGAAGCTGCGGTACTTCGCGGTGAAAGGGACGCTCCAGAAAGTGTACCCATCCGTTCAGGATCTCCGATTCGCGTTGCAGGCGCTCGATCAATGGCAATAACTCACGGGTAATGATGCGCGACTGATCGACCATGCGTCGGTCGGCGACCCGCAAAAGGTCGTGAAGCTGGGTATAACGATCGGCAATGCGTGGCTCCGAAGCCACAAACCGGGCCTGATTCACAGCACCGGAGATCCGGGTCAGGACATTGGCGATGGACGTCGGACTGTGAACATCCAGAATCCGGCTCAGCGGATCGATGTAATGTTCGATCAGGTGCCGGGCCTTGCGAACCCGCTCGCTGAAGGTCATCTGATCTTTATTGGTCTTGAGCTCCTGGGTGGCCCGCAACAGTTGACCGGTATTGCTCTCCACATTATCCAGGAAGCGCTGCACCTCATCGTAAAGGGCATCCAGGCGCTCCCGCAGTAAGACCGGATTCTCGTATTTATCGACACCAGCGATCCGATCGAGCAACTCTTCCAGGGACACCCGGTACTTTTCAAGTTCCTCAGGCAGGAGTGGCTTAAATTCACTCAGCAGGAACCCCAGGAACTGGCGCAAGGGTTCCGACAACCGATAATCGTTGTATTGGGGTATGAGTAATTTGTACTCAAACAGGCGTTTAACGGTCACATCCCCGCTCCCCCTAACCATTTGATCAAACTCCTGGCCGGCTACAACATTATCGTCCAACTGGGCCCGGTAGAGCCTTCGGAATAAGTCGAAATTCTCTTCGATGAATCGCAATACCTTATCGGGGTCGGCTTTCCAGATCATGCGTCCAGGGGAGTTTCCGATTGCGCAGTGCGATCCACATCTATATAATGTTTATCAGCCTCCACAATGAGTTGACCCGACGGGTTGCGGCGGATCATCACGTAGCGTTCAAAACCATCGACAAAATCCGGAGCTGCGAAAATGGGATAAAAATGATGCTCACGGCAAAAGTCTACCAGCTGTGGCCGGTTTTTCCCGTCGATGGTGGCAATCTCATCAATAAAGAGTACCACCCGATTATCGGGCGTACGCAGGCTGAGGCGGCTGATCACCGTCATGATAATGATCAACCTAAGCATGCGATCCGTCCCGTCACTTTCCACCTGCTTGCCCAGATCGACCGAACGCATTTTGCCATTAACCTTGAGACGCAACCGGAGGCTGAATAACTCGGAAAACTTGACGACGATCCCTTTTTCCAGGTACGTCTGCAATACACCCAGGCGATTGGTGGTGGATTCCTCCAGGCGGAACAATCCTTCCGATTGCAGCGACAGGTCGGCGATATTCGACAGATCGCGTTGCAGGCGTTCGTTAGGCTCCAGTTCGACCTGCAGACTTTCCAGATTGGAGATCTGGATCTCACTGAGTTTGCGGTTAAACTCCTGTTGGATAAATTGGCGAAATTCCAGGTAAGAATCCAGGAATTTACGGGCCGGATTGGCGAACTGAACCGCAATATTGTCGAGCAAGGCGCGAATACTCCGCTCCTTATCCTCCATGGAGATCAGTTCCTGTTCCAGGGTCTGGATGAACGCTTCTTCGTCGGCCAGATCAAAACCGGTCAGCGATTTAAGCTGAACGAACAGCTGATTTTTCTGTTCCCGGTCTTCGCGCAGGGCGCGTTCATCTTTTTGCAGAGTACGTAATTGTTCTTCCAGATCGAGTCCGGAGGGTATGGCTTCGATTTCTTCTTCGCCCCAGGCGGGTAGCTGCAATTGATCCAGGGCCCGCAGATCGCGTTCGATGCCCTGGTAACGCTGGTAGTTCCCGGTTAGTTGTTCGCTGAGGACGGTGACGCCTTTTTCCATGGAAGTGGCCTCCTCATTGATCAGGCGCAGTTGTTCTTCCAGTCCCTCCACTTCCTGCTCCAGGCGGGCCAGGGTTCGGCGGTTAAGCTTGAGATCGTCTTGCAGGTCGGGTAACTCTTTTACCCGCTGCAGCTGGTATTGAATGCGATCCCGATCGGAGCGCAGCTTATCGCGGTCCTGCTCCACTTCGTCCTGACGCTCCGCGGTGTCTACCAGTTTTCGCAGTCGGTCGAGGTCCGTAGCAATTTGCTTTCGTTCGGCTTCCAGCTCTTCTGGGCTGGTGATTTCCGGTAGGGGAAATCCTTCCGGCAGCTGAATCCGGCCATCGAAAAGCTCAATGAGCCGGGTGGCTTTTTCTACTGGTTTTTGCACGGCAGTGCGGGACATACGAGCTATCTCCGGACTGAGTATGGCATTTAACAGGCGGCGTGTTTCCGGGTCACTACTGAGGTGGGAGATCAACCAATCGTCGATCTGTTCCTGCTGGCGGGTAAGGCGCTGTAAACGAGCTTCGAGCCGTTCGGTGCGCTTGCGGAGCTCAGCCTGCTTTTTGTGATCGTAGCCTTTCAGTTCGACCAAGCGGTAACTTACCTGCTCCAACTGGGTATCGGTATTCTGGAGTTGCTGTTCCAGCAGGGATTCGGCAGGAAGCGAAAGTAGTTCCTGGTTTTCCTCTTCCAGTTCCTGCAGCTTTGCCTTAGTCTGGCGGATATCCCCCTGCAGACCACCGAGCTGGCGGTTGATCTGATCGCGTTCGCGGCCTTTGACCATAAGTTTATCGCGCAATTCCTCCTGTTCTTCTTCGTGTTTGCGGCGGTTGATCAGCAGGTCGGCCAGGGTATTTTTAGCGCTGATCCGCAGGGTAGCTGATCGCCGGCAGAGGTCCTCGTAGCGGGTGGCTACGGAGCGCGATAATTCCTGGAAGCGATCGAACTCCTCCCGGATATTCCGTAGCACTTCCATCTTCTGACTTTCCATGCGCAGACGATCGATCTGCTGGATATTCTGCCGGCTATAGCTGAGTTTTTCCTGGTCGCGATTGTCGGCGATCAGCAGGATCTCCTTTAATGCATCATTATTGATCAGCTTGGAATTGATCAGGTACCGATACACCTTGGAGAAGCTATTGGAGAACCCGATGGTCTTACTCGATTTGGTGAGCCAAACTGCGGCATCATTACTGCGGCCGATCTGGTAGATGGTACGCAGGATATCCTGCTGCTGAGTGTAGTTGGTCATTTTCACCGCCCGCCGGTTCAATTGCCCCACGACGGCTTTGAAATCACGGAGAACAGCACCTTTTCCTTTTTTGGCGGAAGCCGAATCCGCATCGTAGAACAGATTCCGGTCGTAGCCCTCATCAAAGCGCAGGTAGCGCAGTTCGCCATCCCCCTTGCGGTGTACAAAGATGCAATAGGCCTTGCGTCGTTTTCGGATCTCAAAGACGATAAAGCTGCGTTCGGGCTCGGGGAAATAGTGAGCCAGGGTCTCCTTGTCGGCCGAGCGCTCCCCGCTGAAAGTCATGAGATTGCGATTGACCAGGAAGAGAAAGTTGAGGGAATAGATCAGTGAGCTTTTGCCTACGTTATTGGAGCCCACCAACTGCATGGAATCGCCCTCCGTAAAATCCAGTTCGGCCAGTTGATAAGAACAGCTATTGAGAAGTACTAATTTTGTCAGCATTAAAGTCGCTTGCTTAATGATGTCAAAGGTAGCTAAAGCTGTTGATTTACCCTGAGCCGCCCGGAAAAGAATACGCACAGGCAGCCCCAAGAAATTTTTACGGGATTCTGGCTCTGGTTCGGAGGTCGTTCCGTATTATGGTTCCATGAAAGACATGCAGCGTAAAACGGGGTATCGACTGCTTTCGCGCGAGCGTATTCCGATCTGGGAAGGCTTGCTGGGATGGATGTTGGCCCTGCAATTCATCCTGCCGGCTTCACTTTTGCGGATTGACTGGGTGCATCTGATGATTTTGTTTGCACCGCTGGTAGTGGTGCCGTTAGCCTTACAACTGAGCGGATCCTGGATGAGTTTTCTCAAGCCCATGCGTTGGCTTTTTTTCCCGGCGGCTTTGCTGCTGGGAGTACCGTATTGTGTTCCGGACATTCCCTGGATCAGCTTTCTCTCGATTCCCTGGTTCGCTCTGACGGTTACGGTGGCTCTGCAGGCATTGCGGCATTTCTTTCGCACGCCTACTTCGGGACGGTCCTTCAGCCAGTTTGCGACCCTGGTGGGCTTTTTATATCTCCCGGTCGGTGCTGCCTGGGCGCTGGCCGATAGGCTTGGTATTCATCCCTTTGGTTTCCAGGATCCGATTGTTTTGCTGACGGCAGCGCATTTTCACTATGCGGGATTTGTGTTACCGATCGTGGCTGGTTTTTTGCTTTCGCAAAAAAATACCCGGCTGTTCCGATCGATCACCTGGGGTATTCTGACCGGCATTCCACTGGTGGCCCTGGGGATTTTGATCACCCACTGGGGTGGTCCGGTCTGGGTTGAAGGTATTTTTGCCGTGTTTATGGGATTATCGGGAATGGGTTTAGCTCTTTGGCAAATCAGCTATTCAGTGGGGAAGTCCACGGCCTTGCGTTGGTTACCGCTTATCGGGAGTGTATTGCTTTTATCGGGTATGATGCTGGCGATCAGCTACGGTTTGCGATTTATCTGGCCGGGGCTTAGCATTTCCTATATGTATGGGGTTCACGGGACGATTAATGTAGTGGCGTGTTCATTGCTGGTGTTACAGCCAAAGGCGACTGAAGGATTGTGATGATGCAGATTCTTGTTGGATTTTTTGTGAAAGTCAATATTTTTTGACCCCATAAAATCGAGTGAGTGTCGTACAGGTTGCGAAAAAATGCGATGCCATCTAGGATGGCATCCCCGATGGCATCTGGAACTTATCCACAACCCCAGCCATCAACAAGTGTTAACAAATAACACAACCCCCTAAAAATCAACAATGTAAAATGTTGATAACTTGTGGAATTCTAATGCAGGATCGGCAAACTCGTATATAAACGGTTATTACTCTCATCCGATTCAGCGATCACATTAGTACCGTCGGCCTCGAACCGAATACTTACGTGCGACGAACCAAACCCCTCGTTCGACGAGATTTCCCAGTCCGGGATCCGCACCCAGATACCGTAGGTCCCATTTGCCGGCAATCCGGGGATATTGTACTGATAATTCAGAGTGCGTTGGGTGAACGATTCGTGATCGACCCGCCAGCTGTACTTTACCTTAAGGGTGCTTGCCCCCGACTGGAGATTGCCACTGTTCTTAACCCATACCTTCAGAAAACGAGCTCCCGAAGAGGCATTGGAGGAAAAAACCGTTTGATCGACCATCGTCATATCAGCCCGCAGTAAGACTGGTTTTTTGATAATGGCCGGATTGATCTTAACGGGTTGTGGGGTATAGCGTTGGTAGACCTTTTGAGCCGAAACGGAGCCAGCAATTAAGAGCAGGCAAACGAGCATAGACCAGGTTTTCATGATGCGTATCAATTTAGGTTACAAATCAAGTACACCTACATGTGTCTTGACACGCTAAATCATGACCCCGCCATATGCATTATTATAACGAGAGGTTGGGCCTTGATTATCTTCTCTTTGTGAAATAGCCTGTGCCCAACCTCACGTTATTTCACTTCCAGCCCAACGGGCGTCTGGACCGAATAGGTGCGCGCTCCTTCGCGAACACCACGCTCGGCGGAGACTTCTGCCAGGCGAAAGGTGAGCTGCTCCGGTGCAATCGGTTGTAAGAGGCGTCCCCGGTGCAGTTTTTCGTAAGTCGGATAGTCGATTGCCTGACGACTATCCAGACGTTTATCGGTATCGAAAGCGGCCACCACCTCCTTCCACCGGGGCTGCACAACACCCACGAACACCTTAGACTTCGAACCACTGCCATATCCAAAAAAGCCGAGTGCAGCACCATCTAGGTCAGTGCCCTCCGCATAGTCAGCCTCCAATGAACTGAGCAAGCTCAGAAAAATGGAGCCCGCATAGAGGTTCCCCATCCGGGAAGAATAGCGTTCGCCCCGCTCGATCTTTTCTGCTACAAACGTTCTATATCGCTGCGTTTTGGACACTCCGCGTAAGAAAGCATTCATTGCTTTTGCGAAAGCTTCCTCGGAATCAAATTGATCGGACCGTGGCTCCGCTGTTCCCATCTCCTCAAGAAGCAGATCGAGATCGCCTCTCTTTTGGGCTTCCGCCAAAAAGAGTTCAGCAAACATGCGCCGTGCCTGAAAGGCGTACGGCAGATGGAAAATGATCCGCCGCCACTGATCGGTGGTTGGCTCTGCCGAAGAAGCAAGCTGTTGCTCGTAGTGATCCAGCGCTTCGCGAATGCGGCTGCGGTAGCAATCATTGGAATAGGGACCATCGAATACCGGGGTATCACGATGGATGAGGAAGTAATCCTCATTGGAATCCCAGTACCCTGACTCGTTGAGGGCCTCGGGGTTCAGCTTTTGCAAAATCGCACCCCATTTCTCTTCCGGTACGGCAGCTTCTTTCAGGGCCTCTTCCAGCAAAGCCCGCTTCGTTATTTTCCGTACTGGCTTGAAGAAATCGTGGACAGGCCGGGTGGCGGTTCCCACCACCGGCTCAATGGCCAACAGGCGGGGCGACTCCTTCAATAACATAGCTACTGCGCCGGCCCCCTGGGTATACTCTCCGGTACTTGCCAACTCGTATTTGGCATTATCGCTGGCTACCACGATAGCTTTGCGTTGTTCGCCCGCCCGGATCCAGTCAAGTGAATTCAACATTGCATCAACGCCACCCACGCAAGCAAAAGTCAGGTCGACCACATCGCAATTCAACAGGCAATCGGCACCATACTCGCGGGCCAGATATTGTTGTAACATGTCCTGGACATAAGTAGCCGTAGGCTTTGCGCCATCCAGTGCACTTTCGGTACCCAGGTAAATGCGGCCAATTTCGGAGGGAGCCAACCGGTTGCGCTCAATGAGTTCCAATATGGCATGAGCAGCCATGGTAGCTGCATCTTCAGCCACATCGGCCACACTCATTTCCTGCAGGCCTAAACCTTTATTCAGTTTGGCGTATTCAATGGCGCGGGCCTCGGCCAGTGTTTGAATGGGTACGTACAGGGCGGGGATATGTACCGCCATGTCATCAATTCCTACCTTTTTGGACTGCATGTGATCCGGATTTGTATACCAATGGAAATTCCACAAAAATATTGCAGCCTAAACAAGTCGCCCCGGGTTCCGTTCTGACTTCCCCGGGCAATAGCACGCGGACTTACGACACCTAACCTAAAAAAAGTGCTCTGGCGCCGGTACAAAGACCTGACTACCAGAGCACTTTTTACGAAAGTAACCCCCGAGCTCTAAGTCCTGGAAGCTATTCCCGAATGGTACTCACCGGCATGTCCCGGTCAAATTGGCCACGAATGATGGGCGTTTGCCGGTTTTGGGTATAGGATCGTACCCGGTGGTAAACGTAATTGAATACCTCCATGATGGTCACTACTTTATCGTTATTGCTATCCGCTTCTCCTTTCAATCCGCGGATCATATAGTGACTAAAGACTCCCTGACGCACATTTTTGGCTTCCAAAGAGGTTTCATCCGATTTAGAAGATAATATAAGTGCACAACCCGGGCGGGTTTGGGCCAGATCTTTATAAAAATTCTGAATAGTTGCATTGTCACCGCGGGTCACATACATACCGCCCGAGTGGCAGGCATCAGCGATACAAAGCTTGACCTTTGCCGGGCTGCGGTCCAGCATATTGGTAATCTCTTCGTGGTAGATCTTATTGAATTCGCCCCGGTTATCGTGGGGCAGAAAAGCTCCTGGCTTACCGTGACCCGAGAAGTACAGTATAGCAATATCGTTAGGTCCGGCTTTGCTAAAGACATCCTGCATCGCATTTACGATATTCTTCCGGGTAGCATTCTCATCGATCAGCAACCGCAACTGATTATCGGGCACCGCTCCACCTTCCGGACTCTTCAAAAAGGCATAAAACTGATAGGCATCATCGTCGGTGTAATATAGCGGCGGCATATGGGGATAATTGGCAATGCCGATCACTACCGCCCATATTCGCACCTCATCCTCCGGGCTTTTGACCGTGGTTGGCGCTTCGGCTGCAATACTCTGTACGTAGCGACCTTTATCCCAGTACCCGGCTACGGTGTGACCACTGCTGGCAGTGAGTTTCCCGCGACCGTGCAATTTGCCGTATTCCAGTCGTCCTTCGTATACATCTCCGTTGGTATACATGATCTTACCCTGACCGTGTGGATAGCCATTGCGAAAGGTGCCTTCGTATTGGCTTTTATCACTGTAGACATATATCCCGGTACCGTTTTCGCAATTGCCTTTGATACAGCCGGGATCGAGTGGCACCTCGGCAATATCCTCCCGCACGGGTAGTGTCCCCTCGCGGGCTACTAATTCACCGCGGCGCCAATAGCCGATTTCTTCCGATCCATCGGCATTAACCATGGTGCCGTTCCCATCGGGCACATCATTCTGCCAACGTCCTTTGTATTGTTTATTCCCGGGAAAAAAGCACTCTCCGAAACCATGACGATTACCATTGGCAAAATCACCGCTATAGACGGCCCCGTCGGGGAAAACATAAACGCCCTGCCCGTTTTTACAATCCCCGCTTACGCAGCCAGTTCTTGGCTTTTTCCGCTTGCCGGGAAGTTGAAAAGCAAGCTCTGCCTTTACCTCGTGCAACGAACCTCTTCGCCATTCCGCCTTTTGCTCGCGACCATTAGCTTCGGTAAGAATTCCTTCGCCGTGTCGACGATCGCTTTTCCAATAGCCGAAATACGAGCTACCATCGGAATAATAGCAGATACCGAGCCCTTCGCGTTCACCATTGTCAAAGGCACCAATATAGCGGGCACCACTTTTGTAGATGAATACGCCGCTTCCGGTGTGGCAATTTCCGGAAATACACTGACCTATCAATAAAGCGGGGACCATACTGGCGAGTAACAGGAGTAGATATTTTGCCCTTTTCATACATGTGGTTTTAGCCGTTCCTCCGTTCCGGGAAACGATCAAATTCGTTGATTACTGACTACTGAACGATTTACTTTAAATCATTCTATATGTACGAGAAGACCAGTAAATCGTTGCTCCCCTTACGGGAAAAATCAAATATTTACAGCTTCCGGCACTCCTCGGGCACATATTGTTAAAACAAAGTTTTCTCTATGTCCGCTTTACTGAAAACTTTACCTATACTAGCGAACCACCGAGATGGGCATAAACTCATCAAAAGTTCCCAGTAACAAAGGTGTTTGCACAAAGCCGGTATAGGATTGTACATTACGGCGCACGTATCGGTAGGTTTCCTGTACAGTTACCACTCCATTGTAGTCCCGGTCAGCTGCACCCCTCATTGCCTTGATGAGGTAGTGGCTAAAAACGCCTGCCCGCAGACCGTTATCTTCCATGGAGAACTCTTCTCCTTTCGACGACATCAGCAGGGCCATCCCACCATCGCTGTTTTCGAATGCCCGGTAATACTTCTCCAGAATCTGGTGAGCGGGTGTCCGGCGCAGGAAAATACTACCCGAATGACAAGCATCAGCTACCACAAATTTATGGCGGGCCGGTGATGATTCGATCCGGTCGCGAACCTCCGCGTGCAGTAACTGATTATTGAATCCATCATAATCGGTCGGCAGAAAGGCCCCCTCCTCTCCGTGGCCGGAGAAATAAAAAAATACGACATCGTTATCATCAGCCTGACCAAAGATCCTATCCATGGACTCCAGGATACGGGACCTCGTAGCATCCTCATCGACTAACAGACTAATCTGCTCATCGGGAACAGCTCCGCCATAGGGGCTTTTTAGAAAGGCAAAAATATGATATGCATCATCATCGGTATAGCGCAGGGAAGCCATATGCCGGTACTGCGAGGCACCGATGATCACCGCCCAGACTTTTACCGGATTATCCGGATCCGTAGCAGTAGCTAATGGAGGCTTTTTCCCCTGACTGCTCAGAATGACCTCACTGGGGCGGCCGTTTTCCCACTCGGCGTGTAATATCCGGCCGTTTTTGTAATACATAGTACCTTCTCCCGAGGGACCATTATCCCGCCAGTAGCCTTCGTACCGGTCACCATCGGGGTAGGTCACCACACCGTGTCCGCGGGGACGTCCCTGAGCGAAATCGCCTATATAATGAACGTTATTGGGATAGGTATACTCTCCTTGCCCTTCCAGGCAGTACTGGATATTGCAATTGGGTAGTTCCGGTTCTCCGGCAAATTCGGAATCTCGTTTTTCAGCTGCAATGCGCTCCTCTTCAGTCAGGACAGGGGTAGCATCATATAACTCATCTTCCTCCCACCAACCGGTAAGGCGGCTGCCATCATTCTTCACCAGGGCACCTTCGCCGTGCCGCTGATTGGCCTTCCAGCCTCCCTGATAGTAAGAGCCGTCACCGTAATACATGGTTCCCTGCCCTTCGAATTTTCCATCGACAAAATAGCCGACGTATTTATTACCATTGGCGTGCACAAAGGTACCCTCGCCGTAGGGCTGATTGGCTATCCATTCTCCCTCGTACCGATTGCCGTTTGCATAGGTCATGGTACCATAACCTTGCATCTGATTGCGCTCAAATTCACCCAGGTATTCATTTCCACTGGCAAATTTAAAGCGTCCTTTTCCCTGGCGTACCTGATTCCGCCAGTTGCCGATGTAGGTATCACCGTTCTCGTAGTAAAGCACACCTAGACCATTAATTCTACCATCCTTAAAATCACCCTCATATCGGGCACCACTGGGAAAGACACAAGCCCCGTGCCCGGAAATGCAATCTCCTTTAATGCAAGTAAACTGGGCCATACTCATCGGTTGCCAGCCGATAAAGACAATAAACAGTAGTAACGCTCTCATATCGATCCGTGATTTTCTGAGTGGTGATGTCATTTTTCGCACATTGTGCGAGGGGTATTAGGGCATCAGGGAAGACAGATTATTTATTTATTTTATATGTAAATATATCCGATATTAATACGTCCTACATGGAGGCAAATATTGTGTCAGGTATTGCCTATTGTAGGAGTGGTTGCCAGGAATGGCCAGCGTGGGAGTATAATCATATAACGGTCGTAAATCGACCGCGACCGGATTTCCGGGTACTCAAAAGGAAGTAGCAGGTATTCTTCCGGTTTATCAGCACTAAAAGGCTGCTAAAAATTGTAGTTGCCACAATAACGCAGAATACCGTAAGTTTGATGTAGCAAAACACATGATTATGAAAACTAAAACACTTCTTATCGCCTTCCTGACGTTCGGAGGATTATTGTTAAATCTGACAGTGGAGGCACAAGAAAACGTTAATCCCCAGCAATTTGGCGGTCCGGTAGCGGAGGATCAGGCAATTAGCTATGATGACTTTATGGCGACTATGTCGGATAAAGACAGCATGGAGCTGGTAGTTGAAGCTACAGTTGCCGAAGTTTGCCAGATGAAAGGATGCTGGATGAATCTGACGTCACCATCGGGCGAAGCAAACGCAACCATGGTGAAATTTCAGGATTACGGCTTTTTTGTCCCAAAAGACATTGCTGGTCAAACAGTAATTGTTCAGGGTAAGGCTTATCGCGAGGTAACCCCCGTTGATGAGTTAAGGCACTACGCCGAGGATGCCGGAAAATCCAAAAAGGAGATCGAAGCTATCACCGAGCCAAAGGAAGAACTCAAGTTCATGGCTACGGGGGTACTGCTCAAAAAGTAAACCAAGCCTTCTGGTAGACTAACCGCCAACGAACACCTGTTTGTTGGCGGTTTTTTTATGGCCCCACGCATCTATTGACCGAAAACGGCCGTAAACAGCAAAGATTCGGTATCTTATACCAAAG
>CAYFGK010000041.1:1241-51287 GCA_964342305.1 uncultured Saprospiraceae bacterium | reverse complement strand
CAAACTGTTTGCGGTGCATGGTCTCGACCATGCACCGCAAACAGTTTGTTCCGGCGGAGGTATAGAGATAATTCGGTTCCCCAAAACAGAAAAGCCCGGCTGCAGCACGCTGCAGCCGGGCTTTTCTGTTTGGGGAAACAATCCTTTAAGACGCTTTCTCCATATCCTGGAGCACCTGGATAGTCTCCTTGATGTAGACGTCTGTTTCGACGCCCTCGATAAACTCTTTGTTACGCGCCTTGGCTTTCTCCGTAGCGTTGATCATCTCGATATCGGCGCTTGGATTTTTAACACCGGAGATGACGGCATTATCGAACAGGGCGCTAAAGGCCTCGCTTTCCGCTTTTTGCTCTTCGAGCTCCTTCATGTAGGTCTCGAGGTGGAGGCTGTACTTGGAATCTTCACGGTCTTTTTCCAGATCTTTGGCGCTGGCCAGGATCTCCTGGAAGACAGAGTTTTGCGATAAGCGCTGTGCGCTCTGCTTGGCCAGGGTAGCCGTATTTTCTACCTGATAGACACTCTGGTCGTAGGGTACGGGTTCGATCTCGGTCCAGGCCAGCGGGTAGTCTTCTTCGCGCTCACCGGTTTCGATGTAGTGGTAGCGGTCGGGAAGTACTACGTCGGGAATGATGCCCTGTAATTGATTGGATTCACCCGTGATCCGGAAGAATTTCTGGGTAGTCAGTTTGATCTCACCGAGAGGCTTGATCTCGTCCATGCCGCGCACCGCGCGGTCGAGCGGGAAGAAGCGTTGTACCGTTCCTTTACCAAAGGTGGCTTTGCTACCCACGATGACACCGCGGTTATAGTCCTGGATAGCACCGGCCAGGATCTCGGAGGCCGAGGCACTGAAGCCATTGGTCATGACGGCCAGCGGGCCATTGTACACGACTTTAGAGTCGGTATCCCGGTAAATTTCCGGGTCACGGGTGCGGTATTTCGCCTGTACGATGGGGCCGCGCTCGATGAAGAGGCCGGTCATGCGGACCACCTCCATCAATGAGCCACCACCGTTGTTGCGCAGGTCGAGGATGACGCCATCTACGCCTTCGGTCTTAAGTTTTTCCAGCTCGGCAGCTACGTCCTTGGCGGCAAAGCGACCATCCGGGTCGTCGAAGTCGGCGTAGAAGCTGGGAAGATAGATGTACCCCATCTTGCTGCCGGGCTCGTTACCGTCGAGGATGAGTGAGCGGGCAAACGTTTCTTCAATATTCACGACATCGCGAACGATGCTGATTTCTTGTTGCGTTCCATCTACTTTACGGATGGTTAGGCGTACCACGGTTCCTTTCTCACCTCGGATCTGCTGCACCACATCGTCGAGCGCCCAGCCGGCCACATCGATCCAGTCGCCTTCTTCGCCCTGAGCTACTTTCAGGATCAGGTCTTTTTCGTCGAGCTCCTTGCCCTGCCAGGCCGGGCCACCAGTAACGATCTCACTCACCTGCGTGTATTCACCATCGTTGGTGAGACGGGCACCGATACCCTCTAGTTTACCCGACATGCGAATGTCGAAGTTTTCTTTATCGATGGGTTTGTAATAGTTGGAGTGGGGATCGAACAGGCTGGTGATGCTGTTCAGGTAGAAGGACAGGCGATCCATACGCTTGATCTGACCGATGCGGTTGAATACACCTTCGTACATATCCCGAACTTCCTCGCGGGATTTGGCTTCGAGTTCTTCGTACGTCTTAACTTCTTTGCCTTTTTCTTTGTCTTGCTCCTGGCGCTCCAGTTTGCGGGCCAGTCGCGTCATGGTCTCGTACTTCATCATCTTGCGCCATACCTCGCGCAATTCTTCGTCGTTTTTGGCGTAGCCGCGCTTTTCACCGTCGAGCTCAAAATGCTCTTTGACCGTGAAATCAAAGGGTTCTTCCAGTAATTCGGTATAAAAGCCTTTTGCCTTCTGGATACCCTTGTCGAGTAGTTCGACCGACATGTCAAAGAAGTCGTACTCACCGCTGTTGATCTGATCATCGAGTTGTTTTTCGTACACACTCAATTGCTCAATGTCGCTCTGGGTGAGGTACCGACGAGTACCGTCGATACGATCCATATAAAAATCGTACAGGTCCTTCGAGAAATCATCATTGATATCCTTCGGGCTGTAGTGGAGTTGGTTCAGGAAGGTCAACACGGTCCGCATGATGACAGCCTCTTTCTGGCTGTTGTCAACGGGCTGTGGATAGAAGGCTGCCAGCACAAAGGTCAGTGCGACAACGGAGAAAAACAGTGGGCCTCGAAATTTCATACGTCGCTTTTTAATCAGGTGGTTTGTTGGTATAGTCGCCTGGTTTACATTAAATGGCCGGTACCCTGAAAACGAGGGTAGGTTCTTAAAAGTACTGAATTCAGGCGAAATTGTTTCGTCTTTAAGGACTCAGACCGAATGTTTAACGCAATGCTAACAGCTACTGTTTTATAAAACGGTCATTTGGCTGCCAGAATATAGACCAGTGACTCTTTTCTTTTGCCTTAAGGCAAAAAAACGCGGGGGAAAACGATCCTGTCGGACTGTTTTCCCCCGCGAATAAACTACCGCCTGCGCTATGTCTGCTTTCGCTACAACCAGGGCGGTCTGAGAAGGGAGGGTTCTGTTTTGGAGAGAAGAACCCTCTCTTTAGGAGTATCGTATCCTCCCTCCCTTTCCAAAGGGAGGGACTGTGGGTAGGTCTTACACCAGCATCGGTGCAATTACCAAGGCCACCACGGACATCAGTTTCAGCAGAATGTTGAGTGAAGGACCGGAGGTATCCTTGAAGGGATCTCCAACGGTATCACCAACAACGGCTGCTTTGTGTGGCTCGGAGCCTTTGAAGAACTTCTCGCCCTGGATGTCGACACCTTCTTCGAACATCTTCTTGGCGTTGTCCCAGGCACCACCGGCATTTGACTGGAAGATAGCCATCAGTACACCGGAAACGGTTACACCGGCCAGCAGGCCACCCAGCATCTCAGCTCCACCCAGGAAACCGATCAGTACGGGGGTAACAACGGCGATCAGGCCGGGGATGATCATCTCGCGGATAGAGGCAGCAGTGGAGATCTCTACACACTTGCTGTACTCGGCTTTACCATCGGCCGCATCGAAGATCTTTTTGTCTTCGTCGGAGTACTTGCTGTAGTCGTCACCTTTGTCACGCATAACGGCGAGGGCCGCTTTCAGCTCGGGAATATCGTTGAACTGGCGACGAACCTCTTTGATCATATCCATCGCTGCGCGTCCTACTGCACCCATAGCCATGGAAGAGAAGAGGAAAGGAAGCATTCCGCCCAGCAGCAGGCCGGCCATAACCAGTGGCTTGGAAATATCGATGGCGTTGATCTGAGCAGTGGTCATGAAGGCGGCGAACAGGGCCAGGGCCGTCAGGGCAGCCGAACCGATGGCGAAACCTTTACCGATAGCGGCGGTGGTGTTACCAACCGCATCCAGCTTGTCGGTGCGCTCGCGTACCTCGCTTGGCAGATCGGCCATCTCGGCAATACCACCGGCGTTGTCCGATACGGGGCCATAGGCATCAACGGCCAGTTGGATTCCCGTATTGGAGAGCATACCTACCGCAGCAATGGCAATACCGTACAGGCCGGCAAATTCGTGGGCGCCAATGATGGCTGCCGCCAAAATAATGATCGGAATAGCGGTCGACTGCATACCTACGCCCAGACCGGCGATAATGTTGGTAGCAGAACCGGTCAGAGACTGGTCAACAATTCCCTGAACGGGACGCGTTCCGGTACCTGTGTAGAATTCAGTGACCAGGCCAATTGCCAAACCGGCAACCAGACCAAAGATAACGGCCCAGAAAACCCCCATAGAATTGTAATCACCACCATTATAGCTCCAGGTAGCTGGCATGAAGTGGTTCACGAGGAAATAGGTAGCTACCAGCATCAGTCCGGCGGAGAGGAATTCACCGCGGTTGAGTGCTTTTTGCGGGTCACCGCCTTCCTTAACACGTACGAAGAAGGTACCGATGATGGAGGTAACGATACCAACGCCGGCCAGTGACAGCGGCAATAAAACGGCATTCAGGCCACCAAATACATTGGTTTCTTCAAAACCGGTCAGACCGATGAAGGCGGCACCGAGAACCATGGTACCGATGATGGAACCAACGTACGATTCGAACAGGTCGGCACCCATACCGGCTACGTCACCCACGTTGTCACCCACGTTGTCGGCAATAGTAGCGGGGTTGAGCGGGTGGTCTTCGGGGATACCGGCCTCCACCTTACCTACGAGGTCGGCACCAACGTCGGCTGCTTTGGTGTAGATACCACCACCAACGCGGGCAAAAAGAGCGATAGAGGAAGCACCGAAAGAGAATCCGGTAACTACCGTAATTACTTTATTGACGTCCCAGCCCATGTTGGAGTAGAGGAGGAACAGAAGACCGAGGCCGAGAACACCGAGGCCAACCACGCCCATCCCCATAACGGAACCACCGGCGAAGGCGATTTCCAGGGCTTTGCCAAGGCCGCCGCGGGCAGCATTGGTAGTACGAACGTTAGCTTTGGTGGCTACGCGCATCCCGATGAATCCGGCCAGAGCCGAACAGATCGCACCCAGTACGAACGACAGGGCGATCAGGGGTGAGGAATCTTCCGCATCGGCACTGACACCGAGCAGTACGGCTACGGCAGCTACGAAAATGATAAGAACCCGGTACTCTGCTTTCAAAAACGCCATGGCACCACTAGCAATGTTGGTGGCAATGCGTCCCATTCGTTCCGTACCAATCTCCTGCTTAGAGACCCAGGAAGATCGCCAGGCGGTAAACAACAGCGCCAGGACTCCCAGTGCAGGAACCAAATACAAAATAGTTTGACCCATAATTACGTATTCTTTATGTACAATTAAATGGCCGCTCGGTGGCCAGTTGTTTCCACAGGACCGCCCCAACAAAAATCAAGGCTTCCTCTATGAAGGGAAGCCTCGGGCCGGTTTCGCTCTTGCCGGGCAAAACTAAGGCAAATTCCGTTTTTAACCAACAAAATTTTGGTAATACGAAGTAATCCTACTGATCGATCCAGGTTACCTTATCCGCTATGGGTGAACGAGTTCCGGGAAGATCGGGTAATTCGTGATACCCCATGAAGAAGAATCCGAGGCACCGTTCGCCCTCCTGTAAGTCGAGTAAATCACCCGCGTCAGCTATTGCCCCGGGGCTACTCCAGTAGGCCCCGATACCGTAGGCATGGCAGGTAAGCCACATATTTTGTACGGCACAAGCGGTAGATGCGATCTCTTCCCATTCGGGTACCCGTTCCCCGGGGTCGCGCTGCATACAGATAGCGATCACACAGGCTGATCGCTGTGGCTTACGAAGGTTTTTCTCGTATTTCTTATCGGAGAAGGACTCCGCTGGTGTATGATCGCGGTACCAGTCGGCCAGGAATTGCCCCGTGCGCTTCAGGGCCTTGCCCCGCAGTACGTGAAATCGCCAGGGCTCGGTCCGCTTATGGGTTGGTGCCCAATTGGCATTCTCCAGGATCTCTTCTATGATGTCCTGATCGATCGGGCGATCAATGTAGGTTGGCGGAAAAACGGAACGGCGGCCACGCAGCGTTGCGGATAATTCAGATGGCTTTATTTTCAATTTTTATTGAAAGTTTTGAATTAAAGTAATATCTTATTCAGTGCAAACGTTTTAGATCCGCACCTCAAAAAATCCATTACTATGAATACCACACTCCGTCGCTCTTTGTTCTGGCTTGATACGGGTACCCAGGCTTTGCTACTTTTAGTCTGTTTGTTAAGTGCTGCCTTGCAGCATGGGTTTATTGCACTCATAGCATTATTCATGTTGGGGGTGTGGCAGTTGGCATCGGCTTTATTGGCCGGAGCTTTACTGGGCGATAAAGTTCGGTTGCTGTATTTCGCCTGTGCTGCGGCCTTTGTCTGTATATTCTTCACCGTTTTTAAACAAATAGCGCCGCTGGTGTTCCCGGATGACGATTGGCTTTTTGCCTTGTTCCTGGTTTTCTCCTATCTGGCCGGTAGCTTCTATTTTGGTTTGCATTGGCAACGATCCTACCTGCCGGAATAGCTGTATTTACTGAAATTAGTTATTGGTGTAGCAATTCATTCTGACCTGAAAGGGGTCACCTATCTCCTTTTTGGCGAAAGCCCTGCCAAAAAATGGGAAAAACATGCCAATCCCTGAAAATGCCCCTGAAAAATGAGGGTACTTTAATACATTCGGCGAGCCTTATGTTTTTACAGCGATACTAACCATAAACATGCACAGAAACCTTGACAATTAAACATCTCCTGGTCTAACCGCCAGGGGTTTTGGGAATAGGAAGTTTGGTTGCCCTTCGATGATCTATATCGAGGGCAACTTTTTTTGTAAATACTCGTACCTAAAGTAGTACAAAATCCTTGTTCCTAAATATTTGTGCACCAACAACCCTGGTTTTACTGTTGGCTGGCACCCCAAAGCCACCCGCTATGAAAGGACTCGTGTTTACGGAGTTTTTAGAGATGGTTGAGCAACAATACGGCTTTGAGTTTACCGAAGAGCTCATTGATGAAGCCAACTTGCCATCCGGAGGTGCTTATACTGCTGTGGGTACCTACGACCACGGTGAAATGATCAGCTTACTGGTTATCCTTTCGGAAAAAACGAGTCTATCCATCCCCGCCCTTTTACGTGCTTATGGCCATTATTTGTTCAAGACATTTGAACGGTCTTATCCGCATTTTTTGAAAAACGCCGACTCTGCTTTTGCGTTTCTGGAATCTATCGACCAGCATATTCACGTGGAAGTGAAGAAGTTGTATCCCGATGCTGAGTTGCCCGTTTTTTCCAGCAAACGTCTTTCCTCTGACTCCTTAGAATTGATCTATAAATCGGAACGGAAGATGGGCGCTTTTGCTCAGGGACTTATCGAGCAAAGCCTGGTCTTCTTTCAGGAAGATGCCCGGGTCTCCATGGAAAATATCATGGCCGATGGATCAGAGGTGCGGTTTACCATTGAAAAGACCACCTTATGAGTAAGCGAGTGGACTTAATGGAAAAGCGGCTGAAGCGGGAAATAAAGGCCAGGAAAGAGGCGGAATCTCTGCTGGAAACAAAATCCCTGGAGCTATACCGCGCCAACCAGGAACTTTTGCACCTGAACCATCAACTGGAAAAGCAGGTGGATTACCGCAGCAATCAGCTCATCCAGAATGAACTCAAGTACAATACCTTAATCGATAATATGGACCTCGGCCTGATCGAGGTAGATAAACAACATCGCATTCTTAAGGCCAATCGGTCATTCATAAAACTGGTAGGCTATTCAGAAGAAGAGTTGATAGGATTAGATGCCCGGGAAATGCTGCCGACGGGCAAGTATTTGGAGCGGATCAATTCGGAAAATGACCACCGGCTCGAAGGCCACTCCAGTATTTATGAGAGTTGCCTGACACACAAAGAAGGCCGGGTGTTATGGGTGTTGATCAGTGGCACACCGGTACATAATGCAGATGGTGAAGTGGTGGGATCAATTGGCATTCACTTCGACATCACCTACATGAAGGATCTGCAGCGCAAGCTGGTGCAGGCCCGCCAGGAGGCGGAGCAAGCACGGGAAGCCGAAAAGCAGTTCCTGGCAAATATGAGTCACGAGATCCGGACACCGCTAAATGCGATCATCGGAATGTCTCACCTCCTGATGGACACCAGCCTGGATTATGAGCAGAAAGAGTATATCTCCGTTCTGCAGAGCTCTTCCGAGATGTTGCTGCGCCTCATTTCGGATGTATTGGATTTCTCCAAAATCGAGTCCGGGCAACTGGATGTACAACAACGCCCCTTTAATCTGAACGGTATCGCAGAGCTTTTGAAGCGTACCTACCAACTGCGACTGGAAGACAAGCCCGTGCGCTTTGAGCTTAATTTGGATGCCGAATTGACTACCCAGTTAGAGGGTGATGATCTGCTACTCAACCAAATGCTGAATAACCTGCTCAGTAATGCCGAGAAGTTTACCAAGAAAGGGACTATTACCCTCGACATTCATACGCTGCGCAGGTCGGAGGAGATAATATGGGTTCGCTTTCAGGTACGCGACACAGGTATCGGAATTGCGGAAGCGGATAAGGAAAACATCTTTAAATCGTACCGCCAGGCCAAATCGGATATTCGCATCCACTATGGGGGTACCGGCCTTGGCTTACCTATAACCCTTAAACTCGCTGAGTTGATGGGTGGCCAGGTAGCTTTTGAAAGCGAGGAAGGAAAGGGGACGACCTTTACCCTTGACCTGCCGTTTGTCGATACCGGAAAGCCTATCCTCCCACAGGTGAGCAGCAAAAAGATGGCCAATACTCAACCGGAAAGAGACGGAAAGGTCCTGGTCGTGGAAGACAATGCCATTAATCGAAAATACATCTCAACCCTGCTCAATAAATGGGGTATTCCCTTTGATTTCGCATTGCACGGTCGCGAAGCAGTGGAGAAATGCGGAGAGGAAATATTCGCGGTAATTTTGATGGATCTGCAAATGCCGGAAATGAATGGATATGAGGCAGCTCTCGCTATTCGCAATCGGGAAAACCCGAATTGTGATGTGCCCATCATCGCCCTTACCGCGAGTGCTATTCAGGCCGATCGCGACCGTGCCTTCCAGTGCGGTATGAATGGGTTCCTTTCCAAACCCATCACTCCCGGTCAGCTTTCCGACCTGCTGGGAACGTTTTGGTCAGAGTCGGTGGTAGCTATGCAGCCTTCAGCTGAAAATAAACCTCCTTCTGGCCATTTATCCTTTGATTTATCCGTTTTGCGGGAATTTTATGGGGATGACTTGGAATATGCAAAAGAAATGTTCGATCTTTTCCTATCCGAAAGTGAGAAAAGTCTTCCGGCTCTTGAGAAGGCAGTGGATAGGATGGATGGAACGAACATTAAAGCCATTGCTCACCGGATTAAGCCTTCGGTTCGTATGGTTGGTTTCACGACTTTAGCGGATCATTTACAAAACCTGGAGCATGCCGCTCTGGCTGGTGATAACGCTAAAATAACCGAAGCCTACGGTCACTTCAGAAAGCATCAGTCCACCATGTTGCGCATGGTAAAGGAGTTTATCCAGGATATTGAATCGGGTGCTATTACACACATCTAATGCCAGGTATGTATGAAATTTAGTTCTCTCATTGTAGATGATGACGCGATGTCACGAATGGCTATCGAGAAACTTTGTAACAAAACCAATCACGTTGAAGTCGTTGGTATTTGCGAGAATGCGGAGGAAGCTATGAGTAAACTGGATAGCACCTACGTTGACCTCATGTTCCTGGATGTGGAAATGCCGGGCTTGAGCGGTATTGAACTGTTACAGGAGTTGAAGTCTCCACCCCTGGCAATCATTACCAGCGCGAAGGAGGATTATGCCTACGAAGCCTTTGAATACCAGGTAGTGGATTACCTGAAAAAACCAATCCCCTACGAGCGGTTCATGAAGGCCATCGAATTGGCGATCGTCACTCAGGAAAAGATCAATGCCTTTAAAAAGCAATCGCAGGATATCTACGTACGCCACGACGGAAAATTCGTGCGGGTGCCCTTCGATGAGATCTTGTATTTTGAGAATGCGGGTGATTACGTACGGATTAAAACAACGACCAAAAACCTGATAATCCACTCTACCCTGAAGCATATAGATCAGCGACTCATGGACCCCCGCTTTCTGCGGATCCATCGTTCGTTCATCATTAACCTCAATATGATCGAGGATATCGAAGAAAATACGTTGGTGATCGATAAGGATGTCATTCCCATCAGCCGGGCCAATAAATCAACACTCATGGGACGCCTGAACTTTTTGTAAATTGCGTGTCGCCCGCTCAACCGGGGAACGCAATTTGGGACGAAGGTACGAACATGGAGCATATCTCGCAGACCGAGGAAAATTACCTGAAAGCAATTTTTAAGATTTCGGAGAAGACCGGCAAAACGGCCTCGACAAATGCCATCGCCAAGGTCATGGAAACCAGTGCTGCCTCCGTGACCGATATGGTAAAAAGGCTTACTAAGAAAAAGCTGATCCACTACGAAAAGTACAAGGGGGTAACCCTCACGGATCGCGGGCACACCACCGCTACTCACCTCATTCGCAAGCATCGCCTGTGGGAAGTCTTTTTGGTCGAACAACTTCAGTTTACCTGGGACGAAGTGCACGAGATCGCCGAACAGCTCGAACACATCAAATCGAAAGAGCTGGTGGAGCGCCTCGATGATTACCTGAATTATCCCAAGTTTGATCCGCACGGTGACCCGATCCCGGATGCTGATGGTAATTTCACCTTCCGTAAACAAGTACTGGTGGCCGACCTGAAAGACGGTGAGCAGGGAGTAGTCGTGGGCGTCCAGGATCATTCTCCGGCTTTTCTGCGTTATCTCGAGCGTCTGGAGCTCACCCTCGGCGCCGAATTCACCCTCCTTGAGCGCTTCGAATACGACGAATCAGTGCGCATCCAGCTCACCAACGGCGAAGAGCAGGTACTTTCCAAGAAGGTCGCTCAGAATTTATTCGTGCAGAAGTGATCTGGTGTTGAATACATTATTTCCGACTTCGGGAAAGTTGTACAAACCGCTCCAGTCCCGGCAAATCGACCATACCGCAGAGCCGGCCGCTTCTATCGTATACGGGCAGCGTATGAACGGTTGATGATTGTAGTGCCCGGTAGGCTTCTTCCAATGTATCCGTATTCATCAGGTGAGTGGGCACTACCGACATAAAAGCCGTGACCGGTTGGTCGTATTGGCGGGCTTCGTGGGCCGCTTTGATCTGCCTGGGGGATAGGATGCCGACCACGTCCTGCCATTGATTCAGTATCAGGTAGCTGTGTTGCCCGTCGCTACCCAGCAGGCGAATGGCATTTTCCATGGTATCGGTGACGTACAATCGTCGAAACGGAAAGCGAACAATGTCCGACACGGTGTGGGAACGCAGGTACTGTTCGGTGCGGACCATGCGGTATTCTCCTGCTGCCGCAAAAAAGACAAATCCGCCGATGAGCAGGTAGAAGAAGTTTCCGGCATACCACACTCCATAGATCATGAATGCTACGGCCAGCGTTTGCCCGGTATACGCGGCAATGCGTGTTGCCTGGTCCCGCCTCAGCCTGACGGATAATAATGCCCGCAGGACCCGCCCGCCATCCATGGGGAAAGCGGGAATGAGGTTGAATAGGGCCAGCATCAGGTTGAGCATGATCAGGCCGGCCAGAAAATAATCGAGCTGACTCAGGCCCGAGGGGAAATAATTGCCGTTCGGGTTGAGGAGTATCTGAAAAAGTTGCGTTCGCGAGGAAGCACCCAGGGTCAACAGATATGGAGATATGACTACTGCGATAGCCACGTTGACCAGGGGTCCGGCAATAGCGACCAAAAACTCCTGACCGGGGCGTTCCGGCAAGTGGTCGAGCCGGGCTACTCCACCGATGGGCGACAGGATTATATCCCTGGTTTGTACCCCGTACCGGCGGGCCGTGAGGGCATGGCCAAACTCGTGCATGACCACACATGTGAATAGTACCAAGACGAACCCCAGCGACCACAGTATGTTGGTCAGATCCCATTCTTGCTGATTGCCCGTGTAAAAGACGTACACGAAAATCAAGAGAAAGCTCCAGTGAATACGAACGGGAATCTGAAATAAGGTGGCTATGCGGAGTGCTCCGGTCATAAGGCTAAACCTACTGTTTTAGATGGTAACAACCCGAATAGTCACGGGTTTTATACGACAAAAGGCAGGTGGACTTCAGGGTCCGGCCTGCCTCCTGTAAGGTGTTCCTGGCACCTGAAATCAGGCGTTTTCCAGGCTCGATTGTTTGGCAGTGGGTATATAGGGCTGCCCTTTCAATACGTTTCGGGAGATCACGATCTTTTGTACTTCCGAAGTACCCTCGTAGATCTGGGTGATCTTGGCATCGCGCATTAAGCGTTCTACGTGGTATTCTTTCACGAAGCCGTATCCTCCGTGGATCTGAACGGCTTCCACACTATGGCGCATGGCAACTTCGGAGGCGTAGAGCTTGGCCATGGCCGATGCTGTGGTGAAATCCATGTGCTGGTCCTTCAGCCAGGCGGCCCGGTAGACCATCATTTTAGCAGCTTCGATCTCGGTAGCCATGTCGGCCAGTTTGAAGGCAATGGCCTGGTGCTTGCTGATCTCTTTGCCGAAGGCCTTGCGCTCCTGCGAGTAGGCCAGGGATAGCTCGTAGGCACCCCCGGCAATTCCCAATGCCTGGGCCGCGATGCCAATACGTCCGCCGGAGAGGGTTTTCATCGCAAACTTGAAGCCGAACCCGTCTTCCCCGATGCGGTTCTCCTTGGGCACTTTGACGTCGCTGTACATTATGGTGTGGGTATCGGAAGACCGAATCCCCAGCTTATCTTCTTTGGCACCGATTTGTACGCCATCCCAATCGGTCTCCACGATGAAGGCATTGATACCTTTGTGTCCGAGCTCGGCATTGGTTTGCGCGATCACCAGGTGTACCTGTGATGTGCCACCATTAGTGATCCAGTTTTTGGTACCGTTCAGCAGGTAGTGATCACCCTGGTCGATGGCCGTGGTACGCTGGCTGGTCGCATCGGAACCGGCTTCGGGCTCCGACAAACAAAAGGAGCCAATCCACTCTCCGGTGGCCAGCTTAGGCAAGTACTTGGCTTTCTGTTCTTCGGTGCCGAAGGTTTCTATGCCCCAGCAGACGAGCGAATTATTGACCGACATGATCACCGAGCAGGAGTTGTCAACCTTGGATATTTCTTCCATGGCCAGTACGTACGACAGGGTATCCATGCCACCGCCTCCGTACTGCGGATCGACCATCATACCCAGAAATCCCAATTCGGCCATTTCACGGACCTGATCGGTGGGGTATTCCATATTCTTATCGCGCTCAATCACCCCTGGCTTCAACTGCCTTTGGGCAAAATCGCGGGCGGCCTCCTGGACGGCCAAGTGTTCTTCGGATAATTGAAACTGCATACCTTGGTTTTATATTGGAAAAGTGGTTAGGCTTACTTCGTTTTGCTCCAGCGAAAATACGCTAAAATTGGCACTTTTGAAACCTCTGCGGCCCGGATGACCGGCACTTCGGCATATTTTGACAGGGGTCAAACTTTTTCCATGACTGTACTAAAGGAAACCACTTGGGTTTGGTACTTCTCGATCTGGATTTTTTGCAATCGATAGGCATCTTCCTCCTGAAATTTATGGAAAGATGGTTTATCGGGTACCGTTAATTGCAGACTATAAGTCATGCCATCCGTCTCATCTACGCCCAATAACCGGCACATTCGCTGGTCGATAAACTTTCCGGTTTGCATAAAAGCCGGAATATAGACTTGCTTCATCCAGCGGAGCCATTCATCGTGAACCTCGTGGTCAACTTTAATCGTAGTATTGTATATGATCATTAAAATGCCATTGAGTGGTTATTCAGGGAAGATGTCCCGATTCCTTATCGGTATAACGGATGACCAGTACCCAGGGTTTTCTGTTGACCGGCTGGTATGGTGAATGAATATCAGTAAGGATGGTTGAGGTTCCCGCCTTCACTGCGTTTCGGCGGGCAGGGAAGGCTAAGGTTGAGGCCAGCTTGAGGCACCACATCGCGGCCTTGACATGGCTTATCAGTACTCAAAAGTCCACTCCGTAAAAACCAAACCAATTCCCCAAATCTCCCTTTCTCCTTTTGCCGTAAGGCAAAAAACTAATGGCGGGTGATCCGGGCCCCTATGCCCCGCAGGCGCTCATCAATGCGCTGGTAACCCCGATCGATCTGGTGAATATTGTGGATAATGCTGGTTCCTTTGGCGGATAGGGCGGCTATTAAGAGGGCTACGCCGGCACGAATGTCGGGCGAGCTCATTTCAATACTGCGCAATTGGGTGCGTCTTTCCAGGCCGATCACGGTGGCCCGGTGCGGATCACAGAGGATGATCTGGGCCCCCATATCAATGAGTTTATCTACAAAAAACAACCGGCTCTCGAACATTTTCTGGTGAATGAGCACACTCCCCTTGGCCTGGGTAGCTACGACTAACACAATACTCATCAGATCGGGTGTGAATCCGGGCCAGGGGGCGTCGTAAAAGGTCATGATCGAGCCATCTATGAACGTCTGGATCTCGTAAACCTCTTGCGGAGGAATACGCAGATCGTCACCATTGCGCTCCAGCTCAATGCCCATTCGCTCAAAAACACTGGGAATAAGACCTAATTCATCAATGCTGGCATTGGCGATGGTAATATCAGATTGGGTCATCGCCGCCAGCCCGATAAAACTGCCAATCTCGATCATGTCGGGCAGGATACGGTGGTGGGTACCCCCCAGATCAGAAACACCTTCGATGGTCAGCAGATTAGAACCAATGCCCTGGATATTAGCGCCCATTCGCGAGAGCATGCGACACAATTGCTGGACGTAAGGTTCACAGGCCGCATTGTAAATAGTGGTTTTGCCCCTGGCCAGGACGGCGCCCAGGATGACGTTGGCGGTGCCGGTGACGGAAATTTCATCCATCAGGATATAGGTGCCCTGCAATTTTTGGGCTTCGACGAAGTAAAGGCTGCGGTCGGCGTCGTACTTAAACTGAGCCCCCAGTTTCTCCAGTCCGTGAAAGTGGGTATCGAGGCGTCGGCGACCGATCTTGTCGCCCCCCGGTTGGGGTAGAAAAGCTTGTCCGAAACGGGCCAATAAAGCACCGATCAGCATGACTGAGCCGCGGATGCGCCGGGCGTCGCGGTGAAACTCAGCACTGTGCATCTGATCGAGCTGTACCTGATCGGCCTGAAAGGCATAGGTTGTTTCGTCTTTCTGCTCCACCTGCACACCAAGGGCCCGCAGTAAGTCGAGCAACCGACGTACGTCCTGGATATCGGGAATATTGGAAATAGTAACCCGCTCGGCGGTGAGTAAGGTGGCGCAAATTACTTGCAGCGCTTCGTTTTTGGCCCCCTGCGGATGCAAGGTTCCCTGCAGATTATGACCGCCTTCAACCTCGAAAAAATCCTGCGTCATAGTGTGGAGTGGACGACCGGTTTAATTTTTGTTCTTACGACCTCGGCTGCCGCCTTTGGAGCGACCTTTATAGTTGCCACGCTTGCCGCGTCCGCCACCAGAACTACCCCGGCGGTTGTTATTATTGCTGCTGTTGCCCGTGTTGTTGGTCAGGTTGGTAATAGATTCATCTTCCGGTAGTTGGAGTTTGCCGTTAGACAGGCCCCGCAAATCGTTCTTGATGACATCATCACTTACGAAATGTTCCTTATTCCAGGTGCGGTAGGCAAGTTTCATGTACGAGCCAATGGTTCGTACAAATCCGTCCTGCTTTTCACCGGGCTCCATTTCCAGGGCCTTTTTGATCAGTACCTGTACGTTGTGACCGTAGTGGCGGTAACGGGCTTCCGAAACCGGATAGGGAATCATATCGGGACGCTTTTCCGCTTCGTCCTTGGTCGGGCGATCTCCGTTGGGAGGAGTGACATCAATGTCGTATTGGGCGATGCGGAAGACGTGCTTCCACAGCTTGTCCCGGTAATCCTCCATGTTGCGGCTCTGGGGAGCCATCTGCAACATAAGGTCGACGATTCGTTCGATGAAAGCCTGCCGCAGTTCATCCTTTTCGATGTCCTTGGCATACTTGATCATCTCTTGAATGTTGCGGCCGTATTCGGATATGATTAGTTCTTCTTTCTCGGAGTTATACTCCATGTTCAATGCATTCATAACTCGATGCTGTGTGTTGCTAAAAGGTTATTCAACGGTAACGGACTTGGCCAGGTTGCGCGGTTGATCGACGTTGCAACCCCGCATCAACGCAATGTGATACGAAAGCAGCTGAAGTGGTATTACCGATAATAAAGGAGAGAAAGGCTCGTCGGTGGAGGGTATTTCAATAGTCTGATCCGCTAGTTGGCTGATGACTTCGTCGCCTTCGGGTACTACCGCAATGACGTATCCCTTCCGGGCTTTAACTTCCTGAATATTGCTAACGATCTTTTCGTAGGCACTTGGGTTATTCGCAATGACAATAACGGGCATCTCCTCGTCGATCAGTGCGATGGGACCGTGTTTCATTTCGGCCGCCGGGTAACCCTCCGCGTGAATATACGAAATTTCCTTCAGTTTGAGTGCGCCCTCCAAAGCAACCGGGAAGTTGTAACCCCGTCCTAAATACAGGGCATTGGGGCGGTCTTTGATCTCGGCGGCAATGTATTCCACCTTTTTATTTGATTCCAGAACCCGCTCGATCTTCTGCGGTATCTGAGAGAGTTCGGTGATCAACTGGTGGTACTGCTGTTCGGAAATATTACCCCGTTTATGCGCCAGATTGATCGCTATCAGCGTAAGCAGGGTAACCTGACCGGTGAATGCCTTGGTACTGGCAACCCCGATTTCCGGCCCGGCGTGAATATAGGAGCCGGCGTCCGTCAGGCGGGCGATAGACGAACCGATCACATTAACCAGACCGTAGATGAGGGCACCGCGCTGTTTGGCAATTTCAAGGGCTGCCAGGGTATCGGCCGTTTCGCCCGATTGAGAAATGGCAATGACCACATCATCTTCGTTCAGGATCGGATTACGGTACCGGAATTCCGATGCGTATTCTACTTCTACCGGTATGCGGGCCAGGTCTTCGATCAGGTATTCCCCGATCAGTCCCGCATGCCATGAAGTTCCGCATGCCACCACGATGATTCGCTTGGCGTGAATGATCCGGTTGGCGTATTCTTCAATCCCACTCAGCTTGATCCAGCCTTCGATCGGGTGCATGCGTCCCCGGACGGCATCCTGAACGGTCTGTGGTTGCTCAAAGATCTCTTTGAGCATAAAGTGGTCGTATCCGCCTTTTTCCAGTTGTTCGATCTTCATGTCGAGCTCCTGTACGTAGGGGCGTTGGTGCTCGTTTTCAATGGTCTTGATGTCGAGCCCTTTTTCCAGGCTGATCGTAGCGATCTCTTCGTCTTTCAGATATACCACTTTATTGGTGTGCTCCACAATGGGGGTGGCATCTGATGCAATGAAGAAGGCATCCTTGCCCAGTCCGACAACCAGCGGACTGGCTTTGCGGGCAGCCACTATTTTGGTCGGATCCTGCCGGTCCATGACTACAATTGCGTAGGCTCCGACTACCCGGGTAAGGGCCAGCCGAACTGCTTCTTCCAGGGGCAGGTTTTCTTCCCGTTGGATTGCGTCGATCAGGTTGACCAATACCTCAGTATCCGTTTCGCTTTGGAAGGCATATCCGTCTTTGGCCAGAGCTTTTTTGAGGATGTCGTAGTTCTCAATGATCCCGTTATGGACCAATGCCAAACGACCGCCGTCTGATAAGTGGGGGTGAGCATTTACATCATTGGGAGCTCCGTGGGTCGCCCAGCGGGTATGGCCGATTCCCATTTTTGCCGAAAGGTCCATTCCCGTCACGGCCTGCTCCAGCTCACTGACTTTCCCTTTCCGCTTAACCACCTTCAGGTCGCCGTTCATGAGGGCTACTCCGGAACTGTCGTATCCGCGATATTCCAGCCGTTTCAGGCCACTGAGTAGCTTGGGAAAAGCTTCTTCACGTCCGATGTAAGCGACTATTCCGCACATAATAGACAGATTTGAGGTATGAGGTATGAGGTTTGAGGTATGAGGTATGAGGTTTGGGGTGACCTGTAACCTGGCCTAACACCCCAAACCTCAAACCTCAAACCTGATAAGTTATTGCAGGTTCGTGACCGTCAGGCTCAGTCTGATCCGCTCGGGACCCTGTGAAGGGTTGGTGAGCACTACCCGGGACGCACGCTCCGGACGAGGGAAAGCGCTCAGAATAATCTCATCATCAGCTAACCCGTCGATCACATCCTGGAAATACGTACCGAGGGTAAACCGGTAGAGTACACCTTCTCCGGTTGGAGAATCCTCGGGTTGTCCTCCGAATTGAGCCCCCAGGTCATCCGATGCCAGTTGTACGTCTTCGATAACGGCCAGCTCATCGTTTTCATTGCGGCGATAAAAAACCAATTGTTCTGCCGGATCAAAATTAGCCGGGTCGTCAATGCCCAAAACAGTAGAATGGACGACAAGTTCAGCCCGGTTCAGGATGACATTGTCGAGGCTCGGCAGAGAGGGAAAGCGAAAAGCGATATTAACACCCTGCATGCCCTGGGTGAACAGGAGGCTATCGTTGGACGGCCCGGTCGACTGCAGCAATGGTTCGATGGGTGTGCCCGCATAATCGTGTTCAAACGTGACAAATTTTGTGCTGAAGTTGCTAAACGTGTACCGAAACTGCCGAAAAAGTGTGTCGCGGCGGTAGTACAGATACATGCCGCTTTCCTGATCGAACATATCGAAGGAAATGCTGCTTTGTGTGGGGTTCGGCGCACGCAGGGTCAATCCGTTGAATGCACGGATAAAGGAGGTGTCCGACAGATAGGACGTGGTATCCAGGTCGATCAATTCCTGGGCCAGCACCATATCGAGTGGAATGCGTAGAGCCACCTGCTGTTGGGTATCGGGTTGGCCCTGGAGGTAGTCGATATAGGTTACCGTATCGATATTGGCGGGGGTAATGGTAACCGAACCAATGGGCCGCGGATTGAATTGTACAGTGGTGTCGGAGAAAAAGTTATCGTTTTGGTCGATGAATTCGTCGAGGCGGTGTACGTCGAGCGTAAAAGGCTCGCTCAGGTCGCCGTAGAATCCGGCCGTATCGTAGGCCAGTACTAAAACCAGTGAATCGGGCTGGGCATCGATAAAATTCGGGGAAGCGAATTCCAGGCGGGCCTGCAGGTGGGTCGTAGCGCGGCTGGAACCGAATACCGGATCCTGCAGGTGATTGACCATATAGCCCTGCAGGGCCGTAAAGGGCGAGTAGGTGATGACCCGCTCACCGGGAATGGTGTATGCTTCTACCGTAAACGAATCGATGATCTCGAGTTGAGCAGCATCTTCGTCGAGCAAATCAGATCCGAGGGTGGTGGGATCCGTACAGCCCCAAAAAACAGTGAGGCTAAGCATCAACATATAAAAAACGATCCTCGTCGGGACAGGAATCATAAGATTTAACAGTTGGGTTGGCTCTCTTGGCCAGGTGAACAAATAATCGCCTTCCAATTCGGCGTCCTAATCACAGCAAAAGCGGCAGCGGTAACCATCCGGTACGCTGCCGCTTCCGTGTTGGAGCGGGCCTATTTGGTTGGCGCTTTATTCAGAGACTTCTTCCGGGAACAAAGCGTTGTAAAACTCCATGCAAGCAGGGAATAATTTTTCGGGATCCCCTTCGTACGGCAGTACCGGTTTATCGGTCTTATTAAGAACAGCAGAGATGTCGTCGTCCAGGTTTTCGCTGCCGCGAACCAGGCCGTCGGCAAAAGCAATGGCTCCCTGGTGCAGCCGGATAGCACCATCCTCCTGGTAGGCATCAAGGTCGCTGGTGTCGAGGTTATTAATGCTGGCCTTGGTCAGGAAGCTGTCGTCAAAGTGTTCTTCCATCGTTTTATCATAAACGGAATAAACCATTTTTGATTGCTGAAAGAGGGGCTCCGATTTGTAGGCTGTTTTCAGGTATAGGGGCACCAGGCTGGTCATCCAGCCGTGGCAGTGGATGATGTCGGGTGGCCATCCAAACTTCTTAACCGTTTCGAGTACACCTTTGCAGAAAAAGATCATGCGGTCGGCATTGTCATCGAAAGGCTTATCATCGGCATCCTTGAAGATCTGCTTGCGTTTGAAGAAGTCTTCATTGTCGAGAAAATATACTTGCATGCGAGCCTCGGGAATGGAGGCTACCTTAATAATCAATGGATAATCATCGTCGTCGACGATGATGTTCATTCCGGACAGGCGCACTACCTCGTGGAGGCGGTGGCGGCGCTCGTTGATGGTTCCGAAGCGCGGCATGAGAATCCGGATTTCCATGCCATTTTCTTGTATGTGTTGTGGAAGTTTGCGGGCAATTTCAGATATTTCGCTCAGGGCCGTATAGGGCTGCATTTCTTGCGTGACTATCAGCACTTTCTTTTTACTCATACTTCTGAAATGTGATGGTTTAAATAAGTATTCACCCTGGCACAGGCGAATTATAAGATTGCAAAAATAGCAAAAAACGAGCAAAATTTCGCTAAGTACGGATCGTTTATAGTCACCTGCCTGTCAGGTTAGTCTATTTTTCGCCCATCCGAATCACTCTAAATTTCTTCCCGTAGTATGCTGCTGTTCAAACAGGTTGAGACTTTGCAACGTTTCCTGACGTCCGAAAAAAGGAAAGGGCACACGATCGGTTTCGTGCCTACCATGGGGGCACTTCACGAAGGTCACCTGGCTCTGGTGCGCAAGGCACGCTCCGAAAATGCCCTGTCGGTCTGCAGCATTTTCGTGAATCCCACACAATTTAATGAGGCCAGCGACCTCGATGCCTATCCCAGGTTGCCCGGACCCGATCTCGAAGCGCTGAGCAGTGTCGGGAACGATGTGGTCCTCATGCCATCGGTCGAAGAGGTTTATCCAACTGGTAAAGGTGGCGGAGCGCCCGTTGATCTGGCGGGCCTGGACGAACCCATGGAAGGGGCCTTCCGGCCCGGACACTTTGCCGGGGTGGCCCAGGTGGTGAACCGCCTGCTCGATATCGTTCAGCCGCATCGCCTCTATATGGGCCAGAAGGATTATCAACAGGCAGCGATCATCGGGCATCTGCTGCGGGAGACCGGCCGGCCCACCGAACTGCGTGTTCATCCCACTATCCGGGAGGCCGATGGTCTGGCCATGAGTTCCCGCAATCTGCGCCTGACCCCCGATCATCGCGAGCGGGCACCAATCATTTATCGGACCCTGCAGTGGGTCAGGGAAGCATACCTGACGGGTGAACCCGTACCGCAGATCGAGCAGGAAGCACTGAAAAGACTCGATCAACCGGGCTTTCGACCGGAATACGTACAGATCGTGGATGGGATCACCCTCCGCCCCGCCGGGACTCCCGATAACCACCAGATCGTTGTTGCCTGCCTGGCCTGCTGGGCAGGTAGTGTGCGACTTATCGATAACCTCATCCTGAAAGACAACTGATTTTTGCATCTTTGCGGTCCGAAGGCCCTTGTCTGGCATTAAACTAATTGGATGCTGGCAAGGTTATTGGTGCGGATTGCAGGTGTTGCTCTTTTGGCGAAAGCCGGAAAGCCACCCCAGAATATCCGGAAACCATGAACGTTAGTTACTTATGTATATCCACCGATTCAAGTCAAAAATTCACCGGGCAGTTATCACCCAGGCTGATCTTAATTACGTAGGCAGTATCACCATTGACCGCGATCTGATGGATGCTGCCAACCTTCAGGAAGGGGAACGCGTGCAGATTGTGAACAACAATAACGGAGAACGGCTGGAAACCTACGTCATCCCCGGCGAACGGGGAACGGGGACCATCTGTCTCAACGGAGCGGCGGCCCGACGGGCTCAGGTCGGTGATGTGGTGATCATTATTGCCTACGCCTGGATGACTCCGGAGGAAGCCGCCGGTTACGAACCCAGCGTGGTTTTTCCGGAAGAGGGTAATCGACTGCCCCGGTAGGTATTATATCCAGTAAATTCAGCGGTTTGAAAAAGATACTTACCAACGTCTTACGATTTCTGATTTTCCTGGGCATTGGTCTCGGTATCCTTGGCCTGCTCTACTACAGCCAGCAGAAAGCCTACCGGGAAGAGTGTGCCCTGCAGGGGATCCCCGCCGACCAGTGCAGCCTCCTCGATAAGGTACTTAGCGACTTTGCCACCGCCAATTACTGGTGGATAGGGCTGGTGCTGGTGCTATTCACCATTTCCAACGTTAGCCGTTCTTTCAAATGGATGATGCTTATCCGGCCCCTGGGGCACCGGGTGCGCTTCATCAATGCCTTCGGGGCGATTCTGATCGGCTACTTTGCTAATTTGGGGCTACCTCGCCTGGGGGAGGTGGTGCGCGCCGGTACCCTCGCCCGCTACGAACGGATCGGGGCCGAAAAGGTGATGGGGACCATTGTGGTTGACCGCGTGATCGATGTGATCAGCATCTTATTGATCACGGGCTTAGCAGTACTTCTTGAGTACCGAACCATGATCGATTTTTTCGCCGAAAATACGGGGATCGGCGAAAAAACCGGGGGACTGGGTAACCTGCTGTTGATTTTGGCAATAGCCGGAGTGCTGTTCGCAGGGCTGGTGTGGGCGTTCCGGAATCGCTTGCGCAAAACGGGGATCTACCAAAAGATCCGGTCGATCATCCTGGGTTTCGTCGAGGGCTTGCGAACCATCGGAAAACTCGATAAACCCTGGCTGTTTGTGCTGCACAGCATCAATATCTGGTTCATGTACTTCTGCATGACCTACGTGTGCACGCTGGCCTTCGCTCCGACCCAGAACCTCACCCTGATCGCCGCCCTGATGATCTTCACCTTCGGTGCCTGGGGCATCGTGGTCCCTTCACCGGGCGGGATGGGTACCTATCATTATTTGGTGCAAACGGCCCTTTCGATGTATGGTATCAGCGGCGAGGATGGTTTTTCCTTTGCTAATATTGCTTTCTTCAGTATAAACCTGGGCTGTAATGTGCTGCTGGGTATTGTGGCCCTGCTGCTCTTGCCGCGGATCAACCAGCATTACGAACCCCTGCCCCCCGACACCGGAAACAGTTTGGCCGTTTCGGGATAAATAGCCAATTATGAGCACCTCTTTTACCAGCCTTTCGGCAAAAATTCAAGATCTGGATCAGGGTATTACCACGGTTCGTACCTGGCAGCAACAGGGGCTGGAAGTGGTATTTACCAATGGTTGCTTTGATCTGCTTCACTACGGGCACCTGCATTACCTGGCACAGGCACGTGACCTGGGCGACAAACTGGTGATCGGATTGAATAGCAGTGACTCCGTCGCCCGGCTGAAGGGGCCACACCGCCCCATAAAGGACGAAGAAACACGCAGCCATCTGCTGGCCGCTTTGACATTTGTCGATCTGGTGGTCATCTTTGCAGAAGATACGCCACTGGAACTAATCCGGTCCTTACGGCCTGATGTTTTGGTAAAAGGTGGTGATTATAACATCGAGGATATCGTGGGAGCTGCCGAGGTGCAGAGCTGGGGCGGTACGGTGGAAGTACTGGCCTTCGTCGAGGGATACAGCACTACTGCCTACGAATCAAAGATTAAAGCTTCCGAATAACAAAAGTGTATGCCAACCGTACGAGACGTCGCACAACATCTGGAACAAATAGCATCTCCTGTTTATCAGGAAGGGTACGATAATGCCGGCCTGATCGTGGGTGACCCCGATGCTGAAGTGACCGGAGTAATCACTTGCCTGGATTCCATCGAACCGGTAGTGACCGAGGCGGTCCGCAAGGGTTGCAATATGATCGTGGCTCACCACCCCATCGTGTTCAAGGGGCTGAAAAGCCTTACCGGACGCAATTATGTGGAGCGCACGCTGCTGAAAGCCATTCGCAATGGCATCGCCATTTATGCCATTCACACCAATTTGGATAATGTGTTAAGCCGGGGCGTGAATGAGCGTATCGGACAACAACTCGGCATTACCAACCGGCGTATTTTGGCCCCCAAAAAGGTATTGAGTAAGGTGATCACCACGGTTCCGTTTACGCACGTTGCCGAGTTGCGATCGGCATTGACCCGGACCGGAGCTCAAAGCGTTTCGGTTATCGAGCAACTGTCACTGGGCAATGGGGACCAACAGGAAGGTGAGGAGAACCTCCACGGTCGCATGGTGCGGCTTGAGGTGGTCGTTGCTCAGGGTGTCCGGGGGGCTGTCATTAGTGCCTTGCGGGCGCACCATCCATTTGAAGAGGTACCTTTCCATACGGTAAGCCTGGAAAGTTCGCACGCAGAAGTAGGGTCGGGCATGGTTGGAGAATTACCGGAACCCATGACGGAGGAAGAATTCCTGGACATGGTGAAGGATCGTATGCAAGCCGGATGTGTTCGACATACTGCCTTACGGCAAAAAAATGTGCAACGCGTGGCCTGGTGCGGCGGTGCCGGCGGATTTCTGCTTTCAGCTGCCAAAGGTGCCGGTGCTGATGTATTCGTAACGTCGGATTACAAATACCACGAGTTTTTTGATGCCGATCAGCAGATCATTGTTGCCGATATCGGTCACTTCGAAAGTGAACAGTATACCATCCAATTATTGCAGGAAATATTGTCGGAAAAATTTAGTACTTTTGCGACTTATTCTACAGAGGTGCGTACCAATCCGGTCTTTTACCGGTAAGGTGATTCATTTCATTGTCAAAAAAATTATCTGAGGAGCCTATGGCCACTGAAAATAATACCGTAGCGGAAAAGCTGAAGAAGTTGTTCGAATTGCAGCAAATCGATTCCGAACTGGATCAGATCGAGGTGTTGAAAGGGGAGTTGCCCATCGAGGTGAGCGATCTGGAAGATACCATTGCCGGTTTGGAGAAGCGTACCAACAAGTTGCAGGGCGAGATTGATGAGCTCAACAACACGGTAAGCGGACACGAAGCAGCCATTAAGGAGGCAGAGTCACTCATTGAGCGCTACAATACCCAGTTGGACAACGTGAAGAATAACCGCGAATACGATGCACTGACCAAGGAGCTGGAAATCCAGAAACTGGATATCCAATTGGCCGAAAAGCGCATCCGCGAAGCCAACGTCACCATTGCCGGGAAGGAGGAAACGCTTGGTGCAACCCAGGAACGCCTGGACAAGAAGAAGAAAGATCTGGAATTGAAAAAGGTCGAACTGGAAGAGATCAGCGCCGATACTGCCAAGAAGGAGAAAGAACTGCGTGCGGCTTCCGAGAAAAAGCGCAAGGACATTGAGGATCGCCTCATTAAGTCTTATGACCGGATTCGCGAGCGCTACCGCAATGGCCTGGCGGTGGTTACCGTTGAGCGCGATGCCTGCGGGGGATGCTTCAACCAGATTCCTCCCCAGATCCAGTTGGAGATCTCCATGCGCAAAAATATTATTGCCTGTGAGCACTGCGGGCGGGTACTGGTCGATGATTATATCCTGACCGGTGAGCCGCAGGAAAAAGAAAAGGCCTAAAGATCATTGATTTCTGATCCGTTGGCCACCTAAAACCACCTGTTTCCTAACAGGTGGTTTTTTTATATGATTTATGGTGATTTTGGCGTTGTAAGGCTGTACTGTCAATGAAATACTACACTACTGCTGGCCGTTGAGGCCAGATCTTTGTAGTTTGTTTGTTCAATAATCCCCTGCATGCGCCCAATACTACTCCCCTTGTTACTAATACTGTGCCCGTCGATCTCCCCGCCGGCGACTGCCGCCAGGCTTCATTTCACGTATACCGACGATGCGATTGCGGCCTATGAGCTTATTTTGTCGCTGCGTCTCGAAGAAGCCGACCGGGCCATTGGTCAACTAAAAGTCAGTGACCCTTCAAATCTGGTCGTACACCATCTGGCCAATTATCTCGATATTTTTGCCTTGTTTATCAGTGAGGATGCGGATCTTTTTCGCAGTCGTAAACGGCTGAAAGACGAGCGTTTACGGCTATTGCAACAAGGGGATCCGGATTCCCCCTGGTACCTTTATGTGCAGGCCGATGTACGGCTGCAATGGGCCCTGATGCGTTTGCGCTTTGGCGAACTGCTGGGGGCTTTCAATGATATCAGTAAGGCTTATCAATTACTGGAGCGGAACCAGCATCAGTATCCTGATTTCATGCCCAATTACAAAGACCTGGGAATGTTACACGCTATTGTGGGTACCGTTCCCGACCAGTACCAGTGGGGGGTTCGCCTGTTAAGTGGTCTCGATGGCTCCATTGCCAAGGGGGAGGATGAACTTAAACGGGTTCTGGATTACGGCCGGGAACACCCCGGCTTCCATATGACCAAAGAAACGGCCGTTTTATATGCCTACGTGCAGCTCCACCTGTTACGCAAGGGCGAAGAGGCGTGGCAAACAGTACAATCTGCCAACCTGAACCCGACCGGGAACCTGTTGCATTGTTTTATAATGGCCAATATAGCCATGCGTACCGATCGCAATGATCAGGCCCTGCACGTTCTCGTAAATCGTCCTGAGGGGGCCGGGTACGCCTCGTTTCCCTATTTGTACTTCATGGAGGGGATGGTTCGCCTGCGTAAACTGGAAAAGGGGGCGGGCAAGTATTTCCAGGCCTATATAGATGAATTTAAGGGGGTTAATTTTATTAAGGAAGCGTATCAGAAAATGGCCTGGGCAGCTCTCTTGAAGGGTGACAAAGCGGAATACCGCCGCATCATGCAGATGTGTACACAAAACGGTCAGGCCGAATCGGGACCAGATAAGAACGCGCAGCTGGAAGCGGAGAGCGATCGCATTCCACCCCTGCCCTTATTGAAAGCGCGCCTCTTGTTTGATGGAGGATATCACCAGCGTGCCTACGAAGTACTGGAAACACATTCGGCAGCAGATTTTAGTAATACCTATCACCAATTAGAGTTTCAATACCGTATGGGGCGGGTTTTCCACGGCTTGGAAAAATACCAGCCTGCTCTGTTGTACTACGAAAAGACCATCCAGGCAGGTCATGACCTGCCGTATTTCTTTGCCTGTAATGCTGCCCTGCAAAAGGGGCTCATCTACGAAAAACAAGGCCTGATCCATCCCGCCCGGGAGGCCTTCGAGTTGTGCCTTTCATTGAATCCCGATGAGTATCGTACGGGGCTGCATCATTCCGCCAAGGCCGGCCTGGGACGGTTGGAGTCCAGCTCCGGAAAGGGGTAATTTACGGCTGGTCCATCGAATCGGGAAGCGTAACTACTCTGTAATCTAAGTTATTTGAAAATATGGGTAGGGCATTTTGGCAAAAGACAAGGCGCGAGGAGGGAGCATAGCCATAGCTACGCGACCGACGAGCAACGAGGTATTTTGCCGAAAGGCACAGTCATAAATCAAATTTACTTAGGTTATAGAGTAGTAAAGTACAAGGGATAGTGCAACGAACACCGGGGATTAAAGGAGGCACGACAGTCCGGGCAATCATTCCGTTCAAGGTAGGTGCGAATGGTCATTTCGTGCCGACATACTCCACAGAGGACAGCCGGGGTGTCCAGGGCATCTTCCGGCCAGGGTACTGAAGGGTGATCCGCCAGTTCACGGTGACAATCGATACAGGCGTAATAGGTATGGCAGCAGGCCATTTTAATGGCCACCACGTCGAGCGGGCCGTGATAGTGGCGGCAACGGGTGGCGGTGTCAAGATCGATTCCGGTTACCGTCATGTGGTGATAGAATATACGAGCCCGCCCGGTCACAGTAGACGGGGCGGGCTCAGAATCAGGGAATAGTCTGATCTAGATTCCCAGTTTTGCTTTTACCTGGGCCGTCAGATCTTCCGATTCTTCCGCGAACAGGATGGCGTTGAAAACGCTGGTGTCAAACACCATATAGTACCCGCCTGCCTCGGCGACGTCGGCAATGGCTTTTTCAACTTTCGCAACAATGGGCTGCAGTAATTCGGCGCGCTTGGCCTGAACTTGTTGCTGTACCAATTGCTCGTAGGAAATGATCTCGTTTTGCTTTTTTTCCAGGGCTTCCTGTTGCTTTTGTTGCTCAACGGGGGATAGCGTTCCCGACTGCACGGCGGAAGCGAACTGGCCGTATTCCGTTTGGAATTCCTTGGCCATGGCTTCACCTTTGGCGATCAATCCTTCCTGATAGGTTTCGAGGGTTGAATTGGCCGATTCTACTTCCGGCATTTCCGACAGGAGGTTCCCAAAGTTCAAGTGTCCATATTTCTGAGCGAATCCGACGCTGGCAGTTAGTGCCAGCATGATAACAGCTCCAAATATTTTCTTCATCATAGTAGCTAGTTTCTTTGTGTCCGGCTACAAAGGTAGCATCCTAGACTGTTTCCAACCAGTTTTTAACGAAAGATTAAAGCGAGAAAACAAATTGTTTTAATTTAACAAAAATTGTTTTATATTTGACCCAACGGCGGGATCTTGAAAATTTATTGTTCCATTTTACCGTTAGCTTATGCCATTTTCAAAATACGCTCGCAAGTCTGTTCCCGTTTGGATGCGCCAAAGACCCCGGCCGCTGGCCACCGTTCGCCGATACTGGTTTCGGGCCAGCCTCATTGCCGTTTGTTCCTATACCATCATCAATAAAGATGTATCGGTTGGCCTTCAGTTCGGCAACGGCGAAGCCCGGTTTCCTTTATTCCAGTGGGAGCAGATCCGTCCTCAGCCTGCCCGTATTGTGGGCGCAACGGAAGACAAACTCGGGAATACCTACTCCAATATGCTCTACAGTGCGGATGGGCCCAAACGGACCGAAAAGGTACGCCGGCAACTTGCCTACGTTGATGCCTATGCCGACCTGGCCATTGCGGAGCAAAAAAACTACGGAATACCGGTAAGTATTACCCTGGCTCAGGGGTTACTCGAGAGTAATGCCGGGGATAGCCGGCTGGCACAGCTCAATCAAAACCATTTCGGCATTAAATGTTTTTCCAAAACGTGTGGGAAAGGCCACTGCCGGAATTTCGAAGATGATCACCATAAAGACTTTTTCCGGATCTACGGAAGTGTGTCTGAGAGTTACCGGGCTCACTCGAAATTATTGCAGGCCAACCGGTACAAAGCCTTGCGTAAGCTGGACCCCGGCGATTATAAAGGATGGGCTAAGGGCTTGCAAGAAGCAGGTTATGCAACCGATCCGGCTTACGCCAAAAAACTGATATCGATCATCGAACAACTACAACTACAGAAACTGGATCAATAAGGTTTTATCATAACGGATATGGCGGGGTGATCCATTGCGGGAAATGCCAATAGGTACCATCCGGTTGGCAGGTGACTTAAGTCTAATTGCTGGTTGTTCACCTGGCCCTGCCACCTTGTGCGGCCTTCGCGGTCGACTACACGTACGGCCTCCCGGTCGGGTAGCCCGCGCAGTAATATCCTCCCAGTTGATGGATTGGGAATTGCCACAATTCGCACAGATGGAGATTGGGGCTCATTCGTAGTGGTGGTTTGGCCTGCAAGTCTGGTCACGAATCCAATAAATTGGCTTGCATCGGCCAGGTAGCCGTTTCCGAAATCTGGCGAACCGGTATAAGTGCCGCCGAGGATAAGTTGATCATTAAACGGGCTCTCGGTCAGGCAATAGGGGAGCAGTACCTCTTCGGTAGTGAAAGTCTCGAGGTTTGTGGTTTGACCATTCTGGTCAAATTGAAGCAAAAAACCATCGAAGGAACCCCGGGCTTCCGCGGTGTCGACTGGGGTGAACAGATTCTTCTGAAAATGCCCGCTGACCGACACGATGCCGTCGGATACGTGCAATCCGGTAGGTATTTGGCGCTGATCACCGCCGACGGAGCGAGCCCATTGGATGCGACCGTCGGGGGCATAGCGTAGTACAAATATATCGGCATTCCCGTCGCGACTTTCGATGTCGAGAGTGCCATTGATGGTCATGCGCCCTACGAGAAACCCCGTTAGAACAGGGCTTCCGGTATCATCGACGATCAGTCCGGTGGGTTCCTCCTCAAAAACACCTCCCGCCTTTTCAACCCATTGTACGTCTCCTGACCCCTCCAGGCGCATCAGGAATACATCGGGATCAGTGGTATTGGCAAACAGGGTGGTATCACCCACGATCAACTCATCGTCGTACCAACCCGTCAGATATATTTCGCCACTGTGGCCACTGGCAATATGGGTGCCGCGCACGTCGTCGCGTCCGCCCCAAGATCGGGCCCATTGGATCTCACCGGCGGTAGAATACCGCAGCGCAAAAGCATCGGTGCGGCCCTGTGCCCGTAAAACGGTATCGGCCATGACCAGACTGTCGCTGAAATGACCGCCGACCAGCAGATCACCTTCCGGAGTGGTGGCGATGGAACCAATATCTTTGAGGCCTCCCCCGCCCAAAGTGGCAACCCAGCTGGCGACTCCATCGGAACGCATTCGTCCCAGAAACAGTGCTCGTGGGTGGCCCCGGGCGTACAAAGAATCTCCTCCTAAAGATAGCGCCTGCCAGTAGCTTCCCGCCACGTAGACATCCCCTGCGGGCGCTGCCGAGAGATCACTCCATTCATCTTCAAGAGAGCTGCCGCCCAGCCAGACCCAATGCTGCCCGTCGCGTCCTATCCGGATCAAAACCAGATCCTCCGCACCATTACTGGTAATCGTACTATCGCCGTTTACCGAAATGAGCGACTGAAATCGCCCACCAGCCCACCACTGGGCAGTATCACTGCTAAGTACATCAATGGAAGAAGGTCCTTCGGCTTTGAGGTTATGAGGAAAAGGGATCTCTTGTGAAAAGAGGCCCCGGACAGGGAGGAAGCAGGCAATAAACAGGATAAAAAAAGGTCGCGTCACCATACCGGGAATGTTGGTATATAATTATAAACCCATCAGAGGCCGGAAAGTGTTTAAAAAGACAATTACACAATTACTATACTTAACCACTTTCAACCTCGTTATGCTTTTTCGAAGAAGCAATAAAGATCTGAAATATATGCGTGACCTACTTTTTCTGGGGTTTCTGGTCCTGTTGATGACGGGCTGTTCTAAGGATACCGAGTCAACCGATCCACCCGTCAACACAAATGCCAATAGTAATTTGATTCGATTGAATCAGGCCATCAATCAGGATGCCGATAATCCCGATCTTTATTACGCCCGGGCCGATCTGTATTATCAGGAGGAAGGGTATGATGAAGCAATACGCGATCTGGAAAAGGCTTTGACATACGACTCCACGAATGCCGAATACCTGCATTTACTGGCAGATACCTATCTGGATTATTATAAGTCTAAGAAAGCCCTTGAAACAATGGAACGGGTGGTAGAGTTCCACCCCAAGCGAATACCCAGCTTGTTGAAATTGAGCGAATTCCAGTTGATCCTGCAGCAATACGAAGAATCTATGCGGACGCTCGACCGCGTTTTACAGATCGATCCCCAGGAATCGGAAGCATATTTTATGTTCGGGATGAATTTCAAAGATTTGGGTGATACGGCCCGTGCCATTAGTAGTTTCCAGTCGGCAGTGGATAACAATCCCGATTTGATCGATGCCTGGATTGAATTGGGTCAGTTACATGCCGCCCTGGGTAATGAGATCGCCGGCCAATATTTTGATAGTGCCATTCGCATTGAACCCGAAAATGTAATGGTCAAGCACGCCAAAGCCTATTACCTGCAGGAGAAAGGGGATCTGGAAGGGTCGCTGGCACTATTCCGGGAAATCGTACGTCAGGACCCGCAGTACGAAGATGCGTATTACAATTCGGGCCTGCTATATCTGGATCTCGACTCGGTATTACAGGCACACGAACAGTTTGATATGGCCTTGCAGGTGAACCCCGTGCACATCCGTGCGTATTATTACCGCGGTGTAGCAAGTGAAATGATGGGCAATCTGCCCGCCGCTCGCGACGACTACGAACAGGCCCTTCGTTTGGCCCCGGATTATGCACGTGCAAAGGAAGGTATGGATCGCCTGCAGGACATTCAATAGGGGAGGTTTGTATCCATCTTTTTTGCGAAAGCATGCAACCCTTCCATACGGGCTTTGTCTCTACCAGTGAATTTGTTCGTAAAGCATTAACTCACTTGGTAAACCGGGAAGCTTGAAAACGATCATTACAAAGCTTTCAGCCGGACAAGAGAGCGAGAGACGAAGAAAAACCAAGCACACGAGTCAAACCCGTAACATCAAAACCTTGGATTACGCTAACACACACCGCGATATCGTGGAACAATGCCAGGCGGGGGATCGGCAAGCTCAATTTGAGCTTTATCGCCTGTATTCGAAGGCAATGTACAATGTGTGTCTGCGCATGGTACGCGATGAACTGGAAGCTGAGGACCTATTACAGAACTCATTTGTCGATGTGTTTACTAAACTTCATACGTTTCGCTTTCAGTCTTCGGTTGGCGCATGGATAAAACGGATTGTAGTTAATAACTGCATCAACTTTCTGAAACGCCGGAAAGTGTATTTCGAAGAAATGGACGAACGTTTTGCTCCGGTGGATGAGCCGAAAGTCGCCGATAAGAAAGCGATGAGTGGCCTGAGCGTTGATGTAGTTCGCCGGGCGATGTACGAATTGCCCGACGGGTACCGGGTGGTGTTTTCCCTGTACATGCTGGAAGGGTACGATCACAAGGAGATCGGATCCATCCTCGGTGTTACCGAAGCAACGAGCAAATCGCAGTATAGCCGTGCCAAGCGGAAACTGCGCGAAATAATTGAATCTCAAAAACAAGTGTCAAACTATTAGCCATATGCAAAGGGATCCATTAGAAACCTTTATCAACAGCAACCGGGAGGCCTTCGACGATGGTATTCCGGCCCTGAAAGTATGGGCTGATATCGATCGCCGACTGGAGGCACCGGTTATTCGCCGTCGCCGTCGCTGGCAACACCTGCGTATTGCCGCCGCTGTGGCCGTGCTGCTCACTCTCGGTGGAGTAGCGGGTAGTTATTTGACCCAGGGTCAATCGAATAGCCCCGTTGCGGTACTGAACGAAGTTGCACCCGAGTATTCCGAAATGGCTCAGTATTACCAGTCGGAAATCGACCGTCAGGTGAAATTGGTCAGCAATAGTGATCAGGCCGATCCGGACGTTTTCCAGGATCTGGAACAGATCGATGCCACCATGAAAGAACTTCAACAAGAACTATTGAATGCACCGCGCGGTACGGAACAGGAGATTGTGGAAAATCTTATTCGAAGCTATCAGGCCAAATTGGCCATCCTGCAACGCGTACTGGACCGCATTAATCAAACGAATGATGAAAACAGCACCATTAATGAAGTCAGTATATAAACTTGCCGGACTTTTCTTGTTAGTTGGTCTGGTACTGCCGATCAAGGCATCAACTCCCGACAAACGTGAGTATACCAAATCAGTGAATAAAGAATACGCCATCACGGCCGATGGTACCACAGCCCTTTCGAACAAATACGGTAAGATCGAGGTGAAAACCTGGGATCGACAGCGAGTAAAAGTGTCGGTGGATATCGTGGTCAACGCGAATAGTGAAAGTGATGCCCAGGAGGTATTCGATCGGATTCAGATCGATTTTAGTAACCGGGATGATTACGTGAAAGCAGAAACGGTTATCGAATCCAGGAAGTCCCGCTGGTTCTCCTGGTCAAATGGCGATAAAAGCGATTACGAGATCAACTACGAAGTGTTCCTGCCCAAAACCAACAAACTGGATGTCGTACATAAATACGGTGACCTGGTGGTAGCGGATATGGCCGGGAAAGTGAATCTGGATATTAAATATGTCAACTTCAAGGTCGAAGGAATGGGAGATGATTCTAATGTTACCTTCTCCTACGGCAACGGAGCCATTAATAAAGCCCGTGATCTCAACCTGACGGTTGGGTACGGAAAGCTTTCCCTGGACGAAGCCGCCGACCTCACCCTGCAATCCAAATACTCTGAATTATCAGTTGGTAGTGCCAACGACGTTAACTGTTCGACTAAATACGATACCTACAATTTTGGATCATTGCGTGATTTCCGCAATCAGGGTAAGTACGATAATTTCCGTATCGGAAAAGCCTCAAATGTGGAAGTAGCCGGTAAGTACACCGACCTCTCCGCCGGAGAAGTTGATGGTAATATTGAGTTAGACCTGGAATACGGCGGAGCCAATTTTACACTGGCCAAATCATTCAGTGAGTGTCAGCTGAACGGGCGATACACCGATTTTGCCGTTACCGTTGCCCGCGGCACCAGTTATAAGCTGGATGCGGTAACTACCTACGCAGGTATCCGCTACCCCAACGAGTTGGATGTACAGTACGAAAAAGAACAAACCAGCTCCCACGAATTACGTGGTTCGGTAGGGCAGGGTGTCAGTGAAATTCTGGCTCGCCTCAGCTACGGTAGCCTGAAGGTTCGGGCGCAGTGACCATAAGAACATGCGGTAGCTAATCCCGGAATCGGCCGAAGGCCGGTTTCGGGATTTTCTTTTGCCGTAAGGCAAAAAGTAAAACAGCCACAATAGGTGATGGTATCCGGGGGATCGTTATATTGACGAAAAACGAAAGCATGACCATCAAGTTTTGCGGAGCCGCCCGGGAGGTGACCGGTAGTTGCCACTTGGTAACCCTGGATAATGGATTCAAGATTTTACTGGATTGTGGTCTTTATCAGGGATCCGATGATGATATGGAAGATTTTAACCGGGAATGGTTATTTGATCCTAAATCCATCGATTGTGTCATTTTGTCCCACGCCCATATTGATCACACCGGTCGTCTTCCAAAACTGGTAAAAGACGGGTACGGGGGGACCATCCACTGCACCCACGCTACGCGTAGCTTGTGCAGCATCATGCTCCTCGATAGCGCCAAGATCCAGGAGCGGGATGCCGAATACTATAATCGCCGCCTGAAAAAGAAAAAAGGCTTTGACGACATTGCTTTCAAGGATCCCCTGTACAAGAGTGAGCACGTACACCAGACCATGGAGCAGTTTGCGAGCTACGGGTATGAGCGCTGGTTCCCCATTGGTGAGGGCGTGGACGTGCTGTTCCGGGATGCCGGGCATATCTTGGGTAGTGCCAGCGTTACGTTGCGCTTTCAGGAGAATGGAGAAACCAAGATGCTGGGCTTTTCCGGGGATGTCGGACGTCCGAACCGCCCTATCCTTCGCGACCCTAAAGCGATGCCCCAGCTCGACTACCTTATTTGTGAATCGACCTACGGAGACAAGGAGCACGAAGGGCTGCCGGCTGAATCGGGGAAACTGCTCGACATTATTAAACACACCTGTGTAGAAAAGGGTGGTAAACTTATTATCCCTGCCTTTAGTGTAGGGCGTACTCAGGAATTGGTCTATATGCTCGACCAGATGGAGACCGACGGGAAATTACCCCGCATTCCGGTTTTTGTGGATAGTCCCTTGTCGGTTAACGCCACTATGATCTTCGGATCCCATCCGGAGTGCTTCGACCAGGATTTGGCGGAATACATGCTGATCGATCCCAACCCGTTTGGGTTTAACAACCTAAAATACATTCGGGCCACTGAGGATAGTAAAGCGCTAAACACCATGCAGGGGCCGGCAATTATTATCAGTTCTTCGGGGATGATCACGGCCGGCCGTATCAAGCATCATGTTTTCAATAATATCGATCAACGGGAGAACTCTATTTTGATCGTTGGCTATTGTAGCCCATCGACCCCCTGCGGCCATTTGCGAAACGGAGGAGAGAACTTGCGTTTGTTCGGCGAGTGGAAGCCGGTGAAAGCAGAAATATACGTAATGGACTCTTTCTCGGCCCATGCCGATCGTCTGGAGCTGTTGGACTTCATAAAAAACCAAAAAGAGGGCTTGAAGACCCTCTTTCTGGTGCACGGTACATTAGACCGTCAGGAATCGTTTCGGGAGCTGGCCAACCGATACGGTTTTGATGACGTACAGATTCCAGCGTTAGGCGATGAGGTCAAACTATGACCTCATCGCTTTGAGAAGCTATTCTTCACCGGGTTCGTCGGTTTTCAGTTTGTTGAGCAGGAGCTGAGCCTTGATCAGAAAATCGCTGTGGTGGTAAGCAACTTCGTTGTGCACCATCATGAGGCGAGCTGCATCGTAGGCAGCCGAGCGCGGAGTAATCTGGCGCGCTGCGATAGGGTGCAGCCAGTATTCCAGATTGTTGGAGCGCAAATAGGAATGATCCAATTCGAACTCAGTGACCTTGGCTAACTTATTCAGTGAGAACAAGTAATCGGTTTCCTTATTCAGGTCTTTCTGAAGGTCGATAATGTTGTACCGGTGGAATTGGCCTCCTGAGCGCTCACACAAAAAGATATCGCGGCGGCCATCGAAAACGACGAGGTCGCGGAAGCGGTACTTCTTGAGGTTGCGTTGCAGAAAGTTGCGGATCGGCATTTTTGATGGACGCAGGCGTTTAAACTCTTCGGCTAATTCATCCTCGTTGAGTTTAAACTCTTCGTCGTAATCCCGGCGGCGGCCGGTCTTCATGTTGAAAACTTCCTTAACGCGGCCGGTGGTATGTCCCAATTCGTTCGTCCTGGAGAAGACGTTTACAATATCTACGTCCGCATTGTTGATGAAAGTCTCCAGGAAGATTTTGTTGGAGCCTTCTTCAAAAACCAACAGTGCGATTTCACTGATTGCATAAAAATTGGGGTAACCGCCGTAAATGTTGCCATACTTTAATTCTAAAAAAGCAATGTTTCTGTTCACGGTTTTTTCTGTGTTTGTTAGTCTAGCAATTTAATTACTCATATCAAAGGGTACTCTAGCGGGCGACTAGGTTGATTTTCCGTAGCTCTAGGTCACGCAATTTAACCAGAAATTACGGGAATTTGTATGCGAGCGTTAAAAAACAGTATGTATCCGGATTAACTTGGGCTTTGTTCTACAGGGTAAAGGCTCCATTTTGATAAATCCGTTCTCCGTCGGCCAGTATCTCACCACCGTCCCGCATGTCGGTGATCATATCCCAGTGTACCGGTGATTGGTTTTTTCCGCCGGCCTGCAGATAACTCTGGCCGATAGCCAGGTGAATAGTTCCGCCCATCTTTTCGTCAAAAAGAATATTCCGGGTCATTTGGGTAATACCGTAATTGGTGCCGACAGCTGCTTCGCCGAAACGCCGGGTACCCTCCAGGCTGAAGATGTGGTCGAGGAACTCTTTGCCGCGGGTGGCTTCCCATTTTTCGATGTATCCGTCCTTAACGTGCAGGGTCACATTTTCCACCTCTTGTCCTTTGTAGACACCGGGCAGACTGAAGCGAACCCAACCCTGCACGGAGTCTTCAACGGGAGAGGTATACACCTCGCCACTGGGCATATTGGTGCGGCCGTCGGAATTGATCCAGGTCCGACCTTGGGTCGAAAAGGTCAGGTCGACGTTGGGCCCTTTGTAGTGGATGGTTGAACACGAATTAAGGTGGTCGACTACTTTTTGCTGATCAGCACGGACCTTGCGCCAGGCAGCTGCGGGGTCATCTTCGTACAATTTGCAGGCACCGTACACAAATTGCTCGTATTCTTCCAGCGACATGCCGGCATCCTGGGCGGCAGCCTGGGTGGGAAACTGGCACAAACTACGTTTGAGGTCACGGGTGGCGGTGCGCTCGAAATAGGTCTTCATGAGTCCGCTCAATGCGCTGCCGCGTATACGTGATCGTTCCGGATCAGTATTTTGATCCTCCCGCAGGTTGTGGGGGGCACGAATAAACAAATAGGCATCGAATTCCTCCATGGCCGCCCGGTAGGCAGGGGATACGTAGGCGAGTTGATCATCGGTCCCTTCGGATAAAAGGATGCGGGCCTGTTCACGAAACGACATGCCTACTTCCACCAGGGCACCTACCCGCAGGGCCTCCCGGTAGATCTCTCTGATGAGCGGTTCTCCCATGGTGGTACTCTTAATGTACAGTTTTTCGCCAGCTTGCAGTTCCAGGCAGTAGTGCACAAGCAAGTGGGCGTATTTGGCAAGCATTGTTGGGGCCATAGTGTTTTTTGGTTTTTCAGTTTTGTGTATCGTTCCTTACCATTGTTTGGCCTGGTAAGGATAGCGGATCTCGTATTGTTCGCGTACCATTTGGGTCAGTCGATCACGCAATTCATCGATGTTTTCTTTGGTTAGTGCCGATACCATAATGTTATCGTGTTCGAATTGGTGGCGCAGGGAAGCCTGCAGCGTGTATTCGATTTCCTGTTTGGCTTCCTCATCCATCAAATCATCGTAGTACAGTTCCCGGTACCGGTCGATCTTGTTAAAGACAAATAAGGTGGGCTTTTCGATGGCTCCCAGTTCCTTCAAAGTGGTATTGACGGTCCGTATCTGATCCTCGTGTTGGGGATGGGAAATGTCGACAACGTGCACGAGGATATCGCTTTCCAGAACCTCGTCGAGGGTCGATTTAAAACTTTCGATCAGGTGGGTGGGTAGCTTGCGGATGAATCCTACCGTGTCCGACAACAGGAAGGGCATGCGTTCGAGTACCACCTTCCGGACGGTGGTGTCGAGGGTAGCGAAGAGCTTATTCTCGGCAAAAACATCGGATTTACTTAACATATTCATCAGGGTAGACTTACCCACGTTCGTGTATCCGACCAGAGCAACCCGGATCATACTTCCGCGATTTTTACGGCGGGTCATATTCTGTTGATCGATCTTTTCCAGCTTTTTCTTCAACAGGGAGATCTTGTCGCGTACGATACGACGGTCGGTTTCGATCTCTTTCTCACCGGGGCCCCGCATTCCAATACCACCCCGTTGGCGTTCGAGGTGAGTCCACAAACCACGCAGACGCGGCAACAGGTATTGCATCTGTGCGAGTTCTACCTGAGTTTTGGCCTGGGCGGTCTGGGCCCGGCTGGCAAAGATGTCGAGGATCAGACTGGAGCGGTCAACGATCTTGACTTTGAGGGTAGATTCCAGGATGCTTACCTGTTTTCCCGACAAGTCATCATCAAAAATGACCATATTAACTTCTTCGTGGTCTTCGACGTATTGTTGGATCTCTTCCAGTTTTCCCTTGCCAATAAAGGTTTTGGTATCGGGGTGCGGTAGTTTTTGAATATAGCGTTTAACACATACGGCACCGGCGGTAAGGGCCAGGAACTCGAGTTCATCGAGGTATTCCTGCACCTGTTCTTCCGTTTCAGTACGAGTTACCAGACCTACTAAGACGGCGTATTCGGTTTGTTGTTTTAAGCCCTTTTTATCGCTGGTACCGACATTCCATTCGTTGCTCATCGGTCTTTTTCGGTTTTAATGGTAGCCGCATTCGCGGCCGGGGTTATGCTTTGGTTTCTTTGATTAATCCTGTAATGTATGGACACTATAGTTAATCAACGATAATTCTACAACCATTGGTTCACAAAAATAGGCTGAATTGAGGGCTGAATGGTTAGATAGAGATCAACGAGTCACCCAATCTTCGGGATTCAGGCGTTTTTTTTCACGCCAAACCTCAAAATGGACTTCGGGTCGCTCGGCGTCCAGTCGACCGATTTCCTGGTTCTGGGTGATCTGTTCGCCCCGTTGTACAAAGATCTCAGCGAGGTTGGAATAAACGGTGTAGTACTCACCGTGCTGCACGATCACGGTATTTTGGTAGCCGGGAATAAACTGGGTGCCAGCAACGCGGCCACCGTAAACCGCCCGTACGCTGGACCGGGCTGCGGTTCGGATGTCAATACCATTATTGGTAAGTCGTACCTCCTTAAATTTCGGGTGGTAGTGAATGCCGAATGGTTTAATGATCTGGCCGTCAGCAACGGGCCAGGGCAATCGGCCACGTTGTTGGCCAAAATTAGAGTTGTCCGTTTCCGGGCTCGCGGGTTCTTCCTCTCCGGGAGCCTTAGCATCCTCCAAAGCTGCCCGGGTACGGGAGCGTTTGCGTTTTGCCAGCATTTCTTCCCGGATGACGTTCTCGATCAAAGCGTTCAATTGCTGATGTGCTTTCTCCTGCTCTTCGAGTTCGGAGGCCAGTCGTTGCTCGTCGGATTGAAGGGAGACGAGCAGGCGGTTCTTATCACTTAACTCCGATTCCATGGTCACTTGCTGGCTCCTCATTTCCTGCAGCAGAGAATCTTTGTCGACCTGGTCTGCTGCCAGTTGGGCCGCTTTATCCTTCAGGGTCTGTTGCGTTTCCAGGATTAGTTTGGCCTGGCGTTTTCGGTATCGTTCGTATTGCCGGATGTATTGCCAGCGTTGGAAGGCCTCGTTCAGGCTACGCGATGAAAAGAGAAACTGGAGATAGGACTGACTAAGCTTATGCCGCAGGGCAGTTCGTAAAAGTATTTCGTACTCAGAGCGCAGTCGGACCAGATCATCTTCCAACGCGGTTAAGACCTGCTCGGTGCGTTCGACGCTGGCGTTGGTATAGGCAATTTCCTGTTCCAGTGTACTGATGAGTTGATTCCGTTGCTGGATGGAGCGGCGCAGGATCAGGAAGCGATTTAGGGTGGCTTGCCTGGTTTGGCGGGTTTCATTAAGCTCGGAAGAGGTCTCTTCGATAGCTTCAATGAGTTCTTTGCGTTTGCTTTCCAGTTCAGTGCGGCTTTCCTGGGCGTAAAGGGGCCACTGGAGACCGGAGATTAAAAAGACAAGCAGCAGGAGTTTATTCCATGCGGGTGTAGCGTTCAGGGATCTCAAATCGCGTGCTCTTTGGTTGGTTCAAGGTTACCTCCGAGAACTCCATGTCCATGGAAATGGCGCCGGTTTCGGGGCTCTTAACCGTAAAGGTACGAAAATACGCAAAAAGCTGGTTGTCAGCGGTTGGTTGGTACTCGCTCAGTTGGAGCTGTACCGACCGGTCGGCAGCGGGTTCGTCAATGGAAATTTCCGCCAAACGGAAGTCGCTGGATCGTACCCGGTACGTCAGGTTGCGCAGCGGGGATTTTTCCGAAAGGATGTAGGCTTCGGTACTCGTTTCGACCGTTGGTTGTACCTCACCCGGGAACCAGGCATTACCCATCAGAATGGTCTGCAGGAGTTGAAAGTCGGCCGGTAAATTATAGGATGATTGTATATAACCGAGATCAAAAATACCGTATTCGTTATTTATCCGGTCGATCACGTACACGGAATCGGGTGTTACCTGTACACGGGCAACTTCGAAACCGAGTTTACGCACCGACATCCAAACCAGTTTATCGCGCTGAATGCGTATCAGGGCTGTACCTCGCACCGACATATCCTCGTCGGCATAAGATATCCTGGCCCGGGCGTCGAGCCAGTCGGCCCGCACTTGGTTTTGGGCTACCTGTTGCATGATGAAATCAGCTGATCGTTCCTTGACAGCCTTGGTGCCTTTCCTGGTGGATCCGCATCCGCTAACTACCAAAATCAATCCAAGCAGGGCAATACATATCCTCGATCTGTTCATGGGGGCGATTCTTATTCGTAGAGTTTCTTGTCGGCAATCTTTCGCTCCAGCACGTCGGATTCACGGCCGCGATCGCGGGCCATATTCCAGTACTTAAGTGCTTCTTCTTCACTACCTGTCTTAAACAAAATATCGCCGTAGTGTTCAAGGTAAAGCGGATTGGTTTCTCCCGTTTTTTGCACTGCCTGTGCCATCGCATCTACTGCTTTTTTGGCCTGACCGGTCAAATAGAGAGACCAGGAGCTACGGTGCAGTACTTCGGCCTCCAGGACTGGTGCGGACAAGGCCTTTTCGGCAAAATCGCGGGCTTTCTGATCACCGCGTCCGGCCAGTGCAAAGGCATAGCGAGCCTGAGCCAGCGGATAATCGGGATTGATCTCAATGGCCTTTTGGAAGGCGTCGTCGGCCTCGCCAGTATCCCCCAATTGTTCGTAGGCCAGGCCGATGCAAGAGATTATTGTTTGTTGGAGTAGTTCGTTTTTACCCGACATGAAGAGGGCCTCATTTAGCACATCGAGGGCGTCATCAGGTTGGTTGGTTGCCTGTAATGCGTACCCGTTGAGGTAAAAAACGGTAGCCTGGTTAGGAAAAACGAACATGGCTTCCTCGCTCCATTCAGCCAGCCCGGTCATATTTCCGCTATCCTTGAGGGCAGCAAATAAATTTTCCCAAAGCAGGAAGTTGCTGTCGTCCAGTTCGAGGGCTTTTTGGTATTTCAGAGCGGCTTCCGCCGGGCGATTCGTGAGGTAATACAGATCGGCCGAAGCCGCATAGGCTTTGGCTTGTCCGGGATGAACTTCTTCCAGGATACGGGTCAGCCCGAGGGCGGCATCAGCCAGCTCAAGGTTGCCCGATTCGGAAACCTGCTCAATGATGGGCATGAGCCGGCCTACTTTGAGGTCGAGCAGGGTGCCGGGATCTTCGAAGACGGGCCGCATATTGTTGAGGTAAGCGACCTCATCGCGGCGCTGTACATCTCCGCCGGCCATGGCCAGTTTGGCCTTGGCATCGTTGGGGTCGATCTCCAGGATGCGTTCGTAAGCGCGTTGGGCTTCTTTGGGATCACCGGTCTTCTGGTGGAAGTCGGCCAGCAGGTGCCAGTAGTCGATGTTGTCGGGGTAAGCATCGGAGAGTTTCTCCAGTTCCTGGCCGGCTTTCTTGAGGTCACCCATACCGAGGTATAGAGTATGGCGGCGCCGGATGAGGTCTTCGCTGATGCCAATGCGCTCCTCCAGTTCGCTATAGACCCGTTGGGCATCCTTAAGTTCATTGGCCTGGACCAGGAAAAACGCCTGTTTATAGTAAAAGTCGCGATTATCGGGTTGTCGCTCGCGCAATTGCCCGTAGATCCCGGCTCCTGCGGAGAATTGACCGGTTTGCTGATACAGATCGGCCAGTAATTGCAGGTACCAGTCGTTGCCGGGGTCAAAGCGGGTAGCCATCTGAGCGTGTTCTACGGCCTGTTCCAGGTTTTCCTGGTTGGCGTACAGGCGGGCCACCTCGTAGGCGGCAACGGCATTTTCCGAGTCCTTCTCCAGTACTTCCTTGTAGAGGCCGATGGCTTCCTGGTAATTGCCCAGCAATTTTTCGCGTCCGGCGTCGATCAGAATGCTTTCGATCTCGAGTTCGGTACCTTCGATATTCCCGGGTTGGGCGAAAGCACCTGCCCCGATTAAAGCGACCAAACAACCTATTCCCAACAATCGATGTATCATGGTTCGTGTTTTGGATGAGTGGTCGCGGCGGGTTCCTGGTTATGGTCAGGAACCGATCTGGGTGTAATCCCCGACGCTCCACTCGTGTGGTGTTCCGGTAATTTCGGCGTGCTGGCCGATCATTGAACGTTCCAGAACAACGTCTTTTACAGTAGTGTCACCTTGTATAACACTCTCTCGAATAACGGAGTTTTCTACGGTTGCATTGCTCCCGATGGTAGCGTAAGGGCCAATAACAGTATTTCGCAGGGTAACACCTTTACCTACGTAGCAAGGAGGAATGATGACGGCATTATCCTGAACCACATCTTTGGCAATAAGTTCTTCCTGAACCTGCTTGAGTTCGAGGATGCGCCTGGTGGTGTCGAGCACGTTGTTCTTGTTTCCGCAATCGAGCCATTCCTCAATGGTCGAGGCACGGAATTTAGTGCCCTTCTCCTTCATGTTTTCCAGGACACTGGTGATCTGAAACTCGCCTTTATCCCGCAAATTGTTATCGATCAGGTGCCCGATTTCTTCCCGCAACTGATCTCCGTCTTTAAAGTAATATAACCCTACAATCGCCAGATCCGATACAAATTCGGGGGACTTTTCGACGAACTCCCTGATTATCCCCTGATCATCGGTTTTCACGACGCCGAATGAAGAGGGGTCTTCTACCTTTTGTACCCAAATGACCCCTTCGTCCTCGGTACTGAACGTAAATTCTGCTTTGAATAAGGTATCGGCGAAGGCCACGATACAGGGGCCGGAAAGGCTGTCTTTGGCGCAGTAAATAGCGTGGGCTGGTCCCTCGGGACTATCCTGGGTGTAGATCGAGCCTTTGGCACCGATACCCTCGGCGATGGATTTCAGCTGGCCTTCGGCTTCGGGTCCGAAATCCCCGATGATGAAGGCTACTTCATCGATCTGGCCGGGGAAGGAGGCATCAAAGTCTTCGACAATACGCTGTACAATGGGTTTCCCAACTACGGGTTGCAGTGGCTTGGGTATGGTAAGCGTGTGTGGGCGCAGGCGGGAACCACGTCCTGCCATTGGGATGATGATTTTCATAATTTTCTGGATGGGTACATATTAAAATCCGGGAAATGAACGAAATGTTCGAGAAGCCAATTCAGGTACCTCCTGAAATGGCCTCAATTCCCGTCGAAATAAAGCATCGGGAGGTTGGGAATAGACAATTAATAAACCTGAAGCCCAACCTCCCGGTACAGGGTAGTGGGTATATGGATATAACGCAAGTCTTATTACCTGACACCCTGTACCAAATATCACGCGAGGTAGCGACATTCAGCTATATCGACGACGAAGTGGTTTTGCTACGCATTACTACGTGCTGGGACACCAAACCACTTCGGAAGCAGCATATTCAGCGACCAGCTCACCACCCAGCCTCACATTAATATAAGAAATGTACGCGGAGACTCAGGGTTGGTTGCAGTTGGGGCCGGATCAGACCACTGATACCTTCAGCATATTGGTGCGGTGCCTGTTTTCGATCGGCATACTTCCGGTATGAACAACCACATCCCCGTCTTTTAGCCGGTTGGCGTTCTTGAGGATGTTTACGACATCATCGAAGGTCTCGTCGGTGGTGGTAAATCGGTCGTAGTAAAAGCAGCGCACACCCCAACAAAGGTTGAGGGTTGCCAGCATATTCATACGGTCGGAGAAAATGAATATCTCTACATCCTTCTTGGGACGATAGCTCGACACCTTAAAGGCGGTGTAACCAGAAGAAGTCATTCCCACGATGGCCTTGGCTTTTACATCCTCCGCCGTTTTGGCGGCGTTAAAGCAAACGGCATCGGAAAGAAAGGTCCGTGATTTGGACGAAGGAGTGGGCCTGTCGGCACCGAGGCGATAGTTTTTCTCTGCTTCTTCAATGATCTTGTTCATCTCTTCCACCACTTTAACGGGATGAGCTCCTACCGAGGTTTCTCCGCTCAGCATCACGGCATCGGCACCGTCGAGTACGGCGTTGGCCACGTCGGTCACCTCGGCCCGGGTGGGGTTGGGGTTGGTGATCATACTATCCATCATATGGGTGGCTACGATCACCGGCCGGGCGCGCTGGATGCACTTCTGGATGATCTCTTTCTGGATGAGCGGAAGACGTTCCATGGGCACTTCGATCCCCAGGTCACCCCGGGCGACCATAATACCGTTGGAGTGTTTGATGATCTTGTCGATGCGCTCAATGGCTTCCGGCTTCTCGATCTTGGAGATGACCTTGGCCTGGTGGTTATGGTCCTCCAGAATGGCCTTCAACTCTTTGACATCCTTTTGGTGACGCACGAACGACAGGGCAATCCAGTTAACTACGGGTTGCGTCAGTATAAAATCGAGATCCCTGCGGTCTTTTTCAGTGAGGCATGGAAGGGATATTTTAGTATTGGGCAGGTTCACCCCTTTCCTGGATTTCAGGGTTCCCCCAAAAAGAACTTTGAGTTTGACGGTATCCGTCTGGTTCGTTTCTAACACCTCAAGCATAAGGGTGCCGTCGTCGATCAGCACCTTTTCGCCTACGTTAACGTCGCGGGCGAAGTTATCGTAACTCATGTAGACCTTTTCGGCCGTACCAATACACTTTTCGTTGGTGAAGGTGATGATGTCACCGGGATTGATGGGGACTCCGCCGTCTTTCATTTCACCTACGCGCAGCTTGGGCCCCTGCAAGTCGGCGAGGATACCCACGTGAACATTGTATTTCTCTTTGATGTAGGTGATGCGGTTTATGACTTCGAGGTGATCTTCGTGGGATCCATGGGAGAAATTCAGTCGAAAAACGTCGACTCCGGCCTGGACCAGTTCCAAAAGGCGGTCGTACGAACTGGAAGCGGGGCCAATGGTGGCAACGATCTTGGTGTTTTGATGGTCTGTGACTTGCATGTGGTTGATGGTTTTCGCTTTATAGTCAATCGAGTCCATATTATAGTTTCCCGTAATTAAAGGTTTTACTGAGAACTAAGTGTAAATTTCACAATAAATAATCCAAAAAAGAATAGGGTACCCTTTGTTTTTTGCCAAAAGCGGGGGTAATAAAGTGGTATTACGCACCTATCTGACCTGTATGCCGGACCGATTTTGCGGTGCAGTAAATGGCTAAAACCCAAATTTATCCTAAAGATTTTGGCGAAAGCCGGAAAAAAATATGGAAAAACGTTAAAAAACCCACTTCTAGTTAGCACATGTTGGGGTAAAAAAAGCATGAAAAACTTTGTTTATCAAGGTTCTTCTACTTTTCTTTGCAGGAGCATTCGTAAACCAATAAAGCGAATACATATGTCTAATATTGCAGAAAGAGTAAGTAAAATCATCGTCGACAAATTGGGCGTTGATGAGTCCGAAGTAACTCAGGAAGCTAGCTTCACCAACGATCTGGGTGCCGACTCACTCGATACCGTTGAGTTGATCATGGAATTTGAAAAGGAATTCGACATTTCAATTCCCGATGAACAAGCGGAAAACATCCAAACGGTCGGTCAGGCGGTTTCTTACCTGGAAGAACAAACGGAAAAGAAATAACGAGTACGCGCAACCCACAAGTTAGTCTTTTCTAACTTGTGGGTTTCTTTCCCACCTTTCTTTGTAGCGCGAGGAGCATCCGTCCCGACCTAATTCCATTCCTCCAAATAAATACGTATCCGTCATGAAAAGGGTTGTAGTCACAGGTATTGGAGCTGTCACGCCGATCGGTAATACGGTAGCGGCCTATCTGGATGGTCTGAAAAACGGCCGTAGCGGATCCAAACCCATTTCTCTTTTTGACGCATCCGAATTCAAGACGCAGTTCGCCTGCGAGGTAACCGACCTGGAAATTACGGATTTCATCGACCGGCGCGAAGCACGTCGGCTCGACCGGTTTTCCCAGTTTGCAATGATCTCTTCCGATGAAGCCATGAAGATGGCCGGACTGGATGTGGATCAGCTCGAAGGGATCGATCAGGACCGGGCTGGTGTTATCTGGGGATCGGGAATTGGCGGTTTACGCAGCCTGGAAGAGGAAATTGAAACTTTTGCAACCGGAAACGGGACACCACGGTACAATCCGTTTATGATCCCCAAGATGATCTCCGATATTGCGTCCGGCCATATCTCCATTAAGTATGGCTTTCGCGGAGTGAATTACGCAACGGTCTCTGCCTGCGCTTCCTCATCGCATTCCCTCATCAATGCCTTTGACTACATTCGGTTGGGGCGAAATGATATTGTGGTGACCGGTGGCTCCGAGGCGGCCGTTACCAAGGCCGGTATCGGAGGGTTTAATGCCATGAAAGCGCTCTCCACCCGCAATGATGATTACAAAACGGCATCGCGCCCCTTCGATAAGGACCGCGATGGTTTTGTGCTGGGTGAAGGAGCTGGTGCCCTGGTTCTCGAAGAACTGGAGCACGCTAAAAAACGAGGCGCAACCATCCTTGCCGAAGTGGTAGGTGGCGGTGCAACTGCAGATGCTTACCACATCACTGCTCCCCATCCCGAAGGCCTCGGCGCTGCGAATGTTATGCGTATCGCCCTGGAGGATGCAGGCTTGACTACCGAAGATATCGACTATATAAATGTGCATGGAACCTCTACCCCGCTGGGTGATATCGCCGAGATAAAAGCGATTGAGCAGGTATTTGGCGATCATGCCTATAAACTGAATATTAGTTCTACAAAATCGATGACGGGCCACCTCTTAGGTGCCGCCGGAGCTATTGAAGCGATCGCCGGTATCCTGGCCCTGCAGCACGATTTTGTACCACCGACGATCAACCACTTTACGGATGATCCCGAGTTGGATGCCCGGTTGAACCTTACCTTCAACGAAGCACAACAGAAAAAGGTACGTGCCTTTTTGAGCAATACCTTTGGCTTCGGCGGGCATAATTCTTCGGTGATCATGAAAAAATTTGAGGGATAACCTCCGGCTATCATCGTGGCCTGTCCCGCCATTAGACATCGGATACCCCTGGTATCTAATGGCTGAGCCCAGATGCACCCCGGACCTTTCCCTTCGTCCCTAATGCCGATTTCTACCCCGTGCGACCTTGGTCGCATCGGAGTCGTCGTGGTCATTATTAACCTAATCTCGGTGCAATTTGCGGTTCGTATTCAGACTATACAATTACTACCTGTCGCCGGATAGGGATTTCGCGCGAAAACTCAAACCGTTACTGGGCTTCACCCCGGTCAACCTGAGCATTTTTATTCTCGCTTTTTCCCATAAATCCACCAATTCCGACCGGCCCAATTCCATTCAGAATAACGAGCGTCTCGAATATCTGGGAGATGCTGTGCTGGGAACCATCGTGGCGGAATACCTTTTCAAGAAGTATCCCGATAGTGACGAGGGCTTTCTGACTAAAATGCGATCAAAGATCGTTAAGCGAAAATCACTCAATAAGATCGGGGATAAGATGGGGCTCGATTTTATGTTGAACGAATATAACAACACCCGCCTCAGCCGCTCCATGCTGGGCAACGCCCTGGAAGCACTCGTCGGAGCCATCTACCTCGAAAGTGGTTACCGCGGTACCCGCCGGTACATTATCAACCAGATCCTACGCAAGTACGTGGATGTTCACGAACTCGAACGCGTCGATGATAACTACAAAAGCCAACTGCTGGAGTGGTGCCAGAAGAATGGCCGTACCGTGAGCTACAAACTCCTCGCCCGCTATAAGTTCGAAAAGCGCGACCGGTTTAAGGTAGCAGTTATGGTGAATGGCAAGCGACTGGCCACCGCCGACGACTTCAATAAGAAAAGCGCCGAACAGACAGCCTCCGAAAAAGCGATGCAGGCACTCGGCATCCTCACCGAAGAGGAGGATGAAGATTGAGGTAGTAACCTCACTTACTCCGGTATTTTTACGATCTTCCGGCCATGGACTGGGACCTGGAAAAAGTACGGCGGCTGGCTCCTGACTTACTCACCTTCGAGCGATCAGAAAAACTGGTCAAACCCTCCCGTTGGAAAGAGCTCGGACAAAAGGGACCCCTTATCTGGGGCCAATGCCGCAGCGGAGGCCTCACCTGGTACAAGGTGGCGATGGAACTGGATAAAGACCGCTTCTTCAGTAATAGCCCATCGACGATCCTGCCCGATAAATATGTCCTGGCGCTGGCTACCTACTATCTGAAGTTTCCCACTCGGTTCACCGAACGCGAAGAACCACCCGCCTGGGTGGGCGAAGGCTTTCGCCGACAACGACAAAAGAAAGAGGAATCCTCTGCTCAACGCGCCGATAAGAAAGCACAGGCCCGGGAACGCGCCCGTCAGAAGCGCCTGCTACTTATGTATGAGGGGGTGCGCGATCTGGAACGCTGGCTGGAGGATGTGGCCCGCGAAGGTCTGGGAGCCTGGCAACAACGTGATGATGCCGCCTGGGAAGCCATCGCCACCCGGATGACCGATCAGAAATTGGGTGGTCCGGCGCGACGCATCCGCCGCATGGCTTCCCTCCGCAACCAGGCCGACTGGCTCGACCTCCTATCCTGGGAATTGGCCGATCTGTATCTTCTGACCCAGGCCTTTCAGCAATTGGACGAGCACGATGATGCATTTCAGTCCGAGCTACTCAATCAGGCCGGTATCAATGTGCGCAAAAGCGACCTGCTCGACGAAAGCGGTCTGTCGGATTACTGGCTGGTGCTCTCCCGCCAGGAAGGAGAGGACGATAACCTCCGCTATCGCCGGGTTTGGCTGTGGGGCGAGCAAACACAACGTCCGGCCTTATTACTGGATTTTGCCTGGGGCGATCAGTCCTTCGAACACGACTGGCGGGTAGGGGCGGCTATGGAGGCTGAATTGGTTTACTATCCCGGGGCTCTGCCCCAGCGGGCCTTGGTGAAGAACTTTTCCTATCAGCAAAGGCCCTTCGCTCGCCTGGAAGGACAAAAGCGTGTTGCCGACTTTTTGCGGGAAACCGCTAAAGCGTGGGGACTCAATCCCTGGATGATCACCGCTCCGGCCCTGCTGGCCGAGGTGTTTCCCGTACTGGACGAACAATCCCGCTTATACCTCAGGGATAAGGAGGACCAACTCCTTCCACTGGCGGCCGATCCCGCCTCCTGGAAGCTGTTGGCGGCCTACCGGGCCGAGCCCATGCTCGTCTTCGGGGAATGGAACGGTCAGCACCTGCAGCCCTTCATGACCCTGGCCAACCGACGGATCGTGCGGTTGCATTATTCCGACGGATAACGATGTACGGCTGACGATAGACGGTTCCCGGTTCACGACTCACGGCCCACGGCCCACGGCTTACGGCTCATGATAGACGGCTGGATAGGCGCGCTGATCCTTCTCTGGCCGCCGAAGCTTCTTCGGGCGCAGACCTCGGCGCGGGCAGGGTTGGATCGTGCACCTATGAACCTCATTCGAAGAGTTGATTCCAGCAATTAGGTCCAAAAGAAAAAAGTAATCGATTTTTTCATCCTACAAGTTTTGCTTTTCAATTTCCCCT
>CAYFGK010000041.1:0-1141 GCA_964342305.1 uncultured Saprospiraceae bacterium | reverse complement strand
AATCCCCTAATCCCCTAATCCCCTAATCCCCTAATCCCCTAATCCCCTAATCCCCTAATCCCCAACCTCCCGGTACAGCGTAATTAGGTATATAGATTAAAACAAGTCTTACTACCTTATACCCTATACCAAATAGAATGTGAGATTGTGACCCTCAGTTATTTAGCAAACAGATCGGCCCCAATCTAACGTTATGTACAAAAAATCTCCTGCTATGAGCGAGTTCAAACAAGTAGTCAAAGACGGGATGAGCACCATCGGTAAAAAGATCCGTCGATTCTTTGTGGTTATCCTGCTGTTGGGCCTGGTTGCGGGCGGTGTCTTTCTGCTGGTTTGCAATATGACCTACAGCAACGGACAACGGGCCGGCACGCTCATTAAGATCTCCAATAAGGGCGTGGTTTGGAAGACCTACGAGGGCCAGCTCAACCTGGGCGGCGTATCCATGGATGCCCAGGAGGGCCTGAGTGGTAATATCTGGGAGTTCTCGGTACAAAAGAACGATATTTACCAGCAACTTCAGGACCTCCAGGGGCAAAAGGTAAAGCTTTACTACCGCCAAAAGTATAAAGGCATGCCCTGGCAGGGTAAGACAGATTACTACGTCTACCGGGTTGATCTGGTCAAACAAATGCAGGAATAGCACCTACCGGATTATCAGATCGTACTCTGCGGGCGCCCGTATTTGGTACCGAATGACCAGCGTAACCGTCTCTTTGGGGGCCAGATCTTTCTGCCAGGTCACCAGACCAGTCTCCGCGTCAAGTTGTCCGCCGGAGATTTCCTGAATATCTACGTTGATATCTTTTTCCTGGCTGACGGGCACCTGATCCTCGATCGTCATGGCTACCGCCTCCTCTTTATTATTGCGCAGTGTGATGCGCCAGGCCTTGGTCGTGGTGCGTTTGCCACCGAACAGACTGCTTTTGGAGAAATCCTGGATCTCTTCGCGTTGTACCGAAACACCCCTATCAATACCGAGGTCCAGCTTCAGGGTGTCGCGGACGTAGCGTGTATCGAGGAGGGAGCGTCCGATGTAGGCTTGCTCAAAGAAGAGGTTAGCTTCGCCGGTCAGTAACTGGTACTGCTCCCAATCGGTAATGGATGCCTGCAGGTAGGCTCGTTCTTCGGCCAGCGGCAC
>CAYFGK010000040.1:0-51460 GCA_964342305.1 uncultured Saprospiraceae bacterium | reverse complement strand
ACGGCTGACGGCTGACGGCTGACGGCTGACGGCTGACGGCTAAGTTGTTTTTTCAATTGGGATGTGGCAAATGGAAGGACCAAAAACTTGTCTGCTTTCTTGAGCAAATACACCAAAGTTACGCCTCGTAACATGTAAACCGTGAGCCGTGCATGCCTGCCGAAGCCTTGGCGTAGGAAGGGACCGTGGACCGTCCATCGTTAGCCGTCCATCGTCTCCCCTTCTCCATCCAGGATCGTAACGCCCTGCATTGCTTTAAAATACACATCGAACAAACGGTGCATTTCTTCCCGGGCCATTCGTTGCCCCGCCCGGGCGGTCAGATACATGAGACCAATTATCAGGCCGATTACCGGCAATAGCCAGAGGATCCCAGCGCCCAGACCAAGATTGAGTTGCGAAAATCCCATAACCATAATGATCATCGCGGCAAACCCCAGGAAGGAGTAGAAAAATACAAACATAAGCCAAACGGAGGGGCGTGGCCCGCACAATCCGCGGATGCTGGAACCACGCTCGTGTGGATGAACCGATAAGTTTAACACCGGCGACCAAAAATGCTGATCATCGACGGGTAGTCGCAGCGTCAGATAATTTTCGTTTACCGTACCGGTAATCTCTTCCGATGCCTCATCCAGGGCTCGCTGCATACGTTCCAAAAAGGCATCAGGCGACAGATCCGCTATCCTCCGGAAACGGGGGCGAATTTCAAGCGTACTCATAAGCTAAGCTAATTCGTTTGACGGCTTTTGCGGCAGGTGGAGAGAAAGATACAAATTTTATCAGATCGCACCTCCCTGTCCGCCAGACAAGTACCCCATGTTGATCCATATTCTTGTATTTCCTCCACGACTTTTTTCGGCAATGACTTGCGAAGCACAGAAATCGCTCTTATATTTGTCGTCCAATTGAAACAACAACGCGGCGTGGAGCAGTTGGTAGCTCGTCGGGCTCAAGTTGTTCGTTGATTGAAATTACGGTGACAATTTTGCGATTTGCGCCGGTCCCATTTGGGTATCAATCAATAAATGGGCTGCTTAGTCAGAAATGATTAAGTGATTATTCGTCAAATTCGGGGAAGCCTTACGCATGGTAATCCCGAGCCAAGTTCCGGAAACGGAAAAGGTGTAGAGACTTAATGGCGAACATCCTCCTTGCTTTCGCAAAAGGATGAAGAGAAAGTCCAGACCACAAAATCATCCCGCTCAACTTGCCGGGATCAGATGCAGCGAAAGCTGTAGTGGTAAGCATAACCCGAAGGTCGTAGGTTCGAGTCCTGCCGCCGCTACAAAGAGAAAAAGCCACTTGTCAGGTAACTGATCGAGTGGCTTTTTTCGTTTAAGGCCACTTGGATCCCAAACCCACAGATCCAATGAAGCATCTCACCAAATTCACGGGCAGTATTGCCGAACAAGCAGTCACCCTGGAACTCCTTAAACGCAAGATCCACGTTTCAGTACCCATTGGCGACTATCTCCCCTATGATTTGATTATCGATAACGGGCAAAAGTTGTTGAAGATCCAGATCAAATGCGCCTGGTGGGATAAGCAAAAAGAAAACTACGTAGTGGACAATCGGCGTACCCGCACCAATCGCCGACAGATGAAACGATCCGATTACACCCCCCAAGATTTTGATTTTGCTATTTGCTACCTGCTGGATCTGGAGTTGTATTACATTATGCCCAGTATCGTTTTTTGTTCCTATGCCTCCGAAATCCACTTCGTCGAATCCGACAAACGACAACGTAAACCCAAATCAGCCAAATACCGGGAGGCCTGGTATTTGTTACGGTAATTGAAAGCTCGGCATTCACAGACGCGATAAATCGCGTCTCTACAAAAATCGGATTCGGGACACGCTCCCATTCCCCCTCTCTCCTGCTCCTTATCCCGTCGATCCAGAGGATCGACATCCGGTCAACCCCATCCATCTTTTCATGCGGTCGCGTGTTATTGTGAATACGAGGGGCTATTTACTATTTTTGCGAAAGCGAAAATTCGCCTATTCGATTAAAGCCATAACCTAACTAAATAGACCAACACATGAAAGAAGTATTCATCGCCTCCGCCGTCCGTACCCCCCTGGGAAGTTTTGGTGGTGTGTTCGCCAAGCTTAGCGCCATCGACCTGGGGACCGCTGCCATCAAAGGAGCCCTCGAAAAAGCGGGTGTTTCCGCCGATCAGGTCCAGGAAGTACTCATGGGTAATGTAGTTTCCGCCAACCTCGGTCAGGCCCCTGCCCGCCAGGCAGCTCTTGGTGCCGGCATCGGCCAGAATGTGCCATGTACCACCGTGAATAAAGTGTGCTCTTCCGGTATGAAAGCCATTATGTTCGGTGCACAAAGCATTATGCTCGGTCACAATGACCTGGTAATTGCCGGTGGCATGGAAAGCATGTCGAACATTCCCTACTACGTGCCCAGTGCCCGCTGGGGCAGCAAATACGGGGACGCCAAAATGGTAGACGGCCTTGCCAAAGACGGCCTCACTGATGCCTATAACCACGTAGCCATGGGTGTTTGCGCCGATAATACCGCCGCTGAATACAAGATCAGCCGGGAAGCACAGGATGAATACGCGATCCGCTCTTATCAGCGCGCCGCCGAAACAACCGAAAAAGGCATCTTTAAAGAAGAAATCGTACCGGTCATGGTCCCCCAACGCAAGGGAGACCCGGTCGCCGTTTCCGAAGACGAAGAATACAAGCGGGTTAAATTCGAAAAGATACCGGCCCTGCGTCCGGCCTTTTCCAAAGACGGCACGGTAACGGCTGCCAACGCTTCCACCATCAACGATGGTGCTTCCGCCCTGGTGCTGGTAAGCAAAGAGAAAATGGAAGAGCTGGGACTGACTCCCGTGGCACGTATCCTTTCTTTTGCCGATGCTGCCCACGATCCCATGTGGTTCACAACCGCGCCCACCAAGGCCGCGCCACTGGCTTTGCAACGGGCCGGCCTCACGAAAGACGATATCGACTACTTCGAGGTGAACGAAGCTTTTGCCGTGGTTCCCATGGCCTTCAATCAGGAATTGGGTATCGACGACGAGAAAGTCAATGTCTACGGTGGCGGCGTTTCCCTGGGTCACCCCCTCGGTGCCTCCGGTGCCCGCATCGTGACCACCCTCAACAATGTACTCCACCAAAAAGGCGGTAAACGTGGACTGGCTACCCTCTGCAATGGTGGCGGCGGTGCTTCGGCCATCATTATTGAAAAGGTCTGAGGTTTGAGGTTTGGGGTCTGAGGTTAGGTTAGAGGTTACCTCAGACCCCAAACCTCAAACCTCAAACCTGATATATTACACATCACTGACACAAAATCTCCACCGAAAAAAACTGCCATCCGGCGCGGATGTTAAAAATGTGCTACTTTTGCGCATTAATCCGAACACTGGTGAGCTTATTGCCTGATCCGGGCCGGTAAACCAGCTTCTAAGGTTTTTCCTAATCAAATAACCAGGGGTTACACATGAATAACTTGGCCTTTAACGATCAGTTTGTCAACCGACACAACGGACCCAATGCCGAGGAGACTCAGGAGATGCTGAATACTATCGGCGTCAAGTCCATGGAGCAATTGATCGACGAAACCGTTCCGGCAACCATCCGGATGCAACGGGAATTGAATGTACCCGACGCTTTATCCGAATACGAGTATCTGGAAGATCTCAAGCAGACTGCACGCATGAACAAGGTCTTCAAATCGTATATCGGTCTCGGGTACTATAATACGATTACACCGTCGGTCATTAAGCGGAACATCTTTGAGAATCCCGGCTGGTACACACAGTATACGCCCTACCAGGCTGAGATCTCTCAGGGTCGGCTGGAGGCATTGCTGAATTTCCAGACCATGGTCAGCGAACTTACCGGCTTGCCCATTGCCAATGCCTCTCTGCTCGATGAGGCTACCGCTGCGGCTGAGGCCATGACCATGTTCTTCGACCTCAAGAACAAACGCAATAAAGGCCAGGTCATCAACCAGTTCCTGGTTTCCGATAAGGTTTTCCCGCAGACCATCGATGTGCTGACGACCCGTGCCGAACCCCTCGGCATCCAGGTGGTCGTACAGTCAACCGACGACTTTGACTTCTCCGACCAGGTATTCGGCATATTGCTGCAATACCCGGCCGGCGATGGTGCCATTGAAGATTACCGCGCCCTGACCGAACGGGCGAAAGCTGCCGACATCTACGTGGGAGTAGCCGCCGACATCCTAAGCCTCACGATGCTGACCCCACCGGGTGAATGGGGCGCCGACGTAGTGGTGGGTAACACTCAGCGGTTCGGCATCCCTATGGGCTTTGGCGGGCCACACGCCGCCTACTTTGCTACCAAAGAGGATTATAAGCGCCAGATTCCCGGCCGAATAATCGGTGTGAGCGTCGACCGCTACGGCAAGCAGGCCTTCCGCATGGCCCTGCAAACCCGCGAACAACACATTCGCCGCGAAAAAGCAACTTCAAATATTTGTACCGCCCAAGCGCTGTTGGCGATCATGGCCGGTATGTATGCAGCCTACCACGGCCCCAAAGGCCTGCGCGCTATTGCCGAGCGCGTCCATGCCACCACCGCCCTGCTCAACCAGCAGCTGAAATCGTTAGGACTGGAACAACGAAACACCTATTTTTTCGATACCCTTTCCATTGTAGCTACCGAAGAGTTGCAGGACAAGGTAAAACTCGTATCTCACCTGCGGGAAGTGAACTTCCACTACGACCATAAAACCATTCAGGTCAGCCTCGACGAGACAACTACGCCCGCCGATGTAGCCCTGATCGTAGCGATTTTTGCGGAAGCAACTAATCAGAAAGCCTCCGACCAAACCACTCCCGTAGATGGCTATCAGGTACCGGAAAAACTGATCCGTACCTCTTCCTTCCTGGTACATCCGGTCTTCAATAGTTTCCACACAGAGACAACTATGATGCGGTACCTCAAACGACTGGAGAACCGCGATCTATCGTTGACGCACTCTATGATCCCGCTGGGTAGCTGTACCATGAAACTGAATGCAGCTTCCGAACTGCTGCCCGTCAGTTGGCCGGAATTTGCCCACATCCACCCCTTTGCCCCTTCCGATCAGGTGGCCGGGTACAAAAAGATATTTCAGGAATTGGAAGCCTGGCTAAGCGACATCACTGGATTTGAGGCCTGTAGCTTACAGCCTAACTCAGGTGCTCAGGGGGAATATACCGGCCTGCTGACAATCCGGGCCTATCACCTGGCCAATGGCGACAGCCAACGTCGTATTGCCCTGATCCCAAGCTCTGCTCACGGAACCAATCCAGCCAGTGCCGTCATGGCCGGCATGGACGTAGTCGTCGTCAAATGCGATGACCGGGGTAATATCGATCTGGATGACTTGCGTCAAAAAGCCGAAAAATACAAGGATGAGTTGGCTGCTCTGATGGTAACCTATCCATCAACCCACGGCGTATTTGAATCCGAGATCCACGAAATTTGCCATATCATCCACGAAAATGGTGGTAAGGTGTACATGGATGGCGCCAATATGAATGCTCAGGTTGGTCTGACCAGTCCCGGCCATATCCACGCCGATGTATGTCACCTCAATTTGCACAAGACCTTTGCTATCCCACACGGGGGTGGCGGCCCCGGTATGGGCCCGATCTGTGTGAATAAGAGCCTGGCTCCCTTCCTGCCTAAACACCCGCTTACCCATACGGGTGGAGACCAGGGCATCCGGGCGGTTTCAGCCGCACCCTGGGGAAGTGCCAGCATCCTGCTGATCTCCTACGGGTACATCAAAATGCTGGGCAAAAAGGGCCTGACCGATGCCACCAAGATGGCAATACTCAACGCGAATTATATCAAAGCCCGTCTGGAAGAAGCCTACGATGTACTATACGTAGGTGAAAAAGGCCGTTCCGCCCACGAATTGATCCTGGATCTGCGTCCGTTCAAGTCGGTCGTATCAGCCGAAGATGTAGCCAAGCGACTGATCGACTACGGTTTCCACGCCCCTACCCTCTCGTTCCCGGTAGCGGGAACCATTATGGTAGAACCCACCGAAAGCGAGGACAAAGATGAACTCGATCGATTCTGTGATGCCATGCTTGGCATTCGCAACGAGATCGATGAGATCGCAACGGGCGAAGCCGACGAGACCAATAACGTACTGGCGAATGCCCCCCACCCCATCGGGTTGGTAACCAGCGACAACTGGGATTTTCCCTACAGCCGGGAGAAAGCGGCATATCCGCTTCCCTACCTGCGCTGGGGACACAAATTCTGGATTGGGGTCGGACGGGTCGACAATGCCTTTGGGGATCGCAACCTAATGTGTACTTGTCCGCCACTTGAATCGTACGAAGAACAAGCTGATTTTGTAGATTCAAAATAGCTTTCGACCTCTGGAAATTGAAAAAACCGGCTTCAGGCAATTTGCTGAAGCCGGTTTTGTTATTTCTAACGTAACGTTAGGGTCAGCAGTTCGGTAAATTACTGAAGGCTAAAACCTCACGTTGTATTTGGTACAGGGTATTAGGTAGTAGGACTATTTTTAATCCTTATACTCAATACCTACTACTATGTACCGGGAGGTTGGGGCTTGATTGTCTTCCATTAATTAAATAGTCTGTGCCCAACCTCACGATATTTCTATCTGATATATCTCAATTGAATATCTCCGATAACCGCTGACGGAACTGGCCGGAGCCATACATACCAGTTGCATTATGTCCCACTCCGGGTACATCCAGCCGATCGTGTTGCTCCGTATCGGGGAAATAGGTTTCCATCAGTTCGTGGATGTGTTGTCCGCGGGCGTACCGATGCTCACCCAATAGGACCGCTGCGCAATCACGGGTGTTCAGGGTACCCGTAGTTACCACATCATCGGTTCCCAACAGATAGGTAACCTTGCGTTGTGCATACCGGCTATCTACTTCCTCACCATCACTTCCCGAAAGGTAATCGGGAACCCGGGAAAATCCGTACGGCCAATACCGGAAATCCGGACAAGCATTCGCATCAACAGTCACAAAGGACTCCGAATTCGAATCCCAGCGTACATCCTCCGGGTAATAAAAATACTGGCTATTCGCTACCATGTACTCGATTTGGAGACCGGGTACCTGAGCTTCCTGACCATTAGCCACGGCGTAAAGCTGGGTATATGCCCCTCCCGAAGAATGCCCGGTTACCAGCACCTTTTCCAGAACGGGAAACAGCTCCGCATCAGCCAGGCGTTCGATCAATTCATCGACTACCACAAAAGAGGACACTCCGGCTCCATCATCCGAATTCTCTCCAATCCGCCAGCGCCGATCGGTCCAGTACAAAGCTCCTCCATTTCCCTGTTCGGCAAATTCCGGAGCCAGCAAAATAGTTGACTCCGATAAGCCGGTTTGTTGTAAGACGTTGGTCAGGTTTTGGAAATAAGCATCCGCATCGCGATTCTGACCGTGAATCACGATAATGGCATTGGTAATGTTCTCCCAGCGACGGTTCTCGGCCAATAGAGGGAAACTCGAATACACTTCTATCGACGAGGATACACCGACGGGAATCGTCTCCCGGCAGCCCGCCGAAGCCGTCACACAGGGAGCCTGTTCCGTAATTACTTCTTCACCCACGACGGTGAATGTCCAGTCGCGCCCCGTTTCCAGTTGTTCCCCGTTGGCTCCGATCGCTCCGGCCGCAAGGCTTAAGCGGTAGGTGGTGGAACGGTCCAGGCTGGCCATTAATTCGGCTCGGCTTGATCCCGCCGCATAGCGAACGGTAAAAGGAGTACTTCCGCCATTTGATTCAGCCAATTGGACTGCTTGCTCAAAAGCAGCGGGATCCAGCCTGGCCGAAAAGGTAAGGGAAACAGTAACTTCTGGTTCGATCCCCGTAATGCCGTCGCTAAGGACTGCACTATTGATGGTCCCGCCAAGAAAATTTATGGGAAGAACCGGCTCCTGCTCTTCCGTGCAATTTTGCAAAAATGCCAGGGAGAACAGGAGCAACAAGCCGTAGTTAAATTTGTGTGTCAAAGCGTTCAGTTTCATGCACTTAAAAAGTGGAACCATCGGCCTTCAATCCCGGTGAAAAGATGAGGGCCGGATTGGCCATTGTATGTAGCATATACATTCCGGTGATATCGGGTGAACGGGTTATCGACTGGTTGTCGCCGAAGTCGAGGCCCGCTCCCTCCATCTCGGTAGAGAAGGTAAGGAAGATATTTCCATCCGTATCAAAGATAGTAATGGCATCGCCCGAATTATTGAGGTTCATATTACCAGTTGTGGTGGCCTGGACCAGGCTTCCGCCAAAATCCCCGGTAGGGGTACCGCCACCAAACAATACGAATACACCGCCGGGGGGAATTACGGTTCCTTCGGGAAACGTATGACGGGGCATTCCTGTTCCCAGTTGATCATCATCGTACAGGGTAAATCCACTCAGATCCACCGGATCGGGTGAATCGTTCACAAATTCGATGAACTCATCTTCCGAAGCGCTGCGCGTACCATCTCCGTTGGCGTCCCCTTCATCACCGGATGCCGGATCAAACAGTACTTCGTTGATGATGAAACCCTGGCCGGGCTCGGAACCACCTCCGGAAAAGTCAGTTCCGTCGGCTTTCTTGCCCGGTGAATAATCGAGGTCGGGATTTGCACTCGTATGCAGCGCAAAATCACCATTGATATCGGGTACACGGGTTACGGATTGGTTTTCACCAAAAGAAATTCCGGCTCCTTCGACTTGTGTGTCGAAGGTCAGGAATACCGTTCCTTCCGTATCGAAAATGGTGATAGCATCATCCGCATTGTTAAGATTTAGATTACCCGTTGTAGAGGGTGCCACTTGGGCTACCCCAAAGTCACCCGTTGGATTACCACCACCAAACAGCACATATACGCCACCCGGTGGAATAATGGTCCCGTCCGGGAAGGTATGGCGTGGCACGCCGGTACCTAGCTGATCAGTATCGTAGAGGGTAAACCCACTCAGGTCCACCTCGCGGTCGGAATCATTGATGAATTCGATAAACTCATCTTCCGAAGCACTGCGCGTTCCGTCCCCATTCGCATCACCGGCATCGCCGCCGGGCGGGTCGAACAAGACCTCATTGATGATGAAGCCCTGATCGGGCACTCCATCCCCGTTGCTATCGAGATCGTCATCGTCCAGGACCAGCGTGAGTTCCTGAGGCGTCAGTTCCTCGGCATTTGTTAGTTCCGTCAGCGTAACAATGACTTCTTCCGATCCCTCAATATCACTGTCCTGCAACCCGGTCAGTACGATAGTGGCCTCGGTTTCACCTTCCGGGATTGACAAGGTCATTCCCGTCAGTGAATAATCGACTTCGGGGGTGGCGCTTCCCGAAAACGACAGGGTTCCCACCACATCTTCAGTAGTCGCTTCGCTCAGGACGCCTTTAATGGTAACTTGATCGCCATCTTCCGAAAAAACAGCAACATCCGCCTCCAGGGTCAGGTTCACCGGCACGAAGGGTGCGGTAACAAAGGATAATTCATACGCCTGCGTTAGTTCCTCTCCTTCGGATCCGTAAGTTCCCGGAGGGATGGACAGCGTGTAAGAGGCCTCATAATCGAGCGGTGAGGCAGCGGTAATCGTCACCACTGAATTGGCATCAGTAAAGGTCAATTCCAGATCGACGTTCCCCCCCGGTCCTTCGAGGGAAATGGCCGAGCTGATAGCATCGGGATTCAGGGAGTGTGAAAAAAGAAGTTCTAATTCGGGTTCATTGACCGTACCATCGACCGGAGCAACGATTCGCTCCCCGTCGATGGAAGTGATCAATACCCGCAGACTATTATCCAGAGGCATCATATTCTCCTCTTCACAGGCACTCAGTAGCACTATCAATGCCGAGAGGAGCACCCATGGGATTCGTTTAAAGCGTAGTAAGCATTCCATTACTTCCTATTTTTGGGATCCGCTTCGGAGGATCCTGGTTTTTTATTGGTTAACTGGTGTGGGCTCAAAAAAGCCTGGTATCGGACTCGGAGCATTATCATTCCGGTCGATCTCGGTTTGTGGATAGAGGAATCGCGCCGGCAATTGATTACCCACATTTGGAGGCACCGGTACCGCTACGGTAGGCTCGTCCAGGGTACGCCGCATATCGTTGAACCCTTCGATCTGTCCGAAAAAGGTGACGTAGCGCTCCTGTAAAATTTCGCGTAATAAAGCATCGTCGGCGGAAATACCGTCCGGATTTTCCAGGCCGCCGTTGGCAAAATCTGCTTCGACAAAAGGCTCGTACAAGTAATCTGAGGGCATTGCATTCGTCAGGTAGCCCCCATTATTCATGTAGGCCCGGAACTCATTAAGGTGTCCCAGACCGGTAGCGAAGCCCTGGCTGCGAAAGCCTGCCTCCGCCAGTGTCAGCAGATTCTCTTCGTAGGTAACCATAGGTCCCGTAGCCATTTGTGCAGCAAAACCATCGGTAGTATTCGGCTGTACCCCCAGGCTATTAGTTGTAAAGTAGAAGTTGAAGCGGCCGGTCTCATCGGTTTTAGCGTGCCCGCGGTACCGGTCCGGCGCCGGGTTGCTTGCAGCATCGGGTTGCACAATACTCGTAAAGAAGTCCGATGTAATGACATCTGCTCCGCGGACTTCCACGGCAAAGAACAGATAGGTAAGATTCGACTCTTGCAACCCACTCCCATGGGGTGAACGCAGACTATTAGAGGGATCGTTGATGCCCTGTTGGGCTGCGTCGTAGGCATTCGCGTATTCCTGTGTGTGCATGTAAAACCGCGCCTTCAATGTGTAGGCGACCTGTGTCCAGGCAACCGGGTTACCGTCGAAGTAAATATCCGATCCGCCGGCCGGACGGTCCGAGCCGCTGCCCAGGTTAGTGATGGCTGCGTCCAACAGGTTCTGTACGCCCTCATACACTGCTGACTGACTCTCGTAACTCGGGTTCTCGATCGTAATATCGCCGGCATCTGCAAAGGGAACATCGCCGTAAAGAGAGGCCGCCATTCCGATAGCGTAGGCCTGGAGTACCTGGGTAATTCCCTGGGTCACTCCGGCAAAACCAGTCTCCAGTGCAGCCTGTTCGGCTTCCAGGGCATTGCGGTACGTATCGACGTAAATATCGTACCACAAACTGTTGAAATCACTCGTAGTCAGGGTGTAATTGCTAAAGCCCTGATGCTGCCGGTCAATACCGGTATAATAGCCGGAAAAAATGCCGGCACGGCGAGCAGTTTCGCCGGTATTCACAATTATTGCGCCCACTTCGGATCCCGTCAAGATGTTTTGATAGGATGCACTCGTGGGATTATTTGGATCCTGGTTGATGCCATCGACCAGATCACCGCAACCGGTGGTGATCAACAACAGACCAAGAAGTACTGATAAATATCTCATGATGAACTACTTTTTAAGATCGATTAAAACTCTACGGCCAGACTGAACAGGTACGACTGGGTGCCCGGATTATTGAAGTAGTCAATACCGCGGGCAACACTTACACCGGACAGGTTAGTGTCCGGGTCGTTCCCTTCAAAGTCCGTCCAGAGGATCAGATTCCGGCCGGTGGCCGATAATTCGAGACCACCAATACCCAGCCTGTTTTTAAGCCAGTCACCACTGAAGCGGTAAGAGAGGCGTACTTCCCGCAACCGGGTCCAGGAACCGTCTTCGATATATAATTCGTCGTTACCATTTCCGAAAAATCCACCGTCCCCGTTATACCAGGCTTCGGTCAGTGCCACCGGGCCGGCACCAAAGTCTTCCACCCGTCCCCGGAAGGTTTCTCCGATACGGATAACATCTCCATCGAAGGTCAATAAGTTACGGGTGGCGGTTTCTTCATTAGCGGTACTGCCCCAGGTACCCAGGTCAGACAATACCGACTTGGTACCGGCATAGATATCGGCCCCCTGATAGGTCTCAAAGAGCACGTTTAAACCAAAACCTTTCCAGCGCAGGGTGGTCAGGAAAGAACCTTGCCAATCGGGGTTCGGATCACCGATTACGCCTTCCACTTCATCCTGAACCGGGAAGCCATTCTCATCGAAGACGATATTACCCGATTCGTCACGCAGGGTGCGCGACCCCCAGAGCACCCCGAGGGGTTGCCCTTCAACAGCCCGGGCGTTTACGGCAGACAGCCCTCCCAGGTTGATAGATTCAATGCCCCGCAGGTCCGTAACGGTGTTTTCCACACTGGTAAAGGTGGCCAATACGTCCAGACCAAAATCCGGTTTCTGGATGATTGAATAACCAAGGTCAAGCTCGACCCCGACATTTTCGATCTCCGCTCCGTTCGTGTAAACCTGACTGTACCCGCGGGAATTAGCTACGGGGAAGTCGAGCAGCACATCCTCCGTACGATTGTAAAAGTAGGTACCGCTCAGCGAGAGACGATCATTCAGGAAGCGCAGATCAGCCCCTACTTCAAACTCCTTTTTTCGTTCGGGCAAGAGCACTGCATTACCTCGGTTGGCACTAGGCACGAACCCTCCGTTACCGTAGAGCCCCAAATCCAGGCTACCTCCGTAAGTATCCCCAAAACTGGGAGATACAAAGACATTATTGGTGTTATAGCGTGAGGGCTGGACACCAACTTCGCCATAGCTCAGACGAAGCTTACCGAAGGAAAATGCCGATCCGGCCCAATCACCAATCTCGCTGAACTGCCAGGCTAGGGAAGCCGATGGGAAGAGGAAAGTATTGTCGGATTCATCCCCGAAAGTAGAAGCTGATTCGGCCCGGATCGTTGCATCCAGGTACAGCATATTCCAGCCCGACAAGGACAGACTGGAGTACACCCCAGCGGTGCGCTCACGTCCCTGAGAACTTGCGGTAGTCACGTTTTCGGGCAGCGCATTATCCTTATCACGAACTACACTGGCTACATCCACAAACTGGATAAAGTTCGTGGTCTCCACGCCATTTACGATTCGGGATCGACTATTGTAATTGAATCCAACAAGCAAAGTACCCTGTATATCGGGGGTTAATGCCCGATTGGCCCGGGCGAAATAATCCATATTGAAAATGGTATTCGTCGCCAGTTCTTGTTCGTACAAACCAGAGCGGAAGGCTCCCGAAGCGGAACCCGGCGTAAAGAATTGGTTTCGCTGTTCGGCGAATTTATCCAGCCCCACCCGGCCGATCAGGTCGATCCAGGGCGTGGGCGATACCGTCAGTTCGAAACTCGTAATGAACCGATCTACGTTGGCTTTGTCTTCCTGTTCATTGATGGTCCAGCTGGGGTTGTTGTATACCGGGGTACCATCGGCAGCCAGTGGCTCCCGGTAAGACCGGTGGCGATTGAGTATTGGTGAAGCATCGGGACCAGCGTAGTATTCTCCCCGATAGCCTACGTTGTTAAAGTCGGGCGGTGTACGAAGCAGTCCCAGATACAATCCAGAGGAACTGGCCCCCTTCTGGATGCGGTTGGAGGCGGTTCGGGCGTAACTGCTCGACACTTTCATGCGGACCTTCTCGGAAAACAAATGGCGACCATTGAACCGAGCGGTTGAGCGTCGGTAATCCGAATTATTCTGAATGATACCCTCCTGATTCATGTCGCTGAAACTGAAAAAGAAGGTACTCCGCTCATTACCGCCACTTATGCTCAGGTTATTTTCCAGAAAATGACCGTTGCCGAAAATGAGATCGAAATTATCATCCAGGTAAGTGGTGCGATCGTTCTTGTTAACCACGGGATAGTAAATGCGTCCACCCTGATCGATGTAAAACTCACCGTTGGTATTGAAATCATCCGAGCCACCGGGGCGATCAGCAATACGGTCCCCCCAGGAGTCACGTGCCCGCGGGTCGTAAATTCCATTGTCTCCCTGTCCGAATTCGTTTTGGAGCGGGTATTTTTGATTGATCACATCCAGAGAAAGGGTGGATTGGAAACGCACCGTGGTCTTGGCTCCGAAACTACCATTCTTAGTAGTGATCAGTATCACCCCACCCAGAGCCTGTGTACCGTAGAGAGCGGCAGCAGGGGCACCTTTCAACACCGATACACTCTCGATGTCATTGGGATTAATATCGTTCAGGCGAGATTCCGGATTAGACCCGCCACTATCGCTATTCCCACGAACAGCATTACTAATAGGAATACCGTCCACGATGATCAGTGGTTGGTTATCGCGGGTAATGGAAGATAGTCCGCGGATCTGGATATATGAACCAGCCCCCGGGTCACCGGAGTTCCGGGTGATCCGTACTCCACTGGTTTTTCCTGAAAAGGAATTCAGCAGGGTAGGTTCACCGGATTGCACCAATCGCTCCCCTTCCACATTGGAGCTGGCGTAGCCTAGTTCGTCCCGGTCTTTCTCGAAACCCAGAGCGGTGACCACCACCTGGTCCAAAAGTTCGGTATTCTCGGCCAGGGTAATATCGATCTCAGATTGATCCCCGACCTGACGGGTAACGGTTTCCAGGCCCACATAACTGAATCTTAGTTCAGATTCGGCACCGGCCACCGTGATGGAATAGGAACCATCGATTGAGGTCACAACGCCGTTGGAGGTTCCCACTTCAATAATGGTAGCCCCGATTACCGGTTCGCCGTTTTCGGTCGTAACGGTACCGGTAACCGTCATTTGGGCGGCCAGCGACTGGCTGGCCAGAGTAAGGAGTAGAACTCCTAGCATTCGTATATACAGTCCCATAACAACATTTGATTTTATTCAATTTTATTCGGTCCATCCGGCCGGAAATACGAACGGGTCGAAATTCCAGAGCACAGGGAGGATCCAGTATACTATAGCGGTGATTAAAAGGATCGAAAGGATATTCATCCAAATACCGACCCGAACCATATCAAAAATCTTTAGGTAACCCGACCCGAAAACTACCGCATTGGGTGGTGTCGCCACCGGCAGCATAAAGGCACAGGATGCAGCCACGGTAGTTCCTACCATGAGCAAATAAGGGTGTACTCCGATCGAAAAAGCCAGTGGGGCCAAAATGGGCAGCATCATAGCCGTAGTGGCCAGATTAGAGGTGATCTCAGTCAGGAAGTTTACGGCTGCCACCAGGATCAAAAGCAGGGCCAACAGTGCAATGCCCTTCAGGCTGGCCATTTGCTCACCTATGTATACGGCGAGTCCGCTTGATTGAAAACCTTCGGCCAGGGCGAGTCCGCCACCAAACAGCAGGAGTATTCCCCACGGCAGCTTAACCGCTTCCCCCCAGGTGATCAGGGCACGACCGTTTTTGGCGGAAGCCGGAATCAAAAACAAGCTAAAGCCGGCGCATACGGCAATGATGGTATCATCGATGGCCGGAATGAGTGGCTGGAGGAGGAACGAGCGGGAGATCCAGGCAATAGCCGTAAGCGCGAAGATCAGCAACACCCGGCGTTCCTGTACGGATATGGGGCCGAGGGATGCCAATTGCCGCTCGATCTCCGGACGCCCCCCGGGAAAGCTTTCCATTTTCAGGGTGAAGGCCCGGTTGGTAAGATACCACCAACAGATAGCCAGTAAAATAACGGACACGGGCAGGCCGAACATGATCCACTTGGAAAAGGATATCTCTACATCGTAGAGTTCGGACAGGATACCCGCCAGCACCAAATTGGGGGGGGTCCCGATCAGGGTCGACAATCCCCCGATGGAGGCACTGTAGGCGATGGCCAGCATGAGCATCTTACCAAAAAGCTTATTCTCATCCTCTTCCGTATCCGGGTTGTCCTTCAATTGGGTAATTATCGCCAGACCGATGGGGATCATCATCACGGAGGTTGCCGTATTGGATATCCACATGGACAAAAAGGCGGTGGCCAGCATGAAGCCCAGGACAATGCGTTTCATACTGGTACCGATCAGGTTGATGATCGACAGAGCAATACGACGGTGGAGGTTCCAACGCTCAATGGCAATAGCCAGCATGAAGCCTCCGATATACAGGAAGATATATTTATGACCGAAGGAGGCCGTAGTTTCGGATAATTCCAACCCGCCGGTAAGCGGGAACAGCACAATCGGCAGCAGCGAGGTGACCGCAATGGGAATCGCCTCGGATATCCACCATATGGCAATCCATACGGTACTTGCCAGTACGGCATGCCCCTGTTCACTGAGACCTTCCAGGTCGACGAGCGTCAGAATGAGCACAAAGCACAGAGGCCCCAGGATCAGTCCCAGCCACTGGTTTGGTTTACGGGTAGGTATTTTGGTAGTTGTATTTGCAGTCTTATTCATCAACGGTACATTTCCAGTATTTCCTCGGCTACCTTCTGGCAAAAGAGGGCATCCTCAGTAGTCATTCGATTCAGAAAAAGATATCCCAGGCCTTCCGCATCATCCAGGGCCACCCGCTCCGACAATCCCACGGGCGATTCTCCGGTGAGTGCACCGTACACAACACAAGCGATCAGATAGGTGCCCACGGGCGATGGGTGGCTTCCGTCCGGATCGTACAGATCCAGATCGGGTCGCAGAGCCCGGGCCCGCTCCCAGGCCGGCCCTACCGGAATGAGGCCGGCATTATTCTGGCTGGCTACTTTCCGGTAGGTTTCCAGGATTGGTTCCTGCATGTAGGGATCCCACTCCCTGGCCCAGGTCACGTAGAAAAACACTTCGGCACCACTCTCCTGTGCTTCCCCGGCCAACAGGCTTCCAAAGTGGATCAGGCTGTCGGGCGCGTCGATGCCTCTGCGGCTGTGATCTTGCAGGATGACAACATCGTAGTCGCCCGAACCGATAAGCGATCGAGACCGAAGGTCGCGCTCACCTCTCCAGTGTTGTCCCAGATTAACACCCCCCGAAGTCGACGCACGGGCTAGCAGTTCAGGTCCTTCGCTTTGTTGCGACAATGCCTGCACCTGTAAATGCAGGTTCCAGAAATAGGTGTAACTATTGCCGACAAAGAGCACTCGTTTGGGAGATTGGGCATAGGCTCCGGAGGTGATTAACCAGCCAGCGAGGAAGACCCACAAAATCCTTTTATATTCCATGTCAAATAGTTGAGTATCTTGTTTATCAGGCTCTTTTTTGAGACCTAATTTCTCAAACACATGGCGGCAATAAACAAAACAAAAACCGGCATTTTTCCGTTTTCATAGCATTTTATACCGTTTCACACTTTTTTACACTTTACTTTTCGGATGCAACCTGATCTCAGATCGCAATTCATCACCCTGCTGGAACAGAAATACGGGACCTGGAACAAAACGACTTCCCGCTTTGGTGCTACTCCGTTTGGGACCATATCCAAGGATTTAAGCATCGGAGCCAGTCAGTTTTCCAAGCTCATTTACGGAACTGCCACGGAGGGCATGTACCAACGGTCAATCGCTAATATTCAGCGACTCATTCGCAATGAAAATCTGAAATCAAGCCTGGAAGAGATCCAGGCCCAGAAAGTCTCTCTGGAAAAGGCCGTTCGAAAACACCAGGTGAGGAATCGCCGGTTGTTAGTCCTGACGGGCGTATTCACGGCCCTGGCTTTGGTATCAGGCTGGATGGGCTACCGGTGGTTAGCGCACAAACCCGGAGAAAGGAATGACCTGTCGCAGGTAAACCGACATCCACTTGCCCCCTTCTTTGATCAGGAATTTAATGCCAATTTCAATTCGCCCTATCTGGATATTTCGGAAGTGCAGAACTATTGTCCGGCCAGTGCCTACGAAGGGGTGTGGTCGTTGAATGAGCCGTACAAACTACCCTTGCCCGGCTCGAAGAGACCGGGGCTGTACTACCTGGGTAAGAGCGCCGATGTACGCATGAAGGTGGCGCGCTACGAGGAAGATCCCGCGCTGAAGGGGCACGTGCTGACCGGATACGAATTTCTGGTTAATGAGATCTGGGTGGATACCGAAATGAAGCCCCTCAGCCCAACTTATTTTGATCAGGATCGCAAGCAGTTCACCGACGCTTTTGAGGTCCTCGACTTTGAATCTAATCCGAACTTCAAAAAGGCAGCCACCATCTATTCGTTCTTTGTGGATCGTTTTGAAGTGTTCCCTGATTCCATTATCCGCCGCGGAGAACCCGTCGGACGCTTTGCCACCGACGTCGACGATCAGTTGGTTGCGCAGTACGAGATCGACATTAAGTATATTCTGGAGAGCGTCATTGGTGACCTGACGACTACCGCCTGTAATGCTATTGCCAATCCATTCACGAATCCCAACGATCTCCAGGAGCAGGAAAGCGTGATCAGTTTTGATTGCATCTACACCATTACCAACGAGAACCTGGGAATTGGCGGTGGCTACCCGTACAAAAAAGGTTTCCGGCTTCTCCAGCAGAATTACGCCGACAACTTGTTCTGTCGCGACTAATCCGCTAGCGAATCAACAGGACCGAACCGGTTTTCGTACGGATCACACCATCCAGAAAGGTGACCAGGGCCTGATACGTATATATGCCTTGCGGCAAAAGCGCTCCATTTAGCCGGCCGTCCCAGCCGGAGTCCGGTGCATTGATAACGAGGTCTTCCCCTTCGTAAACTAATCCACCCCAACGATCAAAAACCCGAAGATAGGTGATGGTACTTACCTCAGCTTCCCGGCCGAAAACACCAAAGTAATCGTTACGGCCATCAAAATTTGGCGAGAAAGCATTGGGTAGGTACAGCTGCCGGCTGGCATCTACCGTAACCCGCAAGGTGTCCATGGCCTGACAATTGGGGGCTGTCTGCACGGTCCAGAAGATGGTCGTATCCGATAGCGGAACGAGCGAAAGCGGAAAACAATTGAGGTCGCCGCAAGAGCCGCTAAGACCTCCTTCCCACACCAGAATCTCGAAGGGCTGATTTACGGAAGGCTCCAGCACAAGCTCATCGCCCAGTTGTAAGGAGCGATCGGGACCGACATCCAGCGTGACGGGAGGAGGCTGACCAACGTCCAGCGTAGTCTCCAACCGGCAACCGTGCCGATCCAGTACTTCCAGAGAAAAAGTATCGGCTGCCAGGTTCGAAAAAATAGCATAATCCGTCACTATCGATTGCGCCCCCAACGTTATCCGGGTTGGGGGGTAGGTCGCGTCGGAAGTCCGGACCTGAATTTCTCCATCCGGACGATCAAAGCAGGTTGCATCCCGGACATCGGTTTCAATGTCAATTTGCCCGGAAGGCACCTCCGTCAACGTCAGATAAACAATACTGTCACAACCTATGGAAGAGACCAGGGAGTCCAGGTAATTGCCGGGACTGGCTAATTGCCGGTCGCCAAAAGTATAGGTGGTACCCGCACAGAAGGTATCCTGCACCTCCCATTCCTTGGGCAGTACCCGAACGACCTTGACATTGGAATTGATCCGGCATTTGGCATTATTCAGGTTTTGCACGGAGTTGGCCAGGTAATACCGGTAGTAATAATTGCCGGCCCGCAGATCGGTGTGCAGAACAGTAGTATCATTTGCACCGGGAATATCCTGCCATGTATCCCCTTCGTCAAAACTCTGCTGCCACTGAACGACCGGGTCGGCAAATTCATCTCCGTCGATCGTCGCCGTCAGGGGTATCGGATCACCATCCTCACAGATATCAGCTGGTTCCCGGGGCAGGATTAGGGCCTCGGGACCACAGGGGCGGAAGTAGATATTGTCGAGAGCCAGATCGTTACCAATACCTCCCGGTGCATTATTGCGTAAAGCAAGGGTCAGGGTTGTTTCGCCCGGTTGGGTGGTAAAAGAAAAACCATAGGTATTCCACCGGCCGGTTTGGTCAATATCCCCAGTGTCGTACTGGGTTTCGCCATTGATGAGAAAGGACACCCTGGGTTTGATGAGTTCGTCCCAGTTGGGATCGATCAGGTTGATGATGTCGGCCGAAAAATAGTACAGTGTATTCTCACATAACCCATCGATCTCCTGCTCATAGAAGATGCCGGGTTCGTAGGAAGCGTTTACGACCATCATGTAACCGTTGGGATCAGAGTCGCTATTCCTGATCGACATCCATCCTCCGAACAAACTCCAGCTACCGGTATTATTCGTAATCGTATAGAACCCATCGTTGGGCGGCGGGAAGCTGGTGTAGGAATAGCCCGGAGCTATCCCCGGATCATTTTGCAAAACATTCGCACTGCCCCGGCCAAAATCACCGGCATCAAAGATATTATCCCCCAGATTGCCCGTACAAGCTTGTTGCCCGGTCAACAGGGTACAGCAACAGAGAACAGCGATCAAACAACAGAGGTACTTCATGGATAGTGATGATGTAAACTAGTCGGAAAAAAATAGGCTTTTATAGCTGATTATTCTGCATGCAGGGGCTTCAATTCCCGGGCAATTCCCCGCGAATGTCCAGCGGATGACTTGTGGACTGTATTTCCTCCCGGCAATGCCTATCTTTGCGCCAAAACATACCAGCATGATCGTAGTTACCGGAGCTGCCGGCTTTATTGGAAGTGCCATGGTAAGGCACCTGAATGATCAGGGGCATACTGACCTAATTCTGGTCGATGATTTCTCCCGATCCGACAAACAGCCCAACCTCGAGGGTAAACAATACAAAGATAAAATAGACCGGTCGGAATTCCCCGGCTGGCTGTGGGAACAGTATATGTTCGTTGACTTCGTATATCACCTGGGCGCACGAACCGACACTACCGAGCAAGATCTGTTTATTTTTGAAACGCTGAACCTTGGCTACACCAAAGCAATCTGGAACCTGTGCACCGAACACCAAATCCCGCTGGTATATGCATCCAGTGCGGCCACCTATGGCCTGGGTGAGCATGGCTACGTCGACAGTCACGAGGTGGTTTCCAAACTGGAACCATTAAACCCCTACGGTATCTCTAAGAACGACTTCGATGCCTGGGCCTTAAAACAAGATAAAACACCTCCCCATTGGGCCGGCATGAAATTCTTCAACGTCTACGGTCCCAACGAATACCATAAAGGCCGCATGGCCAGCGTTATTTTTCACACCTGCCGCCAAATCAAAGCCACCGGCGGCATGAAGCTCTTCCGTTCTCATCGCCCCGACTTTAAGGACGGCGAGCAAAGCCGGGACTTCATCTACGTGAAAGACGTAGTCGATATGCTGTACTTTTTTCAACAGCACCACCCGGATAATGGCCTGTACAACGTAGGGACCGGTCAGGCCCGCACCTTTTACGATCTGGCCGCCAATACGTTTCGGGCCATGGATCTGAAGCCCAATATCAGCTTTATTGATACCCCCGAAGATATTCGCGATACCTATCAGTACTTTACCGAGGCCGATATGCAGAAGATGCGTCGGGCCGGCTACGACAAGGAACTGTACTCACTGGAAGACGGAATCCGGGATTATGTGCAACAGTATTTGATGGAGGAGAAGGTTTGGTAAATTAGAGGTCAGAGGTCAGAAAGCAGAGGTCAGAAAGCGGAAATAAGCCCACCCACTTTAGTGGTGGGATATAGGTGAATAACACGGAAGTCTCCCTCTCCCCCAACATTAAAGTGGATCGCTAGTGCTCCTTATTCCAGAGACGGGAAAGGGATCCAAGGGGGAGGGTAAAACCAAGTCGGAAAGCGGAAAGCGTTATTCCCCCAAATGGGTGGCACCTATCCACCCTGCCGTACCGGATTCATTCCGGCGTAGTAGATGAGGTGCCAGTCTCCGCTGATAATGGCCCAGCGTCGAATGAGGGCAAATTGCCCCGTATTATTCGTGATCTTTTCGATGATCAGTTCGTCGCTCATGGGAAGAAATTCCCGCTGGAAAGAGCTTTTGACATCAATGGGTTTCATAATGCGCCATTCATCCCGCTGCCAGCGAAAGGTGCGGTCGGTAAGGCGGTCGCCGGCATTATCGGGCACACCCTCCAAAGGCCAGATGATGCGTTCCATCTGGAAGGCTGAATCGCGGTGAAATTGCTCGTAGAAAGACACGAAATCGGCGGGAAGACCATTTTCCGGTGATATTCCGGCATCCTGGGCATCATCGCCTTTTGGCTGACAACCTGCCAGCAGCAATCCCATTAGTCCAATAAGCCAGGTGTAGCGCATAGCTTTAATTTATCGTGAGGTGGAGCTTTTACCAATTCGTAAAGAGTTCTTAGCCCAACCTCCCGGTACTGGGTAATCGGTATTGAGTATAAGGATTAGAGCAAGTCCTACTACCCTTTACCAAATACAACGTAACAACGCTGATCAGGATTCCTTTATTTTTTGCCGTAAGGCCATAGCCAAACCATGCTCCGAAGGGTTCGGGGCGACCACTGGCACTCCCCCTGACTCCAGAATCGCCTGGGCCGTTGTTTGTCCAATAGCAATGACCTGTTGGCCTGCTTCCGCAAAAGAGTACCGCTGGCGCCAGCTCTGCACATTTAACGGGCTGGTAAAAAGTAAAAACGAACAATCGGGAATATCCCAATCCCTTCGGATCTGGTTATCGTATACGATCAGGTCGTAGATATCCAAACTACCGGCTAGTTTTTTCTGTACACTCCGCCGCGAATGACGGGCTCCGGGAAACAAAACTCGCTTTCCGGCGGCCAGCTCTTTAAAGGCAGGACCTACCATATCCGGATCGCCGTTACCGGCAAAATCAGCAGGCTTTCCGAATTCTTTTAGGGCTCTTCCCGTTCCGTCACCCAACACCCCTACTTTCACCTGTCGATTCAGGGTCCTTCCTGATTTTTGTAATCCCCGAAAAAAAAATTGCACCGCCCTGCGGCTGGCAAAAAAGACCCAATCGACGGAGGGTATTTCCGAAAAAGGTACCGCAGAGAAGGAAATCAACGATTCGTGGTAAAGCGGCAAGCCAGCCCCGGCGACTACTGCCCGGACCGGGCTTTCTTCCCCTACTTCCCGACTAATGAAAACGGCTTCGGTCATGACTGACTATTGAGGGCCTCGACTACTTTCTCGGGCAATTCGAAGGCAGTACTCGACGAAAGGTGTACGCGCTTAACGGGTGCATTCCAGGCAGCGGCCTTCGCGGCCCAGATGTGGTAATTCCCTTCCCCATCCCGCTCACAGTATACTCCAAGGGGCATCTGGCAGCCTCCATCGAAGAGAGCCAGTACTTTGCGCTCGATATTGATCACCTCAGCCACTTCCGTGTCGTGCAGGGCTTTGATGGTGCGCCGGGTTTCCAGATCGTCTTCTGCCGTTTGGTAACACAAAACGCCCTGCGCCGGAGCGGGAACAAACTCCCGCGGATTGAAACGGATCACCTCAAAGTCATCCATCACCATTTCCAGACGCGTCAGTCCGGCAGCTGCTAAGAGAATGGCATCGAACTGACCTTCCTGCAATTTACGCAGGCGGGTAGGCACATTCCCGCGAATATCTTTGATCTCGATATCGGGCCGGAAATCGAGCATTTGTGCTTTACGGCGAGCGGAGGAGGTGCCCACTACCGCATTTTGCGGAAGCTTCAAAACGGCCCCACTGTCCAGCCGTTCGGGGCGGATAACCAACCAGTCAGCGGGGTTCTCCCGGTATGATACGGCGGTCAGAACGAGCCCTTCCGGTGATTTGGTGGGCATATCCTTCATGGAATGAACGGCCAGGTCCACTTCGCCATTCAGGAGGGCATCTTCGATCTCTTTGGTAAAGAACCCCTTGCCCTCCATTTTATCGAAAGATAAGTGTTGAATACGATCTCCTTTGGTCTTGATGATCTGCAGGGTTACCTCCACCCCGATCTCCTCCAGTTTAGCTTTCGTGTATTCCGCTTGCCAGAGTGCTAATTTACTGCCTCTGGTCCCGATCCGAATATGTTGTTTCACAGGCTATTCTTTTGGCGCAAAGATAGTATTTAGGCACTGTTTATTGCATCAGCGTGGTGTCATCATCTGTTTCGGTATTTCCCAACGGGTATGATCTTAAGCCAAAACCCACGGTTAAAAAAGTTGGTGGTTTACCAACTCTCTTCCCCGGAACCGGTTCTTTTTTAGGGAGAAGGAAATTGGGTTTGCAAACCGCATCCTTCTCGCTATACCTACACCATTTTTTATACCTTTGGGACCATGGAAGTAAGTGTACGAGACATTGCCGCCCTCGTAGGTGGGACGGTCGAAGGAGACCCATCGATTCGCATTAACCGCCCCAGCAAGATCGAAGAAGGCGGTGCCGGAAGTATTTCTTTTTTGGGAAACCCAAAATACGAAGCCTACGCCTACCAGACCAACGCTTCTGCGCTGTTGGTTGCTCAGGATTTCACTCCTCAGAAGGATATTACAGCTACCCTCATCCGGGTGCCTGATGTGTACGCAGCGGTGGCCATTCTCATGGAAGCCTTTGGCCAGGCCAAAGCTCAGACCATCAAAGGTGTGATTTCGGAACACGCCATCATTCACGAATCTGCCATCATCGAGGAAGATGTCAGTATTGGCCCGCACGCAATCGTAGCGGAAAAGGCACGGGTTGGCACCGCCAGTCAGATCGGAGCCCAGGTGTATATTGGTCAAAATGTCCGCATCGGTAATCACGTGCGATTGTACCCCGGTGCCCGCATCATGGATGATTGTGTGATTGGCGACCACTGTGTTATTCACTCCAATGTGGTAATCGGCAGTGACGGTTTTGGCTTTGCGCCCCAGACTGACGGCTCCTATAAAAAGATACCGCAACTGGGGAATGTAATCCTTGAGGAAAACGTGGAAGTTGGTTCCAATACCTCGATTGACCGGGGCAGTATGGGGGCGACCATACTTCGCAAAGGGGTGAAGCTGGACAACCTCATCCAGGTAGCACACAACGTAGAGATTGGCGAAAACACGGTCATAGCGGCCCAGACAGGCATTGCCGGATCGACCAAGATCGGCAAGAACTGCCGGATTGGCGGACAAGTCGGATTTTCCGGTCACCTGACCATTGCCGACGGTACCAACATCCAGGCCCAATCGGGACTAATGGGCAATGTTCAGGAACCGAACACAGCACTTTTCGGATCACCGGCTTTTGGATACCGCGATTTCCTGAAAGCATATGCCCTTTTTCGACGTTTGCCGAACCTGGACGAACGATTGCGGGCCCTGGAAAAAGACGCCAAGTCTGAGTCTGAATAAGCGATCAGCTCCTCAACCGGGCCGGGCCAAGTCATTTAAAAACGTATCTTTGCAAAAATTTGCCAGCGTACAACAATTATGAAGCAACGCACGATTGAACGATCTGTATCCTTGCAGGGAGTAGGGTTGCATACCGGACAGGAAGTAACCCTGACCTTTCACCCCGCCCCCGAAAACCACGGCTACAAATTTCAACGTACAGATCTGGAAGGTGAACCCATCATTAACGCGGATGTTAGTCGCGTATCTTCCACCCAACGCGGAACCGTAATTAAGTCCGGAGAAGCTCAGGTGAGTACCATCGAGCACGTACTTTCGGCCCTGAACGGTTTGCAAATAGATAATGTACTCATTGCTCTGACCGGACCCGAAGTTCCCATCATGGATGGTAGTTCCCTGCCCTTTGTCGAGCTTGTTCGCAAGGCCGGCATCCAGGAACAAAGCGCCGACCGGGAGTACTTTGAAGTCGAAGAACCCATTGCGTACCGGGATGAGGAATCGGGTACGGAACTGATCGCCCTGCCGGCCGAGCATTTCGGCATAACCACCATGATCGACTTTAATTCCCAGGTGCTAGGTCAACAGTATGCCACCCTCAACACCCTGGACGAGTACGCCGAGGAGGTAGCTCCCAGCCGTACCTTTGTTTTCCTACACGAATTGGAACACCTTTTTGATCAGAACCTGATCAAAGGAGGAGATATGGATAATGCGATCGTTATTGCTGATCGGCCCATGGACCAGTCGGATCTGGATACCCTGGCCCAAAAACTGGGAAAACCCAGTGTTACGGTGGATAACGAGGGCATTCTGAACACCGTGGATCTCCACTTCCGCAATGAACCCGCCCGCCACAAGCTATTGGATGTGGTGGGAGACATTGCCTTGCTCGGAAAACCTATTAAAGGCCGCATTCTGGCCACAAAACCAGGACACCGAGCGAACGTAGAATTCACAAAGGTCCTGCGAAAACACTATATTGAACAACGAAAGCTTAAAGGAAAGCCTAAATACGATCCCGACGCAGAACCCCTGTTCGACCTGGTTGCTATTTCCAACTGGTTACCTCACCGGCACCCCTTTCTGCTGATCGACAAGATCATTGAACTATCTGATACCCACGTTGTTGGAGTCAAAAATGTAACGTTTAACGAAGGTTTCTTCCAGGGCCACTTCCCCAATAATCCCGTCATGCCGGGCGTTCTCCAATTCGAAGCAATGGCTCAGACCGGTGGTATTCTGGCATTGTCGACCGTTGAAGATCCTGGTAATTGGGACACGTATTTCCTGAAGATCGACAACGGAAAGTTCAAGTATAAAGTAGTTCCCGGAGACACCCTGGTGCTCAAAATGGAACTTCTGGCTCCCATCCGCCGCGGAATTTGTCAAATGCAGGGTACCGCTTATGTGGGCAACAAAATTGTTTCTGAAGCCGAGCTAACCGCTCAAATCGTCAAGCGCTCGTAACATGAATCAACAAGCACAAGGCTATATTCATCCGGAGGCTCAGATCGGTGAGAACGTCACCATCAGTCCTTTTTGTTATATCGATAAAGACGTTGTGATCGGCGACGGAACCTGGGTGGGACCCAATGCAACTATTTTCGAAGGTGCCCGAATCGGAAAGGATTGCAAGATCTTCCCGGGGGCTGTGATCTCCGGCATCCCACAGGACCTGAAATTTCAGGGTGAAAAAACCACCGCTGAGGTCGGCGACCGAACAACCATCCGGGAATATGTAACCATCAACCGCGGCACTGCCTACGCCGGCACCACCAGCGTCGGTAGTGATTGCCTGTTGATGGCCTATGTGCACGTTGCCCACGACTGCCGGATTGGCGACCGGGTTATTCTGGCCAATAATGTAAATCTGGCCGGACACGTGGAAATCGAAGATTGGGCCATCCTGGAAGGCCTCGTAGCGGTGCAGCAGTTTATCAAGATCGGTGCTCATGCCTTTGTGGCTGGCGGTTCGTTGGTGCGGAAAAACGTGCCTCCCTACGTGAAGGCCGCCCGTGAGCCCCTCTCCTACGCAGGGGTAAATACCATCGGTCTGAAACGCCGCGAGTTTAGTCAGGATCAGATCAACCACATTATTGACATTTATCGCATTCTATACGTTAAGGGGTACAATACGACCCACGCGATCAACCTGATCGAGGAAACCATCGAGAATACACCGGAGCGCAATAACATCCTTTCCTTTATCAAGAATGCCGACCCCGGTATTATGAAAGGGTTTCGGCAGGTTAATGGAAGCAAGGTGAATGAGGGTTGAACTCCAGGACGTCGGTAAACGGTATCGCTACGAATGGGTGCTCCGCAACCTTACTGCCACCTTTCAGGGGGGGAAACAATACGCCATTAGCGGACCCAACGGATCCGGCAAATCCACCTTACTACGCATCCTGTCCGGGCATTTAAGCCCCTCGAAAGGAAGCATTTCCTTCTACCAGGGAAGCGAACGCCTGGATATCAGCGATGTCTACCGTCACCTCTCGTACGCTGCTCCCTACATCGAACTGATCGAAGCCCTGACCCTGAGGGAAGCCATTCGTTTCCAGGGCCGGTTTAAACCCCTTCTGCAAAATTTGAATACCGAGCAACTGATCGATTTATTGGACCTGCGGCGGGCCCGGGATAAACAGATCCGCAATTTTTCATCCGGTATGAAGCAGCGCGTAAAACTGGGTCTTGCCATCTGCGCTGATTCTGATCTATTACTACTCGATGAACCTACCAGCAACCTCGATGAGCAGGGAATCCGGTGGTACCGCGATCTGATTCAGCGATTCAGCGGTGACCGCCTGGTCATTATCGCCTCTAATGCGTCGGTTGATTTCGACTTTTGTCAGGAACGCCTGCAGGTAACGGATTTTAAAAAGCGGAAGCGCTGATATGCGACTCTGGCACCCATCACGCTGGCGGATCTCTGACCTCGCCTACCCCCTCCTGGCACTCGTTACCTGGTTGGTTTCGGATCACGTGTTCTTTTGGGACACCATCCAGCTGGGTGCCAAGCACGCCACCTGGTTTTACGATCAGCAATTTTCCACCCTTCTGTTGCCCGAATCCATCGATAGCGGTCACCCACCCCTGTTTGGCTGGTATCTGGCGTTGTGCTGGACCGTCTTTGGTCAAAGCCTGACGGTGAGTCACTTTGCGATGCTTCCCTTTTTGTGGGGTATTGTAGCGGCTCTCCAGGGACTGCACAAAAACTGGTACCCTGACCGTCCGGACTGGCCCATTTTATTGTGGATATTCATCGATCCCCTCTTCGCCTCCCAGAGCATACTGATGAGCCCCGACGTACTCATTTGGTGTGGTATGCTGTGGACCATCTGGGGCTGGTACCGGGGTAACGGCCAATTCCAGGCCGTAGGTGTAATGCTGCTCGGCCTGACGAGCATGCGGGGCATGATGGTGGCTCTCGGTTTGTTTTTATTCCAGTGTGTGGTGAGTATTGCCCGCCGACGTTTTGGGGTTCGACGTTTTTTTTACATGCTGCTACCCTACCTGCCCGGCGGCTTGCTGGCAGCGGCCTATTTGTATTGGCACTACGTACAGACCGGCTGGTTCGGGTATCACCCGGATTCGCCCTGGGCCCCCAGCTTTGCCCGGGTGGATGCTTCGGGGTTTGTGCGAAATATAATGGTCCTCGGCTGGCGCATGGTCGATCACGGACGGATCATCTGGTGGATTTTCGCCGGTATTTGCTTTTTCCGGATCGCCAATGCATTGAGGCGTGACCTGGCGATAGAGTTCCTGATCCTGATCATAGCCCTATCCCTCACGCTGCTGCCCTCCATGTTACTCCACCAGCACTTACTGGCCCACCGGTATCTGCTCCCCATCTTTCTGGGCATGCATCTGCTGGCTTACCGCTGGTGGCAACTGGAAAGTCCCCGCTGGCGACGCGGCCTGCTGGTGCTGGTAATTGCCGGATTCGCCTCGGGTAACTTCTGGATCTATCCGCCTCATCTCTCCCAGGGATGGGATAGTACTCTGGCGCATATTTCCTGGTATGCCTTACGGCAAAAAACCATTGAAGCAGTACATACCCGGAACATTTCACCGGAAACAGTCGGCACTCATTTCCCAACGGTAGGTGCTTTTCATTATCGCGATCTGAGTGGTAATCACCAGGGGTTTGCCCCCCTCGACTGGGCATCAAATCAATACGTCCTGATCTCCAATCTGCATAATGAATTCACAGAATCTGACCTGGAACGCTTGCAATCAGACGATTGGAACCCCATTTGGTCTGATCGGAACGGACCAATCCGGGTAGACCTGTTTGAGCGTGCTTCCGCTGCTGGAAAACCGGACGGAGGATAGCTTTAAGTGTTGGTTTTCCTTTCTCAACCACAGTCAAAATTACAGTTTTTGAACTGTAATCCAATCCGGACTTTTTAGGAAATCAAAACATCTGCTTTATAAACCGTTCAACTTGAACACCAGATTTATTTTGAATCTGGATAAGATAAATGCCCTGAGGCAAATTCGAAACATTAAGATCTAACTTTAGAATGCCGGGTTGTTTAACCTCCCGTAACCAAATTCGACCCGTGTTATCAAAAATGCGAATACTTAAATGCTCATGTACCAGTTTTTCAGAAAGTAAAGTCAAGAAATTATTTACCGGATTAGGGAACAACTGAATATGAGGATCTAAAACTTTGATAGATGGAGTGGAAACAGTTACTAACTCAGAACAAGGTGCGTTTATTCCGGCCCTTCTTGCACCCTCATCATAAACTAATTGACCATTTCTACTCATGCACAATAGCTCATAGGAACCACTTAACTCTCCATTAGAATTAATTTCACTTGAATAAATTATTGTTGGATCATGGGGCAATGGATTCCCGATTCCTTCAATCCAAAAGTATTCTGTGCTTGTATTTTCAGGATGATGAAAACGATATCGTCTTCTCTCTCCTTTTGGGGTAATTACTGTGTCAATTTTATATAAAATGACATCATCCGAACCAGGGTAAAAATCACCTTCTTGAAGCGAAAAATCGTACAAAAGCCGTTCCTCTCCCCTAAAACTATCATAAACCCAACTTTGCCCCTTTAGAGTATCTTCCCTAATGTGATAATCAATGGTATCATTTACGTCAAGCCAATAAGGAATTAAACCTTGTATTTCCTTGTTACTCTCATGTCCTCTTAACTTTAAATACTCTTTTCCATTGATCAAAGAATCTCCAATCACACTCCATTCATAGGTTAAATAACCCTCAATCTGTTGTTGTACAGACACTCGCTCGGTTCCATAAAAAACGGGGATATAGGTTGAATTATTCACTATACGACTTGAAGGAGCACTACACGTGTTAGTTGAAATAACGACAGGGGATATGGCATTAGAGTTGGCAAGAGCACTTTTCATTGTTTCAACTTGCTTAGGTGTAAAAGTAGTCCTGCATGCATCAAAAATAAACGCCATGTAATTGTCAGAGGGAGGTATGTACAGATCATTATTGGCATCCCTCTCTGTTAGGAAAGATGAATTCCAAGTACATCCAGAACCAGGGTAAACCAGCAAAGTATTTCCGGAGGCTGTTAAACACCAATCATGTACTTGGGCTGCTCCCCAAAAAGGCAATAAAAAAAATAGTTGAAAATATATATATGATCTCATGTTGTTATTAGAGTCAAAAAGCTCTACGTTTCCTTTTCATAATCAATGGCTAATTTACGGTTTTTACCAACTATACCGACAACGAATTGGTTTTGCTCCGCAGTACTTCGTGCTGGAACACCAAACCACTCTGAGTCGAGTATATACTCGCGTGAAAAGGTTTGGCAAAGCCCAAACCTTTTCGGAAGCGGTATAATCGTATCGGGAAGGTTGAGGGCATTACAGGTAATCTCTAGTTTTGGTAAGGATCTTCGATCAAATTGTCATTAGCAATCATGATTCTTTAGGCTATTAAGGTTCAAACCAATAACCTTTTTCCACAACTTTAACCATATGCCCTATAGTCAAAGGTTTTTTCCTTAGTTTATCGGGACTAAACCACTTATAGTAAGTGTATTTAAACAGTAGCTCGGGAAGGAAATAATCTTCGAAGCTTATTCCTTTCAAAGACACATTAAATTTTTTTTCGAAGTCTATCAGCATGAAATAAGCATCATCACCTATGATTTCGAGATCGTTATTTATTTCTGTGGTTTCGTCAATTTTAGACTTACTGTTCCTTCCAAAGAAGGAAATCACCCTATGTAAAATAGTCTTATCCATAAGAGTACTTACTTTTCAGTCTTCTTTGCTTTCTAAGCTATCTAATGTCATTTCTCTAATCTGCTCTTTTATGGTTTCCATCGGATTTACACCTTCTTGAGACCACTTTTCTTTTGTATCTCTAATTCCTTTTGCAGTGTTGACAACGGCGTTTCCGAAACCTATTCCCAGGTAGTAGTAAATTGCGAAAACAACAATTGTCGCAGTCAGCAAAATCGATGCTAATATGACAAATATCCCCTTGTTTAAATCATTCATTTTCAGTGTAATTTCTCATGCATATTTGCTCAGTGTAGCTTATGACCAGCTTGCCTTCAAACCTTATTCTGTCATCTCCAAATTTAAAATCCTTGAACTTTCCTTTATAAACGTGAGTGAACTTCCTGCCGCAAGCTTCTCCTTTTTATCCTCGTTTACGATATACCAGCCCACACCGCTGTGGAGGAAGGTGCAGTTCGCATATAAGGAGGCTGCGTAGGGACTTGCAGGCGATCGGGCCGCTAGGCTGGCGTGGGATATGCTGCGAACCAAGAAGCGACGAGACGCCCCCCTCTATTGAAGCGGCTAAGAAACTGGCGAAAATCCGATTAATAGGGGGGCAAACCATCAGGGCTTCTATGTCGTTTGGAATACTCAATAGCTAAAGATCCACGTATTAAACATATGCTAAAATTTGGAAAATTGCTATCGACCTAAATAGTTACTTTTTTTTAAACATGAAAGAATATTTCTTATTGCTATTCAACCAAATCAAGCCTGCATAAATACCTGTTGGTAAGCTAGATACATCATAGCCTGATTCTGTAATTGTACCGTCTTGTAAAACACGTCCATTTAAATCAAATAAAAATATAATTCCTGAACTTACTGGTTTATTGTTAAGCTTTATATTCAAATTATCAACAACAGGGTTAGGTGCTACTTCAAATTGAGCATAACGAGTAGGAGGCAATGCTTTAGCAGGTACTGCATCACAAGCAAAACCCACTATGGAGTATATGGTTTTTTCATCCGGGAAATAACACCTTAAAGGGCCCTGAGGAGGCGGAGAAAGAAAAAATTGGGGTACTAAAAAAAACTCATTTCCGATATATTTAATATTTGGCCCAAACCAATCTACTCCCAGGTCGGTCGAAAAATACTGAACTTCAAAGGTATCTAGGCCAATTATTGTTGTGGAAACGGAATCAATAACTACTTTTAAAGTTCTTTCGTCTTGCGTGGTCAAGAAAGTCACTACTGTATCACCGACATTAGCACTAAAATCATATAAAAAAAGCCATTCTTTTCGAACTTCCGAGTATATGTATACAGAATCTTGACCTTCTGTAGTTACATACAATTCATGATTTTCATTGCTTGCAACAGGAGAGTAAATTATCCTTCCCTTTCTACCTGCTAAAGTTGTATCACCAATAACAGTAATTGAAAAAAAGCCACGGTTTGGACCGCTATCATTGCTTGAATAAATCCATTCAGCCCCAATTGGAAACCACTCAAGTTCAGTTTGGGAGTAAATGGGTGCCATCAAGCCAATAGATACCAATAGTAATAAAGCAATAATTTTCATAAATTTTAGCTTTGATTACGATACGCTTATTTCAAACAAAGTGGGCTGTCTTTATACCGACTCGAAGTGGTTTTGCTCCGCAGTACTTCGTGCTGGGACTCCAAACCACTTCGAGTCGAGTATATACTCGCGTGAAAAGGTTTGGCAAAGCCCAAACCTTTTTGGAAGCGGTATAAACCACTGGCTCGATTTTTTTTGGGGGGGGGGAAGCTCAAAGTTCAAAAACAGGGGACAAATCGCAACTGCGCTCCTTCTATGGAGAAGTAACGGCTTATGTTTTTATGACCAGTTCTCAAGGCTCCAATCTTCCTCTATTTTCTTTTTAAGATACGCAACGTCCCATATGCCCCATGGAGATAGTTGTTTTTGTTCAGGGGTAAGTTCTTTAACTAATCTCCTTTTCCAGGTATCTGTATTTATTATATGCCAACCTAAAAATTCATTTCGTACTACATGTTTTGTCCTCATATATTTCGGCTTGTCTCTACTGAAATTGTAATTTCCTACAAATTCAATGAACCCTTTTCTAAAAGCAGCCAATACTGGAAAAAAAACCATGTAAATCTCATCACAATTAACTATATCATCTATATTTTCTGTTCTATCGCTGTAGTGTCCAGGAAGTATTCTGACAAGCTCGCCTAGTTCATCATCTTTGAATATGAATTGAAGATAGGAAAGACCTTTTGACGTCTTAAATTCGAACAAATCACCTAAATTTATCTTTTTCATAAATAACACGTTGATCTCAATAATTCGTATCCTCTTTCTAATTCTTGCTTATAAATCGCTCTTCTAGGGGTATACTGTTATCTTTATGTAACTATTTAGGCCCTCTAGGTTACAAAAGATTGTGAACATCCATTTAGAGCGGTACGCAGTTCTTTGGTAAGCGTCCGAGCAACTAAGTTTTTTACCCTTTGGTTCCTACTGGAAGTTTGCCCCCTTACCAAAATCTTACCATTCCAGAAAGTTATCTTTATACTTCTGCTTATTTTCCTCAATCAATAAGGAGTCTTGAGATTCATCTGAAGGAGATAAGGCCTGAAGTTGTCGTAACTTCGATTTATAATTTGGATCGCTGTAATTTGGCTGATCCATTTTTGCATTTGCTACAGCAAAAACACTGTCTGCCATTCGCCTATCAATTTTGCACTTATTGCTCTCCAACCAATCAATCCATTCATTTACCTTCTTGTTCAAGGTATCCGAGTTGTGTAAGTCATTATAAAATACATACCCTAAATGGTCAAGATCAAAGACCTGATTTGATAAGGCCTCAAGCCGCCTGTAAGCAAGAAAGGGTTGTAATGAGTAATCACCTTCTCTTTTTAGGACGAGCGTTAAGTCCTTTAAATAATTGGATATTAACGAAGTATCTACTTGACATTTGGAATACAAGTCAATAGAATCACTTTTATCAACTTCTTCTGGCTTACAGGAAGTGTAGGACAGCAAAATCAATGCAAAGAATAAAACATTTACAGGCCTCATTGTACTCTTCTCTTACTTAATTTAATGACCCCACTGGACAGTATTTGAACTCATAAATTGCTCCACCAGGTTTCATATATCGAAAATCTGAAATTCTAGTATTACCATTAACGGCATTTTCAAATCCTGTTGCTCCTCCATTACCTTTTATTGAATAATTTGTAGCGGAACCACCAAAACGGTTAGTCAAGAAACCTTTATCATGAGCACCACGATTACCGTCCACAACCTGTTTAAAGTACTGTTCTTTAACTGTAATCCAATCCGACCTTTTAGGGGGCCAAAACACTATCGCAGACTATTCTGGCGGAAGTGCACCTTATATTCCTGGCAATGAACCTATTAAAGGTACATTTATCAGGAGTATCTTTACCTTTTTTATTCTTTGCTCAGGCCTTGTGCAGGGCCTGTGATAAGTTCTGGAAAGAAATACTAGATCAAATCAGCGACTGCTACACTCTTTTTTGCCAGCACCGGATTCAGGACAGAGAAAGTGTTCTGGTTGCATTAACTTTTTGAGGAAGCCCTAAATAGTTACGATTATTTAATAAACAAAGCTCATCATTGAATATAAACCAATCATATATTAAGCTAATATGCAATGGATCTTATTTTTTATTAATCAAAAAAAACGAAGAACTGACCGTGTATGCAATGAAAAATAGTAAACTGATAATCAGTATGGTTTTATCTGCCCAATTTGATATATCATCTAAGATGGCTGCAAGAATGACTGCACCGAATCCACCTGTTGAAATCGCATATAGAACAACTTTACATTTCTCTTTCATGGAAAAGTGATTTAAACTTTTTCAATCTATTTAAGCCAGGACAGGACGGCAAACATATAATGCCATGCTGTCCAAAACGAAATAGATGTACCAAATCGTAGCAAGAAGGAGCGAAAGGCATCCATCCAGGCGTTGGTGCGTTCTACAACAAACCTTTCCTCATACATCAGTTCATCGAAAAAAGGGCAATCATCAGTTAAGCCTTTGGTATTTCGCCTGTTATGAGGGTAGTTCAATATGATGCCATGGCGTTCACAAGCCCTTCTAAAGACTTTGCTTTCAAAGTCGCCGTCGGCATTAATGAACAGCCCAGCTACAGAAATACCACTTTGGCAAGGGTTTTGACTAACTCGTCCAGTCGCTGGTCTAGTTCATGCAAGTCATTGTGGTTTCCAGCTAAAGGAGGCAAAAAACCGACTACGTTTCCTTGCCTGTCTGTCAGCCATAAGGTATTCGAGGTTTTGCCTTTCTTCCTACTTTGATAGGAGACCTTTTGGCCCCCTCGTTTTGCAAGGGTGTGCGTACCATCTATGGCGCCAAGACTTAAGTCAAGCATATGCTTAAATCTTTTAAGCAAATTGGTCCAGGCTCGTTTCCAACTTCCATCTTTCGACCATTTGTTGAAGTGATGGTATATGGCGCCATATTTAAGTTTTCCGCTGCGAATCAACGATTTACAAGGAAGTAGTTCCCATTGTATGCCACTTCGAAACTTGTAAAGAATCGCATTGACGATCTCCCAAAGCGGCACCTTAGCAACATAGCCTCTTTTGGCTTTGCTGAGAAATGGGAGAATATAACGAGTTATCATACCTTTGCTAATGATACGTATCATGGCTACGGATTGAGTGGGTTGTGAGAATTCTCACAAGATCTGTAGCCACTACGTATTAGCAAAATCCATATTCGATGTTTTGAAAAAGTTTAAATCACTTCATAAAGAAAACTGGACCTTCAATTCGTCCATGAGAATCCACATAATCAGGTACATCTTCCAATACACCAGCTATTACATTGTATTCCTGGGGACCGATGTAAAAAACTACTTTGTCCAATACAACTGATTGTCCATCAACTTCTACCTCTACATTATTATGATAAGCTTTATTTTCTCGAAGTATTCCCTCGCGATATTTATACCCCTGAACTTGGTCATAATTCCTTAAACTTCCATAATCTTCATGTCGAAGATCAAAAAGTGAAATAATTCCATCAGCTCTAGAATCAGCTAAAGCATTAAAAGCATTTCCTAAGGCTTTTTTTAATGAGGGATCTGGAACTTCTTCTTTATTTGAATTCCCTTGGTTTGATCTAAAGTTATTCTGTATTTGTTTAGAAGCATTAACTGCATCTTCTCCTGTAAATGTAATAGCACCACCAACTGAACTTACTTGCATTCCATCAGGATCAAATAGAGATATTGGATTACCTAAACCGTAATTATATGGACCAACCCTTGAGTAATTTTCTGCTAACGGATCCACCGCATTCCACTTAGCAATCGCTGGATTATTCATCCTAGCTCCATAGTCCAACCAATCTAACCCAAAATCACCATTCCATTCCTTACCATTAGTAAGTGTAATTATCAACGTTACTCCCCATCCAATCCCCCTGCATCTGCATACCAAAGGGATAATAATGGTTTTCTTGTACGATCTCTGTAGTGTCCAAAGAACCATTGCTATTGGCATCCTGGACGATCAGACGAGTATTGCTCAAATGGTCTCGTAGGTAGTAAAAATAATCGAAGCCACTCGAACCGTCGGGTTGCAGGAAACCCTCTTCATGGTATAGAACGGCCAGGGAGGATTTCTGCTGCTGGAAAACGGGGGAAATCAAAACTATACGGCCTATTCCTTTCCGGAGGTAGAGCTGGGCCGTTGGATCAGACTGGCCGCCGGTGATCTGGATCGGGATGGAGATACCGATCTGGCACTGGGATCCCTGGCCTTTGAAGTAGTGCCTCCGATGGGCCTGTTGCAAGAATGGGTGCGAAATGGTGTACCTTATGTGGTACTGGAAAATCGGGGCCCGATAGTTCAGTAAGCCAGTCGAGATCACTCTTCGGGCCTGAGATCCAGCAAGAATGCCCTGAGCTTAGTGAGGCGGGTAATCATCTGCGCCCGTTCTTGTTGGTGCTTCCGCAAAAGAGTCAGCTCCTTTTTGGCGCCAGCCAGGGTAAAACCCCGCTCCTTTACCAGGTGATAGATGAGATGGAGGGTTTCGCGATCCTGGAACGTATACCTGCGCTCCCCGCGTTCATTCTTGGCGGGTGCCAACTCCGGGAATTCGCTTTCCCAAAAGCGCACCAATGAACGGGTTACCTCAAGCTCTTCGGCAACCTCGCCAATGGTATATAAACGGTCATTCTCCTCTTCACGAAATAGCATAACGTTAGGTTGGGGCTAAGGTGTTTTGCTAAACATAGCATCTCACCTTGTATTTGGTAAATGGAACCAGGTAGCAGGACATGATTTAATCCCGACACCCTATACCTAATACTCTATACCGGGAGGTTGGGCTTTGACTATCATCACTTTACATATATGTCTGTGCCCAACCTCACGTTAGCATAGCAAATTATTCATCCAGGAGTTTTCGAAAAAGGGCATTGCCTACCTTGGGATCGGCCTTCCCTTTGGAAGCACGCATCAGTTGGCCCATGAAAAAGCCCAACAATCCTTTCTTTCCATTTTGGTAGGCCTTCACTTTACCCGGGTTGGCTTTCAGAACCTCGCGGGCCATTTCTTCCAGCGCGGATTCATCCGAGTTTTGCAGAACATTGAGCGACTCCGCCACCTGCAAGGGTGACGTAGAGGGATTACCGATCCATTCGGGAAAAACCCTTTGGTAAGCCACTGAATTACTGACCGCACCACTGTCGATCATTTTTTGAAATTCAGCGAGTTGGCCGGGCGTAGCTCCCAGGTCCGTCAATTCGATACTATGGTCCTGGCACCACGGTAACAGACGGTTGATGATCAGATTGGCAATGGCTTTGGGTTGCCGGTATTCTCCTGCCATGGCGGCAAATAATTCGACCGTTGCCCGTTCATTGATCAACAGATTGGCGTCGTAATCAGACAATCCGAACTCCGTGGTCAGATGTTCGTACCATTCCCGCGGTAGTCGCGGAAGTTTTTCTTGTTGTTGGCGCAGGAATTCATCATCCAAAACCAGGGGTGGAAGATCAGGTTCCGGAAAATAGCGGTAATCATGGGCATCCTCTTTTTCCCGTAAGGGACTGGTACGACCAGTCTCCGGGTCAAAATTCAGGGTTTGCTGCCGTACCGTACCTCCCTGCTCGTAAATCGCTCGCTGCCGCTCTACCTCATAGGCAATGGCCTGACGGGCATACCGCATGGAGTTGATGTTCTTGATCTCACAACGCTCCCGCAATTCCTCAGACCCCACCGGCCGCAACGATACGTTGATATCACAACGCATGGAGCCCTGTTCCATATTCCCGTCCGAAACACCCAGGTAGCGCACCAACTGGCGCATGGCGGTCATAAAACCATCGACCTCCCCGGCCGAACGAAAGTCGGGTTCCGTTACGATTTCCAGCAAGGGAACTCCGGCCCGATTCAAGTCGATCAGGGAGTATTGGGGATCCTCGGTATGAATGGATTTTCCGGCGTCCTCCTCCATATGAATGTGATGGATGCGGAAAGACTTCCAGGCATCGCCGAGGCGGACATCCAGAGCACCGCCCACGCAGATGGGGGCCTGATCCTGGGTTATCTGGTAGCCTTTCGGCAAATCGGCGTAGAAGTAATTCTTCCGGTCAAAGGTTGTTTTCCGGGTAATCTGGCAGTTGAGGGCAAGCCCCAGCCGGGTCGCAAATGCAACCTGCTGAAAATTGGTGCGGGGAAGGGTGCCGGGATGAGCCAGGGATACAATGCTGGTCTGCGTATTGGGTTCAGCACCAAAGGTGGTATCATCACCACAGAATGCTTTGCTCTGCGTGGCGAGCTGCACGTGGACCTCCAGGCCAATAACCGTTTCAAATGAAGCCATAGTACGCGTTTTGTACGACGAGCCAAAGATAACGGATTCGACCGAGGGACCGAACCGGACGAGGCGGAAGAATTTCCGAGTTACTGATTATTTCCTACCTCATAAATCAGGGTTTGATAACCACGGCGGCCCTCGGCGTCCTGTACCATCACCTCCACCCGGAAAGAGTCCCGGGCATCAGATTGATAAAAGGAGACGGTGCCCGTTCCGTCAGCGCCAATAGTTACCGAAGGTTCCCAAAACAATTGGGGTCGGAAAAACGGCTGGTTGGCCGGAATATCATTCGGGTTAAACGCAGGAAAAGATGCTGCCCGCTGCAGACCGGAAATCCGATAGCGATTAGCCTCGTCGGCCGACGGTAGTTGTACTTCATCTCCTCCGGTCATTTCTATAGCTACGGCTCCGTTGGCCCCCATCACATTGAACTGGTCCCGCAAATTCTCGGGCCGAAAGAAAAGGTGTACTGTTTCCACCTGCTCCAGATCAAGGCGACCCACAAAATCTGCATCTCTGGTAGCCTTTCCATCGACGATAAAGAGCGGCCGGCCCGGTAAGCGTTTATTGTTGCGGTTGTTGCGGGGATTATACATGTAAGTGGTGTACTTGTTATTCGCACGGTCTTCCCCGAAACGCAGGGGGCTCAGGTTTTCCTGAAAAAAGGTAGCAAAGTTGTCGAAAGCTTCGTATTCACTAACCACAAAAGTTTGATTACCCTTTAAAATTACCTTCTCCAATTGTTGAGGGGCAATTTTCAGGTCAAACTCCAATTGTTTATAGTACTGAAAGATCTTCTTGCGTTGCTGGCTTTTCTGGAGGTAGTTCAACAGTCCGGGAGTAACCAATAATTCCCGTTGGATTGCTGGCAACTGGTTGGGAATTTCCCGTGTGCGGATGTCCTCAATCTCTTTGTCGTAGCCCAGGTACTGAACCGTTTTTTGGCCTGTAAAATCGGGTTGCTTGAGTAAGCTTACCCCTTCCTGGTTAGTCCGGCTACTGAAGTACATCTTATTTTCCTGGCCCGACCAGGTTCCGATCACGCTCGCAATGCGTGGTGCACCCGTGGAATCGATCACCTGGATCCGTTTGTACACCTGACTCAGTAAGGAGGCCGGTTCTGCGCTTACCCCGGCCGCGCCTTCGTTTACGCCTGAGTACCCGCCCATTGCGGGCTCGACCAGCGTCCAATTTGTCACCGCCAGCGAGGCATCAGCGGCAACCGGCTGACCACTGGCATCCGTGACCGTTATGGTCAGGGTGTTTTGGGAACGCGTAGGGGGCTGCTCTTCGGCCAACGTCAGGCTGACCCGCAATCCTCCCGGATAGGGTGATTCCTCTTCGGAAGCAACGGCCAGTTCTTCCATTTGGGGTTCCAGGGTACGTGCGTCGTTGTCGTTATAAACGGGGAAGGACTGTACGGCCAATTGAACCGGCTCGCGCGACGATTCTTCGAGGGTCTGAAACGACAGTTGATACCAGCCTGTTTTCAGATCGAAAGGGATCTTGTAATACCCATCGATAGAGGTTTCACCTGCTGACTGGTGGAAGGTATACTGTAATTCGTCGCCGTCAGCCTCGTGCAAGGAGGCTTTAATCGCCACCTCATGTCCGGAAAAAGAAGTTGGCAGGTACAGTTTGTACCACATCACCTCACCATTCACGTAGAAGGCTTTATCCAGGTGTAAGGAAGTTGATTGGCCAATGCCTGCCAGGGGCAGGGCGAATATCAAGAGTACGGAGAGCAAAGGAATAAACTGACGCATACAGATGATTTTTCCGAAAGGAATTTAATTATTCGACCCAGAAAGAGGGGCGCTCCAACTGGCTGCGGGGTACCGACAAGCAATCGCAACAGATCGGAACGGCTTCGCAATAGACAAAATTCTGGTTGACCATACCAAATTCGACCGGACAGTACTTTTCCGGATTTCCGACGAAATCGGGGCTGATGTACATCCGAATCGTATCCTGCTGCGTTGCATAAAAGTATCCGAAGGCCCGGTCGTCGGGATCCTCGATATTGGAAATATTCGAGGGGACCTGGCCAACCGGCGGCTCAAAAATGGTGCCCTCCCGGTTGATCAATGAGGCTATTCCCGACCAGTACCCATACGCACCACGAGTGAGCCCCTGTTGGAAAATGCTCACGTAATACCCTTCGGCAAACCGGTGATTGATCGGTTCCTGATACACGGGGAAAGCCGTAATCGAGCCCGAAAATTCCTCCGTAGATCCTACCGGCAAGTTACTGACCACGGAGCTCTCCGTGACGTAGCAGGTTTTTGGTTCCGGATAGGCATCCGACATTCCTTCGTCGGTGGAGCGATACGTACGCTCCGCTACCCAACGCAAAAAAGTGCCATCATTTTCACCATTATCCAGTGGAGTCGACAGTAAGAATTCCACGTATTCCACCTGGCGTAACTCGCCGTCGGCACCAACTTGCTCAACCTCTGTTAACCGTGCTTGTAATTCAGTGGCTTCCGGTACATTGGGAATACGCTCCTCTTCAGAACGGAAGGTCCGCCCGTCGAAGGTGCTTACCTCAATGTAGTACCGCTTATCCGCTCCAATCGACATTCGCGGATCATTAACCGGAATTTCTACCGCGTAATCGCCCACGGCACCGGCTACTTCCAGTTCGACCTGATTGCCATCCTCATCGAACAGAATTACGGATCGCACGCTCAGGGCTTCCCGTCCGTTACTCGTAAAATCGAAGAGTTTGGTCACGCGGACATTCACTCTCGATGGATTACCCAATACCAAAGATCCCTGAATAACCACATTATCCTGGAATTCCGGTTCGACGCGCAGATCAATCTCCTCCAGGCAACCCCAGACGATCAATCCAAAAACAACAATGGGTAAATAGCTAAGTATGCGTTTCATAAAACCTTCAGCTTGGTGTAGTGAGAATTAGAGGAATTCAAAGTTGATGGTGATCGAGGGGAATACACTCCCCAGGATGGCTAGTCGATTGGCCTGAACCCGCTGGAAAGCGCCCTGGGTAAAGAACACAGAGAACGCATTTTCCCGCCCGTAGACATTATAAATCGAGAATGTCCAGCTAGTCTTCACCCGCTTGGTTTTATTATAGCCCTGGCCCAGGGTATATGCAATGTCCAATCGATGATAATCAGGAATACGCAATTGATTCCGCTGGGAATAAAGGGGGACTACCAAACCGGTGGGGTCTTCGTAATTACCGAGCGGATAGGTGGTCGGACGACCGCGGCTGAAGTTAAAATTGAAGGTCAGTGTATGCCGCTGGTTAGGTTGAATATTAAACACCAGAGAAGCATTATGAGGAATATCAAAATTACTGGGGTAGTACTCGCCCAGATTAACTCCCTGTACCAGGCGTTCGGACCGGGAGTAGGTGTAACTAAGCCAGCCATTCAGCACCCCTTCCCTCTTCTTGATACTCAATTCAACCCCGTAGCTGCGACCCTCTCCGTTGAGTAGTTCCGTTTCGAGTTGGTCGTTCACGTTGAGGTCAGCGAAATCCCTAAAGTCGAAAAGCTGGTCGATATCGCGGTAATAGACCTCCATCGACGTTTCCCAAAGATTGTTCTTAAAGTTGCGGAACACTCCCAGTGTGTAATTGTGGGAGCGCATGGGCTGGACGTACTGGTCACTCAACTTCCACTGATTAACGGGGGTGGGTGCTGCCGTATTAAAGATCTGATTGATAAACTGAGACGTGCGGCTGTACCCTCCTTTTACGGAAGTAGCTGCATTAAACCGGTAGCGCATCGACACTCTTGGCTCCAGGGTGGTATAGGAAGCAATTCGTTCTCCGCTACCGAAGGTTTCGGTGCCGGTAGATTCCCCGGCGCGCGGATTCCCGGGATCCTGATAGGTAAAGGAAGTCTCCGGCCCCAGAAAAGCAAAGTTATTAACCCGCAATCCGGCAGAGATCAGGAAGGCCGGGCTTACGGCGTATTCAGCGTTGGCAAAAACGGCTCCTTCCAGTCCTTGCTCGGTCTCCAATTCCTTGGCCACGATCTCGGTTGTCGCAATATCCAGCGGTACCTGCTTGCCGGGATTGGTGGTGTAGCGGATCAGATCAAAACCTGCATCTACCCGCAGGTCTTCACTTGGTGTATAGCTCAGTTGGTCACGTACTTTCCAGTAATCAACTCCTGTTTCCAACTGGGCAGCTTGTGCCCCCTCCAGGGCCTCCTGAATACTTTCGTACTGGTGATAGGTCACCGTAAGCCGGTTGAACAGTTCATCGGAGAAAAGGGTCCGATAGGTAAGTTGCCCCATCAGGGTGTTGTATTCAAAACCAAATTCACCGTTGTATACAAAATCGTCGAAAGAGGAATACCCACTGAGGGTGACGATGTGCTTATCCGTTATCCGGTGCGTATACCGGAGATTCGCATCGTAGAAAAAGGCGGAGCTACGCTCTACTTCGGGAACGGTAGCCAGTGGCAACAAATAATTAAGGTAGGAGGAACGGAAACCACCAATAATCGAGCTTTTTTCCTTAATGACCGGTGTTTCGATGCTGATTTTACTGGAAATGGGGCTTACGGAGCCTTTCAATCCAAATTTTTCGAAGCTGCCATCCCGCATCTCCACATCCATAACCGAAGCCAGGCGTCCGCCGAACTGAGCGGGTATATTCCCCTTGTATAGTTCTACACTTTGGATCAGATCGGTATTAAAGGTGCTAAAGAACCCCAGCGCGTGGGAAGAGTTGAAAATAAACCCATCGTCTTGCTGAATGAGGTTCTGGTCGACCTCACCACCCCGCACGTTAAATCCCGTTGCTCCTTCCCCGATGGTACTTACGCCTGGCAGTAACAGCAGTGATTTAACTACATCCGCCTCTCCCAGAAAAGAGGGCAGCTTCTTAATGGCTTCCACATCGAGTTGTTCCACCCCGGCCTGAGCCCTGCCAATGTTGGCATCAGCGGCCTCGGCTTCCACCACGACCTCACTAAGATCTACTGCCGTTCCGGCCATGGCAATATCCATTGTTCCGTCGCTAAGTACGAGCATCGTACGGGAAATACTTTGGTACCCTACGAACTGAACCTGGATTTCCTGCTCCCCGGTAGGTAATTCAAACTGGTAGCTGCCATCGACGTCAGTTGCGGCCCCTAAGCCACTGGCAGGGTGGAAAATGGTCGCACCAATGATGGGCTCTCCCGTTTCCTTGTCGGTGACCACTCCGGTAACCACTGCACGTCCGGAGGGGTTAAGCTGATCGGTCGAGCCAATAGTGGTTTGTATCGTTTCTTCGGCTGGTGCCTCTTCCAGGGTAATCGTTTGTTCCAGCGCTTTATAAAAATCAGCCGTATAGATCTGATCTACGATCCTGGAAGGCATCAGCACGTAGGTATCGGGCGTATAGGCAATGAACCCGATACCACTACCACGCAGCAAAGTACTCAGGGCCGAGGACAGTGGCTCCGCTTCAGCCCGGAGGGATGTGGGTTGGGCCGGCAACTCCTCTGGTTGATAATAAAAGCGAAGATTATACTCTTGTTCAAGTTGATCCAGGATAGACGCAACGGTTGCAGATTCAATCGCAACAGTGATGGTGGGTTCGGGGTCGTTTTGTGCCCATGTCCATAGCGGTAACAAGAGCAACAAAAGGCTCGCCAGTTTTTTCATACAATCCAATTATCCAGCGTGAAAAGTAGTCCGGATCGGTATAATATGGTCCGCCCGGAACAACAAGGCCCCAAAATAGAAAAGATTACCAGCATTAGGATCAAAAGGCCCCTGCATGTTGGGTAGATGACAAAGTTTTTTACGAAATCAAAAGTGGCAACCCGGACATATATATTCGTACGGTTGCTTTATACCGACAACGAAGTGATTATGCTCCGCAGTACTTCGTGCTGGGGTCCCAAACCTTTTCGGAAGCGGTATAATTCAAGAGCGCTTTGTCCAGAGGTAAAACCTGAACTTTTTGTCATCAATACATTTATAGATGGCTACTAGTAAAAAAAGGCTGACACCAACATGGTAGCCGTCAGGAAGACGGTGAAGATAATGGTGTACGACATGTTCAGTACATTGAACTTAACGAATGTTTTGAACCACCCTTGCCGATAGACTTTTAGCATGGCAATGTACAGGTAAATGAGCACCAAAAAAAAGCCCACTCCGGTAAGGATGCCGTAGGTATTAACCCATAGATCGATCAACCCGAGGATGGAGATCAATAAAAACGCAAAGGCGTGGTAGTGAAACGAAAAGATCAGATGCTCCACGTAGAACCTTTTACGGCGGATGTACAGTAATTTAAGGATGAGAGCCAGCGCCGGCATCATCAGTAAGGCCATCCAGGTGAATTTGCTCAGGAAATAGCCGACCAGGCTACCTACTTCGGTCATCATGCGGAGTTCCTGACGAATAAAGATCCGATTATAAAATCCCGTTACTTCGTATTTATCCAGGAAAACATCAGGAGTGAGAGTGTATATATCAATAGTTGCAACCCGAAAATTTTCTTCGGACATAGTTCCAAACTGGAATGTCCCCAGGGTAGTGGAGTCGTTTTCCCCGTAATTCAAATCTACCAGAAGGGAATCAAAGGCAGCAGCAACCGTGGGATTGCCCTCAAATTGATTATTCTCTAACTCCTGTGTCAATGAATCAACCTCCTGGTTGAACTGCGAATGAAAAGCCTGCTGGCTTTGGGTCATTTCGATTTTACGCATGGCATCCCCGCCCAGCTCATTAGCGATATACGCCAGTACAGCAAAATGCAGGATAGCGGTCAGCAGGAATAAACGCAGGGGAGTTATGTACCGCCGATGACGCCCCTTGAAGTATTCGTTGGTCAGCCGTCCCGGGACAAATAGATGAAAGAACGTCTTATAGGCTCTGGACTCAAAATTGAAGATGGCCTCGAAAGCGTCTTGAAACAATTCCTTAACGGTAACTTTTCCGGTTGTGAATCGCTGCCCACACCCCGGGCAATACTCCCCTTCCTCCGACATCCAGGTGTCGCAGTTGGGACAGCGTTTAGGAACCATTTCGTGAGCGTGATGAGACATGGATTACGAGCTTTGCCTACCCGAAAGTAGCAAACCTTGGGTAATTCGCGTCAACTTTTGGACCAACCGGAAGCCTTATTCGATGGGATTACTCTTTCTTGCTTAACCGACCATCGTCGTCAATGACCAGGGAAGTCTCCGGAAAATCGGCTTTAGTCAGGTCCTGTAGCACACCAATTGCCCGCTTCTGATCGTCGACTTTAGGCCCGTGGGTCTTCATCTGGTAAATTGGTGTGACCATACCCTCCTGGAAAGCGCCCTCCTTATCGAGGGTCACCTTCACAATTGGTGCTACCCCGTTTACGCCCCGCACATTAAAGCGACCGTAGGTACAGAAATTACCCAGGCTGTAGCAGATCAGCCGATCCTTATAAAGTTCCATCGCCCTGGTAACGTGGGGACCATGGCCAAAAATAACGTCGGCTCCGGCATCGATCAGGGCGTGGGAGAATTTATACACATCACCACGGTTCTCGCCGTAATAGGTCTCGGTGGAGCGCGGCACGTGCTGATGACTACTGCCTTCGGCACCTCCGTGAAAAGACACGATCACGATATCGGTCTGTTCAGCCAATTCTTTCACGATGGCAACGGCTCGGGGGATATTGCGAATGTCACAGGTACCACTGTTGGGTGCGAAGGCGCAAAACCCGTATTTGACACCATCTTTTTCGATGATGGCCATTTCGTCCGTACCGGCCAGACCTGCGTATTTGATACCCTGCTCATCGAGTATCTCCTTGGTTTTTGTGCGTCCGGCAGCTCCCATATCACCGGAGTGGTTATTGGCCAGGGACAGGAAGTCGAATCCTGCTTTCGCAAAATGCTGCCCGTAGCTTTCCGGGGAGCGGAAGACGTAACAGGCAGCCGGGTTATTGCATCGCTTTGGGGTCCCCCCGGAATCCAGGATTGTACCTTCCAGGTTGCCAACGGTAATGTCGGCGTCCTGCAGTAAGGCTTCCACATCAGCCAGCATGGTGCGGCCACCATCCGGAGGCAGATAAGAAGCTGAAGGGTAATTGGTCCCCAGCATCATATCGCCTACCCCGATCAGTTCGACCATCACCGGAGTAGTATCAGGTGGCGGCAGGGTATCGGTGGCTGTCGCCAAAACGGTACGTTCTGTTACCGGGGGTTGGTCACCCCCGTCGGCACAGCGAAAGGCAACCAAACTCAATCCCAACATTCCAACGAAAAAAAGACTTCCGGGACGGAAGCCTTTTTTCAAGCTTTTTAAACTCATAAAATAAGCTATTTCTTAGTCCATGGACTGGTTGACGCGCTCAGCAGCTTTGACCAGTTCCTGGTATTCTTTTGGCGAAAGCCCATCCAATACATAGTTGATCGGATTCACCTTTTCACCTTTGTAAATGACTTCGTAGTGGCAGTGCGGTGCAGTGGATGTACCCGTGCTACCCACAATACCGATCTGTTGGCCACGCTTCACTTCCTGACCTTCCTTAACATCGATCCTGGCCATGTGACCGTATAGCGTTTCGTAACCAAAACCATGATCGATAATAACGTTGTAGCCAAAGCCGGTACTACGACGCTCAACGCGCTTCACCACACCATTACCCGTTGCCTGGATGGGCGTTCCCCGGGGGGCAGTGAAATCGATGCCGTAGTGCATCTTACGAACTTTGTAAATAGGGTGCATCCGGTATCCAAAACCGGAAAGAAGACGTACGGCACGTGGCAGGCGGTCAGAGCGAACCGGCTTAATGCTCGGCATGGAAGCCAGCATCTTTTCCTTTTCCGTAGCTACATTGAGGATGGTATCCATGGATTTAGACTGGATGACCATTTTGTGCTTCAGCTTGCGGACCCGGCTTTTGGCTTCCGCCATAATCTCACCGGAATTGCGGAACTGACGGAGCAATTTATACTCGTCGTGACCACCAATACCTCCTTCGAGAACATCTTCGTCGATGGGTTCCATACCGAAGACCATTCTGTACGCGTAGGCATCCCGCTCCTGCAAGTGGTTAAGCTCATTATCCAGCATACCGAATTCATCGATAAGCTTATCGTATTCCAAGCGCATCTGGCTGATCTCGCGCATCAGTGACTTCTCTTTGGGAGAGGGGAAATAACGATGGAGCATCAAAGTGAATAGAAATGCAGTGAACAGAGCCGCACAAAGAAAACCAAATACCCGCAATACCCTGGTAGACATGGATTCCTCCACCTTCTCATACCGCAGCGTGTGGGTATTATAAATAAACTTTTCCTTTCTCATGAGTGTCGATACTTAGCCGTTTTACTAATTTTGCAGCGTTTTTTCCAAGTGGTTGGGGTGTGTTGTTCATGGAAAAACTTCCGTGTTAACTGACTATTGGCAACTCGGCTGGAACAAAAGTATATGTATTACTTGTTTTGCCAAAAATTATGCCAAAAATTAACGCAGATTGACAGCAAAAAAGTTACTAGTCACTGTTGTTTAATCAATAAACGTATATATTCAGGGACTCTGGCTGGAGGTAGGACATGTTCTGCACCCGCCTCTAAAGCGGGAGCAAATATGGGTAAGTTTGTAATGGAATAAAGTTAATTAAGAATTGTTTAACTAAAGTATTAAGAAATACATTTTTTTCCACACCAGCCAAATAAGCCCTACTTTCACGGGCCAAAACAGATCGTTCCCGACATGATGACATCCAAACAGATACGACAAACCTTTCTGGACTTTTTCAAAGAAAAGGGGCACCGCATTGTCCCCTCCGCACCAATCGTTAGCAAAGACGATCCTACCCTGCTGTTTACGAATGCGGGGATGAACCAGTTTAAAGACTACTTCCTCGGCAACCAAACCCCGGATACACGGCGAATTGCCGACACCCAAAAGTGCCTCCGTGTTTCCGGTAAGCACAACGACCTCGAGGAGGTTGGACGCGACTCCTATCACCATACCATGTTCGAAATGCTGGGCAACTGGTCGTTTGGTGACTATTTTAAGCAGGAAGCCATCGACTGGGCCTGGGAACTCCTAACCGAACGGTACCAATTGCCGAAGGACCGCCTGTACGCATCCGTATTCGAAGGAGATGAGGAACAGGGACTCCCCGTAGATCAGGAAGCCGTCGACTACTGGAAAAAACACCTGCCGGATGATCGCATCCTCTATTTTGATAAGTCCGACAACTTCTGGGAGATGGGGGAAACAGGGCCCTGTGGCCCCTGTTCGGAGATCCACATCGATCTGCGCCCCGAAGAAGAACGCCAGAAAGTGGACGGAAAAAGCCTGGTGAATGCCGATCACCCACAGGTAGTAGAGATCTGGAACCTGGTATTTATCCAGTTTAACCGCATGGCTGATGGTACCCTGAAGGAACTTCCCGAAAAACACATCGACACGGGAATGGGCTACGAACGCCTTTGCATGGCCATGCAGGGCACCCTTTCCAACTACGACACTGATGTTTTCACCCCCTTTATTAAGCAGATCGAAAAAGACTCCGGAAAAACCTATACCGGTAAGTACGAAGAATCTGCTAAAACAGACATCGCCATGCGGGTCGTAGCTGACCATATTCGCGCAGTAGCCTTCGCTATTGCCGACGGCCAGTTGCCTTCTAATACCGGTGCCGGATACGTTATCCGCCGAATCCTGCGCCGGGCAGTCCGCTACTACTATTCCTTCCTCGACATCCAAAAGCCATACCTGCACACCCTCATTCCCCGGCTGGCGGATGCCTTTAAGGAGGTCTTTCCTGAATTGGACGCCCAGAGCGATCAGGTAGCAAAGGTTATCGAAGGAGAAGAAAAGACCTTTCTCAATACCCTGGAGAATGGCCTTAGCCGTTTTGCCTCCCTGGACGTGAAGAACAACACCATCAGCGGGCAGGATGCTTTTGAACTCTACGACACCTATGGATTCCCCATCGACCTGACCCGCCTGCTGGCCTCGGAGAAGGGATACAGCATTGATGAGAAAGGATTCGATAAAGCCTTACAGGAACAAAAAGCCCGCTCCCGTGCCGACGCCCAAAAGGCCGTAGGCGACTGGACTACCCTCCGTTCCGGAGAGGAAGTCGTTTTTGTTGGCTACGACGATCTGGAAGTTTCCGATGCCCGGATCCTGAAATACCGTACCGTTAAACAAAAGAAAAAGGAACAGTATCAGGTAGTCCTGAACAAGACCCCCTTCTATGCCGAAAGTGGTGGTCAGCGCGGGGACGCAGGCCTGCTCATAGTGGGAGAAGAAAAAATACCCGTGCTCGACACGCAAAAGGAAAACGACCTGATCATTCATATCGTGAAGAAATTCCCGGGTGATCTGGAAGCAACGGTCCACGCCAAAGTCCATCCGGAAAAACGTCGAGCCACCTCAAACAATCACTCGGCAGTGCACCTTATGCACGCCGCCCTCCACGAGATCCTCGGCGATCACGCCCTGCAAAAAGGTCAGGATGTGGACCCTGCGCGCTTGCGTTTCGACTTTTCCCACTTCCAAAAAGTGGAGCCGGAGGAACTGCAGAAAATTGAAGACATGGTCAACCAGAAAATACGCGCCAACATTCCCCTGCAGGAAGACCGCGCTATCCCGATCGAAGAAGCCAAAGAGGCTGGCGCCCTGATGCTCTTCGGGGAAAAATACGGAGATCTGGTCCGGATGATCACCTTCGACCCGGATTTCTCGCGGGAACTATGCGGTGGAACCCACGTCCAATCCACGGGCGAGATCGGTTTATTCAAGATCCTGGGCGAATCGGGTGTCGCCGCCGGCATTCGGCGGATCGAAGCCGTCACGGCCACGGAGGCCCAAAAATACGTGGTGGAAGAGCTGAAAACACTCGACGAAATACGTGACCTGTTCAAGAATCCGAAAAACGTCGTCAAATCGGTCAGTGACCTGCAAGAGGAAAATAAACAACTCAAAAAAGAAGTGGAGCAACTCCTGGCTGCCCAGGCAAACGCCCTTAAGGGTGACCTGATTGCCAAAGCCGAAAAGGTAGGCAACGCCCATTTTTTGAGTGCCCGTTTGCCCCTCGGAGATGCCGCGGCGATCAAGAACCTGGCTTACCAACTCGAAAAAGAACTGGCGCCGGCCGTGATCGTTTTTGGTGCCGAAGTAAATGGGAAGCCACAACTAATGGTGGTCATCAGCAAAGAACTGACCGAATCATCTGATCTGCACGCCGGAAATATGATCCGTGAGCTGGCCAAAGAGATTAAAGGTGGTGGTGGCGGTCAACCATTTTTCGCTACCGCTGGCGGAAAAGATGTGAACGGCCTGGATGCCGCCCTGGCCAAAGCGAAGGGAATGGTAGAATGATTTTGGATGTTGAATCCAATTCATAAAACCCATCCCCCGGCCCCCTTCCCTTTGAAGAAGGGAAGGGGAGTTCTTCCGAAGTTTATTAGCTTTTTTCCTATTA
>CAYFGK010000039.1:0-51538 GCA_964342305.1 uncultured Saprospiraceae bacterium | reverse complement strand
CAAACGGCGAACGCCCGACTGTTTTTACCGGCGATGCCAACCCAATGTGTACTTTTTACACAAACTTCCCCATTCCCACCGTGCTCCTTTCCTGAATAAAAATTATATTTCGCCCATTGCAGTCTTTTTGGAATTATAGGAGCTATTTTTGAGTTATTCTGACGATTCCTTGGGGCCGTTAACGACAACCGTAATTCGTTGATTATGACCTGGAAAAATGTATTTCCCTGCCTGGCCATCATGGCCCTGCTTCTGGGGTGTCAAACCTCATCCAAACAAGTTGATATTGAACGGGCGCACGATCCCTGGGTATTCCGTTCGGTACTCGATGGGCAGGCCCGGATGCTGACCTTAGCACTCCACGATGATGTGTGGGCTGCCTACAATAGCCAAAATGGCAATTTGTACAAAGTCTGGAAGGGTGGGGTCAATTTCGATGGTGCGGTATATACCACCGTCCACGGGCCTCAACCAAGTTCGTTAGGCGATGCCTACTTTGTCAATGAAGTAACTGCTCCCTGGCAAGTGCAGGTTAACGGAAATATGGTGTTCCCCAAAGTGGATTATAAAGGACACTTATTTGAAAATGGTCAGGTTACGCTGAAATATGACCTATACCTTGAACAGACAGGTACAGCCATCCACGTAGAAGAAACTCCGGAGTACATTGAAACAGAAAGCGGCCAGGCCGGTTTCGAACGAACCTTTACACTGAGCAATGTGCCGGATGATGCTCCCGTATTCTTCCAGTTCAATATTTCCTCTATTGCCTCCAAACGCAGCCTGGAAACTAATGGTGACCTGCGGGTGACCGCAGAACAAAAACGGGAGATGGATAATGTAGAAGCCCTGGATCTGGCCGGTGCCGTCCGTATGAAGGAGGGCGAGCCTACCTACCTGCGTACGATGTTCACCAAGCCACTGATCGAAAACGAAAATAAGGTGGTCGGTGCCGAAGAGGAAGAGCGTCGCCCGCTAGGTTACCGCCTGATCGCCCGTAACGACTGCAAGACCTGCCACAATACCTACGTAAAAACCATTGGACCTGCCTACGTGGAAGTGGCCCGCAAATACCGCAACACCACTTCTAATATTGAAATGCTCGCCTCCAAGGTCAAAAAAGGTGGCTCCGGGGTCTGGGGTGAGGCAATCATGAACGCACACCCGGATGTCGATATGGAGGACATCACCGAAATGGTCTCCTATATTATGACCCTTGATGCCGAGGAAGAAGCCCAAGAGGAGGAAACCCTGGCTGAAAAAGATATATCTGAACTCGAATTCGTAGGTGGGGCCGAAGGGCTTGATGAAGGTAACCTTCTGCCGGGGGCCGTCGCCAGAATCTACGTGTACCCGCAAGACCTGAACGTTCTCGCCGACATCGACGAGTCCGTAACCCCCGTATATGAGGGGGTGATCCCCGAATTATATGCCGACGCCAACGACCTGAAAGGTCTGGAGGAAAACTTTGCCATCATTGTCGAAGGCTTCCTCAAGATCACAAAAGACAATAATTATACTTTCCGGCTGGGAAGTGATGATGGCTCCCGGCTCACTATCGACGATCAGGTGGTTATCGATAACGATGGCTTACACGGCATGGGCCCCGTCGATGGTGAAATTGCCCTGCGGGCAGGATACCACCCTTTCCGGGTCGATTACTTCCAGGGGCGTGGGGGCAAAGGCCTTAGCCTGAAGGTACGCTCGTTCGATGATAATACCTTCGAGAACCTTTCTTCTACGACGATGGTCCATCTGCGGGAGAATCAGCCCGGCCCCGGAGCGGTAACGCCTCCAATGGCGATACAACTGCGAATCCCCGGTGATGGCTATTCCCTCGAGGCAGTGCATCCCAGTTACGATCTAAGCCAGGCCAGGCCCGATGCGTTTCTGCCAAAAGTTGGCGGAATGGACTTTCTGCCCGACGGCCGGTTGGTCGTGAGCACCTGGGATGCCGAAGGTGGCGTCTATATTGTGGATGGTGCTCAGAGTGGTGATCCCGACCAGATGTCGTATAAGAAAATTGCCTCCGGCCTGGCCGAACCACTAGGCTTAAAGGTGGTGGAGGGAGATATTTATGTATTACAAAAACAAGAATTGACTAAGCTGGTCGATCACGATGGTGATGAAATCATTGATGAGTATGTAGCAGTTTGCAATGACTGGAAGGTCTCGGCCAATTTCCACGAGTTTGCGTTTGGGCTGGTGTATAAAGATGGGTGGTTCTACGCCACCCTGGCCATTGCCATCCTGCCGGGTGGCGCCAGTGCCAATCCGCAGATCCCCGATCGGGGTAAGGTGATCCGCATCAACAAAGAAACCGGTGAGATGGAATTCGTGGCCCGCGGCCTGCGTACTCCAAATGGAATCGGTATCGGCAAAGACGGCGAGATTTTCGTGGCCGACAATCAGGGTGACTGGCTACCCTCCAGTAAGATCCTGCACGTTACCGAAGGAGCCTTCTTTGCTTCCCGGGCGGTAGACTCTGCGGAGGTCGCCAACCTCCCGGTAAAATTGCCGGTTGTCTGGTTGCCCCAGGATGAGATCGGCAATTCACCTTCCACACCTCTTGCGCTCGATGATGGCCCTTATAAGGGGCAGATGATCCACGGTGAAGTAACCCACGGAGGAGTGAAGCGGGTATTTGTCGAAGAAGTAAACGGTGAATACCAGGGTGCTGTCTTTCGCTTTATCCAGGGACTGGAAGCCGGTGTAAACCGCATGGTTTGGGGCCCCGATGGCGCCCTTTATGTCGGTGGTGTAGGGTCGACTGGTAACTGGCAACACGCCGGGAAAAACTGGTACGGCTTACAACGTCTGAAGTACAATGAACAATCAACCTTCGAAATGCTGGCCGTACGTGCTAAGTCCAATGGTGTCGAGATTGAATTCACCGAGCCCCTTGCACTGGACCAGGGCTGGGATCCGCGGGAATACACCGTTCAGCAGTGGTATTATCAGCCTACCCGCAACTACGGTGGTCCTAAACTAAACCAGGTAGACCTGCCGATCCGGTCGGCAAGCGTCAGCGAAGATCGCAAAAAAGTTTTCCTGGAATTGGGGGGGATGAAGCCCAACCACGTGATCTACGTAAAATTGCCCGCATCCTGGACCAGCTCGAACAACCACGAAATATGGTCGACCGAAGCCTGGTATACGATGAATCAGATCCCCGACAATCGCCCCGGAGAAGTGCGGGAGCGCCCCGAACCTCTGGCCAATAACACCCTGAGTGCTGCCGAAAAAGAGGCCGGTTTCAAACTCCTCTTCAACGGTGAATCATTCGACGGTTGGCACAAATACCTCGCGGAAGATATTGGATCCAGTTGGGTGATCGATCAGGAAGCCATTCACCTGAAGGCCGACGAGCGTAGCGAGAATGGCTGGCAGGTGGCCGATGGCGGTGACATTGTCTTCGATGAAGAGTTCGGCGACTTCGAATTAAAAATGGAATGGAAAATATCACCATGTGGCAACAGCGGACTCATGTACCGGGTCGTCGAATCCGAGGATTACGAATATCCCTGGATGACCGGCCCCGAAATGCAGATACTCGATAATACCTGTCACCCCGATGCGACCATCGAGACGCACCGGGCCGGTGACCTCTACGATATTCAGGCCAGCAAATACGTGACTGTTCGTCCGGCCGGTGAGTGGAATACCATTCGGGTGATCATCAAAGACGGTCACCTCGAACAGTGGCAGAATGGACGCATGGTGGTTTCCTCCACCATGTGGGATAATGCCTGGAAACAGGCCCTTGCCAATAGCAAATGGAAAGATTATCCTGCTTTTGGCGAAAGCAAAACCGGCAAGATCGCCTTGCAGGATCACGGTGACCCCGTATGGTTCCGCAATATCAAAATCCGCCGTCTGGATCAAGAAATGTGAACAAACGTAAAATAACCTGATCATGAAAACGACCACACGTGTTCAATTGTCCGTGATGATGTTCCTCGAATTTTTCATTTGGGGAGGTTGGTTCGTGACCCTGGGAACCTTCCTGGGGAACAACCTGCAAGCCAGCGGAGGACAAACCGCAATGGCATTCTCTACCCAATCCTGGGGAGCCATCATTGCCCCGTTCATCATCGGACTGATCGCTGATCGCTTCTTTAATGCCGAGCGCATACTGGGAGTATTGCATTTAATTGGCGCTTTTCTCATGTACCGAATGGCTACCGTGGCTGATTTCGCAGCTTTTTATCCGCTGGTGTTGGGGTATATGATCCTGTATATGCCGACCCTGGCCCTGGTGAATTCCGTATCTTTCAACCAGATGAAAGACCCGGCCAAGGAGTTTTCGACCATCCGCGTTTGGGGAACCATCGGCTGGATCATCGCTGGTATTTCGATTAGTTTCATCTTTAGCTGGGACTCGCAGACGGCCATTGCCGACGGGGCGCTGAAGAACACCTTCCTGATGGCTGGTGGCGCTTCACTAGCTTTGGGGCTACTTAGTTTCTTTTTGCCGGCAACACCTCCCGCAGAAAAAGGGGAGAAGGTCAGCATCGGCGACATCCTCGGACTCGAAGCTATTCGACTGTTGCGCAACCGCAATTTCCTGGTGTTTTTTCTGGCCTCTATTCTGATCTGCATACCCCTGGCTTTTTATTACCAGGTGACGAATCCGTTCCTGGTCGAGATAGGTATGGCCAATGTGACTGGTAAAATGACCATCGGTCAGGCTTCGGAGGTGATATTCATGCTTTTATTGCCCATTTTCCTGAAGCGTTTTGGCCTGAAAGCAACCCTGCTGGTGGGCATGGCTTCCTGGACCCTGCGCTACATCATGTTTGCCTTTGGGGATGTCGGTGAACTCTCCTTTATGTTGCTCATCGGTATTGCCCTGCACGGAATCTGCTACGACTTTTTCTTTGTGTCCGGCCAGATATATACCGACTCAAAAGCCGGGCCTAAGATCAAGAGTGCTGCTCAGGGGATGATCACCCTGGCTACTTATGGAGTAGGAATGCTCATCGGATTCTGGGTGGCCGGGCAAATTACCGATGCCAATTTGTTGCCCGATGGTTCGCATACCTGGAAGAACGTGTGGGTCTTCCCCGCCATTTTCGCGGCTGCCGTCTTCGTTCTTTTTGGTCTCTTGTTTAAGAATGAAAAGATCAACGTAGAAGAAGAAGCCGGCGAAATGCCTTCGACTGAGCAACCTGATGTTGCCATTGGGTAATCCAAAGCTTGATATAAACTAAGACTACCGAAAACGGTTTCTGAAAGCCTTAGCCAATTATTGGGTCAGGACTTTCAGAAACCGTTTTCCCTTTTTATTATGCTTTCGCAAAAAAACAACGACAACTATGAAACGTAAAATACGCATGGGCATGGTCGGCGGCGGCCGCGGTGCCTTTATCGGAGCCGTTCACCGCATGGCGGCTGCACTGGATGGCCAAATAGAGTTGGTTTGTGGTGCGTTCAGTAGTGATCCCGAAAAGTCAAAAGCCTCGGGAGCAGATTTTTACTTACCCGAAGACCGGGTTTACCCCAATTACACCGAAATGATCGAAAAGGAAAAAGCCCTCCCGGAAGGAGAGCGCATGGATTTCGTTTCGATCGTAACGCCCAACCATGTGCACTTTGGTCCGGCCAAAATGGCTTTGGAGAACGGCTTCCATGTAGTCTGCGATAAGCCCGTGACCTTCGATATTCCCGAGGCGGAAGAGCTGGTGTATCTGGTCGATCAGTCTGACCTGCTGTTCGCCCTGACGCACAACTATACCGGCTATCCCATGGTCAAACAGGCACGGGCCATGGTCCGTAATGGCGAGTTTGGCAATATCCGCAAGGTGGTCGTGGAGTATCCGCAGGGGTGGTTGTCGACCCGACTCGAAGCCGAAGACTCGAAGCAGGCTTCCTGGCGTACCGATCCTAAACGCAGCGGTGCAGCCGGCGCTATGGGGGATATTGGAACCCACGCCGAGAACCTGGCCGAATACATTACCGGACTGAAGATTACCCAATTGTGCGCCGACCTGACGGCCTTTGTGCCGGGACGGGAACTGGACGATGACGGTAATGTACTTCTCCGCTTCGATAATGGAGCTAAAGGTATTCTCCACGCCAGTCAGATTGCGGCTGGTGAGGAGAACGACCTCAACATACGGGTATACGGTGAGAAGGGTGGCCTTGAGTGGCACCAAATGGAACCCAATACGCTTATTACCCGCTGGCTCGACAAACCCGTTCAGGTGCTGCGCACGGGGGTGGGCGATCTGTACCCGGAATCACTGAATGCGGCCCGAATTCCTGCCGGCCATCCCGAGGGTTACCTGGAAGCCTTCGCCAATATCTACCGCAACGTAGCTGCTTGCCTGCAGGCAAAATTGTCGGGGGAAAAACCAGATCCTATGCACATGGATTTCCCGACTGTGCACGACGGACTGAGAGGTATGCGTTTTATCGAACGAGTGGTGGCTAGTAGCAATAGCGATCAAAAATGGTTGTCCTTTTAGGAGCTTCCTGGTGACACCAACGTATCTTACAGATGACTAAATCAGTAATTTCTATGCGCATACTGTCTTTTCTTTGCGTTTTGGTCCTGTGCGGGATTTCCCTAAAGGCACAGGTAGGTATTTACGATTCGGGTGGACCCATTATGCCCGAGCAGGGAGCATATGATGTAACTTTCTACGATCTGGATGTCCGGGTATATCCTGATGAACGATCCATCGAAGGTAAAGTCCTGATCCAGGCCGATGTTGTCCACCCGATGAATGAACTGGTAGTCGACCTGGATACCACACTGCGGATTGTAAGAGCCACGGAGGGCGATGTGAGTTGTCCGGTCATTCGTAACGAAGGCAAGGTGCATGTACAATTAGGCCGGACCCGTCAGCGGGGAGAGGTGGTTCGTATCGTCGTGCATTACGAGGGGAAACCTCGTGTGGCCCCCCGTGCGCCCTGGGATGGGGGCTTTGACTGGAAAAAAACGCCTTCGGGCGCACATTGGATCGCCACTTCCTGCCAGACCGAAGGGGCCGATCTGTGGTGGCCGAATAAAGATCACGTTTCCGATGAACCCGATTCTATGGCCATTCACGTCCGCGTACCCGATCCACTGGTCGTAGCTTCTAACGGCAGGCTGCGCGATACCGAAGCACACGACGATGGAACAACCACCTACCACTGGTTCGTGTCGACACCCATCAATAATTATAACGTAGCACTCAATATCGCCCCCTATCGCACCATCGAAGAGGAAATGGAAAGTGTGACCGGTGAGACCTTCCCGGTGGTATTCTATGTGTTGCCGGAAGATTACGAAAAGGGGAAGGAATTCTTTCCTCAGATTATTGAGCACTTGACCTTTTTCGAGAAGTACCTGGGGCCTTACCCCTTCCGGGCCGATAAATATGGCGTGGCCCAGACTCCGCACCTGGGTATGGAACACCAAACCATCATTGCCTACGGTGCAGGCTTTCGAAACGACGCCATGACGGGCAGAGACTGGGGATTTGATGCCCTCCACCACCACGAACTTGCCCACGAATGGTGGGGTAATCTCGTCACTAATTCCGACTGGAAGGACATGTGGATCCACGAGGGTTTTGGCTCCTACATGCAAGCGCTGTATATCGAAGAGCTGTCGGGTGCTGAGGAGTACCAGGCCTATATGTTGCGTTCCCGGTTTTTCTCGGACCAGCTACCCATTGCCCCCAGCGAAGGGAAGAGCTCGGAGCAAATTTATCAGGCTCCTATCTATACTAAAGGAGCCTGGGTCTTACATACCCTACGGTACCTGATCGGCGATGAAGACTTCTTTGCTGCTTTACGTAAAATGACGTACCCAACCGAGGAATTAGCGCAAGCTACCGATGGCAGCCAATGCCGGTTCGTGGCTACCAAAGATTTCATCTTGATCTGTGAAGACGTAAGCGGGATGGATCTCGGCTGGTTCTTCGACGCCTACGTTCGTCAGGCCGAGATACCTACCATGAACTCACGAGTGGCCGATAATACCCTCACCCTGGCATGGGAAATGCCGGAGGGGATGGACTTCCCCATGCCTATCGATGTTGAAATTGACGGCGAGATCCGCCGGGTCAATGTACCCGCCACCATCGATCTTCCGGCAGGCAGCAAACCGGTGGTCGACCCCAATAATTGGGTGCTACTGCAACTCAAACGATGATGAAGTAGGAAGTGTGAAGTGTGAAGTAGGAAGTGTGAAGTAGGAAGTAGGAAGTGTGAAGTTTCATCACCAACCTGCGCTGTGGCGACGGCTGTCAGAGAAGCCGGAAAGCAAAACTTAACCGTGTACCGTGTACCTTCGCATCAGCTTTCATACTGTTCCAGCATCTGATGCAGGTCTTCCAGCGTGTTCGCCTCCTCTTTCGGCTTATCGTGCCGCCAGCGATTCATGCGGGGAAAGCGCAGGGCAACACCCGATTTATGCCGGTTGGAGCGTTGGATGCCCTCAAAAGCTATTTCAAAGACGTGTTCGGCCTTTACGCTTCGCACCGGACCGAAGCGCTCGTGGGTGTTCTTGCGGACCCAGGCCGTGATCTGCCGGAATTCTTTGTCCGTCAGGCCGGAATAGGCTTTGGTGAAAGGAACCAGGTCTTCTCCGTCCCAAACGGCGAAGGTGAAATCGGTAAACATATTGGCCCGGCGCCCGTGGCCGCGTTGGGCGTAGATCATCACCGCATCGATCACCAGTGGATCTACCTTCCATTTCCACCATTCGCCCCGCTTGCGTCCCGATTTATACGTTGAATCCTGATGCTTGAGCATGAGCCCCTCGCTTTTGTGCTCCCGCGATCGCTCCCGGATTTCCCGCAGGGTTTGCCAATCGGAGGCCTCAATAGATTCAGAGAGGAGTAGGATACCTCCGGTGTCGTAGTTGGCCATGAGTTTTTCCAGTAAGTGCCTTCGTTCCCGCATGGGCCGCTCCCGGATGTCTTCCCCTTGCCATTCCAGCAAATCGTAGACGATAACCACAACGGGCGCATTCTCCCTTACCTTCTTTGTGACGTTTTTCCGCCCGACCCTGGTTTGCAGTTTATTGAAAGGTAGTGGCTCATTGTTCTTGTATGGCATGATCTCACCATCCAGTACGGTGCCATCCGGAAGGAGGTCGGCCAGCGGGTGATACTCCGGAAACTTATCGGTGACCAATTCCTCTCCGCGAGACCAGACAAATAGCTCCCCATCACGAACGATCAGTTGGCCACGGATGCCGTCCCACTTGCGTTCGATGAGCCAATCTTCGGGTGATCCCAGGGTCTCCGGTTCATCTTCCAGAGGATAGGCCAGGTAAAAAGGGTAGGGACGGGATATGTCTTCGGTAGGATCCTTACTGAGGACCAGATCCTCAAAAGTGGTATCGTCGGGTGTCCAGTTCCCCATCAATCGGTGCGCTAGCTTATTCTCGTCGATGCCGGTGTACTGTGCCAGGGCCCGCACCATCAACTTCTGGGATACGCCCATACGAAACCCGCCGGTGATCAACTTATTGAAGATGAAGCGTTCGATCTTGTCGAGTTGCCCCCAGGCAGAAAAGACAGCCGCCTTGCGGTCTTCTTCCTCCAGGTCTTTCAACCCCCGGATGTAATTGATCCAATAGTTCAGGGAATGGCTGCTCGAGTCCTTAGGCTCCGGCAATACCAGGGCAATAGTCTCCGCGAGGTCACCTACTATGTGGTAGGATTCTTCGAATAGCCAGAGAGGAACTGCTGCGAATTCAGCACCCCACTCCCGCAGATAGGTGGTGTTCACACTCCGTTTGGGGCGACGGTGGGAGAGGATGGCTACGGTCCATAGCTTGTCTTCATCCGATGCTTCCGCAAAATAGGCAGCCAGGGCCGCGACCTTGGTATTGGTCTTGGTAGTCTGATCGAGTTGGGTAAACAGGTGGGCAAAGTTTTTCATTCCTGGGGTTCCTCGTTGTCGTCTTTTGTGTCGTCATCCTCCGCGTTCTCTCCTTCGAATTCCGTCGACTCGGCAAATGCCTCGTATCCTTGTTCGATCAGCCACCGCCGGAAGATGTCGGTATATCCGTGGGTTACATACACCCGCTCACAGCCGGTAGCCCGGATGGCTTCGTTGAGGCCACCCCAATCGGCGTGATCCGACAGGATAAATCCACGGTCTGCATTGCGGCGTCGGCGTGCGCCACGCAGGGTCATCCAGCCACTGGCAATACCGAGTGAAAAGGACCCGAATTTTTTCATCCAGGAAGAACGGGTGGCACCGGGCGGAGCAATAACCATGGCTCCGGCGAAATCTTTTTTCTTCATACCCTGCGTTACCCGCTTGGTTTCGGGAAGCTTAATGCCCTGCTTGCGTAAGATGGCATTGGTATTCTCCACGGCTCCGTGGGTGAGGATGGGGCCTATGGCGGAGTCCAGACCGTGCATCACCCGTTGGGCTTTTCCGAGAGCGTAGCTTGAAAGTACGCTCACCTTCCCGGCTTCTTTATTGGTTTGCCACCAATGGTTGATACTGGACATGACGTCCTCCTGCGGCTTCCATTCGTATACCGGCAGGCCAAAGGTGGATTCGGTAATGAAGGTGTGGCATTTGACTGGCTCGAAAGGGGTGGTGAGCCCGTCGTCTTCGATTTTATAATCACCGGATGCCACCCATATTTCACCCTTATATTCCACGCGTATTTGAGCAGAACCAATAATATGGCCAGCTGGATGAAAAGAAAAACGCACGCCATTAATGGTCCGTTCTTCCCCAAAGTCAACCGTCTCAATGGTGATTGGGCCAAGGCGGTAGCGGATCACCGGTTTTGCCAGGCGGGTACACAGGTATTTTTTATGTCCCCAGCGGGCGTGATCGGCGTGGCCATGTGTGATAAGCGCACGGTCGACCGGTTTCCAGGGGTCGATGTAGACATCGGCCTGAGCACAGTAGATTCCGCGGTCGGTAAATTCCAGCAGTGGCATTGGCAAGCAGCTTCTTTGTTAATACCATTCACCTAACGGACGCGGAGTGAGTTTGTTGAAGGTGTTTTTTTGGCGAAAGCCATACCCGGAGATTCAATGCCGCGACCGTTCAGGTTGGGCATCCCAGGCTGAACGGGTTTGCTGGGTATCGTAAATGATATGCAGGCTCAGAATCTTTTTGGAATCATCGAAGGCAAATACATCGACGCAGTCAAAAGAAACCTGGGTTCCGTCGGCCATCGTCCAATGATAGGAAAAATATAGAGCACCGGATTTCTTTTCTGCTTCCGCAAAAAAAGTATGGGGAGTGAGAACCGAGGTACGAGTGTCTCGTAATAGATCGCGATAAAATTCAGCTGCAGGTCGATTCCCGTAAAGGGGTGACTTTACCGTTGCTTTCTCAGCAAACAATGCCATAAGGCTATCGTAATCGCCATTACCCAATGCGGTCAGGTAATTATTCATTACCTGGTGATAGGTCGAATCCATGTTGTACTTCCTTTCCCGGCTTTTCAGACAATTAAAACCTTAGTTTGCTGAGGTATTCCCGGCTGATCTCCAGGCTTCGGAGTGGATTATGCTGTCGCGTAACGTCTTGTTCCACATAGAAGTGTTTCATACCTGATTGTTTAGCATTGCTGAACATGCGCTCCCAGTTGATGACTCCGGTTCCCACTTCCGTGAAAAACTGCTCCTCGGAATTATCCATGTCCTTGACGTGCCACAACTCGAATCGTTTGGGATACTTTTCGAAGTAGGTAACCGGATCAACCTGAGCTTTATGCACCCAATAAATATCCATTTCGAAGGCTACCAACTTGTCATCCGTATTTTTCAGTAGCACATCCATGGGGATCTGGCCGTCGATGGGTTCGAATTCAAAGGCGTGGTTGTGGTAGGCCATACGTATGCCTTTTTTGCGCCCCATTTCCCCGCATTCGTTGAGTAGGTCAGCGATGCGTTTATAGTCATCGATGGTTTTTCGCTCAATATCCTGGAGGTAGGCCAGTACGACGTATTCCTGATCGATCTCGGCCATGTCGTCAAGGGCTGCCTCCCAGTCGCGCACCATAGTACGACTCTTGTCAGGACTGGTGAAACCCGTCTGGACGTGCCCGCTCCGGATCCGCAGTCCACGCTGATAGCAGAGTGTTTTGAAATCTTTAGGTTCCAGTCCGTAGAATTTACCTTCGTCATATCCCGCATGCTCTACCTCGTAGTATCCCATTTCCCGGATCCTCAGCAGGGTGTTCGCGGGGTCCGTTTTCATTAGGTCTCTGACTGTATAGAGCATGGCACCGTACTGGTTCAACCTTTTGTCGAGCAGAGCAGAGGGAGAGAGGAAGGTACTGGCGGCAGCCAGTACCCCGGATTTTTTCACGAAGGAGCGTCGATTCATCATGTTGACATTTTTTTCCTTTGGAGGCGTTCCTGGATAAGCAGGAATATAACAATTACCGCACAAAGGCAAAGACCGAAAAACTCCCTGACCTCTTCAATGTACGGATGAGTATCTTTCATCTCATCATTGATGGGTGGTGTTCCCTGGGCTATCCATTCGGGGAGAACCGGCCATAAAACAATAATACCAATCAGGATGAGCAGGCCACAAGCATACAACACCCAACGATTGATGATCTTAAAAGCGGCAAAACCGCACAAGAGGCCAATACCGCCGTATAGGGCAATCCAGATCCAGGGGTCAGGGTCGTTCACCTGAGCGGCCATGGCCAGGGCCAACAAAAGGCCCAAAGCTAAATTAATGAATTTCATAGGTCGTGTTTCTGTGATGTGGAATAGGAATAAGCTTTGGGTAGATGTTGTAAGTCAGATGTATACCGGGATTCGTGAAAATGGGTTTAGTATGACCAAGGCTCACGCGCTTTCAACGCAGCCGTGGTTTTTACGGATTGATCAGTATGGTCGGGTATTTACAAAACGTCAGGCTTATGGAGACGATTAATCCAGTCCCAGCAGGCGGCGGTTCGATGCTTCATCGGCATCTCCGCCAGCGAAATCATCAAAAGCCTTGTCTGTCACTTCAATAATGTGCTCCTGAATGAATTTAGCGCCTTCGCGTGCTCCCTGTTCTGGTGACTTGATGCAGCATTCCCACTCTAACACAGCCCAGCTGCCATAGTCGTACTGGGAGAGTTTGCTGGAAATACCTTTGAAATCGACCTGGCCGTCGCCCAAAGAGCGGAATCGTCCGGCCCGGTTGATCCAGGATTGAAAGCCACCGTAGACACCCTGCTTACCATTGGGGTTCAACTCGGCGTCTTTGACGTGGTAGGCTTTTATGCGTTCGTGGTAAAAGTCGATGAATTGCAGGTAATCGAGGCCTTGCAGGAGGAAGTGGCTGGGGTCGTAATTAATGCAAGCCCGGGGGTGGTCGTTCACAGCACTCAGGAACTCTTCGTAGGAGACACCGTCGTGGAGGTCTTCACCGGGGTGAAGCTCATAACATACATCGACGCCGTGTTCGTCGTATACATCCAGGATAGGCTTCCAGCGCTTGGCGAGTTCCTTGAAGCCTTCTTCAACGAGTCCCTCGGGACGCTGTGGCCAGGGGAAAAAGAAGGGCCACAGCAAAGCGCCGGAGAAGGTAGCGCTGGCATCGAGGCCGAGGTTGCGGCTTGCAGCCGCAGCCTGGCGCATATGCCGGTTAGCCCATTCGGTACGGGCCTGGTAATTGTTGCGGTATTTTTCGGGAGCAAAACCATCAAACAGGGAGTCGTACGTGGGGTGGACGGCGATAAGCTGACCGATCAGGTGAGTGGCCAGTTCGGTGATTTCGAGTCCATATTCTCCGATCCGCCCTTTTAGTTCATCGCAATAGGTTTTGCTGTCAGCGGCTTTCTCGACGTCGATCAACCGGGTCTCCCAGGTTGGTATTTGTACGCCTTTGTAGCCGAGGTCGGCAGCCCAGCGGCAGATGTTATCCAGGGAATTGAATGGGGGCTCATCACCCATGAATTGTGCTAAAAAAAGGGCGGGTCCTTTGATGGTTTTCATTGCGTTACGGGTTGGTTTGGCCGGAATATAATCAATCCTGATTTAAATCCGACCAGGGAAAACCAAAGAGTAATCCCTGTGCCCCCTCAGACCCTATTTGCTCACCGTATAAGAGTACACCGCGTTGACCGTTCTCGTGGCAGCGCGATGGCCAGATGGCACGAATACCCCTGGCCCGGGCCAGAGGAGTGAGGTCGTAGGGTTGGATGTTTCCATTCCCATGGATAGCGAAAAGCATCACCTTGGTAGGCCCCCCATTATAGGCCTGCAGAGCCTGGTTGCCGCGATCACCTTCGTAATTGGCGGGGTTGTCATTGAAAAAGACAAAGGTCTTTCCCTGGTGGCGCATGGCCTTATGGGAAAAGATGGTCCAGTCACCTTGCCATCCAACCTGGCGCTTGGGCAGGCGTTTTATCCACTTCATGGAACGCAAATCGGCGTTCAGTTGGATCACACAAAGGTCGTTGAATTCGATCTCCGCATAATTGGAGCGCTCGACCCGTTGTTCGGCCAGAATGGTCCAGGAACCATCGGGTTCAGCATAGACCTTATCCACGAAATAATCCTGAAAACGATGCCGGTTAGCATTGAAGATGCTCTCCTTATCTCCGTACGGATAGGCCGCTTCGTAAAGTTCATCACTGATGGAAATGCGGTTCCGTACGAGCTCCGATCCATCGGGGGTTATTCGGAAATTATACAGGCCTTCGTGTCGGCTTTTACGCCCGTCGTTCATGAAAGCAGCGCCGACGATACTGTTGTCGGGCATCATACGGGCCTGAAGGCCCACAATGGTCATATCGGGCAGGTTGAGGTCGTATTTGATCATCTCTTCGGGTTTGCCCTCCGCGCCGAGAATGATGTGTTCCACCTTCCGTTCGTCTATTTCGCGGCCGGGACGCCCCTCGTAATTTTCACAGAAAATATAGGCACGGCCGGTATCGTTCAGCGCTCCGCGGTAAATGTAGAGGGTTTCGTTATTGTAGGGAAGGGTATATTTCTGTGACCAGATCTCTTCCATGGTTTGGTCAAAAACCCGAAAATTGATTTTTGCGGGATCATCGGGCAGGGTATACGTCCAGCCGTAAAACATAATTTTGGTAGAGTCGGGGGAAATAGCATAACCAAAGGGGATTCGGTACACTTCGGGCGTGTACGCCTCGTCGATCACCTCGCTGTAGGTTTCCGTGAGGTCGGGTAAATTAAATTGCCGAAAGATGAGGTGGTTTCGTTTGGGCCCCGGATAGTACAGGGAAGTGACCAGGTTGATCTGACCGTTCCAGAAAAAAGCACCTTCGTACTGGGCCGATAGGCCCTGCTTCACGAGATCTATCAAACGTTCACCCGTCATATCACCGTCGGCATTGAAGTAACGCAATGCCAGGCGGGTGGGTCGGCGTGAATCATTGAGAGAAACGATGACAAACTTTTTCCCGGGCAGAGAAATCAAGTCCTCCATTTCGAAGGGGTCCTGAGTTTGGGCATCGGAATAAAAAGGGGTGGCAATAATGCTAAACACTAGCAAGAATATCGGTAATGGTAACTTCATAGTTGCAGAATATTTTTGGCGAAAGCCTGCTCTCTAAAGTAAATACAGAGAAGCAGCTTTGGGTTCTTAAGTTCCAAAAAGCCTCACTAAGAAAAAAATGGGGGGTACTTAAAGGTTTCTTAATCCGGGGCTTGGAGGCCGTTAAAAGGATGTTAATAACAATGATTAACCCCTGAATGTGGTTGCAGGCAATTGATTATATTCAGGACAAAAAGAAGTTAACTATGCGACAAACACTCTTACTACTTTTTGCCCTGTGCTATCTGGCACCCCTTATCGGCCAGGACGCCATCGAGGAAAAAACCGACGGGATGACCGCCTACGAGGGCTATTTCGACTTCTACTGGGATGATAAATCCGGTAAGATCTGGCTGGAAGTAGATCGTTTCGACGAAGAATTTCTGTACGTCAACTCCCTGCCGGCTGGAGTAGGCTCCAACGACATTGGCCTGGATCGTAATCAGTTGGGTGATACGCGGGTGGTTAAATTTATTCGCAGTGGTCCCAAGGTCATGCTGGTACAACCCAACTACAGTTACCGGGCCGTTAGCGATAATGCCGACGAGCGCAAATCAGTAGAAGAGGCCTTTGCGCAATCCGTCATCTGGGGTTTTACCGCCGAGGAAATGGTCGATGGCAAAGCACTAATCGATCTGACGCCCTTCCTGCTGCGCGATGCCCACGGTGTGGCTAACCGGCTCCAGCGCGGAGGCGAGGGGAGCTACCGGGTCGATGCCGGTCGTTCGGCCATCTATCTGGATCGCACCAGGAACTTTCCGAAAAATAGTGAATTTGAAGCCATCGTGACCCTGCAGGGAGATCCGCGCGGACGCTACCTGCGTTCGGTCACTCCTTCGGCCGAGGCGGTGACGGTGCGTATGCATCACTCCTTCGTAGAATTACCCGATGATAATTACGAGCCGCGGGTATACGATCCCCGCTCTGGCTACAACGCCCTGAGCTACCAGGATTATGCCACCCCCATCGATCAGTCGTTGGTTAAGCGTTTCATCCGCCGCCACCGCCTGGAGAAAAAGAATCCGGAGGCAGCCGTGAGTGAGGCGGTGGAACCCATTGTATACTATTTGGACCGCGGTGCACCCGAGCCCATTCGCAGTGCGCTGATCGAAGGTGCCAGCTGGTGGAATCAGGCTTTCGAAGCCGCCGGGTATAAGGATGCTTTCCAGGTGAAGGTGCTGCCACCCGATGCCGATCCGATGGATGTGCGGTATAACGTTATCAACTGGGTACACCGCAGCACGCGCGGCTGGTCGTACGGTAGCTCCGTGACCGACCCGCGCACCGGAGAGATCATTAAAGGACACGTATTGCTGGGATCCCTTCGGGTTCGTCAGGATTTCCTGATCGCACAGGGTCTGGTGGATGCCTACGAGAACGGAGAAGAAGCTGATCCACGCCTGCTACAGATGGCACTTGCTCGTTTGCGTCAACTTTCGGCCCACGAAGTAGGGCACACAATCGGGTTAGCCCACAATTTTGCGGCCAGCGTGAACGATCGGGCCTCCGTCATGGATTATCCGCACCCATATATTACGGTCGACAACAACGGTGAGATTGATTTTAGCCGGGCTTACGATACCGGCATTGGCGAGTGGGATAAACGGACTATCCTGTACGGTTATCAGGATTTTCCGGAAGGGACCGATGAACACGATGCACTTCGGGATATCCTGGAGGAAAACATTGATATGGGCCTGAAGTATATGTCGGACAGTGATTCTCGTCCGGCTTCCGGTGCAAATCCCGATGGTCATTTGTGGGATAATGGAGCAACGGCCGTTGCCGAGCTGAAACGGTTGAGTGATGTTCGGGAAACGGCTCTGGCGTCGTTCGATGAGACTAATATTCCCGAAGGCACTCCCATGGCTGATTTGGAGCGGGTATTGGTACCGCTGTACCTGGCGCACCGCTATCAGGTGGAGGCGGTTTCCAAGGTGCTGGGTGGTGTGAATTACGCCTACGCAGTGCGCGGCGATGGCCAGCCCACCAACGAAATGGTACCCGTAGCGGCGCAGATGGAGGCTCTGGATGCCTTGCTGATGACCCTCCAGCCCGACTTCCTGGCTCTGCCGGAGGACATTATTGAACTGATCCCGCCCCAACCCATCGGGTACCGGCGCGACCGCGAATTGTTCCGCACTCATACGGGGCTTACGTTTGATCCGATCGGGGCGGCTGAGAGCTCGGCCAACCATACGATCAGCTTCATGCTGAATGCCCAGCGTCTGACCCGGATCGTGGAGCAACATGCGCGGTCAGCGGAGCATCCTGCTTTGTCGGAGGTATTGGAAAATATCTGTAATGGAGTAAAGTTGGATCCAGATGAATCAGTTTACCATCAGGAAATTACGATGATGGTCCAAAAGTTGTTACTTCAACATTTATTGCGCTTATCAGGAGACCGGGATATTATGCAGCAGGTATCGGCAATAGCACTGATGGAAGCTCAAAGATTTGTACAGAATCCTTTGGAAGAAATAACAGAAGAGAATTTTAATAAGCGGGTGGGCAGTCCTTTAATGGCTCACCTTGCATACATGAAAAATCAAATACAACGCTTCCAGAACGACCCTGAGAACTACGAGTTACCAGCCATGCCACCGATGCCGGATGGTAGTCCTATCGGGTTTGGAGGCTTGCATATTGGCTGTGGTGGGCATTTTTAGAGTGCTATGCCTTTCGGCAAAAAAGAGATCCCCGGGTCGGCTTGCCGGCCCGGGGATTCCTATGATATAAGTTAAGCTTTAGAAGCTGTTTGACTTCGGTTTTTGAAAATTGTTAGCATGCATTTTGTGGCTAATTGAGGCGCTAAAACCGGAGTTTAGCAGTGCTAAATGAGGATTTTAGCAACGAAAAGTAGGCGCAAAAGGCGCCTAACAAAGTCGAAGGATCGAATTCAAAAAGCTTCTTATATCGAAGCTAACTTTCGTTTTAATTTTTTAAGACTTTTAGCCTCTTTTGAATCTTCTTCTTGTTGGATGGCCTCTTGCAAAACCACGTTATAATAGGTGATAAGGCGTTTTTTTACCGGATTATTCATTGCCTCTTGCACATCAAAAAATGACGACAAAACAATTGGTAATTCGGTATTTGAAGCAACTGATTCTAGTTTTTCCAGGTAATAAATAGTTGCGGTTTTAACTTGCTCCGTTTCTGGTAAACCTGCCAGGTATTGATCAAGCATAGTCAGGCCTACAATTTCGGTATTTACCCGATACACGGATTCCTTCTCCTCGAGGCCATAGATATTATTTAGTGTTTTTTGCCCGATTTGGTGTAGGTTCAGCCAGTTATCCGTAGCATTAGCCGGAGAGTTTTGTTGCACCGCTTTCATGAATTCGGTGCTTAACAATGGCTTCCCAGTGGCTAATGAATTCATTGAAAACGCATAGGGAAAATGTGTTCCTCCGGGAACTGCGCCGGTCATAAATTGCGTTTCTCGAGCATGCAGGTCCTCAGATAAATTCTCTTGGCTGCTACAGCTGACGAGAATACTAATAACAAGTACTGAGAAAGGTATTTTTTGCATTATTTTTTTCATAAAAGGGATTTATACTGCTTCCAAAAAGGATTGGGCTTTGCCCAACCTTTTCAGGTGAGTGTATACTCGACTCGAACTGGTTTGGATTCCCAGCACGAAATGCTGCGGAGCAAAACCACTTCATTGTCGGTATAGGTGAATAATAAGATTACTTGAAGTTATTTAAGTTCTTTTCAAAAGTCAATTTTTTAAGAGAATTGTGATGAACTAGTTCAATTCCCGGTAAGAAACCGGGGTTAAGGGGAGTGTCGGGAATTCTTTCTATGTTTGATCAAAACCCAATCTGCATTGCGAAACTACTTCCGCGAACCCTATCCGCTCCGCCGGACATTGCGTACTGACCTCCTATTTATTCTGGGGTCGGGCCTCTTCGTATCAGGGTTCCTGATTATTTTTCAGCCGGGGGATACCTACACGGAGACAGACCCCAATAAAAACCTCTTTCTGGCCGGTTACGGGGTGATCACGGTTGCGGTTTTAGCCTTTATGCGCTTTGGTTTACCCAGGTTGTGGCCCCGGCTTTTTCGCGAAAGCGGATGGACCGTCGGGAAGCATTTGATCTGGCTGCTGGTCAGTTTCAGTATAGTTATTATTTGCAGCTTTGTGTACCTCAATTGGTATTTCGGGTACACCTTTTACTGGAGTCAATTCTGGTACTTTTCCGGGATCGCGGCATCTATCGGTATTTTCCCTCTGACCGCTTTTGTGCTGATCGATTATATCCGCCAATTGCGCTTGCATTTGGCCGGAGCGGAGGTGGTCAATGCGCAGCGACCGGAGGCGGCTTTCGCCAAAAAAAGAATGATCGTCACCTTTCCGGATGAGCAGGGGGACACCCAACTGGAAGTCCCGGCCGATCAGGTTTACTACATTGCGGCGGCCATGAACTACGTGGAGATCCATTACCGCACCGAAGATCAAATGCGGCGGGAGATCATCCGCAATACCCTGAAAAAGGTGGCAGAATCGCTGGCTTCACCGCCGTTTATGCGGGTACATCGATCTTACGTAGTGAATGTGGAACAGGTGCGGGAAGTAACCGGCAACGCTCAAGGGTACCAGCTGCACATGGATGGTGTTCCAGACCCCGTTCCGGTTAGCCGTTCCCGCTCGAAAGAGGTATTGGATAGCCTAGGTGGTCGATCCTCCAGTTCGACCTGAAGGTGATTCACAGGTAGTTTTTACAAAACATCACGTAGTTGATTTTATGGATAACGATCCCGTATTGATGTGGATCGATGCATTATCCTGGGCAAATCCCTGGTCGATCCGGAGGATCGACCACCATTCGTCCCTGAAACATCACCAATCGTCCCGGGGCCTTTCCATTCGTCCCAAACCCTTGCCAGTCGTGGCTTTTGCCAGCGAGCGATAGGATTACCCTATAGTTTTGCCGGCGTATCAATCACACAAAAAACCACGACATGAAAAAAGTACTTCGTTTCACGGGTCGATTCCTGGCCATACTCCTGCTGCTGGTTGGCATTCTGGTTGGATTATATTTTGCGAACCCCGCCAGGGTAGAAGCCTACGTATACGATGCGTTTTACCCCAAGCTACGCCAGGTCGATAAGTACCGAGGGCAATTCACTGCGGAGGTGCCTCCCGTGTACGAGCTGATGTGGATCGCCTGCTCATTGACGGAGGCTTTCCAATCGGATGATAATGTGCTCAATCAGGGTGAAGCCCATGGCGCCTATTTGCGAGCAGTAGAGGATCACTTCGGAGCCTACACCGATCATCCGCTGGTACAAAAACTGGATGCGTACCTGACCCCCAGAGAATACGGCCTGAATCACTACGCCATTCGCTTCCTATCCCTTAATTATGAGCTAGACGACAAGGGACGGTTGCAGAAAACGGGTGATTATCGCGTGCCCAAATTGCTGACGATGATCTTTCAGAGGCAGGCTTTCCTGATTCCGGAAAATGTGCGGTTGATCAACCGGTTCATTCGGGACACCGATTTCATGTCCTTCTACCGGGAGCATCAATCGTTTTACGCCAAACTGGAAGCCAATTATCCGCAGATCGTCGATTTCGAGGATATGTTTCAGTGGCTGGAGGCCCGCTACCCGAATACCGTGGAATCGTACCGGGTGATCTTCTCGCCTCTGACGGGTGGTTTTCACAACACCATGCCGTTGGAAGGCCTCGAAGAAGGGTACCAACAGAACCTGATGTTTGTATCGGCACCCTTTGCCGAAGTACCGGCTCCGGATTCGGCCGGCTACGCCTGGCGAGGCCGCCAGGGGCGGGTAGTCTTTACCGAGATCGATCACAACTACGTCAATCCGTTCACGGACCGGTATTTGGAGGACCTCAAAAAGGCCATGCCCGACTGGCGAAAGTGGAACACCGGCAAATGGGGATACGAAAGCAGCTACAACACCTTCCTGGAATACATGACCTTCGGTATGTATGTGCTCTACGTCTGGGATACTTTCCCTGAGCAGTACAGCCCGCAGGTAATCGCCGATGTACAAAGCATGATGGGGGATTACCGCAACTTCGTTCAATTTCCAGCATTTAGCGAGGTACTGTTAGCGAATTATCAATCCCTGGAAGATCCCATGGATATGGAGACGTTGTACCGGTTAACGTTTGAGTGGATGGAGTCGATTGAGAGTGGATTGAGCGTCGCGGTAGCTGAGTAAATGCGAAGATATAAGATTACGAGATGCTAGATAGAAGAGTCTATTTCTTCTATCTAGTATCTAAAAATCTTAAGTCTTATTTAGATAAAATCCCTTTCACCTGCTCCTCCAGTCCGTCACCCGGAAAATCGGCTCTGCGGAGGACCATCTGCCCGTTCTTGTCGATGAGAGTATACTGGGGAAATGATTTAAGGCCAAATTCCTTGGTAAAAGTGGCTAATTGTTCGTCGGTCAGATTAACGTGAGCGGACGGGTAGGGAAGCTCGTTGATGGTATTGATCCATTGGTAACGGGGAGAAAGGCAGGCCACGAAGACTATTTGCAGGTCTTTTTTCCGGAACTGGTCGACGACCGCCGGCATCTTTTCGTGCATACCTCGGAGGCAACTACCGCACCAGGTACCCCAGAAGTCGATAAGAATGGTTTTGCCGGGATATGTTGCGTGCAGGAAGTCGATGAGGGAGGGTGTGTTTGCTGGTATTTCCAGCTCGGACCCATTGGTCAGAGCTGGTTCTGCACTGGTGGCTAAATGGTATCTGTTTAGCAATTGCTTACGCAAAAAAGGTGTTCTGATTTTTTTTACGTAAGTGGTGTCAACCCCCGAAATACCCTTTTTAAAATTCAAGTTATTTCCCAGCTGGAGGGCCAGTAACCGGTCTTTCATTAATTGGGGTACCGATAATTGTAAAATATGCTGCGATTGAGCCCGGATCAATGCATGGAAACGCTCTGGATTTTCTTTGGGTAACTGACCGGCAAGTTTTTCCGGCATAGATAAGTTGAGATAATTTGTGTATACACCGCAAAGACGTTGCATAATGAACGACCTCAGGTGTATCCGTTGCTGTTGCAGTATCGCCTCCCAAAAGTCAAAATAAGTGGGTGAGGGAAAGAAAGATTCCCGGTTCTTTCGGGAGATATTCGCATACCTTAGATACTCCGGTACCAATCCAAAGAACGCCTGGTGATCGACCCATTCCTGCAGCACGGGATCCTGAATGTCCCAACCCCGCCAGAAGGTCAGCAGCTGCTGCTGCCGATTCTCCAACAGGCTGCGTACTTCCCCCGGAGAGGAGTCGGCGTATTCAAACATATCCAATTGGGGAAAGGCTGTCCGGTAGGCATCCTCGATTTGCATCAACTGGTACTGCCGGTCGGCCGCAGTGCCGGTAATCGCGAGGGCGGCTCCTCCATGTTCCGTCCATTCGGGATAATCGAAGGTGATATGCAGGCTATCATTCGGATTAATCAAAAGCGCCTGAGATTGGCCACCCTGCCAGATTTTCAACTCTATGGGCTCGGGAAGATCAAGTTCCAACCGAAAATATCCATCCTCATCAATGGCAGCATATTCCGTCATGGGCTTCATCGATAGGTAGTCGGGTAAGCTGAACTTGAGCCGGTCGAAACCATCCTCCGATTCGAAGTAATACACATAGCCATCGATGACGGCTGCGGAAAGTCCAAGGCTGGTCAGAAAAAATATGGTGATTAGGAGCAGTTGTTTCATTTGGGTGGGTTTTGTTTAAATCTACTGGTTGAAAAGGACTTATCTTGTCGGGTAAGTTGCTAAATGTGGAAAACTTTGTGGAAAACTTTGCGATGGCATCGGCGATAGCATCGCCGATGCCATCGCAACCATTCGTTCCCTCCCGCGTTACCAAATACCATGCAACAACAAGCCCTCATCCAACGCGGAACCGATTGGTTTGACCAACAAGGCTGGACGCCCTTCCCCTTCCAGTTGGAGGCTTGGCAGGCGCATCTGGATGGATATCACGGACTGGTTAATGCTCCTACGGGAAGCGGAAAAACCTATTCCCTGGGCATTCCCATTTTGCTGGAATTCCTGCGGGATCATGCGGATGATCCGGGGCGGACAGATAACGGTCTGCGGGCCATCTGGATTACGCCCATACGGGCGCTCACCCGTGAGATCCAGGGGGCGCTGCAACGGGCAGCCGACGACCTGGGCCTCAACTGGCGGGTGGCCATTCGCTCCGGAGATACATCCTCCTCAGAACGACAAAGACTAAAAAGAAAGCCCCCCGAGGTGCTGATCACCACTCCCGAAAGTTTGCACCTGCTATTGGCCAGTAAGCGATACGAAAAATACTTTAAAGACCTCTCGACCATCGTGATCGACGAATGGCACGAGCTGATCGGATCCAAACGCGGCGTACAAATTGAACTGGCCCTGAGTCGGCTGAAAGGCTTTTTACCCAAATTGAAAGTATGGGGAATCTCGGCTACCATTGGTAATATGGAAGAGGCCATTTCGGTGCTGATGGGTAATGCCGACCATCCCGAACAATATAAGGTCATTCGGGCCAATATCGACAAGCAGATCGAACTGGAGACCATCCTGCCCGATACCATCGAGACCTTCCCCTGGGCCGGTCACCTGGGCATTACCCTGATCGAGAAAATTGTACCCATCATTAAAGCCGGCCAAAGTACCCTCATCTTTACCAATACCCGCGCCCAGTGTGAGATCTGGTACCAAAACCTGCTCAACGTCGCGCCCGACCTGGCGGGCATCATTGCCATGCACCATGGCTCCATCGACCGGGAGTTGCGCGACTGGGTGGAAAATGCCCTGCACCAAGGTACCCTCAAGGCGGTAGTTTGTACCTCCTCCCTGGATCTGGGTGTCGATTTTCGACCGGTAGAGAATATAATCCAGATCGGGAGCCCCAAAGGTGTGGCACGCTTCATCCAACGGGCGGGCCGCTCGGGTCACCAACCGGGAGCGACCAGCCAGATATTCTTTGTGCCCACCCATTCGCTGGAATTATTGGAGGGGGCTGCCCTGCGGCAAGCCATCGAAGAAAAGGCCCTGGAATCACGGATGCCGTACATCCGGTCGTTCGATGTGTTGATCCAGTATTTGATCACGCTCGCGGTCTCCGATGGTTTCTTCCCGGACCAGATCTACAAAGAAGTAGTGGGTACCTACGCCTACCGCAGCGTTACTCCGGAAGAATGGAAATGGACGCTCCACTTCATCACCACCGGTGGGGAGTCCCTCTACGCCTACGACGAATACCGTAAAGTAGAGATCGAAGAAGATGGACGCTACCAAGTTAATAGCCGGCGGGTGGCCATGCGGCATCGGCTGCAGATAGGTACCATCGTGGGCGACGCGGATATGCAGGTTAAGTACGTAAAAGGAAGCCGGCTGGGATCCATCGAAGAATGGTTCGTGGGACAACTGAAGCCGGGTGACACCTTTTGGTTTGCCGGACGGTCACTGGAAATGGTGCGCATCAAAGACATGACCGTCCAGGTGAAACGCAGCAATAAAAAGAAGGGCAAAATACCGTCCTACCAGGGTGGGCGCATGCCCTTATCGTCTCAGTTATCGGCTTTCCTGCTGACGAAGATGGATCAGATCAGGGCCGGTCAGCTCAATGATATCGAGCTGCAAACCCTTAAACCACTACTGGACGTCCAAACGGAGCGCTCCCATATCCCTAACCGCAGTGAATTTCTCATCGAGTATTTCACCAGTCGGGAAGGTCACCACCTGGTCTTTTATCCCTTCGACGGCCGTAATGTGCATGAGGGTATGGGCTCGCTGCTGGCCTATCGTTTGTCGCGCATACAGCCCATCAGCTTTTCCATCGCCATGAACGATTACGGTTTTGAACTACTATCCGACATACCCATTCCCATTGACGAAGGGCTGGCCAATGAATTATTCAGCACCCGTAATCTGAGTCAGGACATCATGGACAGTATCAATTCCGCCGAGTTGGCCAAACGGGCATTCCGTCGTATTGCCAGTATTGCCGGACTTATCTTTATGGGGTATCCGGGCAAGCAAAAAAAGGACCGGCACGTGCAGGCTTCTTCCCAGTTGTTTTTTGACGTCTTTCGGGATTATGAGCCTAACAACCTGTTGTACCAGCAGGCCTACGATGAAGTCATGGCTTTTCAACTGGAAGAAGCACGATTGCGGCAAGCATTGGAACGGATCAACCAACAAAAGATCATCCTTAGTAAGCCCCATAAAGCTACGCCCTTCGCTTTCCCGATCATTGTAGATCGTTTGCGTGAACGATTGACCTCTGAAAAACTGGAAGACCGGGTTCAACGCATGAAGTTGCAACTCGTCAAGGATTAATAGTACTTTCATCTCCCCATGCAATTAACCACCCAACATCTTCAGCTGGCCGGAGCCGACCTTGAGCTCCATCCCTACCGGGCCATTTTCTGGCAGCAGGAGGAAGCCCTTTTGATCGCCGATTTGCATTTGGGTAAAGTACAGCACTTTCGGCGGGAAGGTTTCCCGCTACCCCAGGATGTTACGAATACCAACTGGGATAAGCTGATCGCCTTACTGCTCGAATACCGCCCCGAACGGGTGTATTTCCTGGGTGATCTGTTTCACAGCGACTGGAATGCCGAATGGGAGGAGTTTTGTGACCTGATGGAGCGCTTTCCTAGAGTGGCCTTCTCACTGGTACTCGGCAATCACGACCGCTTATCCGACAAGGCCTACTCCCGTTCCCGCATGGATATCCTGGATGAACCGTATCAGGTAGGGGGCCTGTTGTTGAGTCACCATCCGCTCGGGGAGCACGATGCCGCGTATAATCTGGCGGGGCATATTCACCCCGCCGTCCGGTTAAGTGGTGGGGGCCGGCAGCGACTCAAGCTGCCCTGCTTCTACTTTGGGGAACGGACGGGGATTCTACCGGCTTTTGGTGTGTTCACCGGCACCAAGGTGCTTACCCCTAAGTCGGACGATCAGGTTTTCGTGGTTACCGATTCGGCCGTTATTCGGGCGACCTAAGCTGTTTTTGCCGAAAGGCAGAAAAAATAAATATCAACACTCCGGGACAGAAATGGCAATATTCGCTGCCAGGCCTCCCTGTGAGGTTTCTTTGTACTTGGTATTCATGTCCTGGGCGGTTTCCCACATGGTCTTGATCACGGCGTCCAGGCTCACCTTGGCTTTGCCGGGATCACTTTCCAGGGCGATCTTGGCAGCGGTAATGGCTTTCACTGCTCCCATGGAATTGCGCTCGATGCAGGGCACCTGAACCAGGCCTCCAACCGGGTCGCAGGTAAGACCCAGGTGATGCTCCATAGCAATCTCGGCTGCCATCAACGCCTGTGCCGCCGAACCGCCCAGCCCTTCGCAGAGGGCCGCAGCAGCCATAGCTGATGATACGCCGATCTCGGCCTGACAACCGCCCATGGCCGCCGAGATGGTGGATCCCTTTTTGAAAAGGGAGCCAATCTCTCCGGCCGTCATCAGGAATTGCAGGATCTCCTGGCGGTCGACTTTTTCACCCGAAAAGCAGTAATAGTACATGAGTACGGCGGGAATAACCCCGGCCGCCCCGTTGGTCGGAGCGGTAACAATACGGCCAAAGTTGGCGTTTTCTTCGTTGACGGCCATTGCGAAGCAGCCGATCCATTTGAGGGTTTTGGAAAAGTCGGGATTGTAGCGTCGAATGGCGTCCATCCATTCGCGGGGTGTTTCGTAGGTGGCATCGCCGAGCAGCCGTCGGTTTATGTTGGCGGCCCGACGGTTTACATCCAGCCCACCGGGCAGTACACCATCGGTATGGCAGCCCCGGTACATGCAATCACGCATGCAGGTCCAGATATCCCAAAGACCTTCTTCAATTTCTGCAGGGGTGCGCCAGTGTTGCTCGTTGACGAAAACGATGTCGCAAATCCGTTTGTCGCTGTCGTCACAATAGCCGATGAGTTGTTTCCCGCTATTAACCGGATAGGGGAGTACAGATTGGGTTTCTACGGAGCCGTGCTGTTCTCCTTCCTTTAGTACGAATCCACCTCCGATGGAGTAGTATGTTCCCTCGTGCAGTATGTTCCCGCTTTCGCCAAAAGCCCGGAAAACTAGTCCGTTGGCATGATAGGGGAGGACCTCCGAGAACCGGAAGTCAAGATCAACTTCAGCGTCAAAAGGGATAGCTTTTTGACCACCCAAATGCAGGTATTTCTGTTGGTAGCACCGTTGGGGAATCAGTTGGACCCGATCCAGGGGCATGGTTACCGGGTCCTGACCACAGAGCCCCAGTAAAATGGCTACGTCGGTACCGTGCCCGTGCCCGGTAAGAGCAAGGGAACCGTAGAGCACAGTTTGCAGGCGTGTAGTATGCTGGAAATGCCCGTTTTCCCGAAGTTCGTGGACGAAGCGCTCCGCAGCGCGCCAGGGACCCAGCGTATGAGAACTGGAGGGACCCACACCTATCTTGAGCATGTCGAAAACGCTGATGGCTTCCATGCGACGGTTTTGGTTTTAAATGGCTGAAGGCCGGGCTAAAGGCCATGACAAAAGTACTTTTTTCCGTCAGCAGGACAATGCTTTGTGTATGTCTATTTTAATCCATCGGGAGGTTGGGCGTAGACTATTTCGCAGAGTGATCATTTTCAACGCCCAACCTACCGGTACCAAGTAATTAGTATCGGGTATATGGAGTTAAGCAAGTCCTGCTACCCAATACTCTCTACCAAATACAACGTAAGGTTGTAGCCTTCGGTGATTTACCGAACTGATGGCCACCGACCTCACGATATTTTAATCCATAAAGCGAAAGGTGTACAGGCGGTTGTCGATTTCGGGACTGGGCTCATCGAAGAGGTGAAAAATGACCATCATGCCGCTGCCTTCCCGGAACAGGGCGACCATTTTACAGTGCAGGTAGAGGCCGAATTCTTCTTTTGGCGGAAACATATACATACGTCCCCAATCAGCATTGAACAGATCTATCCGCTCTTCCTCGGTCAGGTCACGGGCCGTAATTGCAGCTTCCTGTGCATTACTGCATATCTGCATGGCGAGGCGGGAAGCTTCGATATGGGGGTAGTCAAGTAATTCGCTACCATCATCCGGAATGGCGAGGTAGCGGATTTCCAGGTCTTCGCGAGCCGACCCGAGCGCCCATTGGTAATTCTGAACCCTGTTTTTACGGATCTGCAGGCGGCGATAGTCACCGTCGAGGGGAGCCATTATTTCGGCACGCATCTCTTCGAGTAGTTGTCCCAGTTCCAATGGATCGAGCCCCTGGGAACGGCCAGGAACCAATGTCAGGCAAATCGCAATTAGAGTGTTGATCAGGGATTTCATAGACAAGTAGATTTTGGAAGGGGCTGGGTCCATGCCATACCTCCATTGCATAGGGCATGGGTTCAAGTATTAGGCTGAGGTTAAGGTTCAGGCTGAGAAATACTTTTCTCTGGGTGCCTTCCGGAGCAAGGTTCATGGTCCAAGGTCCAAGGTTCATGGTCCAAGGTGCAGGGGTTTTTAAATGAACTCATCCTTAACCTCAACCTCAACCTCAACCTCAACCTCAGCCTCAGCCTACCCCAGGGCCTCTGATAAAAAGCCGGTTTGCTTGCACTAAACGGCGATATAGTGCAAATCGTATAAGCTCAACAAGGTAATTACCATGTGTACTAAATAACCCATACTGAACAGGTTCTGCACCAGGTTGCTGGGACGCCCCCATTCTTTGAGGGATCCGGGGCGTACGTGCAGAATAGATCCAACGACCAGGATGGCAATATTGATAAAGAGGACCATTTCTCCTGTCCCCCACCATGGTTGTGACAACAAATATAAATGGGAAGCAAATACGCATAGCCAGGTTAATACAACCAAATTCATGCTGCGGAGGAAAGAAGGATAGATGGGGACCATATGCCGTCAGTTTCAATTAATATATAGAAAATCAACGGCAAAATCCAATATGTTTTGCGTACACAAAAGGCTCCGGATGCATCGCATCGGAGCCTTTTGGCAGCACTGGCATAGCAGATAAATACTGCTGCTATACGGGTGCGATACGAATTTTTTCTTTGATGGATTGGATAAGGGTCGGAGATGGCTTGCGGCGCTGGATCTTACTTTTGATAAATTCCCGGAAAGATTTTTCCTGGCTCAGCACCTTCAAATAGGCAGGATTGGATTGGATGTCTTGTAACAGTTCGCGCTCTTCGTTTTCGCTTAACTCGTTGTCGAGGTACATGGTCACTTTCTGGACCAACACCTGATAATCTTGGTTTCCCATGATCAAACGTTTTTGGCCATCCGAAAAGGGGCGTGACATCGGCCACTATAATACAGGCACGAGTCACCACCGATCCAGGTCACCACTGCGGTTACAAAACTGCTGAGTGGAAACCTGGATGGACATGCTATTTTGTATGTGTGGTGGTTACCGTTCATGATCCGTATGGATTGCTTGCCTGTGGTCCGGATAGCTTTGGTTTAATAATATAAGAAATCGCGGCCCCGGAGGCTAGCGCTTGTCTTCGTATCCCAAAGACTCAGCGTACTCCTTGAGCTTTTCCTTCAGCAGGTTCCTGGCCCGGTGTAAGCGGGAACGAACCGTACCGATCGGAATATCGAGGATCTTTGATATTTCTTCGTAGGTAAATCCTTCAATGTCGCACAACAGAATAACCACGCGAAAAGCGATAGGCAATGAATTAATGGCATTGGTTACCTCGTCACCCATCATATTTTGGAACATTTCCTGCCGCAGATCGAGGTAGCTGGCGTAAGTACCGGTTTCCTCATCATGGTAGTGAATGATCTCCTCATAATCGACCCGCTGAGGCTGATTAGAGCGTTTGCGGTACTGATTGATGAAAATGTTCTTCAGGATGCGGAATAACCACGCTTTAGCATTAGTGCCCTGGTGGTAGCGGTCAATAGCTTTATACGCCTTGAAATAGGTTTCCTGAACCAGATCATTAGCGTCTTCCTCCCGGTAATTGGTAAGGTGATACGCAAATGTAAAGAGGGCATCGATCTGCGGGAGCAGTTCGTCCTCAAATACCTTTTCGTAATCGGTATGTGGTTTGTCGTTAGCCATTACCAGCATAAAAGTAGGCATTTTGTGGTATTCCAAAAAAGGAAACCGTCCAGCAGGGAAATATAATGCCACTACCCTTTGGAAAGGCGGGTTTATGCTTCCTGCTGTGCGTGTCCATGCCCACTAACCGGACTGTCCGGAAAATAGTTTCCCAATCCAATATTAATTTTTCGATGGCTTTTAGGAAAAGACGGGACTGATGTCGCTGATGATCTTCTCGAACCACCGCAGGGGTGCCAGGTTCTTATCGCCGGTACGGGTGTCGGACCAGAAGAAGTAGTAGTACAGGTCGAGATGAGGGCCCAGGTTATCGATTAGTTGATTGAGGCGGGTTTTGGCCTGTTCTGGCTTATGGTACAAGTATTGTGTGCACCAGCAGTAGTAGGCTTCGTCGTGCAATTCCGTTACGAGCTTAACAGGACGTTCGACGGAATATTGGTCGAGAAATTTACGGGCATAGATCGAATGGTGGCGGCTCCAGTCGCGGGGATGCCCCTTGTGTTCTTTGTACTTGAAAGTATCGTGGACAAAAGCAATGATGCGCAATTGAGCGCGCACGTTTTCCGAGGTGCGCAGGCGGTCCACATTGTCGAGTACTTCGCGGATGTGTTTGTACACTTCGCCTTCGGGGTGTCCGTAGCGTGGAGTACCCCAGTTAAGACCTTCGAGAAAGGCGGGGTCTTGCAGAAACCGTTGCTCCAGCTCCGTCTCCGGTTGCAGCACTTGCTGGTAGATCGATTGATGTTCAAAGGCTTCTTTGCTCATGATATACCCAATAAACGTGGGGGCACCCTGTTTTCCCGGTCCGGAGCTGTTAATTTCCTGTTAAACGAAATTTGGACCGTAACAAAGGAAAATTAAGATGGGTTTTTTTGTCAAATACGTAAATTTTACGTGAACGTTCCACCGTGTTTCGTTTTTTACGAAGTACGCCATTTTACCGAAATTGCACAAATGGCTTTCGGTTGATCCAAAAGTGGTTGGCGTTCGTATAGATTATGCGCACAAAATTGGAATTCACGGTAGATAACCAGAAATTATTAGGCCGGGAAATCCATTGCACTTTTTTTGATTACAAAACACTTAATGGTATGAAGCAGGTACTGTCCTTTACCCTGGCTGGCATCATCGGAGGCCTGGTTACACTGGCCGGCTATGCCTATCTCCAAGATAATTACGCTACTCCTCAGGGAGCGGAACAAGCCGTAGTCCGGCAAGTAAATCAGCCGCTCGCACGAACTAATGTTTCGGCACTGCCCGATTTTAGCTTTGTGGAGGCAGCCGAACGCGCCATGCCGGCCGTTGTGCACATCACTTCCCGGACTACCGGAGAGGGTAATGCCCAGCGCAACGAGGAAGAGAGTGATAACCCCTTCCGCTACTTTTTTGGCGATGACCTGTTTGGCAATATGCGCCCCAATCAGCCCCGTGAGGGCTCGGGCTCGGGGGTGATTTATTCTGCCGATGGCTACATTATCACCAATAACCACGTGGTCCAATTTGCCGACGAGGTAGAAGTGATGCTTACCGACAACCGGAGCTACCCTGCCAAAGTCATCGGGACTGACCCCAAATCCGATCTGGCCGTTATCAAGATTGAAGGAAAAGGGTTCCCAACAGTAGAACTGGCAAATTCCGATAATGTCCGGATCGGTGAATGGGTTTTAGCCGTTGGAAATCCCTTTGAATTAAACTCCACCGTGACTGCCGGTATCGTCAGTGCCAAGGGGCGAAACATTTCATTGCTCGGTGGTGGCGAGGCTATCGAAAGTTTCATCCAGACTGATGCCGCCGTAAATCCCGGTAATAGCGGAGGGGCACTCGTGGATCAGGAAGGGCGCCTGGTAGGGATCAATACGGCTATCGCTACCCGCACCGGCGTTTTCCAGGGATACAGTTTTGCCATTCCGATCAACCTCGTAAAACGGATCGCCGATGATATTATCAAATACGGCAGCTACCAACGGGCTTACCTGGGGGTTTCAATCTCCGAACTTGACGGTGAATACGCCAGTGAACTTGGGGTGAGCATCAATCAGGGTGTGGTAATCGAACGACTCTTCAATGGTGGGTCGGCTGAATACGCGGGGCTGGCCGAAAAAGATATTATTACTGCAGTGGATGGAGTAAGTGTAAAAAGTGTTCCCGAGTTGCAGGAATACATCGGGCGTTCCCGCGTTGGCGATACCGTGACCTTGACAATTAACCGGGAAGGGGCTGTACAGGAAGTTCCGGTGAAATTGAAAGCCCAAATCCAGGAAGGAGAATAAATATAACAACACTTTGTCTACGGGAAGTCAAAACCTTTTTCTTCCCGTCTTTGGTAAAACAAAATACTGACATTGTGGTTTTTACGTTATAAAAAAGACTTGTTTAAAGTTGGTTTTTCGTTTTGTTTTGATGCGTCTGTCTTGCTAGTCAAGGCAGGCGTTTTTTGTTTGCCGGCCGACAATAGCGGCCTTGCTACCTTTGGCAAAAAACAGCACCTTACCCCTTTGGGAAAAACATCCTCGTAAAACCTACACCAATGTCGTGGATGCGCACGTCCCTGCAAGCTCTGGGACACCTTTTTTACCCCCATCTTTGTGTTGCCTGTGAACGGGTTTTGGCAAATACACGGCAATTCGTTTGCCTCAATTGCCGGTCGGAATGGCCCCTTACCGATATGCATCGCTTTCGCGAAAATGCCTTTACGGAGCGGTTCTGGGGACGAATCTCCCTGGAATACGGAAGTGCTATGTTCCACTTCGTAAAGGGTGGCCACATCCAATCACTCATCCACGCCCTGAAGTACCGAAGCCAGTCACAAGTGGGTATTGGCCTGGGGCGCGAATACGGACGAATGTTAGCGGCCTCTTACGGCGAACAACGGCCCGACCTTATCATACCCGTACCATTACACCCAAAAAAGAAACACAAACGCGGCTACAATCAAGCCGCTTGTTTTGGGCAAGGCTTATCTGAGAGCCTTCAGATACCTATGGCGGAGCATTTTCTGGTACGAGCAGTTTACCAAACTTCCCAAACCCATAAAGGCCGGTTGGAGCGTTTTCAGAATGTTCTGGCGGCATTTAAGGCAAAAAACCTTAATCAATTATCTGGAAAACACGTGCTACTGGTAGATGATGTGCTGACGACGGGAGCTACGCTGGAAGCCTGCGCCATCCAATTGCAAGAGGCAATGGATATTAAGGTGTCGATGGCAACGATCGCTATCGTCCAACTGTGACAAGTTTGAGGTTTGGGGTTTTAGGTAACCTCTGACCTAACCTATAACCTCAGACCCCAAACCTCAAACCTGTTAAAGATTATTCAACGAGGGTGCCAATCTGCTCACCCATTACGATGCGCAGTAAATTCTCGGGTTGTCCGATATCGAATACGACGATCGGCAGGTCGTTTTCCTGACAGAGGGTGAAGGCGGTCATATCCATTACGCCCAGGCCTTCGCTGATAACTTTAGCGAAAGAGAGTGTATTGAATTTTGTGGCGGTGGGATCTTTTTCGGGGTCGGCGGAGTAAATACCGTCGACGCGCGTGCCTTTCAGGATAACGTCGGCATTGATCTCGTTGGCGCGCAGGGCAGCGGCGGAGTCGGTTGTGAAGTAAGGGCTACCCGTACCGGCCGAAAAGATGACCACGCGGCCCTTTTCCAGGTGGCGGGTAGCGCGGCGGCGGATGTAGGGTTCGGCGATCTGTTTCATTTCGATAGCGGAGATCAGCCGGGTAAAGACACCAACACCTTCCAGAGCACTTTGCAGGGCCATGCCGTTGATCACGGTGGCCATCATACCCATATAATCACCCTGAACCCGCTCAATACCGGATTCACTGGCTTGTAATCCGCGGAAAATATTTCCGCCTCCGATCACTACGGCCACTTGCACCCCGATATCGGTGAGTCCCTTAATTTCCTGGGCGTAGTGCGTCAACATTTTCGGGGAGATCCCGTAGGACTGGTCTCCCATGAGGGATTCTCCGCTCAATTTTAAGAGGACTCGTTTATACTTCAGTGGCATGCAGACTGTTTATGGAGGTCAGGATGAAGGTAGGCCGAAGACCCTTCGGCACAATTCACACAAATATACGTTTCCCACCGAATTTGTTGCGTAGCGGAAAAGTATACCGCTTCCGAAAAGGTTTGGGAAGCCAAATCACTTCGTTGTCGGTATACAGGCAAAAAAAGAGGGCGAATTAACTGGTAATTCGCCCTCGCCGTGGATTTGGGTTGTTTAACCCAGGGTAACGTGTTTAAAAGCCGTTACCGTCAGTCCTTTTGATACACTGTTCAGGTATTCGGCAACAGACTTTTTATTGTCTTTTACGAATTGCTGATTCAGCAGGGTATTTTCCTTGAAGAATTTATTCAGTTTACCCATGGCGATCTTTTCGATGATCTGCTCGGGCTTGCCTTCCTGACGAGCTTGCTCTTTACCGATCTCGATCTCTTTGTCGATGGTAGTCTGATCAACGCCGTCTTTATCGACCGCGATCGGGTGCATAGCAGCAACCTGCATGGCTACGTCGCGACCGGCGGTAAAGGCATCCTCTCCATCCTGGTTCAGCGCAACCAATACGGCTGCTTTGTTACCCATGTGGATGTAAGGCGCTACTTGCTCAGCTTCTACTTTTTCGTAGGCAGCCAATTCGATCTTCTCGCCAATGACACCTACTTGCTCCGTAACCTTATCGCCAATAGTCATGCCATTGGAGAAGCTGGTCTTCAGGAGGCTATCGAGGTCGGCGGGCATTTGCTCCAGAGCGATCTGGGCAAACTGCTCGGCCAGCTTTACAAAATCATCATTCTTGGCAACGAAATCCGTTTCACTGCTCAGTTTAACGATAACGCCTTTAGACTTATCGTCCGATACTTTAGCAATGACGGCACCTTCCGTAGCTTCGCGATCGGCACGCTTGGCCGACAGCTTTTCTCCTTTTTTGCGGAGGATCTCTACGGCTTTATCAAAATCGCCTTCGGCTTCGTTCAAAGCCTTTTTACAGTCCATCATACCTGCGCCCGTCATATCGCGCAGTTTTTTGACATCGGCGGCTGAAATTTTGCTCATTGTAGTAGTGTTCGCTGGTTATTTGAATAAGTTAGACATCGAGGGTTTGTCCTACACTGTAACCCGAATTAGCCACGAGCGGATTGTTTCTCCTCTTTGCTCTTGCGGCGCTCGTCCTTTCCGGCTTTGATGCACTCTACCATGTACTCGGTAATGATCTTGATCGATTTTGATGCATCGTCGTTAGCGGGAATAGGGTAGTCGACCTGATTGGGATCAGAGTTGGTATCCACGATACCGAAGGTGCGCAGTCCCAGGCGGTGAGCTTCTTTCACGGCAATGTGCTCGTGGTGGATATCTACGATGAAAATGGCCGAGGGCAGACGGTTGAGGTTGGCAATACCACCCAGTACACGCTCCAGCTTATCGCGTTCGCGGGTCAGGGTAAGACGCTCCTTCTTGGTCACGCTTTCCAGGCTACCATCCTGCAGCATGCGGTCGATGGTCTGCATTTTCTTGATCGAACGACGTATCGTGGAGAAGTTGGTCATCATTCCACCCAGCCAGCGATCGGTAACGAAAGGCATCTCAGCTTCGCGAGCGGCTTTCATAACGATTTCGCGTGCCTGTTTTTTCGTGGCAACGAACATGATCTTTTTACCGGCTTTAGCCAGTTGGAAGGCCGCTTTACCGGCGCGATCCATGCACTCGATGGTGCGATTGATATCGATCAGGTGGATACCCTTGCGCTCCATAAAGATGTAAGGAGACATCTTGGGGTTCCACTTTTTCTTCAGGTGACCGAAGTGCACCCCTGCGTCGAGCAGTTCTTTATAAGATGGCGTATTCATTATGCAAATTTATATTGTCTACGTTGGCAAAAAAGAAAGAAGAGGGTAGGCCAACGGCCGACCCCGGCTCCATTAACGCTTGGAGAACTGGAAGCTCTTACGCGCTTTGGGTTTACCGTATTTCTTACGCTCAACCACACGGCTGTCGCGCATCAGGAATTTCTTATCCTTGAGCGGCTTGCGGAAATCGGCGTTCAGTTCAACCAGGGCACGGGCAATCGCCATGCGGGTTGCTTCGGCTTGTCCTTTGTAACCGCCACCGGCAACGTTGACGTTTAAATCGTAAATATTCTCGGCTTCCACGGTGGTGAAAGGAGCCAGGATAACGTTTTGCATGTGCTTTTGGGGGAAGTAGTCGGTAAATTCACGACCGTTGACCGTGATCTTGCCTTCGCCCTTGGTCAGGTAGATGCGGGCTACTGATGCCTTGCGTCTACCGATGGTATTGATCATATCCATATGCTGTCGATCCGTTTAGTCTGATTAAAAAGAAAATTCTTCAGGCTTCTGGGCCTGGTGTGGGTGCTCAGCGCCAGCGTATACGAACAGTTTGTTCAGCATCTGGCGGCCCAGGCGATTCTTGGGCAACATACCGCGTACCGCAGCTTCCACAACGCGCTCAGGGTGCTTGTCCATTTGCTCGCGTGCCGTGCGTACCCGCTGGCCACCGGGGTATCCCGTATGGCGGATGTACTCCTTCTGGAACATTTTCTGACCCGTGAAACGGATCTTGTCGGCATTGATAACGATGACGTAATCGCCAGTATCAACGTGAGGCGTATAAGTAGGTTTGTTCTTACCACGCAGCACGTGTGCAATGCGTGAACACAAGCGGCCTACCACCTCTCCTTCGGCATCCACGATGTACCACTTGCGGTCCACCGTCTCTTTCTTCTGAGATACCGTTTTATAACTCTGTGTATTCACTTGTAATTGAATTTTTTGTGATCAAAGTTTTGCTGCTTTCGAACCGGCCGTTATTCGCCCCTTCATCAAAGCAGGTGCAAAGGTAAACCAATGGGCTGCAATAAACAAGGGTTTTTACCAAAAAAATCGAAGAGCACCTCTGTAACTCATTGAAAAACAGGTCGATTTTCGCACAAAAATTTTAGTGGATCGAAATTGGGAGGTTCTTTCTACCCATTATTCCGCGATCCGGAAATGTCGGGAGTACACCTTCCGTTTTCAGGATACATGAATCGGCTTTCATTTATCCCGAAAAAGGCATAACTTCTTACGTACCTACTGGAATAGCCCGGGCAAGTCGCAAACCATTATTAAAACCTACCTATGAACGATCAGTCCTTTATCCCCGGCATTTACAACTACTGCGATAGTTGGTGTGAGCGCTGTCCTTTCACCCGCCAATGCCGCTGTTTCGATCCGCGCCAGGAGACCGCTGAGTCCGACAGTAAAGAAACCATTTTGGAGACCTTACACAACAGCCTTCAGGAGGCGATGAATAGTTTGCGTAACCACGTGGAACAACAGGGACTCGACTGGGAAGTTTTCCAACGCGAGGCCGCAAACACCGTGATCGAAAAACCATCCTCTACCCAGCAACAGGATCGCCTGGTCGAAATTGCGAAAGAATACGGTGCTTCGGCACAGGAGTGGTTGGAGGAACATCAGGATAAGCTCCGCGCCCGCGGCAACGAACTCACCGCCCAATTGCACATGGGGATGGATGTGATGGAGCGGGGCGTGCAGCTCGCCGATTCCCTGGAGGTGATCCAGTGGTATCTGTTTTTTATTCAGGCTAAACTACAGCGCGCCATTCGTTCCTTTAATGAGGATGATGTGTTCGACGCCGACCCCGTCCAGAACGATGCCAATGGCAGCGCTAAGGTCGCACTCCTGGCCATCGAAAACAGCATGGCTGCCTGGGAAATTGTGCGGGATCGCTTTCCGGAACTGACCAATTCCATACTCGATCAATTACTGCCCCTGGCCCGCCTGAGAACGGGAATCGATCAGCAATTTGTTCATGCCCGCTCGTTTATCCGTCCGGGGTTCGACGAGGTTTCAGACTAATCCAAGGGCATCGGTCATAAACCATTTTTTCCCACCTGCGTTTCCCAACCGATTACTATTTGAAGGTAGGTGTGTTTTCGCGGTTGACTTTTGCCGAAAGGCTAAGCTACCAAATGGCGATACTGGCATATCACAGCCGGGAGTACAAAAAGGCCTACCTTTGCCATATACTGATCCTGATGACCTACATGAGTGACGATTTTAAGCACGATATTTCCCGCTCCGAAGACCGTGATCCCACTGCCCGGTCCCGTAAACGCGATCACATCGAACTGGCTTTTCAGTCGCAGGTTGCCGGTGCTGATCTGGATGCCCGCTTTTTCTACGAGCCCTTATTATCGGGGCATCCGGAGGAAGGTAGCTTCCCCACGACTTCCTTTCTGGGCGGGTCATTACGCCTGCCCGTATGGGTGAGTAGTATGACCGGGGGTACCGAATGGGCACGCACTATTAACCACAATCTGGCACGCGCCTGTGGAGAATTCGGCATGGGCATGGGATTGGGATCTTGCCGCTCTTTGCTGTATAGCGACGATACGCTCGACGATTTTTCGGTGCGATCCCTGATGGGCGATCAGCCTTTATTTGCCAACCTGGGTATTGCTCAGATTGAAGAATTACTGGCCGGGGGAGCCCAGGCACGCATCGGCGAATTGGTGCGGAAACTCGAAGCCGATGGCTTGATCATTCACGTCAACCCTTTACAGGAATGGCTGCAGCCGGAAGGTGATCGTTTCCGGGTGGCGCCGCTCGATACGATACGTCGGGTCATCGATCACTTCCCCGACCTGAAATTGATCGTTAAGGAAGTAGGCCAGGGTATGGGACGGGCCAGCCTGGAGGCCTTGTTGAGTCTGCCGCTGGAGGCGGTGGATTTTGCAGCCAATGGAGGTACCAATTTTGCCCGCCTGGAACTTCTGAGAAGTGATGTGGCGAAACAAACCATTTATAAGGAACTGGCCCTGGTAGGGCATAGCGCCCTGGAAATGGTAGGTATGGTCAACCAGCTCGTGGCTGAGAAAGGGGACGATCTGGCTTGCCGGCAAGTCATCATCTCAGGAGGAGTGAAAACGTTCCTCGACGGGTATTACCTCATCCATTCCAGCCGGTTAACGGCCATTTACGGGCAGGCTTCAGCTTTCCTGAAGCACGCACGCGGTGAATACGAAGAACTTGCCGAATACGTGCGTGCCCAGCAGGAGGGACTGGAGTTGGCCCATGCCTTTTTGCGACCCCGCTCCTTATAAGTGGGCAGGTTACCGTATTTTTGGCGCTTTGTCGGCGTAGCTTATTAATTGAATCCGGACATGCAGGAAAAGACAATCACTGGTTTCTCCAGGCTTTCCAAGAATGAAAAGATCGAGTGGGTAGCTCAGCACTGGCTGAAGCACCCGGTACAGGCAGCTCAACTACTGCGGAGCTTCTGGCACGATGATGATGCCCTGCAAAGCATCCTGGACGGATTCAGTGAGAATACGCTGACCAATTATTATATGCCGTTCGGCATCGCGCCCAATATGCGTATTAATGAGCGTATCTACGCTGTGCCTATGGTCATTGAGGAGAGCTCGGTAGTAGCCGCCGCATCCAGTGCAGCAAAATTCTGGCTACAGCGTGGCGGTTTTCAGGCCAGGGTCCTGTCAACGACTAAAGTAGGGCAGGTTCATTTTTCCTGGTCGGGAAACTTTGCTCAGATCCAGCCACATTTCGATGCCCTTAAGGAATGCCTTTTGGCGGAAGCCACCCATCTGACCGGAAATATGGTGAAACGGGGTGGTGGAATCTTGAATATTGAATGGATCGATCTGACTCATTTGGAGCCTCAATATCACCAGTTGAAGGTAACCTTTGAGACTTGCGACTCCATGGGGGCCAACTTTATTAACTCAGTACTGGAGCAATTCGGGCGCAGCCTGCGTGTCTTCGTTCAGGGTATGGATAATCTGTCGGAAAGAGATCGCGACCTCACCATTATAATGGCGATCCTGTCCAACTATACTCCGGAATGTGTGGTGCGGGCCGAAGTGCAGTGTCCGGTAGGTAAACTGGAGGGTGCTTGTGGCGATTTGGATCCTCTGGCTTTCGCCAAAAAATTTCAGAAGGCGGTGCGCATCGCCGAAATCGATCCCTATCGCGCAACGACGCACAATAAAGGTATTTTCAATGGCGTCGATGCCGTGGTCCTGGCCACGGGGAATGATTTCCGTGCGGTGGAGGCCTGCGGACATACCCACGCTGCCCGCGATGGTCAGTATCGCTCCCTGAGCCATTGTGATGTATCGGATGGCACTTTCCGGTTCTGGATGGAGTTACCACTGGCCCTGGGAACGGTAGGCGGCCTCACCAAGTTGCACCCGTTGGCCAAACTGTCGCTGGAACTACTGGGAAACCCTTCGGCGGCTCAATTGATGGAGATCATCGTGAGTACCGGTCTGGCCCAAAACTTTGCGGCCGTGCGGTCCCTTACGACCACGGGAATTCAGAAGGGACACATGAAAATGCACCTGCAAAACATCCTGAATCACCTAGGTGCGTCGGAGGCAGATAAGGAAAGAGCCCAACAACACTTCACCGACAAAACGGTCTCCTTTACGGCCGTGCGGGAGTTTCTGGAATCCGGAGCTACCGTCAAATAAACGTGAGGTTGGGCACTGACATATCTGTAAAGTGATGATAGTCAATGCCCAACCTCCCGGTAAATAAACAACCATGGCCCATTATTATGCCCACGGAAAGGTACTCCTCTCGGGGGAATACGTGATTCTCGACGGAGCGCTGGGCATTGGCCTGCCCACGAAAATGGGGCAGCATTTGTACGTTGACACGAAGGGTGCTGGTAAGCAATTGCTGTGGGAAAGTTGGCAGGGCGATCAGGAAAAATGGCTGCAGGTTCGCTTAGATCCGGATCGACTGACGGTGATCGACACCACTGATATGGGTATGGGGCAGCGACTGAGTGAGGTATTGATCCATGCACGGGATCTGTCGGGGGGAGCTTTTCAACCCGGGCCCTGCCGGGTTCGTACCGTGCTGGAATTCGACCGGGCCTGGGGGTTGGGCAGCAGTTCCACACTTTTATCCCTGGTGGCCAAGTGGGCCGGAGTCGACGTATATGCACTGGCCAACGCTACCTTTGGCGGCTCGGGTTACGATCTGGCCTGTGCGGTCAGCGATGGCCCCCTTCTGTACCAACGCCGTGAGGGGCGTGGTCATCATGTGCGTATTCCTTTCGATCCCCCTTTTGCCGACGATCTGTACTTCGTGTATCTGGGCCAAAAGCAAAACAGCCGGTCGGGCATTCAGCGATACAAGGAGGCAGGCGCAACTCCGCCGGTGGGGGCGATCAGTCAGCTTAGTTTAGAGCTGGCTTCCGCCAAAAAAAGAAGTGGCTTTGCGGAGTTGCTGCGTGAGCACGAGCAACTCATTGCCCGCTGCACCGGGTTGAAGTCGGTGGGGGAGGTGTTGTTTTCCGATGCACCGGGCGTTGTGAAATCGCTGGGTGCCTGGGGCGGTGATTACGTACTTTTCGTGAGCGAGGTACCCGAATCGGTAGTGAGGGCCTATTTCACGGAACGCGGATACACCGTTTTGCATACCTACCGGAGTTTTATATTATAATGTGAGGCTGGGTTTACATGATTTTGTGAAATACAGATAATTAAAGCCCAACCTCCCGGTACAGGGTAGTAGGTATTGGGTACTGGGGATAAGATGATGTGCCAAAGTCCTTTATACCTATACTTTATGCCCATTACCCTATACCCAGTACCTTTGTAAAACTAAATGCGGCTTGTCGCGTTTTAGAGTTAGAACACCCGATCCGCGCACCCGGATTGGCATTCCCTGTTAATCGAAAAACGACTAAAGAAACTGATATGAGCAATCCCGTTACCAAGAGTCCGGTCATGTTGTACACCGAGCAGACACCCAACCCGGAATCTCTGAAGTTCGTAACGAATCGCATGCTGTATAAAGGTACGGCCGACTTTGGCGAAGAAGCACTAGCTAAAGAGTGGTCACCCCTGGCTACGGCTTTGTTTGAGAAACCCTACGTAAAGGGTGTTTACGTGAGCAACAACTTCGTGACCGTCACCAAGGAGTTTAACTACGCCTGGGAAGACATCATGCTCCAATTGAAGGAATTTATCAAAGAATACGTCACCGAAGGCGGTGAGATCGTCAAAGATGGTTTTGCCGATGCCATGGCCAAGATCGAAGAGGAGCGCGGTGCCAGCTACGACTATACGGAGAACGAAGCCGAGATCGTGAAAAAGATCAAGGACCTGCTCGAAACCTACGTAAAACCGGCCGTGGAAATGGACGGTGGTAATATCGAGTTTGAATCCTTCAACGAAGGTACGGTCCGCCTGATCATGCAGGGGGCCTGCAGTGGTTGCCCATCTTCCACGGTAACCCTCAAGGCCGGTATCGAAGGCATGATGAAGCGCATGGTACCGGAAGTAAAGAATGTAGAAGCGGTAATGGGTTAAGCCCTTGCCGGACCAGATAATTCTAGACTAACTGGGCTGCTAGAGGATACTAGCAGCCCAGTTTTTGTTTGCTCGAGCCAATGGGATGTCGATCCTCTAATGCTGCGGGTCAAGAATCAATGATTTTTCGTTTTAACCTGGATTTTAAATGGAAGCATGGAGGGGACGATCTCGGAGAGATCGCACCTCGGTTGAAATGCACGATGCCACAAAGATGAAACGACCTCGGAGAGGTCGCACATATCTCGCTGAAAGCACTAAGGATCAAGAGTTTGTAGTTTTGTGCAGGTATTTGAAAACAAAAAGAGGTAAAATTGACGAGCCAAAAGGTGCGACCTCTCCGAGGTCGGTAGCGGTTTTCTCTTTTTTACTGCTACCAATATTGGACCTCTCCGAGGTCCTTTAAGAAAGAACGATTCTTTATTCGTGTGGCAATACGGGATCGACTTTTCATGTATACAGTTACCTTGTATTGAACCAGGCTATTGCCGAGGTAGAGATTTGATTTTTTGGTTATTGCAGGAGACATTTGATAAATTTACCCCTACCAAAAGGTTTGGGCTTCGCCCGATCTTTCCACGCGAGTATACACTCGACCCGAAGTGGTTTGGGGCACGAGCACGAAGTACTGCGTAGTAAAACCACTTCGTTGTCGGTATAGAAGTATTTTCATTGAACTCAATAACTATTAATGAACAACCGCTTTTCCGTTAAACCAAAGAACGTTCCCAAGATCCTAGTCATATTGGGCATCGGTGTTTTTCATTATTGGGTTTACGAAGGAAGTCTGCAATACGTAACTGATTTGATCATACATACTGCCCTATTCCTCGTAATGGTGGTTGTACTTGGAAACGTGACGAATTACCTGCTCACAAAATTTGGAGTGCAAATCTGGAAAAGAAAACCCTCAGATACCAGTATCTTGGATCAAGTGGATACGGAAAAATCACCTGTGGAGATGGAGGATGAAAAGGATCAGTTAGCACTTAATTACGGCATCATTTGGGCAGTGATCTTATTAGTCATCTGGCTCCCTTAATGCTACACAGCAGTACTGTTCATCCCACCCTCCCCAAATGACCATCCACGAAACCCCGCAGTCCCTCACCATTCGCGTTCGTATTAAGCGGTATGTATTGCCCATCGCGCTCCACGTCATGCTGGCACTGGCTCTCGGCGTTGGTGTTATTATCGGTCTGATTGGACTTGTTTTCGTCCTCACCAATAGAGTCGCATTGGTTCAACATGCAGAATGGGTCATTGCATCATTTTTTCTTTTTCCCCTTTTCCTGAATTCCAGTTTCTGGTATCTCTTTGGCTACGAAGAAATGGTGATCGATAAAAAACAGTTGACCTATCGTCGTTCTAATCGACTACTATCCAGGTCAAAACGTTACCCACTCGATGCTATTGAATCCATTGAATGTTGGGAAAAAAAAGTACCGGATAGTTGGATAGGTCGTAAGCACCTGCGAATGCGAGAGGCGCATCGAGCCTTCCTATGGCAGGATATGGGCCACATTGATTTGATTGCGGTAAATTCCTATCAGCCTATCTTTAATGGTCTTTTACCAAATGAGGTTAAAGAGGTTTGCACTTTACTACGGAAAGTCATGCGTTGAGTCAGGCAAATCTTCCACAGCAAGCGGGAGGGGTATCTTTCTGATCAGGCAGTCAAAGTCACTGATTGCTCTGGGAAACGCCGAATAAGCATTTTTTTAAGCGCAATTGTGCTTAAAACCGCTTATTTATTTAAATAAGCACTTTCCATTGATCTTATTTCACGTTTTTGTGATTTGAGAAATTAACATCAACGCCTCCTAAAACCTGACCACCATGACTCCATTCCTTGCTGAATTTCTGGGCACCTGCCTGCTGATCATCCTGGGCGACGGCGTAGTCGCTAACGTCATCCTGCCGAAATCCAAGGGCCAGAACGGTGGCTGGATCGTTATCACCCTGGGTTGGGGGCTGGCCGTCTTCGTGGGGGTATTTGTGGCCGCTTCCATCAGCGGCGCTCACATCAATCCGGCGGTGACCATTGGTCTGGCTACTGCGGGCGCCTTTTCCTGGAGTCTGGTACCGGGGTATTTACTGGCTCAATTCCTGGGGGCTGGTTTGGGGGCCGTGTTGGTATGGCTGCATTACCGGCCTCACTTTGAGCTGTCAGAGGATGCGCCCGCCATCCGTGATGTGTTCTGTACCTCACCGGCGGTTCGGGATACGCCCTCCAATCTGATCAGTGAGATCATCGGTACGTTCGTGTTGGTGCTTGGGGTATTCTTTCTGGCCGGCGCGCAGATCGGTGATGAAGAGGTAACGCTGGGTTCTTTGGATGCCTTGCCCGTCGCCCTGCTGGTGGTGGGTATTGGCCTGAGTCTGGGCGGTACTACGGGCTACGCCATCAATCCGGCCCGTGATCTGTCGCCGCGGTTGGTGCACGCCATCCTGCCCATCAGGAATAAAGGGGGTAGCGACTGGCGCTACGCCTGGATCCCGGTGGTGGGGCCGTTAGTGGGTGCGGTGTTGGCGGCTTTGGTATTCGTGGCGCTGGAGGCTTGAAACTTCTTTTGGTGTCTAATACCTTACTAAAAAGAGGTTAAACTCCATTGGTGCACAGTTCATCAGTTCGATTCACTGTTTATTAAGGAAACCCTAAAGACATTGTGCGACTTCATTTTTGGCCGGCTATATTTTCCTGGTTCTCATTTCTTGGATTGGCTGTATTATCCATGGTCTATTATCAGGAGCGAGTCGTCTTTCTGGATGCGTCCTATCAATTTATGCTGCTTTATGTAGAGGATGAACTGGTGGTTCAGAATAACCGTCTTGGGGCTGTATTACCTCAAATATTGCCCCTTTGGGCATTACGGGCCGGTAATCTACGGCTGGGTATGCTTTTGTACTCGCTAAGCTTTGTGTTATTGCCATTTGTAGGGTGGATTGCCCTGCATTACGGTCTGGGGGAGAAACGTTTTAGTTTGACGTTACCCCTAAGCGCCATCCTCATGACACTCCATACTTTCTTTTGGATACAATCAGAACTATTGATCGCAATAGATCTTACCCTGATCGGAGGTAGCCTGGTCTATTGGGTAGACAACAAACGCCGATCGGCTTGGCTATTGCCCGCAGCTATTATTATGAGCCTGGCTGTTGTGACACATCCGCTGGCACCGATCGCAGTTGGCTTTACCCTTTTCTTTATCGCCATCTCTTCGGCCGTGAATTGGCAGAAAAGAGTAACACTACTGTTGGGTGTTGCTTTGATGGGACTATGGATCGCAAAGGAATTCTTTTTCCCCAAGGCCTTATACGACCAACAGAATGTCGCCTTATTATCCGGTTTTTGGGGAAACCCGGGCGCTTTTTGGGGATATAGATCGCATCGCTTGTTTCTGGAATATATTTGTACGGATTACCTGATTTGGACTTTGGTATTGATCGGAACCACCCTTTTTTTGCGAAAGCAGAAAGCCTGGTGGCTAATGCTATTGCTTTATGGCAGTGTATTGGCATATACCAGCCTGATCAATGCAACTTATACCTGGCGTATTGACCAGTTTCATATCGAGAGTTTTTACCGCATGTTGGGCATGATGGTGGCCATTTTTTTGGCTTTAAAAGTGCTGCCGGACCTTACTGATCGCCGGCGATTGGGATGGGTCGTAATGGCATTGTGTTTATTGCGGTTGGGACACATCTCCATAATTGGATTAAATTACCGGGAACGCAAACAGGAGGTAAAAAATCTGATTCATTATGCCCGCACACAACCCGGTCAGGCGCTGGTACTCCCGGAAAATATACTTAAGGATGGCAGCTTAGGTATGACCTGGGCAATTCCCTTTGAAACAGCACTGCTTTCCCGTTTGGAGGAACCCGATTCCGCTATGGAGACTATTTTAGTATTACCCGAAGCTCGGTTTAAAGAATTTTCGACACCGACGGGGACTTTTCTCGGCCCTTTCGGCTCTTTGCCAATGCTTCCGCAAAACAGATTCTTCCCATTCCCGGATTCCATGACGTACGTTCAAAAGGATCATCTTCCACCTTTATTTTTGGCGAAAGCCAAAAAAAACTAGATAATCCCTACCCCCAACAGGGTATATTTCATTGCCGATTTGGCCAGTTTATGTTAAAATCATATTTTTAAAATATGAAAAAACACTAAAGCACATGTAAGCCCGTTCTAGGGGTGACTTTTCAACGACGACCTTCCTGAGACCCCTCAACCCATCGAACGTATCCTCCAACATCATAAGGCTGGTTGATGGTAGTCCCACTGCACCAGAAAAAGACTGCAACACATTCGTTTTGCTGGACGATGTGCTAATTTTTTCATATATTGCAGATTGTTATCGAAAAAGTAAACCATTTACTTTTGTTTTCGTAACAATACACATGCGGTGCTGCCTTCGATAGGAGAGTATGAGCTAAGACGCTCGTATTGTCCAAAGCTGCGGATACGGACTCCCGGCACTAGATCGTGCAGTATTGCTGTCCCTCCCCTCAAGCGTAACTAGCCATTCTATTTTGTTGGTCAAAGCTGTTCAGCCTGTTGCTGGCGGTTTATTAACCATTTTGGCACACGTGTTCTAACCACCGGTTAGGTACATACATCGTTAACTTTAAACTAGATTGAAACACATGAGATTGCTATCCACGCTTCTCCTGGCATGCCTGTGCGCATGGGCAGGGGCCCAGACGAGTATTGCTCCGGCAAAAAGGGTGGCAGCTGCAAAAGAGGATGGAACAAGCTTCACCAGTTACCGTTTTTTTGCGCAAGCGCCACAATTGCGAACCAATGACATTGCATCGGCTTGTTCCGATTGCGACGTTCTTTCCATTAACGAGGGGGAAGTACGTCAGCTGCAGAAAGACAAACCTCAGACCCTAACCTTTACCTTACCATCTACCCTGCGGTCTGTTTTGGAAGTAGAAGTAGTACAAACCGAGGTCCTGGCCGACGGTTTTGCCGTATACACAGCATCTTCCGAAGGCCCTGTCGAATTTGAAGAGGTGCTCTTTTACCGGGGCGTCGTCAAGGGCGACGAGGAATCCATGGTTACCCTCACCGTTTACGGTGACGAGATGCGGGCCCTGGTCAGTAGTCCGACCATGGGTAACTTATCCCTGGGTAAGTATGGCGAAGATGGAGCCACTTATCTCCTCACTCCGGATAATGCCTCCGACAAACCATTTGAATGCGCTACCGAAGATACCGGTCGTGCCTATTCCAAGGCGGAGGTAAGTCCACGGGCCGACTTGCGCTCAGCCGACAAGTGCATTAGCATGTACCTCGAGGTAGATAACGACATCTACCGCGACAAGAACGGGACGAATGGCGTAATGCAGTTCGTGACCGGATTTTTCAACGAAGTGGCTACACTCTATGCCAACGAAAATATTTCCATCAAGATCTCCGAAATTTTCATATGGGATACCAGCAGTCCGTACAACGGATCTGACTCCTATACACTCCTGCAGCAGTTCCAGTCGAATCGCCGCAGCTTCAATGGTGACCTGGCTCAATTGCTGTCTTACCAGGCCAGTGGTGGTATCGCCTACGTGGACGGGATTTGTAGCTTTTCGGATTCTTATAAACTCAGCTTTGTCAGTGTGAGTCCGTTTTACCGTTCGGTACCTACCTATTCCTATACCGTGATGGCTTCGGCGCACGAGTTCGGACACCTCTTTGGTTCTCAGCACACGCACGCCTGTGCCTGGAATGGCAACGGAACGGCCCTCGACGGTTGCCCCGGATATACCGAAGGTAGTTGTGCGGTGCCTGCGCGGCCACGCGACGGAGGGACGATCATGTCGTATTGCCACATCACTTCGGTAGGGATCAACCTCAGTAAAGGCTTTGGTGACCAGCCGGGGAATTTGATCCGAAATTCCGTAGCAACGGCCAGTTGCCTCTCCACCTGTCCTGCCGACGGTGGCAATGGCGATAGCGGCAACGGCGACTCCGGTAACGGAGACTCCGGCAATACCTGCGAAGAGATCAGCATGACCCTCACCCTGGACCTCTTTGGTAGCGAAACCACCTGGGAATTACTCGACAGCGACGGCAATACCGTTGAGGAGGGAGGGCCATACGAAGATAAAAATGAAGGGCAGCAGATCACAAAGACCTGGTGCCTGGAAGACGGGTGCTACACCTTCCGGGTGAGTGACTCCGACAACGACGGCTTCTGCTGTGAATACGGTGATGGCTCGCTGGTTCTGACCGGCCCGAATAACCAGCAGATCATGAACGTGAGCCAATTTACCAGCTCATCGAGTAAGCAATTCTGTATTGATACCGGCAGCGGGGACAGCGGCAGTGGTGACGATGGCAATGACAATCCTGCCTGTGCGGCCATCGATTTCAACCTGAACCAGCCGGAAAGCTACGGCGGTACACAGGATCGTGGTGACCTCGAGAAAACGGACGGCGGGAAAGGTATCAAAATTTCCCGCAATGCCTGGAAGTCCATCGATATCGATTACGAATTGACGGTCAACACCATGCTTACCTTTGAATTTAAATCGAGCCGCCAGGGTGAGATCCATGGTATCGGCTTCGACGATGACAACCGCATTTCCAGTACGCAGACTTTCCAGGTTTGGGGTACGCAACGTTGGGGTATCCCCAATTTCCGGAACTACAGCGGTAATGGGCAGTGGAAAACCTACGAAATTCCCGTTGGTCAATTCCTGCGCGGACGTGCGAACCGATTGTTTTTCGTAGCCGACCACGATATTGGAACACCGGTCGGTGAATCGCAATTCCGCAATGTACGTCTATACGAGAAAGGCGAATGTACTTCGGGTACCGTTGAGGGTGTAACTGCTCCTTCCCAGATCGATCTGGGTAAATCGAACCAGTCGGCTTCCGTCCGGGTATATCCGAACCCGGCGTCCGATCAGCTCAACTTGTCCTTACAGGGATTACCGAAAGGAGACACTGAGCTCACGATCTTCAACCTGATGGGACAGATGATCTTACGCAAAGAGCTGACGGTTGAGCTGGAAGAACAGATCCTTCAATTGGGGATCCAGGATTTACCTCCGGGCTCGTACATGTACCGCATTGGAGAAGCCGGTTCCGACTTCTCGGGGAAGTTTAACGTAACCCGCTAGTTAGGTCATAGGATAGCAGATCGAACTAGGATATACAAAGCGCCCCTTCCCGACAATTGTCGGGAAGGGGCGCCTTGTTTTTGGGATGGGAAGTGTCGGGCAGATTGCGGATTGTGGATAACTTTGTGGAAAACTTTGAGATGGCATCGGGGATAGCATCGGGGATGCCATCCCCGATGCTATCTGCCTTTTTTGTCGTAGAGCTTACCAATCGCTCCTTTCTACTTGACTCCTACGTCTGCGGAATCGAAATCCAATTCGAATTGTACACCACGCCGCAAGCACGATCACGCATCACGATCCGTACGCGGTAGGGTGGTTGTTCCCCTTTCTTCACCGCAAACCACAGGTTTTGCAGGTTGCTGGGGTTTCCAAGTGCACAGAAACCGTAGAGGCGATTGTTGTTTTCGTCGTAAATGTCTACCCAGGTACGGGAAGAATTAGCGTTCGAACCGCAAGCTGGCAGGTAGGGTGCTGCCGCAAAAAGCAAGCCCGGATACGCATTCCAATTGGATACCGGAATTTTATGACGAACGTAGTTGCCACTGATCTCTGATCCGCCATACTTTAATAGTGGGTCGGGTAGATTCACCGGACACACAATGGATGGCGTGGCGCTGGGGCAATCAAAAGAAACCCGCAGGCCCTTGATCACGATCAGATCACCTGGCTGCATGACGAGCTTCAAGGCAATGGTCTTATAGTCATTCCCACAGGCAAATTTACCACCAAATGGCGTTGCACTGTGTACTCCGGAACCAAACAGGTTTTTGGGATCGTCGAGGCGAACCGTACCCACGTTGGGCGAAGCGCCCTGTGCGATACGTGTTTGCGAAATGTAGCAATAGCTCTTGCTGGCAGCACTGCGAGGCTGCACAGAGTAAGCTACATCGAGGCCAGTTACATCGGCAGTGGGGTAACCCGGCTTCATATAGAACTTAGCCCAAATGAAGTCACCCTCTTTGATGGGTTTCACTGCACGGATGAAAAAATGACCGTTGGAACTCCACGATTTTACCTTATCGGTGGGAGTGTGCTGCGGAGTGTGAACCCGTCCCCCCTCAACTTTAATGCGGAGGGTTTCCTTACAGTCCTGGGTTGGGGTCTTAATGCTCAGCTTTTGGGGAGTGTTCAACCGGACAGACATCTTTGGGCTTATGCGCTGAGCCTGTACCGTTCCGGTAACAAACAAGCCGATCAGCAGAAACAGGTTTACGATGGTTTTCATGATGAGTACGTTTAAGGTTTTTTGTGATGATTTTACCTTTAGTGTACTCAGATGGGAAAGTATGACCGGGTTGAAGTGTGAAATATGAAGGGTGAAATCAGAAGTAAGTCGGAAAGCGGTTCACGATCCACGGAAGACGGCTTACGGCTCACGGTTAGATTTTTGCGATGCGTAACTGCACAGGATTTGCTCAAGAAAGCAGACAAATCTTTGCCCCAACTATTTGATCCGGTTAAGA
>CAYFGK010000038.1:0-51676 GCA_964342305.1 uncultured Saprospiraceae bacterium | reverse complement strand
TGAGGTATGAGGTATGAGGTAACCTATAACCTAACCTCAAACCTCACACCTCACACCTCAAACCTGTTACTGGTCCTGCTTGGCGAATACCTTGCGCAGCAGATCGGTGGTACGGGCTGCCGGGTTCTCGCGGATTTCGGCTTCTTTCTTTTCGACCAGAGCGAAGAGGCCCTCAAGCGCTTTATTGGCTACGTAGTCGTCCAGTTCGGGGTTCACGTCCTGAGTGAAAGGGATTTTATTGTAGGCATTTACGGCCTCACTCCAGTACGTGCGGGCATTTACTTCGTCGAGGCTTTGAATGATGACCGGACGGAATTCAGCGTAGAGGCTGTCGTAGGTAGTGCGCTCGAGAAAACGGGTGGCAGCATCGTCTTCGCCCATCAGGATGTCGGTCACATCGCGAAAGGTCATCTGCTTGATGGCTCCGAGAAAAATGGGGCCGGCTTTACTGGCGGCACCTTCGGCAGCGCGGTTGAGCTTTTCGATCAGGTTAGCTTCCACGTTGGCAAAGCCGGGTACTGCCCGCAGTTTACTGGTAACCTTCTGAGCTTCTTCCGGCAGTAGGATTTTGTAAATGGATTCGTAGTATCCGTCTTCGGCAGACAAAAAGCTCACGGATTCGTCGACGCCTTTATTCAGTGCTTGTTTCAGGCCTTCCCCGATCTGATCTTCGGTGAGGCCGCCGCCGAGTACCTCGTTGGCTTTGTCGAGCACGCCACCCAGTGTTTGTGAAGAACAGCTACTCAGGGTGAATAAACAGAGTAACAGAGTCGGAATGATTCGGTATACGTAGTTCATGATTCTTTTTTTTGTGGCTTTCGCCAAAATAGATCCTTTGATTAGACGCAGATATTCGTAGATAGTAACAGGTATCTGCGCTCAAGTTCAATGCAAAGAACGGAGAATTGTATATTATTGATCTGATCGCCTTTGCTACTTAACGGTTTTTTAATGAATCATCTATGCGCTTGTCGTCCGTATTACTTTTGCTATTAACCTTACCGATCAGTAGTTTTACCCAACGAACGCCCAGAGAACTGGGTATTTCCTTTGGAGTGATGCCACCGGGCCCTCTGAATGCCATTACGGATGTGGAAGGGGTGCTGGTAGGGCACCTGACGCTGAAGGAAGGCGATTCGGTGCGTACCGGGGTGACCGCTATCCGCCCTCACGGGGGCAACGTCTTTCAGGAAAAGGTACCTGCGGCCATTTACCTGGGTAATGGATTTGGCAAGCTTGCGGGCTACAGCCAGGTTCGGGAGTTGGGTAACCTGGAAACCCCCATAATCCTCACCAATACATTAAGTGTCCCCATGGCTATGCAGGGAGTCCTCGATTACGTATTGGCCCAACCTGATAACCGGAACGTGCGATCGGTAAATGCTGTGGTTGGTGAGACCAATGACGGCAGACTCAATGATATACGTGGACGACACGTAAAACCGGAGCACGTAGTGGCTGCCATTGAGGGAGCAACAACCGGCCGTCCGGCGGAGGGTAATGTGGGTGCGGGGACTGGTACCGTTTGCTTTGGGTTCAAAGGTGGCATCGGCACGGCCTCCCGAAAAATACCGGCGAATACCGGTGGATATACTGTTGGTGTTTTGGTGCAGACCAACTTCGGAGGGGTTCTTCAGATCAGTGGCGTACCGGTAGGAGCATTGCTGGGGCAGTACTATCTGCGGCGACAATTAGAAGGCGGTTCGGATGGATCCTGTATGATGGTGGTAGCTACGGATGCTCCGCTCGATGCGCGTAATTTGGAGCGCCTGGCCAAAAGAGCAATGCTGGGCCTGGCCCGCACCGGAGGATTCGCTTCGAACGGTAGCGGGGATTATGTGATCGCTTTTTCCACCAACCAGGCGGTACGAATAGCCTACGGTAGCAGCGGCGAGCAGCAAATAACCAACCTTAGTAACAACTCAATGTCACCGCTCTTCCTGGCCACGGTGGAAGCTACCGAAGAAGCTATCATCAATTCCCTTTTCGCTGCACAGACTATGCAGTCAAATGGCTATACCATAGAGGCATTGCCCATCGACCGGGTCATGGACCTGATGAAAGAGTACAATCGGATAAAAGAGTAATCATGAAAACACCACTACCAGCTATTGTCTTAGCTGCCGGCCAGGGGAGTCGCATGGGACGGGCAAAGCAGTTGTTGCGGGTAGGGGATAGCACCTTATTGCAACTGGCGGTCGAGCGGGCCCGGATGGCCACTTGTCTGGCACCCATTGTTGTTACCGGTGCACGACACGAACTGATGGAAACCGATCTGGCTACCCAGGATGTGCAGGTGGTACACAATCCGGATTGGGAGTCGGGGATGGGTAGTTCCATCGCTGCGGGTGTACAACACCTGAACTACTGGCATCCGGCTGCTGAAGGGTGCCTGATCACCCTGGTCGACCAACCAATGGTCGACATTGCGATCCTGGATTCTTTTATCAGTGCTTTTCGCAGGGAGCGCCCCCATATCGCAGCCGCTTCCTATCAGGGTACCCTGGGGGTGCCGGCCATTTTCTCACGCATACTCTTTGCAGAGTTAGAATCTTTACACGAGGGCGGCGGAGCTAAAAAAATCATCCAGGCACACCATTCCCGGGTACTGGCCATCGAGTGTCCGGAAGCGGCCCGCGACATAGATACCCCGGAGGATTGGGACCGTTTTTTGCGGGACCAGCACAACAAATAATACTCACCCAGCTCATCTTCCTGCCATATTTCCTGTTGTCGTTTTGCTTTTTGGCGAAAGCCAGGTCAAGAACTATCGTGCATAACGGATCATAGTCTGGTTTACGGGCTGTAGTCATAGCTGGTTGTTCGTCGATAAAACAGTGTCGTTTGCAGGTTTTTTTGGGGTGTTTAACCCCTTCAGAAGGGTGTTCATCAGAAAAACCGTAGAAACCCCGGAAACATTTTAGCGTATTATTGTTTCCGGTGTGTACTTCGAATATTTTTGTACCACTACATAGGAGGAACATAGAATGGAGGTAAAAGAAAAGATTCTGCAAGGGGCTGAGGAATTGTTTATGCGCTATGGTATCAAGAGTGTTACCATGGATGATATCGCCCGGGAGCTTGGCATCTCAAAGAAGACTCTCTACCAATACGTAGATAATAAGAGTGACCTGATCTCCCAGATATTCGGCTGCCGGAAGGAGGAAGAGCAGGCCCAAATGGATGAGGTGCACGCGGTAGCTACCGATGCAATCGATGAAATTCTACGCATAGCTAAAATTGTACTGCGTCAGTTGAGGGGTATGAGCCAATCGGCTCTGTACGATTTACAAAAGTACTATGGCAGGCAGTGGAAGGCTTTTGAACAAGAACACCAACAGTATATCTATCAGTTATTGAAGCGCAATATAGAGGATGGCATGAGGCAAGGGTTGTACCGGGAGAATCTGGATCCGGATATCGTCTCGAAACTCTACGTCGGAAAAACATCCCTGGTGGCCGATGAGGAATTATTCCCACTTTCGGACTACAACCTGGAAACTTTATTCCGTCAATATATGCTATACCATATCCACGGAATTGCGTCGATCAAGGGACTGAAGGTTTTGGAGAAACATATGGATCGCGATCTAGAACACATTGACTGACCGCATTTGCTGCGGTGAATTCTATACCGCTTCCGAAAAGGATGGAGCTTTGCCAACCTTTACACGCGAGTATAACGTATGCTGAACCCGATTGATTCAACTATATATCACATCTACATGACCAAAAGATTAGTATGGATTGGGCTGCTGCAAATGGCAGTTTTAGCCGGACTATGGGCTCAATCCGAAAACCCCGACGCTCCGGCAGTCTTATCGATCGATGAGGCCGTCGAGTATGCCTGGGGGCATACCACGGCCATTAAGAATGCCGGTATCGATATCGCCGATGCTGAGCAGCAGATCATCGAACGGCGGGCTACCGGATTGCCCAGCCTAAGTGGATCCGCCAGCTATAATCGCTACCTGGAGATTCCGGTACAGGTTCTTCCCGAGCAATTTGTACAATTGATCCAGGCACTGAATCCCGGCGAGGAGGTCAGTCCGGAAGCATCATTCCTGTTGAAAAATAATTTCACAGCGGGCCTGACGCTGGATGCCATGATTTTCGACGGATCGTATTTCACCGCCCTGAAAGCGGCTAAGGCCTATCGCAGATATGTCCAGGAAGAGATGCTCGTTGAAAAGCGCGAAGTTCGCAACCAGGTTATCGATGCCTACCTGCCCGTTCTGCTCGTTGATGAAAATCTCGGGATACTGGACCGGAATATCGAAAATCTGGAAGAGTTGCTGTTTGAAACCAGGGAATTGTACGAGGCCGGCTTTGCTGAGCAATTGGATATTGATCGTCTGGAATTATCCCTTTCGAATCTGCAAATTGAAAAAGAGAATCTGGAGCAGCAGCGCACATCTGCGGTGAATGTGCTCAAGTTTGTACTCAATTTCCCCATGGATCAGGACCTGATGCTGACCGAAGACCTGGAATCCTACGCAGAGTCTATTTCCGGGGAGGCACTCAGTGGACCCATCAATTTTGAAAAGCGGCCGGAACTCAGCCTGGCAAATGCGGGTATTGAATTACAGGATCTGAATGTCGAGGTGAACAAGCAGGCTTTTCTACCTACGTTGCGAGGGTCACTGGTGTATCAACAGCAGTACCAGGGCGATAACTTCAGCGACGGATTCTGGGCGCCAACATCCTTTGTCGGGTTAAACCTGAATGTACCCATTTTTGATGGCTTTGGTAAAAAAGCCACGGTCGAGCGCGCTCGCCTGGAACGGGAAAAAGTGATCAACCAACGGCAGGATCTTCAACGATCCATTCGCATGGAAGTACACAATGCCCGCATCGAATACTTGAATGCGCGCCGATCCCTCGACGGGCAGTCCAAGAACCTGGATCTGGCCCGCCGGATCTACGAAACAACTCAAATTAAATACCGGGAAGGGGTGGGCTCCAGCCTGGAAGTCAATCAGGCAGAGCAGAGTTTATATCAAACTCAGAGTAACTACCTGCAATCCCTCTACAATCTGGTGACGGCACGCTTTGCGTTGAACCGGGCACTGGGTAATTAAATCACCATGAAAAAGCCAATGACTGTTATGAAAAATAACCTTGCCGCACTGGTCATAGGTGCTCTACTTCTTACTGCTTGCCAACCCCAACCCGCTGAAACGGATACCATCCCGGAAGACCTGGAAGGTAAGCGGGCATTGCTTCAGGAAAAGAAAAAAGAACTCCAGGAGCTCACCGCAACCATCAACGAACTGGAAGAGGGTATTGCCGAACTCGACCCGAACTCCGCCCTGAATTTGGGACCCGTGGTCACAGTGTCGCCACTGGCACGTCAGGATTTTTCCCGGTACGTGGAAATTCAGGGTCAAGTAGAGGCGGATGACCGGGTCACTGCCACTCCGGAGGTTGCCGGCCGATTGCTGTCGGTGACGGTAGATGAAGGGGATCGTGTTCGTAAAGGACAGCTTCTGGCGACCCTGGATCTGGAACAGATCAACAAGCAAATGGCCGAAATAGAGACGTCCCTGGATCTGGCCCGCAATGTATACGAACGTCAATCACGATTGTGGGAACAGAATATCGGATCAGAAATTCAGTATCTGGAGGCTAAGAACAACGTGGAGCGTTTGGAGAAAAGTATGGAAACGCTGGAATTTCAGCTGACTAAAAGCAAAGTATATGCTCCCATTAGCGGAGTAGTGGACGCTGTCAACCTAAAGGGAGGTGAGCTGGCTTCGCCGGGTGCCCCCATCGTGACCATCCTGAATACCGGACGTTTGCAGGTTGCCGCTGATTTGCCTGAGAATTACCTGCAGAATATTAGCCTGGGTGATCAGGTGAAGATTGAATACCCCGCTCTGAACCTGGAACAAACCGGCCGGGTGAGTTTGATAGGAAGTACCATCGATCAGAGTAACCGTACTTTCAAAGTCGAGGTAAATGTCCCTAATACGGGAGGACTGCTGAAGCCTAACCTGTTAGCTATCATGCTGGTGAAGGACTACGAAGAGGAAGATGTTATTGTTGTTCCTCTCAATCTGGTCCAGCAGGAAGTGGGGGGCAAAAAGTTCGTGATGGTTAACGAGCAGAATGGTGGTGATGCCATTGCGCGCAAAAAGTATGTTACCACGGGCGAAAGTTACGACGGAAATATTATCGTAGAATCCGGATTATCGGGGACGGAAACCTTGATTATTGAGGGTGCCCGGGGATTAGCTAATGGCGATCCGATTCGTATTCGTGAACCTAAACAAGAAGCAGCTAATGGCTAGTACAGATAAAGCACATGGTTCGCGGGAATTTAAGTTGTCATCCTTCGCGGTTGACAATGCGACCAGTATCTTTTTGGTCGCCTTCATGATCCTGCTTTTTGGGGTCGTGTCGTACCGCAACATGCCAAAGGAACAATTTCCGGAGGTCGATTGGCCTACGGTATACATCAACACTCCCTACTTCGGTAACTCGGCCGAGGACATTGAAAACCTGGTCACCCGTCCCATTGAAAAGGAACTACAATCCATTTCCGGGATCAAGGATATCAAGTCGACTTCCATCCAGGATTATTCCGTGATTACCGCAGAATTTGAATCCGATATAGAAATTGACGATGCGGTGCGCAAGGTGAAGGACGCCGTGGATAAATCTAAGAGCGAGCTCCCCACCGACCTGGATACCGAACCGACCGTACTCGATATCAATTTGTCGGAGATCCCTATCGTAACGGTTAACGTTGCGGGGGAATACACCAACGATGAATTGCTTAGTTATGCTGAATTTCTGGAGGACCGGATCGAAGATCTGGACGAGATCTCAGATGTAGAACTCAAGGGTGACCGCGAGCGGGAGGTAAAAGTTGATGTTGATCTTCCGAAAATGGAAGCTGTCAAGGTCAGTTTTCAGGATATTGAGAATGCTATTTCTTCCGAAAACGTGACGATGTCGGGGGGAGAACTGCTCAATAATGACTTTCGTCGGGCCGTTCGGGTAACCGGGGAGTTCGATAATGTGGAGCAGATCGAGAATCTGATAATTAAATCAGAGGATCAACGCCCCATCTTTCTGAATGAAATTGCGGAAGTTACCTATGGTTACGCCGACCGGACCAGTATTGCCCGCGCCGACGGGTTGCCGGTCATTTCACTCGATGTAATTAAGCGCAGTGGTGAAAACCTGCTGAATGCGTCGGACAAGATTAAAGAAATTATAGAAGAAGCACGCCAGGAATTGCCAGAAGACCTGAGTATTACCTTGTTTAACGACCAATCGATCAATACCCGTAACCAGGTGAACAACCTGGAGAATAGCATTATTTCCGGGATTATTTTGGTGACTTTGGTCCTGTTATTTTTCCTGGGCTTGCGCAATGCATCCTTCGTAGGAGTAGCCATCCCGCTGTCCATGCTGATGGGGATTCTATTCCTTTCTATGACCGGTGTGACCATGAATATCATGGTACTTTTTGCCTTGATTTTGGCCTTGGGTATGCTGGTGGACAACGCCATTGTAGTGGTGGAGAATATTTACCGGTATATGCAAAACGGGTATAAGCCGATACAGGCGGCCAAGTACGGTGCAGGAGAGGTGGCGATGCCGATTATTGCCTCTACTGCGACTACGCTGGCAGCCTTCCTGCCCTTAGCTTTCTGGCCGGGAATCCTGGGGAGTTTTCTCCTGTACTTGCCGGTGACCCTGATCATTGTCCTTACCTCCTCTTTATTTGTGGCGTTGGTGATCAATCCTGTCTTTGCTGCCTCTTTCATGAAAGTGGATGAACGGGCAGATGACCGTGCAGTACGCCGACGCAAAACCCGGAATATACTGATCGGAGCAGGTATCGTTTTGGTTGCTGCAATTGCCGGACAGGTGTTGGGGGTAGTTGCGGTTCGCAATCTGATGGGAGCTGCATTCCTCATTATTTTACTGAACTACTTTGTACTGCGACCGGCTTCCTTCGGTTTTCAAAACCGGGTATTGCCCGTATTGGAAAAGGCGTATGACCATTTTATTGCCAGCGCACTGAGAGTGCCATTACTCGTTTTCGGAGGAACTTTTCTGTTACTTTTTGCTGCCATCCTGGTGCTGGCTGTCCGGGCACCCAAAGTGCAGTTCTTTACCTCTTCCGATCCGGTGTACGTAAACGCTTTTATTGAACTACCATTGGGGGCTGACATTGAAGCGACGAATAAGGTTTCCCGTCAGTTAGAAGAACGGATCAGCAAGGTAATCGAACCGTACGAAGGGGTAGTGGAAGCCGTATTGCTGCAGATTGGTGAGAACACATCGGATCCTAATGGCCCTCCGGAACCGGGGTCTTCCCCGAACAAGGCGCGCCTGACTGTCTCCTTTGTTCCCTACGAAGAACGCGGTGGAGTATCCACGTACGAGATTATGGAAGACATTCGTCAGGCATCCCGCGGCATACCCGGGGTACAGGTGGTGGTCGATAAGAATGCCGATGGCCCCGCTACCGGTAAACCGATCAACCTGGAGATCCAGGGCGAGAATATTGATTCCCTGGCTATTTTAAGCGATCGGGTGATCAATTTCATAAACCGCCAATCAATACCGGGGATCGAAGAACTCAAAGCCGACATTCAGATCGGTAAGCCCGAGTTGATCATTAATATCGATCGGGAAGCGGCCCGCCGGTATGAGATTTCAACCTTTGATATTGCCAATACTATCCGGACTGCCGTATTCGGACGTGAAGTGAGTAAGTTTAAAGACGGAGAAGATGATTATCCGATCATGGTTCGTCTGGACGAAAAATACCGCAATAATATCGAGCAACTGCTGAATAAAAAGGTCACCTTCCGGTCGGCTGCTTCGGGGCAAATCGTTCAGGTCCCTATTTCCGCAGTAGCTGATATCGAATATAGCTCAACGTATAGCGCCATCAAGCGTAAAGATCTGGACCGGGTGGTTACCATTTACTCCAATGTACTGGAGGGGTATAATGCCAACGAGATTGTCGCGGAGCTGGATGAACTGATGGCCGGTTATGATTTGCCGGAAGGCTTCAGCTACGAGTTTACCGGAGAACAGCAACAGCAAGCTGAGGATCTCAGTTTCCTGTCTCTGGCTTTTTCAATCGCCTTGTTTGCTATATTCATTATCATTGTTGCTCAGTTCAACTCTATCTCTTCACCCTTTATCATCATCCTTTCGGTACTCTTTAGTACCATCGGTGTGTTTTTGGGGTATGCTTTTTCCGGTATGGATATTTCGGTCATCTTTACCGGACTCGGGATCATATCCCTGGCGGGTATTGTAGTAAATAATGCGATCGTTTTGATCGATTATACCAATATTCTGATCAGGGAAAGGATGGAGAAATTTGGGGTGTCAAGCATATATGAGCTCGATGTAGACACGGTAAAAGAAGCCATTGAACTGGGTGGTGCTACTCGACTTCGTCCGGTTTTGCTTACGGCAATAACCACGGTTCTGGGATTGATCCCACTGGCACTCGGTATTAACATCAACTTTTTTACGCTGATCACGGAGGGTGATCCCAATTATTTTGTAGGCGGAGATAACACGGCTTTCTGGGGGCCTTTGGCCTGGGCGGTAATCTACGGATTGGTGTTTGCTACCTTCCTGACCCTGGTTGTGGTGCCATCGATGTTTTTCCTAAGTTACAAAATGAACCGCTGGTTGCGGGGATTGGTTAATAAGGATAAAACCGAGTCTAGCTCAGGCCAAACCGGACCGGCGATTAGCTCTACGTAGACTTTAACCCGAAGGGGGTGGCATCTTTGGTATATATTTTGTTATTTTGCAGTGCCCTTCGGGCTTATAGTATTGACAAAAGATCGTTTGTTCATAGTTTTTGTTTTTATCTTTCGCCCTCGGTCTTCCGAGGGTTTTTTTATGTCCCTACCCAACCAAAAAATGCCAAAACCATAAATATGAATATCCAACAAATGCGTCAGGAGTATTCGGCCGAACCATTTGATGTGAGCGATGCGGCCGATAATCCTATCGAACAATTCGGAAGATGGTTCAAAGAGGCTACCGAAGCCGAATTGCCGGAGCCCAATGCAATGGTCTTGGCAACTGTAGGCGAACACGGCAGACCAGCAGCCCGTGTTCTGTTGTTGAAAGGATTTGATAAAGACGGATTTGTTTTTTTCACTAACTACAATTCACGTAAAGGGAAAGAGCTGACACACACACCATCTGCTGCTATGGTTTTCAATTGGCTGGAACTGCAACGGCAAATTCGTATTGAGGGGAGTGTGGTGAAAATCAGTCCGGATGACTCCACCCGGTATTTCCAGAGTCGTCCTAAAGGAAGCCAGATCGGGGCCTGGGCATCACCCCAAAGCCAGGTGATTGATAGTCGGGCCCTTTTGGAGAATACGGTCGATCAACTAGAAGAGCAATACCGGCAGGAAGATAGACTACCCCGACCAGAGCATTGGGGCGGGTATCTGGTCAGGCCCACCTTGGTAGAATTTTGGCAGGGACGGGCAAGCCGGCTTCACGATCGCCTGCAGTACACCTTGCAAGATGATGGCGATTGGTTGATAGAGCGCCTGGCTCCCTGATCAATTCAATTATATCTTACCAATCAAAAAAGGCCCCACCAGCAAATGGTGGGGCCTTTTCGTTTAGGCTGTCACTTGATCAGCTTAGCAGTAGCGATCAAAGGCCATTTTCAGGTTCTCCGCGATGATCTCCGCCGTACGACCCTCAATGTGGTGACGCTCCAGGAAGTGGACTAATTTACCATCCTTGAACAGAGCAATGGAGGGTGAAGAAGGAGGGTAGGGTAACATATAGGAACGGGCTTTCTCGGTAGCTTCGCGATCTACCCCGGCAAAAACTGTTGCCATGATATCAGGGGTTTTGTCATTTTGGGCAGCAAGCTTGGCACCAGGTCGGGCATTGGCCGCCGCACAACCACAAACGGAATTTACTACGACCATTACCGTCCCTTCTTGTTTGTCGAGCACACCCGACACCTCTTCCGGTGTGGTAAGGGCCTGAAAACCGTGATTTGTCAAATCTTTGGCCATGGGGGCAGTCAATTCGGCAGGATACATATCAATTATTTTTTAATTTTAACCAAAATTACGTGTACAAAGGTACCGTATACAATCAAATGTTACTAAACATACATCATGATACCGACTCTGGTTCATGAACAGGAGACATAATCTAGTTGATGTCCTCCCAAAAATACATCCTACTATTAAATCCCGTGACTGCTTTTTTTCGTTAGTAGAATAAGCAGGCCCTTTTGGAAAAGACGATCCTATGAACCTGAAAAAACTCTGGCTACCCATCCTGGCCGGCTTGCTTTGTTCGCATTGTACGGCCGATCAGTTGCCAGCCAACCCGCTTGATTCACCGGCTTGCGATAACCTGATCGTTGCGTATGAGCTGAATATCAAGGCCATACTCGACGAATCTTGTGCCTACAGTGGGTGCCATCCCGGCTATAATCGTTTCAATAACCTATTGCCTATCCTCGAGAATGGGTCCTTCCGGTCACGAGTGATCGATCTGGAGTCGGATCCCAATATTGGTATGCCCCCTGAATACGCGCCGGCCGGCAGGCCACGGGAACTTACTGCCGAGCAGCTGGAATTATTGTCTTGCTGGTTAGCGGATAATTTCCCGGAATAGAATAATCCTCCTTCTCAAAATCCACTAAAAAACTACGTATGAGAACGATGCTTTCCATGCTGGCCCTGATATTCGGAACGGTTACTATGTCCGCCCAGGAGCCCATTTATACGACCTTTAAGGATACCCGGGTAATCAATACCCACTCCACGGAGACCCTGGGGCGAAGAAAGTTGGATGTGCGCATTTCCCATCGTTTTGGAGATATTGCCGGTGACCGGGGTGGTTTTAAGACCTTTTACGGCCTGGAGACGGCCGCCGACGTTTTGATCGGAGTGGAATACGGCATTTCTGATAATGTGATGGTAGGCCTTCACCGGGCTAAAGGTGGCGGGCAACTACCCGACGGAACGACCGGGCTGAATCAATTACTGAACGGAGTTGCAAAGGTGCGTCTGCTGCGGCAAAGTACCGATGACAGCCGGCCGGTCAGCCTGGCCGTTCTGGGGGTTGCATCGCTTTCAACAGCCGAAGCGGTGGATAACGAAGACCTGATCCAAAACTTTGCAGAGTTTGCACACCGCCTTGCCTACCATGGCCAGGCCATTGCAGCGCGGAAATTTTCGGATAATTTTTCCCTCCAGGCCAGCCTGGGTTATACCTATCGCAACGTAGTGCCTTTTGAAGACGAAAACGGCATTTTCAGTGCAGGACTAGCTACCAGGATACAAATCTCCCGGGTATTTGGTATTGTTTTGGATGCAGCGGTTCCCGTTTCGAATATGCGAACGGCCGACAACGGTTTTTATCCGGCCATCGGAGTAGGGGTGGAGATTGAAACCGGAGGTCACGTTTTTCAGATAAATCTGACCAATGCGACACAGATTATGGAAACGGGTTACATTCCTTATACTACCTCTAACTGGCTGGACGGCGAATTCCGCTTTGGCTTTACTATTTCCCGACCCTTCAATCTGTAGAAACCTATGAAATTCCTCTATCTCCTTATCATTCTGGGCCTCTTTGGGTGGTGGTTTACGGAAAAACCAATGGATCCCGCCGGGGTGACCTTAACCGAGGATGCCTCCCTTGCCGAAGTCTTGTCACAATTGGGCGCTGAGGATCATCCTTTTCGGCCCGATACGACCATACCGGGCGTATCCGTTGCCCGGGGGGCTTCCCTCGTACATACCGGTTTTGCCGAAGGGCCGAATGGGAAACGGGCCTCTAAGCAAAGTGCCAACTTTGTCTGTACCAGTTGCCACAATACCGTGCGGGAGGATCCCGATCTGCGGGTCGCTGATCCCGAAGCAAGACTCGATTACGTCGTTCAGCAGGGAGTGCCTTTCCTTCAGGGTACTACTCTCTACGGTGCTATTAACCGCCGTCATTTTTACAATGGAGATTACCAGCAGAAATACGGAGAGCTGGTCTTTGCTGCACGGGATAACCTCCGGGAAGCCATCCAGCTGTGCGCTACGGAATGTGCCCAGGGTCGTGCTCTGGAGGACTGGGAATTGGAATCCATCGTAGCCTACTTGTGGACCATTGATTTGAAAATAGGCGATCTCCGCCTTACGGATGAAGACAAAATGTCAATCGAGGATGCCCTGGACGGGAAAGGAAACAAGACTGCCGCCAGGAAACTAATACAATCCTATTATCTGGATTACTCGCCGGCCACCTTTCTGAAGCCACCCGCCAACCGTACCGAGGGCTACGAAGATATTGTAGGACGTCCCGACCGGGGCAGCATGATCTACGAGTCCTCTTGTCTGTATTGTCACGAAAATGCACGCTATGCTTTTTTTCGACTGGATGATTCGAAGAATACCTTCCAGTATTTAAAAAAACACATGGACCGTTACACCCGCTACTCCCTGTACCAGGTGGCCCGATATGGCACCAGTCCCATGCCCGGGAAGCGCACCTATATGCCGAATTACACCGAACAGAAGATGACCGATCAACAATTGGAGGATTTGAGGGCTTATATTGAAGCAAAAGCTGCCGAATAGCCACATTGTAGCCTGAATTACAAAGGCTTTTGGCCGGACATTATGAATTCGGGTGTAAATTCTGTTTTTTTAAATGCCCAATTAACTAGCTCCATAAACGATAGACTATGCTTCGGTTAGGACTCTTCCTGTGTTTATTTGTGATCGGTGTGTCCGGGGTGCAAGCCCAGGATAAACTCGAAGGATTGTGGAAAGGTACCATTACTGATGGCGGTTTGGACTCCGAGAACAGCTACACCTTCGAGCTTTTCCTCACCAAGGAAGGTAAGCGATTGAAGGGGAAGTCCTACGTACACCTGGAAAAAGGGAAAGTCATTGAGATGGAAATCCGGGGCATTCTCTACCAGGATCAGTCGATCTATATGGCTGACGTCGAGTTTATTCCCCTCGAAGGCACCGGGGTCAAACCCCGCTATACCCGGAAATACCAGCTTCTGTATCGGCCGAGTATTTGGGAAACTACCCTCAACGGATACTGGCAGGAAATTATCCCGACTCCATTCTTTGATGGGCGTGACCGGGGACGCATTTTCCTGAAAAAGGTAAAACAAAACAAGGCCTGACTACCCGCTGCTATTCAGAGTGGCCAGCCGTACTTTTCCCAGTCTTCCGCATAGTCAATATCCGATAAGGTCGCGACCGTGGCGTACCGCAGGTCGGCTTTTTCAATCCGCCGGGTCGTCTCTGTGAAAACCTGATCCGTACTCCAGATCATATTCCGGAACAGGAATTCATGCACCTTTTTCATGCCCAGGAGGTAGTAGCCTCCATCCATCGCCGGCCCCAACACTACGTCGTATTCTTCCAGCTTTTCGAATGCCTCATTCACAATTTCCGGGGTCAGAGTTGCGCAATCACTGCCGATGATTATGGCAGCACCAGCTTTGTTCAGAGCCTCGTGAAAAGCGGTCTCCATGCGTTGCCCGAGATCACCAGAGGGTTGTACGTGTTTTTCAAACTGCTCATTATTCCAGGCGTCATCTTCGGCAACGCTCGATCCGTAAAATAGTAACCGGTGAGCATCGATGTTCAGGGCAACCTCTCGAGTGTGCCGCATGAGTTCCAGGTAAATAAGCAATGCTTTGTCGTCGCCAACATCGGCAGCTAAGCGGGTTTTAACTGTACCCTTAACCGGGTTCTTAATAAAGGTTATCAGTGCCCGTTCCTTTTCCATGATATTCGTTTCAATGTCGATATCTCTAGTATAGCGTGAGTTTGGGGCTAAACATAGCTCCTCACGTTGTATTGGGTATTAAGTAGTAAGAATTGCCTGAATCCATATACCCTAAACCTACTACTCTATACCGGGAGGTTGGGCTTTGAATATTATCATTGTACGGATAAGTTTGTGCCCAATCTCCCGTTAATGTACGAATCCTGACAGCTATCGGTTTACCCAAACAAAAAAGCCCCGTCTGAACATTGATCAGACGGGGCTTTTCAGGTATGAGGTTTGAGGTATATGGTAACCTCTGACCTAACCTCAAACCCCTAACCTCAAACCTCATACCTCATACCTGGCTTCAGTTACTTGAGTACAACTCCGATTCCTTCACTTTTTCTACTTCGTCACCACGCTCCAGTTTTCTGGAAATAGCCGAATAGGGGCCGGTTACTACTTCGTCGCCGACGCTGAGGCCTTTGGTGATCTCAATGTAGGAGTCATCCTGGATGCCAGTCGTTACCGGAACCAGTGCCAGTGTATCGTTCACCAGTTTGAAGACGACCTCGATGGGCAGGTCGGGTTCGTCGAGGTCTTTCTCATTGGGGTACACCGCTTTTTTCTCACGGGTAGTTACGGATTGGATCGGAATGGCTGCCACCCCTTCTTTAACGGACGTATTAATTTCAACCGAGGCCGACATCCCGGGACGGAAGGGGAATGGCTTGGTCGGTGTGATCAGGTCCTGGTAAGATTCCGGAGAGATGTTGATACGAACTTCAAAGTTGGTAACCTGATCGCTGGTCAGAGCAGCCGTTGCCGAATTCGAGGCCGAATTGGCAATTTGCGTCACCGTACCTTTGAAGGTGCGATCTACGTAGGCGTCGACCTCGATTTCTACCTCATCGCCGATCGAAACGCGGGGAATATCATTCTCACTCACGTCGACGCGCACCTCCATGGCATCGAGGTTGGCAATACGCATCATTTCGGTACCTGTCATCTGAATGGTACCGACCACGCGTTCGCCTTCTTCTACGCTCAACATAGAGACGATCCCGTTCATGGGCGCGTAGATCGAGGTGCGTCGCAGGCTGGTACGCAACTCATCGAGGGTTGCTTCGGCGCTTTTTACCGAAAACTCGGCGGCCTTGACATTTTCTTCAGCTGCCTGAATACTGGCCGTGGAGGAACGTAGATTTGCCTGGAGGCCTTTGTAATTTGATTCGGATTGCTGGAAATCAGCTTCGGAAATAACTCCCTGATTGAAAAGCTGCTGGTTGCGCTCGTAAATCTCTTTGGCATTTTCCAGCTGCGCTTCGATTTGTTCCCGCTGGGCCATCAGGTTTTTAACCTGGGACCGCGAATTAGCCAGTTGGGCCTTGGATGTATTGACGGAGGCACGGCCGCGTTCTACCTGTGATTCGATGGCTTCGGGATCGACATTGGCGAGCAGTTGGCCGGATGTGACGGAGTCACCCTCCTCCACGTAGAGCTTCACGACCTCACCGGAGACATCGGAACTGATCTTTACTTCGGTCTGCGGGAAGATCTTACCGCTGGCAGCGACCATTTCTTTAATGGTGCGTGCTTCCACTACCTCGGTGGTTACCCGTTCACCTTTCGAGCTGTTTTGTTGCTTGATTGCGAGAGCAACGACTAGCAGTACGATCGCAGCGATCAGCACGATAATCAGAGTGTTATTACGTTTTCGTTTTGCCATTTTACTACAATTGTTAAGCGAGGCCTTCCGGCAAAAAAATGAGTGTAAAGTAGGGCCGTCACCGGATCATTCGCCCGGTTCCCGGTTTGTGTATGTTATTCCAGGTCAATGCGTTTGCCCTGGTAAAATTCAACTTGCTTGATATTGAACAAATAGCTGTAGCGGGCCCGGATAAGTTGGATGCGGGCCCGGTCCAGATTGTTGCGTGCGGTAGAGTATTCCAATGAGTTGATGGCTCCCAGGTCAAACCGTTTCTCCGCATTGTCAAAGGCGATCTCGGCAGCCGATACCGCAGCTTGTGCGGCCCGTAATGAACGCTGCGCGGCACGCGCATCGGCAATTGCCTGTTGTACGTTGTTTTTCAATGTCTGGCGAGCCTGCAATCCCTGCAATTCCTGCCCGATGGCATTTAGTCGCGCCCGCTCTACATTGATTTTATTTTGGTGATTACTGTAGATGGGAATCGACAGGTTAGCGCCAATACTCTGACCAAAGTTATCCTGCACCTGATCGAAATATGGATAATCCTGTCCCACCGGAGTCGTGGTGGGAACTTCCAGCGTAACCTCCTGACCGTTAATGATGATAGTCTGACTTTCCGTGCCGTCCACAAAGGTGAACTGCTGGGCCCGTGAAGAGTAATTGGTATTCAACCCACCGGATATCCGCAAAGTGGGCATAAACCCGGCTTTAGCCAGATCTACGCCGACCTCAGCGCTTTCAATTCGCTTGTCAGCAGCCTTAATATTGGCCTGCGCTCCCAGAGCGCTTACGTAAATATCACTAAACCGGTAGGTGTCGGGATTGGCATCCGCAGGGAGCACGATCTCGGGAATTACTATCTCGAGGGGTTCGGCCGGATCGTATTCCATCAGCTGCTTTAGGTTTAGGTAGGCGATAGCCACCTGGTTCTCGGCATCCACTATACTCTGCTCATCCAGCGCAATTTGTGACAGGAAATCCAGCCGGTCGTTTTCGGGCAACGACCCTGCCTGGATCAGTTTATCGGTTTGATCCAACTGTTGTTGTGATAATTGCAATTGTTGCTGCGTCAGCTCTAATTGTTCCTGGGCCAGCAGAATAGTCAGGTAGGCATTGGCCACCTGCAGGGCCAGGTTGTCAGATTGAAACTCTGCGTCCAATTTAGCGGCCTGCAGATCGAGATCGGCCTGGCGGATGGAGTTATTGATCCGGTTACCCGCAAAAACCGTCATGCCAAGGTTCACGCTATAGGAATTAAAGCCTACGCTCTGGGTGATAAAGTCGTTGGTAACGGGGTCAATCGTACGACCAAACTGGTTACCTGCACTTACGTTGGCACTTACACTCGGCAGGCGGCTCAATCTGTTTTGCTTAAGGCTCAATTCTGTGGTGCGTACACCATTCTGGGCTTGCCTGATGCTCAGGCTGTTTTGCCGCGCATAATCTATGCACTGTGCGAGAGTCATCCGCGAATTGTCCTGGGCGTTCATTGCCTGCGGACCCAGGATCAGGATCATCGATAAAAAGAGTACAAATAGACGCATGGTCGAAGATTTTTTAGGAGGTACGACAATTAACTGTCAGTATGATGCATGCTCGAACCGACTACCCCCGGGTTGATTCGGATACAATAGTAGAAAAGCGGGGAAGAGCGACCGAAATTTTTATATCAATGGCCCCTTATCTTGGATTAACTGCTAATCAAAAGCAACCTGTGTTTGGTGCTTAAGATTCCCTGGCTACGGATTCGCAAAAGTAGGGAATGGTTGTACACCATTCCAGCGAAAGGCATCCATCTCTTTAATCTTTTTTTGAGAAGCAGGCGAATAGGAGGTTATTTTTTTTCCGGCTTTCGCCAAAAGGGGAGGGCAGCCTAATTGGTGCTGAATTGAACAAAGCCTACCACCTGGTCGTACCGGGCGCCGAATGGATGGTAGTAAAGCAGGATGAGGTAGTTGTTTTCCGTTTCAAAGAAGTTGCCTTCGGTAAGGGAAAAATCGGGTTGTACCTCTTCCTCTGGTTCTTCTTTATCACGGCTTTTGGGCTGCCCGTCGGAGGCGGGCATCAGGCCGTAGGCATAATTATAAAAACCCTGTTTGAGCGGGAGTTTCAATACATACCCATTCACCGCATTATTATAGGCCATTTTATAGCGTTCGTCTGTTTGCCAATTGGTGAATGCTCCCATCAGGTAGATGTCCTTGTCGTAAAAGGGTTCGGCAGCGTCGAAGGTAAATAACACCTGAGCGTAATCAGCGGCGAGCTCATTACTTTGCTCCTGATTTTCGATGATAAACCCTCCATTCAGGTCTTCATACTCTATATAAGGCTGCCCGTCGCGTGGCCGGTCTTTGAGTAGGGTGACTTCCCAGCGGTTGGGCATACGCTCCACCTGAGCAATATTCTGACTGGGATATCGCAAATTCCGCAAGTCGATAAACCGGAATTCTTTCATGGCGGGGAATACGATCTTATTTTGGTAATCGTAACGCAATTCATTACCCAGTACAAACTGCGGTGGCAACCCGTCGATGGCCGTATCCCAGCGGCCGTTTTGCATAATGACGGCTTTGATGTCTTGCTGTGGATTGCGCAGGGGGAAATTCTCAAAATTGGCAACAAAGTCAAATTCCTGGTGGGTTCGCATTTTGCTGGGCTGGCTAACCCGCGTCAGCCGTGGCGTGACTGGAATAACTCGTTCGGCAACGATAAACCGGCGCGATAAGACCGGATAGTAATCATTGTCTTTTTCGTAGACCACCAAGAGGTAGTTGCCCGACTTGGTCCAGCGGATCGATTGGTTGGGGATAGTAAACTGATAACGAGTGTAATCTTCCAGGGTTTTGGCGGAAAATTGAAAATCCAGAATTCGTTCCTCAGAATAGCCGTCCAGGTATTCCATTTGATTCAGTTCGGAAGGATGCCAATCCCGGTCACAGTGGATGATGGTATAATAGTAGTCGCGTACCTCACCGTCGAGGTCGTCGAAAGAAACCAACAGGCGGGAACTACCTGCCAGATCAGTGATGGGAAAACTGGTGCGCAGCCCATCCACGTGGAAACGTACGGCCCCAACAAAAGGTCCGTAATCGTAGTTTTCGTACTTCAGATCAACGAATTCCTGTGCCATAACCTTTTTGCCGGGCCAGGCATTTAGCAGGATGCATAATATTGATAGCCAGATCGTTTTCTGCATAGTTATCGTTTTTTATTGGCGATCGGGGTCCGCTCCCTTCCCCCGGCTTACGAACCGGTTGTTGCGGATCGAGAAGCGCCAGGGGGCAAATGCCCACTCACCGGCGTAATCTACACCTACCCGTGTTCCGGTAACCAGATTTTCGGTGGAAACCCTGAATCCGTCATCCTCCAGCCAGAGGGGGCTATGAAGATCGGGCATGTAGGTCCCGTCCAGATCGGTTGAAATACCCATAGCTTTAGACAGAACGCCCGGGCCGCCTGATAATTGTGGCTTTACCCGGTCCATATTCCGCCGGGAGAGCATCAGTTCCGCATTGTACAGGGGCTCCAAGCCCCGCACCAATACCGCATGTGCAGTACCCTCAGGACCGGTTACCACGTTGAACAGGTGATGGATGCCGTAGCACAGATACACGTAGGCCGTCCCCCCACGCGCAAACATGGTTTCGGTGCGCTTTGTTCGCCGGTTATTCCAGGCATGGCAGGCCCTGTCGTCGGGGGCGCGATAGGCTTCGGTCTCAACAATACGACCTTTGCTGAGCCCTCCGTCGAGATTGGTGACGATCACCTTACCCAGTAATCTTTTGGCGACAGCCACCACATCGGGAGTCAGAAAAAAAGATTCCGGCAACCGCTGGCTGCCGGAATCAGTCGTATATTCATCGGAATAACTCATAGTACTGGAAAATCCGTTACCTGCGACTATAATTAGGCGCTTCTTTGGTAATGGAAACATTGTGGGGGTGGCTTTCGTGCACTCCCGCACTGGTAATCTTCACAAACTGAGCCTTCTCGCGCAATTCAGCTACGGTTCGGGAACCACAGTATCCCATTCCGGCCCTCAGACCACCAATATACTGGACCATGACCTCACCAACGGTCCCTTTGTAGGGCACGCGTCCTTCGATTCCCTCTGGTACCAGTTTCTTGATATCGTCTTCGGCATCCTGGAAATAACGGTCCTTAGAGCCTTTCGACATGGCCTCCAGAGAACCCATACCCCGGTACACCTTAAACTTCCTTCCTTCAAACAGAATGGTCTCACCGGGGGCTTCTTCCACACCGGCGAACAGACCACCCGCCATAATAGTACTGGCTCCGGCCGCTAAGGCCTTGACAATGTCGCCCGTATAGCGGATGCCACCGTCACCGATAATGGGTACGCCGGTATTCTTAATCGCCTGGTAGGCATTGTGGATGGCCGTTAGTTGGGGGACCCCAACGCCGGCAACAATACGTGTGGTACAAATACTACCGGGACCAACACCTACTTTGATGCCATCAGCACCAGCTTCGACTAAGGCCTTGGCACCCTCAGCCGACGCAATGTTACCCCCGATGACATCCAGATCGGGGAAATGCTCTTTGGCAGTGCGCACGGCATCCAACACACCTCGCGAGTGACCGTGGGCGGTATCGATCGCAATAACATCGACACCCACCTGAACCAGTGCTTCCACCCGCTCCAGCATATCCGCGGTAACGCCGACTGCGGCACCTACGACCAGTCGGCCGTAATTGTCCTTGCAGGAATGCGGGTAGTTCTTCACTTTCATGATGTCTTTGTAGGTGATGAGGCCGGCCAGTTTTCCGGTATCATCCACTACGGGTAGCTTTTCGATCTTGTGCTTCTGGAGCATAAGCCGGGCCTGTTCCAGGTTGGTGCCAACGGGAGCAGTGATCAGATTCGTGCTGGTCATCAGGTCCGTAATGGGCCGATTGCGATTCACCTCAAAACGCAGGTCGCGGTTGGTCAGAATACCAATGAGGTGTTCGCGCTCGTCGACAATGGGGATCCCACCGATCTTGAACTTTTTCATCAGGTCGAGCGCGTCACCTACGATAGCATCCACTTTCAACGTCACCGGATCGATGATCATGCCACTTTCCGACCGCTTAACGGCCCGGACCTGTTCGGCCTGATCCGCGATGGTCATATTTTTATGGATAATACCGATCCCTCCCTGACGAGCAATACCGATAGCCAGCTTGGCTTCCGTAACGGTATCCATGGCTGCCGAAACAACGGGCGTATTCAATTTGAGGTTGCGAGTGACGTAGGTAGAAATATCTACTTCTCGAGGTAAGACTTCGGAGTAAGCCGGGACGAGCAGGACGTCGTCGTAGGTCAAAGCTTCTCCTAAAAACTTGTCGGTTTGTGTTTTTAATATTTCCATGCGCAAAGGTATGGAATAATAGGACAAAAAGAAAAGCGGATACCTCGAAAACTTCCCCCGGCCGGTCGGGCTTGCCTTAATCTGAGGAATCTTGTATCTAGCAGGCATAATCCGGAAACATGTTGAGTATTCTCAGCGATGATTACTTTATGAACCAGGCTTTGGCAGAGGCCAGGCGTGCTTTTGAGCTCGGCGAAGTGCCGGTCGGGGCAGTTATTGTCAGCGACCAACAGATTATTGCCCGCGGCCATAACACCACGGAGCAATTGCGCGACGTCACTGCTCACGCTGAAATGGTCGCACTGACCGCTGCGGCCAACTACCTCGATGCTAAATATCTGACCGATTGCACCTTATTTGTTACACTGGAGCCCTGCGTGATGTGTGCCGGCGCCCTGGCTTGGTCACAAATCGGCCGTGTAGTCTTCGGGGCCGCCGATGATAAACGCGGATTCCTGCGCTATGGGAAGGAGATACTCCATCCGAAGACAACTCTGGAGTACGGAATCCTGGAAGATGAATGTCAGGAATTGTTAACATCCTTTTTCCAGGCTCGAAGGAACCGTTAAACTTTCCTAAAGCCCGTTAAGGTAGTTTTAAGGGCCTGGCTGTCGATGCCGTTTTTCGGTATTTTCCCCAAAAAAAGATGACGCGAATATTCTACTTTATCGCCCTGTGGGCGTGCCTTTCTTCTTGTGCTTCCTCATTCACTCCTTTTACCGAAGACTTATACCGCAAAGCGGGATGGACAGAATCGGAATTATCCCGTATCCAGTTTTGGTTGTCGGACGATATCGTCCTCCGTCGGGTATTTACCGGGAATACCTCGGAAATTCAGCGGGGTGAGATCAAAGTGATCGACGGCCGTAAGGTGGAGGAAGTCATTTTGCCGAAAGGCACACCCGGCATTTTTGTCAAAAGCCCGGCTACCAACCGGCTGGCCATCTCTTTTGAAGATGGATCGGATGAGCGTTTCCTGATGTTTGGTCCGAATCCCAAAGCCGGCAACCGTTTTGTGCTGCTGGCCAAAGACTGGGAACGCGACTGGGGACAAGTGACCTACGACGGTAAGCTGTACCGGGTATCCTCCCGCAGCGCTTACGCTTCCCTGTTAGTGGATCTCAAGAAAATTGACCGCACCATAATTGATTCCCGGACGGCCGCCGGCCGTAAGGTGAGTACGCCCTGATGGCTTAGGTATCATCAGTATCAGCCGAAGTCGATTTGCCGCTCAAAAAGGGAACAAACCGGAAAGGACCCAGTGCCTCGTCGAGAAATGTACCGTCTGCTTTTTTAGTCAGGCGGTGCATTTTTTGCTGGTTCCTTCCGACGGGGATGACCAGAATGCCGCCGATCGCCAGTTGGTCGAGCAGGGCGGCAGGGATTTCCGGAGCTCCTGCCGTAACTATGATTCGGTCGAAGGGTGCAAATTCCGGAAGCCCTTTATATCCATCGCGCCAGTACGTTCGGATATGGCCGAACCCCAGGGAGTCCAGTAATTTAGTGGTGCGCTCGTAAAGCTCCTGATGGCGTTCGATGGTATATACCCGGGCTCCCAGCATACTGAGAATGGCTGCCTGATAGCCCGATCCGGTACCGATTTCCAATACCTTTTGTCTTTTCTCCACCCCGAGCAACTCCGTCATGTAGGCTACCGTATACGGCTGGGAGATGGTTTGCTCATTGCCGATCGGAAAAGGGATGTCATCGTAGGCCTTTTCTTCGAAGGCTTTTTCCAGAAAGAAATGCCTGGGAAGGTCACTCATCGCACGCAGTACCCGTTCGTCACGGATTCCTTTGTCCCGGAGCGACTCAATTAATTGGCGGCGTAATCCCTTATGGCGATAGGAATCTTTGAGCATAGGCAGATATTTCCGGTCTTTCGCAGTTGAAAATTAGGTTGGCTTAAACTGACTTAGGAGAGGAAGATCAAACAAGTATGTAAATTTTGCAGATAAATCCCTAAATCCGCAATAGCTCTTTTTATTTTAGGGGCAGGGACCGTAGCACACTATTACCCTGTTAACCCGTTTGCACAAAATAATAGAATATGACAAACATCAAATTCGGAACCGACGGCTGGAGAGCCATCATCGCTAAGGATTATACTGTTGACAATGTGAAGCGCGTGGCGGAGGCCACTGCCAAATGGCTGCAAAAAACGAATGGAAAACAGGTCGTAATCGGTTATGATTGCCGCTTCGGGGGGAAGATGTTTACGGAAGTGACCGCTCAGGTACTGGGAGGGTTCGGCATCAAGGTGCTGATGGACCCACATTTTGCCAGCACCCCCATGGTCTCCCTGGGCGTTGCGAAGACCAAGTCAGACCTTGGGGTCGTCATAACCGCCAGCCACAACCCACCATCCTATAACGGATATAAGCTCAAATCTAAGTTTGGTGGCCCCATGATCCCCAAGCACATTGCTGAAGTTGAAGATCTGATCCCGGACGCATGTACCCTGCGTGAGATGCCCTCCCTGGAGGATCTCGAAGCGAAAGGATTACTGGAAATGATTGATCTGGAGAACATGTACCTGGACCACGTAGAGGCCAATTTTGATCTGGATGCCATTCGCGACAGCAAGATCCAACTGGCCTACGATGCCATGTACGGGGCAGGCCAGAACGCCGTTATGAAATTATTCCCCAAAGCACACTTCCTGCATTGCGAATTCAACCCTTCCTTTCTGGGGCAGGCTCCGGAGCCTATTCACCGGAACCTGGGCGAATTATCCGAACTGATCAAGAAGGACCCCTCAATTACCCTGGGCCTGGCGAATGACGGGGATGCCGATCGCATCGGATTGTACGACGAGGAAGGGGAGTTTGTTGATTCACATCACATTCTGCTGCTGTTACTTCTTTATATGCATGAGTATAAAAAGCAATCGGGCAAGGTGGTTGTTACGTTTTCGGTGACAGATAAAATGGTCAAACTGGCCGAGCACTACGGGCTGGACTACGAAGTCACCAAGATCGGATTTAAATACATCGCCGAGATAATGACCGAAGAGGATGTAGTGGTCGGTGGCGAAGAATCGGGCGGATTAGCCGTGAAGGGCCACATTCCCGAGCGCGATGGTATCTGGATCGGGTTGATGATCATGGAGTTCATGGCCAAAACGGGTAAGTCTATTCGCGAACTCATTCAGGATGTGTACAATATTGTCGGGCCATTCAATAGCGACCGGGACGATCTGCACATCACCAATGAGCAGAAAATGAAGGTGGTAAAAACCTGCCAGGATAATCCGTACGAAGCCTTTGGTGATTATCAGGTACAGAAGGTCGAACGGGTGGATGGCACCAAGTTCTGGTTGGCCGATGACAAATGGGTAATGATCCGCCCTTCGGGTACGGAACCGGTACTACGGGTATACGCCCAGGCGCCTGACGCAAAGCAAGTGCGATCAATCCTGGACGCTACCCGGGATACGATCTTGGCTTAAAATCACCATGCACCGTGGATTCGTCATGCACGGCTAAACTACGGTGCCGAATGAACCATCGCCGTGTGCGGAATGCCATCCTCCAGGTATTCCGCACCTGTTTTTTGAAACCCGAGGGATTCGTAAAATGGTATGAGGTAGGATTGTGCCGATATCTTTATGGGCTGGGTACCGAATAGTTCGTCGACGTATTCCAGTGTCTTCAGCATGAGGGTTCGTGCGTACCCATTGCGACGTGCATGTTGCGCCGTCACCACCCGGCCCAGAGAAACGAAATCATCGTAGGAGGTGCCTTTGGGCAGGATGCGGGCGTAGGCAATCAATTGGTTGTCGTCGTCGTAGCCCAGGACATGCCATCCTTTGGTGTCAAATCCGTCGGCATCGAGGTAAACACAATCTTGCTCCACCACAAAAACCTCTTGTCGGAGTCGCATCAATTGATAAAGCTGGTAAATATTTAGATCGCCAAAGGCGAGGCAGGTCATATGATTCATGGAATGATTTGTTTGCAGCGCGGGGTTTTTAGAGCCTCCAAAGATAGAATCTTTTGGGAGTTCGTGGTAAGGCTTCGGGAGGCATTTAACAGAAGCCAATGCGTTTATCAAATGGCTGACAAATGGGGTAAAAAAATCAGCAGTCCGATAAGCACGGCTGCGAGGGCTGCCAGCAGTACAGCCGCCGCGGCAACATCTTTAGCATGACCAGCCAGCGGGTGATAATCGGGCGAGACCAGATCAGTCAAAAATTCCAGGGCCGTATTAAGGGCTTCGGTGACCCATACACCGGCCATGGCCCCGATGAGCCAGAGCCATTCGTGCGTACGGAGCGGAAAGTACCATCCGGCCAGTACCACTACTACCGTTGCCAGGAGGTGAATTCGGGCATTGGGCTGTGTTCGTACCAGCGTTTTCAGTCCCTTGAAGGCAAAACCAAAACTGGCAAGACGTTTTTTCAACATAGTTTTCCTTTAGTCGAGTCCCCGGGCAAGGACACAGTATTCTTTAAGTATCTCTCTTTCGCCTTCCGGCAAAAATAACTCGATCCAGACAAGGTAGAGGCCGGTGCGGGCGGGTTCACCGCCATCGAGCGAGCCATCCCAGAGGATGCGCCCCTGGGTACCTAATAATTCGTTGCGGGCTAATTGCCGAACGGGAACTCCTTCGGCAGTAAAGATCCGGATATTGGCCAGGTAGCCGGCGCGTTGCGTTTGGTATTCTAGGCGCAATACATCCGCAAAACCATCTCCGTTGGGTGAGAAAGTTCGTTCCGGAATTTGAAATACTGAACCATTTCCGGTTGCGACTTCCGTTACCTGGCTGTTCGCGTACCCGGGGGTGGCAAATCCCGCTTGCCCGGCCGCAGAATGCCAGTTACCATCCTGTTGGGTCGGTAACGCAATGGAGAGGCGTTCTAATGAAACCCCGCGGGGATTTTCTAATAAAGCACTGTGCTGGTCTTCCCGGTAGTCGAAGGCGTCGATGACCGTGGTTCCCGACAGGAGAGTGACATTGCCCTGGTCCGAATCAAAGGTTGGCAGGTCATTTTCGAGTATACCGACGGAATCGGGGAGGGGATACCTCTGGTTAATATCATCGGGGTCTTCACTGAGGGCCACGTAGCCACCGGGGAAAAGAAGACCACCGGCGGAGAGGACCGTTTGGTTATTACCCGTCCCTTTGGCTGAATTCCGCAGGGCTAGTCCGTCCAGCGCTACGATTTTTGCGGAAGCATTAATTAATTCCACAAAATCCGAACCGCCGACCTGCGGAAAAAACAAGATCTCATTTATCAGGATATCACCGGGTTCCGGGATTTCCGGTACGCCAATTTCCTGTCGAAGTGGCTGGGAAATGGCATTGCCCAGGCAATCTTCCATTTCCAGGATTTGCAGCGTATAAACCAGCCCCTTCTCCAGAGCCTCATCGAGAAGCAGGAGATAACCCTGGTCGGTACGTATTACGGCTGATACAGCGCGTTCAGGGGTGAAGACATAGTTGCCCGGATCGAGGGCAAAATGGTCATCCACCACTTCTGTGAAACGTACCTCAATGTCGAATTCACCCAATGGTTGGACGGTGCGTATTGCAGGTGGGGTTGATTCCAGTGGCGTGCCCGTCACCGCATTCTCCAGGCCGGGGGTGCCACCGGAAGCTGCTGTGCTGCCCGACCAGTTTCCCGGACAATTGGCCGGTAAATCAAAACGGATTCGTTCCAGACTGGCAAGTCCTGCTTCGGCTCTTTCCGTATTGTACCAGGCAGGATGGTACCTCAATTGCTCGAGTACATCGCCGCTGGGTGTGGTAAGAGTAATTTCGTCACCGCCGTTGGAGAGGCCGGGAAGACCATCGACCTCCAGAACGGGCAGGTTTTCAGGGAACCCGGCTGCCTCACCTTGCTCTACGAGGACAACCCGTTCTCCGGGTGATAGAATATAGGCCGGAAGATTAGCCGGCGAACCTCCGCTGCGTATGGCTACCGAGTCCAGCGCAAGGAAGGAAGAGCTCGGGTTGAAGAGTTCGACGTATTCCACTGCGGGCAACCCGGCGAGATCGGTGGAGGGATTTGCAAAAAACTCGGAAAGCAACAACTCGCCCTCATTTGGTGCAGTCCCGACCAGATATCTGAAGGACTGGCTGTTTTTTTCGGCGATATTGCCCGACAGGTCTGCGACCTGGTCAGCAGTCACTTTGTAGTTGGTGTTGTTTTGGAGGGATGCAGAAAGCTCAAGCAGTACCCTGTCAGGGGCGGGGTAGGAAATACTGTTAATAGGAATAGCGGGAGATACCGAATAGCTGGCTTGACCGGCGTCACCACCCTGTTGGATGGGCTCGTCAAAAACCAGTAGTAATGTTTGGGCATCCGCCGCACTTACCGACACCAGGGAAGGAGGTGTGCGGTCAACGAGTAGAGGGCTGACCAGCCAATCGTCAAAGGCAAAGGCTTCATTGCGGGTGGCCGTGTATAAGCAACGGATGCCCGTATAGTTGCCGGTGGGGTAGGTGTTGTCGTTGGCACTCCCCTCCAGTTGGAAGATACCCGAAGCGTTGTAGTCAGCAAAAAGTTGCCAGGTACCATCTGGTTGTTGTGTAACCCGGATGGCCACCCGGACCGGATCGTCGGCCACAGCACCCAGTGTCCCCCTTATCAACAGGGTGCGTTCTGAGCCATCCTGGCGATAGAGTTCCAGGGCGTCCTGGTTACCCGCAATACCTCCAATACGCACTACATATCCGTTAAGGGGCGCGGTAAGGTCAGGTTGATCGACACGCAGGAACCATTCGGCAAAATTGGATCCGGAAGGGCTGAAGGATAGGGCTACACTCAGTTCGTAGGTGGTAACGGAATCGCTGGTCGTGGGGGCAAGCAGGCTCAGGTAGTGATCATTCCTCGATTCCGCGTTATCATTTTTCAACTGGAGGAGACCTCCGGATACCCAAAACAGGGACGTATCTCCCTGCCACCCGGATCCGTAGGGTGGCGGGCCCTGTTCGAAGGTCAGGGGAAATTGTCCGACGGCGGTGTACGGACAGCTAATTAAGAAAATGTAAAAAAGGACCTTTTTCATCCAGGGTCGATGGCGTGGTGTATGGATAGCTTGTATATTTGCACCCCCGTCGATGAATAGTGGAACGCCAGCAAATGCTGGGCCACCGATGGGGTTTTTGCCGGTAAAGAGTGTATCGGGACTTCGCTTTTGGAGCGTAGTCCCGATACACTCTAAGCAGGATCGGTATTAGTGAAGCCCCTGCCTTGATTCAAATATAGGGGATTATAAGCTAAAATTACTCGCTCATGAAATTAGCTGTTGTAGGAGTCACCGGCCTGGTAGGTCAGGTGATGTGTAAGGTGTTAGAGGAACGCGATCTTCGCATTTCCGAATTTCTTCCAGTGGCCTCCGCCCGGTCGGTGGGTAAGGAGATTGAATTTCGTGGTGCCAACTACACGGTCATATCGATGGAGGAAGCCATTGCCAGGCAGCCCGACGTTGCGTTGTTTTCTGCCGGAGGAGGTACTTCCCTGGAGTTTGCACCTAAATTTGCCGCAGTGGGAACGGTCGTTATCGATAATTCCTCGGCCTGGCGGATGGACCCCGATAAGAAACTGGTGGTTCCGGAAGTCAATGCGCATACGCTGACCCGCGACGATAAGATCATTGCCAACCCTAATTGCTCAACCATCCAAATGGTAATGGCGCTGGCCCCTCTGCACCGGGCGTACGATATTCGCCGCATCGTGGTCAGTACCTATCAGTCCTTTACCGGTACCGGAGTGAAAGCTGTTAAGCAGTACAATCTGGAATCGAAAGGCTATGCGCCCGAGCAGTCGGAGCGTGCTTATCCGCATCCTATTTTCGAGAACTGCCTGCCGCACTGTGATGTATTCCTCGAAAACGCTTATACCAAAGAGGAGATGAAGCTGGTCCACGAGACGCGAAAGATCCTGGAGACACCGAAGATCGGAGTAACGGCTACGGCCGTTCGCGTACCCGTCGATGGGGGGCATTCCGAGTCGGTCAACGTCGAATTTAATAAGCCATTTGATATGGCGGAGGTGCGTGCGCTGCTGGCGGGAACTCCGGGAGTGGAAGTGCTGGATACACCAGCGGATAATGCCTATCCCATGCCGCTTTTTGCCAAAAATCGCGATGAGGTTTTCGTGGGACGCTTACGGCGTGACGAATCCATTGAAAATGGTCTGAACTTATGGGTAGTGGCCGACAACCTCCGCAAGGGGGCGGCAACCAATGCAGTTCAGATCGCCGAATATATGCTGCAGGAAAAACTAATTCCGGCAGCCGGTCAGTACGCTTAATCAGCTGGCAACAACCGGTTTCGAACAGGAACAGGCCCCTACGGGCCTTGTTTATACCGGTATTTTGATTTACAGAATACAGTCGTTAGCTTTACAAGGTTACCTGTATACTATTGATGCAACCGCCAACCCCTGCGCAGTTCACTCCTTCATGGCTGTTTCCGGGTTATGTGGTTAGCCACGACTCGATAATTGATCACGAAATCCGGACGCATGAAGACGAAGCTGGTTTTATGGGGGTTCAATGAAAAGGAAGAGCGTACCCTCATTGCCCTCGACCTGCAAGCTGATGACAGCAAGGTGATAATGTACACCTTCCAGGAGCCTGTTGCCACTGAAGACTTTAGCCAGACATTGATGAATGAATGGCGTAACGATAAAGAGGTAACCTTTCCAGAACCTTATCAGAAAACAGAACAGGAACTCAGCGTTTCCAAACCTCTTTTGCCGGAAGGCTACAAAGTGGAGCGGGAAGATGTTGTTCAGCGTGCGCAAACCGAATGGCAGTTCATCGTGTTGTCGGCCAAACTCAACCGGGCCTATGAGTCGGAGTTGGGAGAGCTTCGGGATAAGGTGTCCAAATTATCGGACTTCGACAGCGGGACATGGGAGGAGCTTAAGACCTTTTGGGGGAAGGTGCAGACTCAGGTCCGCGACAAGAATTTATTCCGTGATCATGCCGATAAGTTGCGAGACCAAACGAACGCCCTTTTTTCACAAATGAAGGAATTGCGCTCCAAGCTCGACGCGGAATTCAAAAAGCGCTCGGCCGAAAACCAGAAGGAATTTCACGAGAAACTGGCCGATATTGAGGAGCGTATTTCCAAAGGTTTGCGCCTGCAACCCATTTTTGATGAGCTCAAAAAGCTACAGCGTCGTTTTCGCGATACCAAGTTTACCCGGGAAGATCGTTCCAAGGTGTGGAAGCGCTTAGATGGAGCCTTCAAAAAAGTAAAAGAAAAACGATTTGGTCCCGATGCCAATAAAGATCGCTCCCCCTTTGAGCGGCTGCAGCGCCGGTATAATGGCCTTTTGGAGGCCATCAAAAAGATGGAGCGATCGATCAAACGCGACGAAGATGAGCTGAGTTTCCAGAAGCGGAAGATCGAAAGGACCGATGGCCAGCTGGAAGCCCAGATCAGGGAAGCTAAGATCAAGATGATCCAGGATCGTATCGATTCTAAAAAGGAGAAGTTTGCCGATATGGTCAAAACGCGATCCGAATTGGAATCCCGGCTCGAAAAGGAAAAGACCAAGGAGGAACGGCGCAGGGCGGAAGCTGAAGCTAAGGAGAAAGCCAAAGAAGAGATTGCCAAGAAGATCGAGAAGCAGTCCAGGGAGCTTGAAAAGGAATCTGACAAACTGCAGAAGGCAGCCGAAAAGCTCAAGGATCCCGCCGAAAAGACCGGTGACAAGAAGGAGCGAAAAGAAGATGGCGTAGTAAAAGCGGTCAGTGCGACCCTGGGTGAGGCTTTTGAGGATGTGGTTGATACGGTGAAGGCAGTAGCCGTAGTTATTGGCGATAAATTTGCCGAGGAATGGTCAGAACAGACTGGCCAAAAATCATCCGCTGCGTCGGAAGAAGAATAAAAAAGGGGCTATAAAAGGCTGTTTTGTCGCCCTGCAAAATCCACCCGGTGTCAGATCCGGGTGGATTTTTTTTGTGTATTCGGGCGGAATTATGGTTTGTGTTTTTCACAATGTGAGTGATCGGGGAGCTTTAAAAAAGCAGCCTTTGACAATCTTTTAAGGGTGTGTCATGGGTGTAGCCTTACCAGAGGGCGAATATTTTTTTTCACAATTAGCGTTTTTTGTCTTTGTTTAAGGAGGGTGATGGTTGCATATTTGTAATGTGAGCGGGAAATAAGGCCCGCAGAAAGTGCTAAAAGAAGCACCACAACTAATTGAGAATATGTTCATGGGATTATAATTATTGTGGTTGATCGTCCCGGCTCAGCCGGGACGCATCAAACTTTTCTAATCCCTGATAAAGATATTTCCTTTGGTCCTTCAGGCTTAGGTAACCTGCTGTGACCGAGAGATTTGTTTTAGGTTAAAACTTTGCGACGATACATCGTTATCATCGCCCCTTTTGAAAGATTAATTTTGGATATGTTCATGGGATTATAATTGAAAGTCGCACTATAAATGGTGCGACTTTTTTTTGTCCCTGTCTCATCCCTTTCCATTATACCGCTTCTTAGCCGGGAGGTTGGGCATAAACTATCTTTTCAAGTGACCATTTTCAACGTCCAACCTCCCGGTACAGGGTAATTGGTAATAGGTATTAGGGTTTAAGCAAGTCCTACTACCTGATACCCTCTACTATACCGACAACGAAGTGGTTTGGGACTCCAAACCACTTCGAGTCGAGTATATACTCGCGTGAAAAGGTTTGGCAAAGCCCAAACCTTTTCGGAAGCGGTATAATTACAGCGTGAGGTTGCGACATTCAGTCGTTTAGTCACATCTCAGTCTGTCAACCTCACGCTAGAAAAACAATTCCTGAGCGACCCGAAACGTATTGGCATGCCCGTCGATGATGTGAGCAATGCGCTCGGAATACCCTCCGCCCATACTGACCGCCACCGGGACCTGATGGCGCCGACAGGTTGATAATACCAGCCGATCCCGTTCCCTGCAACCTTGGATACTAAGTGATAGTCGGCCCAATTTGTCGGTGGCCAGCACATCTACCCCCGATAAGAAAAACACCAGATCGGGCTGGACCCTGTCGAAGAGCCGGGGCAGGACTTCGCGCAGTATACGCAGGTAGGGGGCGTCGCCGGTATGATCGGGCAGGCCGATATCCAGGTCCGAAACTTCTTTTCGGGCCGGATAATTTTTGGCGCCGTGCATACTGAAGGTGAAAACACGCGGTTCATTTCGAAATAAATGCGCCGTGCCATTCCCCTGGTGTACATCGAGATCAATGACCAGTATTTGCCGAACCCCGCCTTCCTGTAGCAGGGCATTAGCTGCAATGGCAATATCATTGAAGACACAGAATCCTTCCCCGTGGGAACGGTAGGCGTGGTGCGTGCCTCCGGCAACATTCAGGGCCACACCATATTTTTGGGCAAAGCGGGCACATTCCAGCGTGCCGTTGGCAATGTGCAGGCCCCGGCGAATGAGTTGAGGGGACATGGGGAAGCCGACAGCCCGTTCCTCTTTGCGCGTCCATTCCTGATGTTTCAACCGGTGCCAGTATTCGGGGGAGTGGGTAAGCAGAAGCGTTTCTTCGTCGAGTGGATCGGGGTGGAAAAAATGACTGTCGGTAATGGTGCCTTCGTAGAGCAGCTGTTCCGGGACCAATTCGTATTTGATCATGGGGAAGCGATGCCCCTGAGGCAGCTGGTATTTGTAGATAGGCGAGTACGCGATCCGTAGCATAGATGGCTGGTAGTCGAAATGAACAGTAAGAAGAACAGAAAGTGATCAAAGTTGTTTGCCACCATATGAACATCTTACACCGCTTTCGCAAAAGGGTAGACGTCGATGATTCTCGTCCCCAAGAGTTTCGTAAACCAGTACGGGATTGGAACCGGTACTAGGTGAAAAAAGGGGAAAACTGTATTTTTGCAGCGCCATTGGAACCTTTGTTGTCCATACACACCTATTCAAACAAAACAGAACCAATAATTATGGCTTTATCAGAACAGGAAATCATTCGCAGGGAGAATCTGGAGAAAATCCGGGAATTGGGCTTTGATCCCTTTCCGGCAAAACCCTTCGATAGTTCATTCAGATCGGACGAGATGACCACTCACCTGTTCAAGAAACAGTTGCGCAAGGAACTGCAAGCCATTCAGGGGATAGATGAGTCGGGGGCTCAGCAACTCATGGACGGGATGTTCAAATCCCGTGGTCGCGCTGCTCAATTGCTGGCTAATGAGGAGCTTTCCGCCGGCTTACCGATTGAAGAGGACGTTTCCTTTGAACCCCAATTCAAAAAAGAAGCCATGTCTTTGGATGATTTTTTTGCGGAAGCAAAGTCATCAGCCTTAGGTGAATTCGATGGCAAAGAAGTGACCATTGCCGGGCGGTTCATGGGGCAACGGGGTCCCTTCGCTAAATTGCAGGATGCCAACGGCACCATTCAGCTGTATATTGGCAAGAAGGATCTGGGAGAGACCGAAGAAGAGCAGGAACGTTACAAGAAGCTGGTAAAACTGCTGGATATTGGTGATTATATAGGTGTTCGTGGCGAAGTATTTGCCACGGGAACCGGTGAAGTGTCCATTCACGTGCGCGAACTCACCTTTTTGAGCAAGTCGCTGCGGCCCCTGCCCGTGGTAAAGCGCGATAAAGAAGGGAATGTGTACGATGCGTTTACCGATCCGGAATTGCGCCACCGCATGCGTTACGTGGATCTGACGGTTAATCCTCAGTACCGTTCCATTTTCCTGAAGCGGGCAGCCATTATTTCTGCCATGCGCCGGTTCTTTGATCAGAACGGTTGGCTGGAGGTAGAGACGCCCATTTTGCAACCCATTCACGGCGGAGCCGCCGCCCGACCATTCGAGACGCATCACAATACGCTGGATATGCCCCTGTATATGCGCATTGCCAATGAGCTGTATTTAAAGCGATTGATCGTTGGAGGGTTCGACGGGGTGTACGAGATCGGGAAAATGTTCCGGAACGAGGGGATGGACCGTACCCACAATCCCGAGTTTACATCTATGGAAATTTACGTAGCCTACAAAGACTACATCTGGATGATGGAGATGGTCGAGGAGTGCCTGGAATATATTGCCAAAGAAGTGAACGGAACGACCAAGGCAACCATCGGTGACAAAACAATTGATTTTGCCGGTCCGTACGAACGCCTGTCCATGTACGCGTCAATCGAAAAATACACCGGTGTGGATATCAGTGAGATGACCGAGGAAGACCTCCGCGGGCTCTGTAAAAAATGGCACATCGAGGTGGAAGACAGCATGGGGCGTGGGAAACTCATTGATGAGATCTTCGGCGAGAAGGTGGAGGATAATTTGGTCCAGCCCACCTACATTACCGACTATCCCATCGAGATGACACCGCTCGCCAAAAAGCACCGTTCAAAAGACGGGCTGGTGGAGCGCTTCGAGTTGTTCGTGAATGGTAAGGAGATCGCCAATGCTTATTCGGAGTTGAACGATCCTATTGATCAGCGGGAGCGCTTCGTGGAACAACTGCGTTTGGCTGAGCGCGGTGACGAGGAGGCAATGGCGCTGGATGAGGATTTCCTGCGGGCGCTTGAATACGGAATGCCGCCGACCTCCGGTCTGGGCATCGGCATTGACCGCCTTACCATGATGCTGACCAATCAGGACAGCATTCAGGAGGTACTGTTCTTTCCGCAAATGCGGCCCGAGTACAAAGAAGCCGAAACAAAGGATTCGTCTGAAAAATAGTCTGCTGGTCGAAATCAATAGGTACGCTTACGCAAAAAGGTCTATTTTAGATAGGTATCAAAAAAGCAAACTATGCGATATCGTTCATTCATGCTGTTACTCTTGGTGGGGGCTCTTACTGTTGCTTGTGGAGGCAACCAACAGGCCAAAGAAAAAGAAACCATTCAGGAGGAATCATCCAGTGATAAAGGTCTGACTATCAGTGATGGGGAAACCGAGATCAACATTGATTCGGACGAAATGGAGGATGCTATCAACAGCCTCAAGGATGCCTTTACGACTAAAAAAGACGGTGAAAAGGTAGAGGTTGTTGACTTCCGGGAATTGAAAAAGCTTATGCCGGACCGAATTGCGGGTATGAAGCAGACCAGTTCTACGGGAGAAAAAACAGGTATGCTCGGGTTTAAGTTTTCAACGGCCAAGGCCGAGTACGAAGACGGAGATCAATCTATGGAAATGTCTATCACAGATGTTGCCGGCATCGGCCTGCTGACGGCTTCCATGGCAGCCTGGACCAATATGGATATGGATCGGGAAACCGAGAATGGCTATGAACGCACGACCCGGATTGATGGCCACCCGGCCTTTGAAAAATGGGATGGTGACCGTAAGCGTGGCGAACTCAGCGTGTTGGTCGACGACCGATACATCATTTCTATTGAGGGTCGCAATGTTGCGGAGAAAGATCTGCGCAAGGCAATGGATGGGATTAACCTGAATCGGTTAGGACGTCTCCAGTAAACAGGTTTTGCGGCCGGGATTTTTGGTTATCTTCGCGCCTGCGGAAGTATGCCGGTTATGGAGTTGACCTTATACAAAATTCGGGAAAACGGGAAATTCGGTTTCATGGACCGGTTCGGTACCGTGGTTATTGAGCCACAGTATTACGAGGCTGAAGCCTTTTACAACGGTTTTTCCAGAATACGCCTCAATAATAAGCTGATTCCCATGGATCACATGGGGCGCTTGTTGATGAAGCACTTTTTCAATTACGTGGGCCTTTTCGAGGAAGAAAAGGCCCGCGTTCAATTGGTTACCCGCTGGGGCTTCATTGATACCCGGGGGAACCTGTCGATTCCCATTCAGTTCGAAGCGGCCGGCGATTTCTCCGAGGGCCTGGCTCCCGCCTCTCTCTACCAACAATACGGATTCATCGATCATCAGGGGCACTGGAAGATATCCCCACAGTTTTCCTGGGCAAATGCCTTCCGCGATGGTTTGGCACCCGTGGGGCACAATGGGCATAGCCTGTATATTTCGACCGATGGAGAGCCGGTTTTTGAGTGCCGTGGTGATAAGGCTTTCCCTTTTCAGGAAAATGACCGGGCAGTTATCGTTCGGGGTGATCAATGGGGACTGGTGGATCGCGAAGGTACGACGATCGTAGAACCATCTTTCTACTTTGATGAGGAAATGGACTATGGTGTTTTCCACGAAGACCGGGCGATCATTCAGGAGCGGGAACGTTTTGGTTATATCGATACCAACGGAGATTTGGTCGTCGACACTGTCTTTGACCGGGTCGGCGATTTCAGTCACGGGCTGGCACCGGTGCGAAAATCAGGTGGTTTTGGCTTTATTGATCGGGCCGGTGAGGTGCGAATTCCATTCTCCTACGAAGATGCAGGGCTGTTCTCCGAAGGTCTTGCCCAGGTCCGGAAAAAAGCGTTTTGGGGCTATATCGATACCACCGGTACACCCCGTATACCCTTTAAATATGATCGTGCCCATCCCTTTCGCGATGGTCTGGCCTGGGTCGAACGCCACGGTCGTTGGGCGTATATCGATCAGTCCGGATCGGTGATTTGGGAGGAAAGGTGATTTAAGGTCCAAGGTCCAAGGTCCACGGCTCACGGCTCACGGCTCACGGCTCACGGCTCACGGCTCACGGAAATTTTTAATTTTTAGTGTTTAATTTTTGTTAGAGATTTGTTTTTCAATTTTTATCTAAACTCCCCAACTCCCCAGGCTACCAAAGCTTTGCGCAGGCATGCCGACATCAGCCTACCGTAAGCCGTTCATCGTGTGCCGTTTATCGTGTGCCGTCTTCAGATGGCAGTTTATTTCCGATATCTGACCTTTGACTTTTGCTTTCAAAAAAAACTCACCCCGGGATGATTGATTTTCAGGTGGACTTCTTCTTTGTCGCGCTCCTCTCTTTTTCCATACTGTATAAATCGCTTGCGTAAGATCTTGGTTCTTGGAAGAGAGGGGTGCTCCAGGAAGGATAGTTAGGTTACAAATTTCTCATTTTGGAACCCACCACTAAAGTGATGGGCTGAAATTGTGCTTTCGGCATTCTGATTTATTACCATTAGTCGCTATCGCTTGTGCCCGACTTCTGACCTCTGATTTCTAACTTCAAAACGTGGCTAACACATCGACATTCCCTTTCACTTTCTGGCCTACCCTGACTTTAATGTCGGCCGTCAATGGAAGGAGTACATCGACCCGGGATCCAAAACGGATGAAGCCCAATTCGGCTCCCTGAGTAACGGTTTCGTGCGGCTTGACGTAGGTGACAATCCGGCGGGCCATTGCGCCGGCTATTTGCCGGATCAATAATTCCTGATCCTTTTGCTTAATGACCATGGTAGCCATTTCGTTGTCGGTACTGGCTTTGGGATGCCAGGCGACGAGATACCTTCCGGGGTGGTATTTGTAATAGGTGACCTCTCCCGACATCGGCACCCGGTTTAAATGGACATCCAGGGGGGACATGAAAATAGATAATTGGATTCGGCGGTCTTTAAAGAATTCGGTCTCATCCACTTCCTCGATCACCACTACCGTGCCGTCGGCAGGCGTGAGGATCTGATCTGCCGCAAGGGGAGGGACCGGACGTAAGGGACTCCGGAAGAAACGTACGATGAACACGGACAAAAGCAGGGAAACGCCGAGGAGTGGCGCCCAGGCGAGGGGAGGGGTTGTCAGAACGAGCATGCCGTTGAGTACCGCCAGTACTAAAAGGGACCAGCCAATTATGGGCTTACCCTCCGGGTGAATGCGCATAAATTTTTTTTCAAAAATAGAGTAATTTTCAGTTGTGGGCTTCAGAAGCAAATACAATTATTCCGTTTACGCGGAGATTTGGAGATGCTTAGACCGCTTCACGCGAGTATGAATGCCCCCACCCTTGAAACCCGTTTAGTAGGCTGAGGTTCAGGTTCAGAATATCAGATTTCATTTATTGCCACCAGTCGCTAACACTCGTGTCCGATGTCCGGTTTCCGACTTACATCAGACTGACCTTCAGGCTGAGGATGAGGGCCACGGCAAAGGGTATACAGAACAGGAAAGAATCAAACCGATCGAGCATACCACCGTGGCCGGGGAGGAAGGTGCCGGAATCCTTTACGTTAATACTTCGCTTGAGCATTGACTCTACCAGATCGCCGATAGATCCGAAGATTACTACGATCAGGCTCAGTCCAATCCAGCCGATCAGCGGGAAGGAGGGAAAAAAGCCATACAAGCCCCAGCCCGCAAGGAGGGTGACGATCGCTCCGCCGCTGCTACCTTCCCAGGTTTTTTTGGGTGAAATCCGGGGGAACAGGTGATGACGGCCAAATCGCGACCCGGTTAGATAGGCTGCCGTATCGTTGGTCCAGGTCAGTAAAACAATGCCCAGAATGAACCGGTATTGATATTCCCCGTCGACTATTGCTATCAGGTTTATCAGGGTGATGGGCAGGGCGATGTAGAAAAGTCCGGAGAAGATAAACGCCAGGTTTCGGAACGGCTGCAGGGAATTGGAAAATAATTCCACTACAAAAAGGCTGAACAGACCAATGCAATAGGTAAGCAGTACCCAGGATTCGGGGAAATGGATCCAGCCGGCGCGTTCAAAAGCGACTACCAGATGGGGTAAAACACCCAGAGTCAGGCCCATCCATGAGCGCAGCGGAAAAGAACTGTGATCGGGGCCCAGGAGCAATCCAAAATACTCCCACAAGCAAAGTAGTAATAGCCCGGTGAAGAGAATTAGATAGGGGATCAGGCCACCGTAAATACCAGCGAGCATGACTACTACAAAAATAACTGCAGTTCCGAACCGGATCCCTATTCCATCCATAGCGTGCTTTTATACTGCTTCCGAAAAGGTTCGGGCTTTCCCCCACCTTTTCACGCGAGTATTTACTCGACCCGACGTGGTTTGGCCATGCAGAAGTTCGTGCTAAGACACCAAACCACTTCGTTGTCGGTATAACGCCTGCAAAGCTAGCATTTTTTAGGTATCTCCTGCTGACCCGGTCGAGCGGTTCTGGTACATAAGGTAGCCCAAACCAACCATCAATGCCAGGGAGACCAGGCCGCCAATCCAGGTGGGTTCGGCCGGACCTTCCAGATTTAGTTGCTCCAGCTTGTCGCCGTAGATGTATTGTGCGGTAACCTGGGCAGCATTAAAGAAAAAATGGGCAATGATGGGCAACCATAAGCTTCGCGACCAGAAAAACAGATAGCCCAACAAGGCTCCGAGAAGCAGCCGGGGAAAGAATCCGGCAAACTGGAAGTGAATGGCCGAGAATAGTACGGCTGTTATCCAGATGGCTGCAAGCGGAGATATCATCTGTTGTAACCGGCGTTGAATGATGCCCCGGAACAATAACTCTTCACCGATGGCGGGGACAACCCCGACCACAATGATGTTTAGTAGCAGTTCCCAGGGACTATTCATGGTCATTAAGGTCTCCAGCAACCGGGTAGCGGATTCCTCCATTGTCAGCAGGCTGTCGGGAAGAGGCAATTGGCGATTCAGCCAGTACAGGAGTTGCGCGAAAGGAAAGGAAACAAAAACCCACAGGATACCCATGGCAATAAATATACCGGATGGCCATTTATCTAATTGCAGGAATGAAACAGTCCGGCGTTTGTAAAACAATAAGGTAAGGACCAGGGCCGGAACTGTGAAGGTAAACAAGTGGCTAAACAAATTGCTAAGCCTAAGAAAAGTACGGACAGAGAAGGTGTTTTCTCCGGGGTTGGCGAGAGTCGATACGTCGAACCCCATGGCAGTGCCAATCCCTACGGCGATTCCTCCCCCGATCAGCGCGCCCACCAACGCACCAAGAACCAGAAATAGCATAAAGGAAACGAAAGAAGGTGGTTGCGGTGTAGAGTTGGGTTGGTCCAACGGCTCCATAAATGTTGGGATTATTTGATGTCGCGGAAGATAGCAATTTTTGCCTAGTGTCCTCCCGCAGAGGAAATGGTCTTCCGCCCTTTTCGACCCGGGCTTTGTGTTTGATTCCAAATGCCAGGAATTTCCAAACCACGTCAATCTCGGTATATTGGCGGTTACAATTATCCCACAACCAAATAAGCAAGGAAAATATGACCCGCCTTAGCGTTAACGTCAACAAAGTTGCTCTGATCCGGAATGCCCGTGGTGAAAACCAGCCCGACCTCGGACAGGTTTCCCTGGATTGTGAATCGTTCGGTGCGCAGGGAATAACCGTTCATCCACGACCGGATGAACGCCACATCCGCTACGCCGACATACCCCTGCTGAAATCTATCGTCGGCACGGAATTCAACGTGGAAGGCAATCCCTCGGAGCGATTTATGGAGTTGGTACTCGCAAACCGACCTACGCAAGTTACCCTGGTGCCCGACGATCCGGGCGTACTCACCTCCAGTGAGGGGTGGGATACCCGAAAGAACGAGGCCTTTCTGCGGCGCATTACGGAGCAATTGCACAAGGCTGGTATCCGGGTTTCCATTTTTCTGGACCCCGATCCGGACATGGTCGACGGGGCCCAGCAAATCGGTGCCGACCGGATCGAGTTGTACACCGGTGATTACGCCCGGCAGTATGCCACTGACCGGGAAACGGCCCTGGCTGATCACCGGAAAGCCGCCGAACGAGCCCGGGAACTGGGGATCGGTTTGAATGCGGGACACGATCTCAATTTGGATAACCTGGCCTTCTACGCAAAGAATATTCCTGGATTGCTGGAAGTATCGATCGGTCATGCCCTGATATGTGATGCCTTATATTACGGACTGAAAAATACGATTCAAATGTACCTGCGGCAGCTCCGGTAATTATCTGGATAAGGTGTTGGAATATGAATCGGAGTAAAAGGTTGGTTATCAGTAAATAGGGTGCCTGTTTTTTTATTTGGAGATCGTAGTCGAAGCCACCTTTATTTGCTACCGTAAAAGGAGTAATCACAAATTATTTTTTGTTTTAAGGCAGCGTTGTGGAATTCTTAACCGTTTTTGAAGCGCTGTTTGCCCAAAAAATCAACGAAGGATTATATAAGATTTGGGATGTTCAGGCCTTTAAAAAAGAAGGTTTGGATATTGATTAAGACACTTATCATTTTGCCGGAAGGCAAAACCCAGAGACAAAAATCGCCCTTGTTTTAGGATAAAAACCCAATTTTTTGAATCTTTGGGCATCCCCGAAAAAGGTACCCCCCATCCGACTGAGCAAAAGCGCACCGAAGCGCTTACTGAAAAATCTAAAAAGCCGGGTACCAGATACAGATCCCAACGTATCCTTTTCCCATCCTCCATGACGGAGGTATGTTTACACCTGTATGAAGCTCACAATCAGAATTTTATAAAAGTTTTAGTGCCGCATTCTCTTCAGAAGCAGTTTTTTACAAAGCATGCGTTACGTATTTGCTTTGGTTTGAAAAGTGTTAAGGAAAAAGTTAAGGGAATGTTATCAGATTTTTGGAAAAGACTGTAGTTTTGTTCGCAGTTTCACTTTAAATACGTAATAAAATTGGATTAGTATGAAAAAGCACTTACTAGTGGTTGCACTAGTAGTCTTTGGCATTGTGGGAGCAATAGCCCAAAGAACTATTAGTGGTACAGTGACCGATGTTAGTGGTGAGCCTTTGATCGGGGCGAGTATCCTGGTCAAAGGAACGTCAACGGGTATGGTAACCGACTTGGATGGTACCTATTCCCTGAACGTTCCGGAAGGTGCCACGACGCTGGTCTTCTCCTACACCGGTTACACGTCTCAGGAAGTTGAGCTCGGAGCCTCTGATGTCGTCGATGTGACGCTGGAAGAGTCGGCTGAGACGCTTTCCGAGGTAGTTGTTACCGGTTTGGGTATCAAGAAAGAGAAAAAAGCACTTGGTTACGGGGTTTCCACCCTGAGTACCGAAGAGATTGCGGGGCGTCAGGAAGCTGACGTAGCGCGTATTCTTCGTGGTAAAGCAACCGGTGTTGACATTCAGCAGACCTCGGGTATGGCCGGTACCGGTACCAACGTAATTATCCGCGGTTTCTCCTCCATTACCGGTGATAACCAGCCTCTTTTCGTTATTGATGGTGTTCCTTTCAACACCTCCACGAACAACGACCAGGGCTTTACTTCGGGTGGTGCTACGGCATCCAGCCGTTTTCTGGACCTCGACCCCAACAACATTGCTGAGGTCTCTATCCTTAAAGGTCTGTCCGCAACCGTACTGTACGGTGAGGCCGGTCGTAACGGGGTAATCCTGGTAACCACCAAGAACGGTAACGCCGGTGCCAACCTCGACAAAAAGATGGAAGTGTCTGTAACGCAGAGCTTGTCATTCAACGAGGTAGCCAACCTGCCTGACTATCAGAATACCTACGGGAACGGCTTTAATGCCGGTTTCGGTTGGTTCTTCTCCAACTGGGGAGCGGCGTTCTCCGATACCAACCCATCTACCTACGGTTCGGATTACCGCGGAGTTAACGCGCAGGGAGAGGTATTGATCACACACCCTTACGATCAGGCCCAGTACAATGACGACTTCCCGGAGTTCCAGGATGTAGACTATGTACACCGGCCGTATAAGAGTGTTGAAGAATTCTTCGGTGACCCCGGAGTAACGTCTAACACTTCTATTGCCATCCAGAATCAGGTCGGTGAGAACACCGCCATTTCAACTACCTATAGCTACCTGGATGACCAAGGTTTTACCCCTGATCTCGATGAACAGCGCGGCGGTGGAGCTTCCAACTTCCTGCGTAAGCACAACTTTGGATTGGGTATGAACTCCAAGCTGGGTAACGGTCTGGGCATCAAAGGTACCTTCAACTACGCTCAGTCAAACCGTCGGGTTCCTCTGACTGACCCCGCCTTTGGTGGTTCAGGTAACGGTCTGTTCGCGGCCCTGCTGTTTACGCCGCGTTCCATGGACCTGATGAACCTGCCTTACCAGAGCCCAATCGACGGTTCTACGGTTTACTATCGTCGTGGTTCGTTGATCGAGAACCCCCGTTGGTTCCTGAACAACGCCGCTGACTTCGAAACCGTCCAGCGTTTCTTTGGTACTCTGGAGATGACCTACGAGATCACGCCTTGGTTGAATGCTCTGTACCGCCTTGGTATCGACCAGTACTCACAGCAGCAGCGCCGTGAGAAGAACAAAGGTGGTGGTGGTAACCCGGACGGTCTGCTCGTTTCTTCCGAGCGTAAAAACCGGATTACGGACCAGGTACTGAACCTGGCTTATAATTTCCAGTTGAGCGAAGATTTCGCCCTGGATGGTATCATTGGTACTAACGTCCGTCGCGAAACTCGGGACTTCTTTAGGACAACCAGTACGCAGCAGTTCGTGTACGGACTGTTTACACACAACAACTTTAGTGTGCACAACTCAGTTTCTTCAATTCGTGAAGAAAATACCATAGGTGTTTACGGTACTGCTTCTTTAGGCTTCCGTAACTTCTTATACCTGAACGTTCAGGCGCGGAATGACTGGACGTCTACGCTGGAGCAGGAAAATCGTTCTATCCTGTATCCATCTACCAGTTTGTCGTTCGTAGCTACCGATGCATTCCCATCGCTGACGAACAACAATATCATCAACTACTTGAAAGTACGTGTTGGTTACGGTACTTCGGCTGGTTACCCCAGCCCGTATAGCACCCGGACAGTTCTGGGTACGGCAACCAACCAATTCGTTGCTGCTAATGGCAATAGCCTGAATATTAATACGCTGTCGAACAGCCTGGGTAACCAGAATCTGATGCCTGAGTTGCACGCTGAGCTGGAAGGTGGTTTGGAAGCTCGCTTCCTGGATAACCGCATTGGTGTTGACCTTTCGTTGTATCGCAAAACATCTTCGGATCTTATTATCAACCTGAGCCTTGACCCGGCTACCGGTTTTACCAGTACTACTGTGAACGGTGCTGAGGTGGTGAACGAAGGTATTGAGCTTGGCTTGGACTTCACGCCTATTCGCGGCGAGTTCACCTGGGATTTCACCCTGAACTACACCAAGAACGTAGGTACTGTTGAGAGCATCGCTAGTGGCATCGACCAAATTGGTATCGCTGGTTATACCACACTGGGTAACTTCGCGATTCCCGGTCAGCCTTACGGTGTGATGCAGGGTACGGCGTATGTTCGTGGTGAAGGTGGCGAGCTGGTTGTTAACGGCCAGGGTAGCTATATTGAAGACTCTGACCTGGTTCCCATCGGTAACCCACAACCGAACTTCCAGGCGAACTGGATCAACAACTTCTCCTGGAAAGGACTGAGCTTCGGCTTCCAGTGGCAGTACATTGACGGTGGTGATATTTACTCTTCTACCGTTACCTCTCTGATGGCTCGTGGTAACACCACGGACACCGATGTAGACCGTTCGTTGCCGATTATTCTTCCAGGTGTTAAGCAGGATGGATCACCCAACGATATTCAAACGTATATGGGTGATACGTTCTTCGATGCTTATTTCGGCGCCGACGAAGGTGGTATTTTCGATGCGACCGTTATTCGCTTGCGTGAAGTATCCCTGTCTTATGCGCTGCCAAAGAGCATCCTGGACAAAACACCATTTGGCCGCGTTGGCCTGACGATCTCCGGTGAGAACTTATTCTATAATGCACCGAACTTCCCCGAAGGCATCAACTTCGACCCCGAAGTTCTGTCATTGGGTGTAGGTAACGGTCGTGGTTTTGACTTCCGTACAGCGCCTACCGTTAAGAAATACGGTCTTGCTCTGAACGTTACTTTCTAATCTGACCGTCGATTATTCGCTTTTGCGAACGTCAAAAAATAGAAATATGAAATTATTTAAAAATATATTGATTTTGGTCTTGGCGTGGTCGATGGTGGCCTGTGACATGACCGAATTAGACTTGCAGGCCGACCCGAATGAGGTGACGCCCGAGAACGCAAGTGTAAATGACCTTTACAACAACATCGTGCTCAATTTTGAGCAGGTGTACAGCAGCTCCTACTACCAGCCGGGAGCTATGGCCCGGATGTTCCACCAGGGAGGTTCTTTTGTTTACCTGAACTCTATATCTCCTTCCACCTTGAACGGCCTGTGGTTTAATGCCTACGCCGATCTGTTCCCCGATATCGATGCCATGCTGGCATTGACCGAGGAGCGTGGATTGGATATCCACTCTGGTTCCGCTAAGATCATGAAAGCCTATACCCTCATGGTATTGGTCGACCTGTTGGGTGATGTGCCTTTGACCGAAGCCGGTCAGGGAACTGATTTGATCAGTCCGTCTGCTGACCCCGGTGATCAGGTATACGCTGCTGCTATTGATCTGTTGGACGAAGCTATCGCCCAATTGGAGGGTACGAACGCTGCCGCTCCGACCAATGATCTGTTCTACGGAGGTGATGCGGATAGCTGGATCAAAGCAGCCAATACACTCAAACTGCGTGCTGCTCTGAATACACGTCTGATTTCACCGAGCGAATCGGCCAGCACCATCAATAGCCTGGTGTCCGGAGGGAATCTGATTGACGAAGAAAGCGATGATTTCGTTTTCCAGTTTGGTCAGGAGCGTAACAACCCGAACTCTCGACACGACTTCTACAACAGCCATTACGAAACCGGTGATGGGGATTACCTGAGCAACTACTTCATGTGGTTATTAGTAGGTGATAAGGAAGATTCGAATGGTAATAATGTTACGGATCCACGTCTGCGTTTTTACTTCTACCAGAAGGTAGAGGATGCGGAGGGTCAAGATGCAACGACTTACTCTTGCCACTTCTCTATTCTGCCTGATCAGTCCGAAAAACCAGACCACTGGGATAATGTAGACCCGGAATTACCCTATTGTGTAGTTCCCGGAACCGGTTACTCCGGACGTGACCACCTGAACAACGAAGGTATTCCTCCCGACGGGCCTATCCGTACATCCTACGGTCTTTACCCGGGCGGTGGCCAGTTCGACTGGGATCAGTACGAAGACACTCGCCAGCGGGGAACAACCGGTGGACTGGGTCAGGGTATCTGGCCGATCATGCTGTCTTCTTTCACCGATTTTATGCTTGCAGAAGCTGCATTAACGATAGGAACTTCGGGCGATCCCCGGGCATTGCTGGAAAGTGGTGTTCGTAAATCCATCGATAAAGTATTAGGTTTTACCCGTTTGGTTCCTCAAACCATGTCAATGGAAGTAGATGACCGCGGTGATGTTTTCACGGTTGAAGAACGTTATGTCCCTGACCAAGATGACATCGATAACTATGTGGCCAACGTACTGCGTATCTACGACGAAGCTGGTTCTGACGAAGAGCGCCTGGCCGTGGTGATCAAAGAATACTACATCGCAGCATGGGGTAATGGTGTGGAAGCTTACAATATGTATCGCCGTACCGGTTTCCCGGATAACATTCAGCCTGGCTTAGAGCCGGAAGTAGGTGAGTTTGTTAGCTCCTTCTTCCTGCCTGCCGACCACGTTACCCGTAACCAAAATGCGACACAAAAGGCCATTACCGATCGCGTCTTCTGGGACGACGGTTCCGCTGATGTGTATTAATACAAACACGATTGTGGAGGAGATTCGTTTTGCGGTTCAACAGACGGATCTCCCCCCTTCAAAAAAATAGTTATTGAATTATGACTAAATTCAAATTTTCCATCATATTGGGAGCTGTCCTGGTTATGCTATCGGGTTGTGCCGATGAGGATCTGGCTCCTATCCTTACCTTCGATTCTGCTGGTAAGGGGGCTTACCCTCGCTTGATTGAAGAGGGTAACACACTGATCAACCTGCTGGAAGATGCCAGCGCATCTACCTACACCTATACTGTTGAGTTCATCGACCTGCAACAGGGTGAACTGGTGGCGGAGTACGTATTGGAGATGACCTACGAAGATAATAACCCCGGCAACGGTGATGCTTCGAACGGCCCCATTGTGTTCCGTACCTTTACCCAGAGTGACTTTACCACCAATGAGAACGGCTACCGTCAGGTTTCCGTGACTATTCCTGCTTCGGAAGCAATTTCCGCTGCTGGTACGTCATTCGACCAATTGATGGCCGGTGATAACTTCGAGTTCGACGGCCGCGTTGTTCTGGAAGATGGTTCACAGTTTGGTGCTGAGAACTCTTCATCTACCGTGCGCGGTGCCGCTTTCCGCGGTCACTTTGATTTCACTATGCCCGCGAACTGCCCATCTGACCTGACGGGTACTTACGATGTAATGACAACTGATATCTGGTGTGGCGGTGACCCCGTTACGACTACGGTCGACATTGAAGCCCTGGGTGGCGGTTCTTACGAGTTCAGCGACTGGGCATTCGGTGCTTACGGCCCTTGCTACGGCGGGGGGAGTGCCAGTGGTGACCTGAATTTCCAGGAAGTTTGTACCGTAGTTTCCTTCACTGGTTTCACCGACAGTTTCGGTGACACCTGGACCTACGATTCCAGCATTGATGGTAACGAATGGACCATTGCCTGGGAGAATACCTACGGGGAAGCCGGTACTTCGGTCATCATGTACCCCGGTGGTGCTGACTGGCCGATCACGCTGGAATAAGTTGATTGGAAGCTGGTATTTACCAGCATTTATATAAACACCGAAAAGCCATGTCCGGGCACCGAGTTGCCTGGATGTGGCTTTTTTCGTAGTTGAAAATAGTACCCATTTATGCGTTTGATATCTACATTTATCCTGCTTACTTTTTTAGTCTTGGGCACAACTCCGATGCTCTCTGCTCAAAACACCCTGGGCCTGCTTAAACACAACCCCGACCTGGCGGCCCCCGGGTACAATCTTTTCTTTCCCCATAATCAATCGACAGTTTTTTTGGTCGACAATTGCGGGGAATTGGTTCACCAGTGGACCGATGCGGACAGTATCCGACCCGGTAATTCAGCCGAATTGTTACCCAATGGGAAGTTAATCGTTTGTAAAAGGCCTAATTCGGCAGCAGTTTCAGACCCTATCTGGGCTGGAGGAGGTGGCCAAACTGTCGAAATTCGCTCCTGGGACAACGAGGTCGAAGCTTCCTATTCCCTGAATAATGAAAAATTTCGACTGCACCACGATATAGCACCCTTGCCCAATGGCAATGTTTTAATGATTGCCTGGGCCCTGAAAACACGAGAAGAGGCTATTGCCGCCGGTCGTGATCCGGATCTGCTTCCGCAAAATGAAGTATGGTCAGAAGCTGTTTTGGAATGGGACCCCGTACTGGATTCCATCGTTTGGGAATGGCATGTGTGGGATCACCTGATCCAGGATTACGATGCAACGAAAGCTAATTTTGGGGTCGTCGAAGACCACCCGGAACTGATAGATCTGAATTACGACGAGCACGACGGTCATCCGGACTGGTTACATATTAATGGTATCGCTTATAATCCGGTCTTGGATCACTTTGTATTGAGTGTTCCCTATTTCAATGAAATTTGGGTCATTGATCACAGCACAACCACCGCGGAAGCTGCCGGGACTACCGGTGGGCGATCGGGTAGGGGAGGAGACCTGCTTTACCGCTGGGGGAATTCGGCAGCCTATGGTCGGGGTACCGAAGCCGATAAGCAATTGTTTTTCCAGCACGATATTCATTGGCCCTTCCCCGAGGCTCAGCCCGGCGAAGAGGGCTTTGGCCAGATGGCTGTGTTCAATAACCGGGTTAGTCCCAATAAGTCCAAAGCCAGTACCTTTACCCCGCCTTTTGATACCTCAACCTGGACCTACACACTCAGTGAGGATACTTATGGTCCGGACAAATTTACCCGTACTCGTTTTCATCCCGGGATACCGCCACAAGGCGTTTCTTCGGGCGTTTCCAGTGTACAAATCCTCCCAAATGGCAACTGGCTGATCTGTTCCGGTCGCTGGGGCTTCACCTACGAATTGGCTGCCGATAGTGACGAGGTGGTCTGGGAGTATGTAACTCCGATTAAGTTTGGTCAACCGGCAATCCAGGGTGACACCCTATCCATTAATAACAACCTGACCTTTCGACTCCAAAGGTACCCGCCCGATTTCCCCGCGTTTACCGGCCGCGACCTCAGTCCCAAAGGCTACATAGAAGAGAATCCCAATGTAGGATTCTGTGGCCTGACGGTTTCCCTGGATGAGCCGGTAAATAGTACCGATTGGATTCTATACCCAAATCCAGCAAAAAGCTACATTAGTATAAGACTTAATGAACAAATATTTGATTATGAATGGGAAATGTTTGATTTAAGGGGGGTACGTATTAAAAGGGGTATTATTGATGGGACAGAAACTAAGATTCGAATTGATGAGATTCCAAGTGGAATATATTTGTTTAGGTTGGCAGGAAGTTCTATGTTGATCGTTACTATTTAGGGTTCAAATAGTAACGAATAAGGGAAATACAACAATATTGATGAAGCAATAATACATCTCTAAAAAAAGCTTGGAATATTTCGTTCCAAGCTTTTTCAATTTCTTTTTGTAAGCATATTTAAAAATGGAAGCTTTGTCTACAATTTTATTCCAGTTCCAGGGCATGCATATTGGCACGTAGAATTTTCTGGATACATGTTTACAAGCAAGCATTCATCATATTGACTCAGCTGTGCTGTTCCGGGGCAATCTGCGCAACTGCAACCACCATTCATGATTGAATTATTGTCCTCTACTGGAGTCCCCGGAAAATGGTAATCATTGACGTCATCATCTGTGTGCCCTACACCGATGCAATGTAATAGCTCGTGAATAAAGAGTTCTTCTAAATGATCAGGACCTGCACTTGAGTAAACGTCTGGGCCAAACCAGATTTCAGTCCCCAATGAATTACCCGGTTGCCCATTATCGTGGAATGTTGCTCCATTACAATTGTCATAGGTGCCAGACTCAGTTGGAATTCCCTGTTTTTCTATGTCTATATCCCAGCTTCCAGCCCTTACAAGTTGGAACGAAATTCCAAAACAGGGTACCGAATTTAGTGTGGCTATTGCCTCTTCTAGCTCGTTTTTCTCTCCAGGTGTTACACTGGAATCAGTTATTTTTATTTTAATCGTCGTACCATTAAGAAAGGAAGGGTAACCTGGATCCGAAGTAGTCTGATTTAATCTAATTTCATCTTTTTCATTTGGAGTATGTCTAGCCTGTGATTTACGCACAAAAATATCGTAATCATAGCTATAATAATCTCCCCAATCTATTTTGTCTTTGCTTTTTCCCAAAGAGATTTCAGGGAAAATTAATTGTTTCTCTTGTGTTTGGTCTAAACATCCTTGCAAGCAAAAGAAGGACATTAATACCAATAAGGATTGTCTCATGATCGTAACTTTAGTAATTGTATACTTTTAATATAATAAAAAATTGAGCATATGTTATGTGGTTCAGGTTTTTTTAAGTCAAAAAGATCTCTCTTTCTTTTCTCTTACTTTGAAAATTGTGAAGGATGAAAGGGTTTTCAAACCATAGATTGGAAAATTATTCTTACTTCTTCTCATCGATTCGACTTATGATAACCCCCAATACTTATCTTGGGTATGCATTTATGTTTAAGAAAATTGTTCAATTTTGGTTTGGGTATTCTTCTTTATTGTCATGCTCGATGATTCTCCTACGCCGGAACCTAGTAGCTGGAAGAGAAGGGCTGAAATATTTGTTTTCCGGACATATTCCCCTGGGGGCCGAAACGAGGTGTATGAGGTGGCGAAGCCTTTTCCGACTTCCGCTTTCCAATTTCTGCTTTCCAATTTCGAAAACTCACCCCGGCATGCTCTGTTTTCATAGGTAGATTTCGGGTATCGCCCCCTCTCTTTTTTCCGTGCCGATACTTCGCTAGCGGCGTGATGTGATAACTGGAAGAGAGGGGGCTCAATTGGGGGCTTTCGGGCACAGATTTCCCACCACTAAAGTGGGTGGGCTTAATTCCGGTTTCCGGTCTCCGGTTTCGAAAATTCCCCCTCACACCCCACACCCCACACCTCACACCTCACACCTCACACCTCACACCTCACACC
>CAYFGK010000037.1:0-51741 GCA_964342305.1 uncultured Saprospiraceae bacterium | reverse complement strand
ACATTTTCTTTGGGATCTTTGGAGGGGACCGCTTCGAGTTGGCCCATTTCCTCCATGTGTTTTTTTCGCAGCCGTTTGGTTCGTCTGACGCCCCGATTAACCAACAGGATAGATACTGGTCCCGCCAGTAATAAAAAGCCGTAGTATGCGTACCAAAACCAAGGGGCATCCATCATATAGAAAATCCGGGTTTACTAACTGTCCTTATTTCAGGAATAATTCGGCAAATACGGGGAGGTGGTCGGAAGGCCAGCGGCCGTCGCGCAGGGTCGCCAAATGGGCTACCCGTTTTACCCGCCAGTCTTTTTCGCTGAAAAAGATATAATCGATGCGGCGATCCAGCGGATGGTCGGCCTGAAAGCCGCTAAAGGTTCCTACTGGTCCGTAAGCCGGAAGTTGACTGTCTTCCCAGGCATCACCGTAGTTTTGGTGCATAAAGACGATAGGTTCGTCGCTTGGCTGAACATTGAAATCGCCGGTAATGACCACCGGCAATCCATCCGCATTGAGCCGTTGGATCTGCTCGTGAATTACCTTGACCGATTCCCGCCTGGCTTCCACGCCCACGTGATCGAAGTGGGTATTGAATACCCAGAAAGTCTCACCACTAGCTTTTTCGCGTAAGCGGGCGTAGGTGCAAATGCGGGGGAGGGCGGCATCCCAGCCTTTGGATACTTTCTCCGGCGTCGTGCTCAGCCAGAAGGTGCCGGATGTTTCCAGCTCAAATCGGTCGGAGCGGTAGAGCAGGGGAGAATATTCCCCGGCTTCCTTACCATCGTCGCGACCCACGCCCACCGAGGCGTAGTTATCAAGACGTGCATCCAGCGTATCGAGCTGTCCCTTCAGCACCTCCTGCATGCCTATCACATCGGGTCCGTAAAACTGAACCTGCCGGATGAGCACATCCTTGCGATTGGGCCACGCATTCGGACCATCACCCGGATTGTTAAAACGAATATTGTAAGACATTGCCTTGACGGCAAAAGCGTCCTGGGCGGCGGTGGCTTCCGCCAAAAAAGCAAAAAACAGGAGGAGCAGGATTCGGTTCATAAGGGATGTTTTTGCAAAGAAACAAAGGAAAGTCGGAGATCGGAAGGAGAACACGAGCAAAAAATAGCGGTCATTCTGCCCAGGAGCAAGGAATTAGAAATTATGAACTAAACATTAAGAACTAAAAAAAAGCGGCACCGAATGTCTCCGATGCCGCTTTCCCGATCCATGGATCAGTTCGAATTACTGACGGTCGCCGGCCGTGTCTTTGTCTTCCTCGTAAAGATCGAGAGATTTGCGAGGTAGCTTGTCGTCGCGTTGGGCCGTATGCCATACGAAGGAGGCAATGATGGTCGCTGCCTGCGAGAGATCTTCACCCGAGAGTTGATCCAAATTATCCATGTTGGAGTGGTGGGTGCGGGCAAAGTAGGCCATTGGATCCTGAATAAACTGGAATCCGGGGATACCCACGGCATCGAAAGCCAGGTGATCGGTACCGCCCGTATTGCTCAGCGTCAGAGTTCCGGCATCCAGATCTTTGAATGGTTGCAACCAGGCACGGAAGATGGGCGCAACGGCCTCATTTCCCTGCAGGTAGACACCCCGAATACGACCCGTACCATTGTCCAGGTTGTAGTAGGCAGAAATCTTTTCCTGCTCGGGCTTCAGAGATTGTGGCGTATAGCTGTCGGGCGGGAATTCGGCGAAGTGCTGCGCAGCGTAGTTGCGCGAGCCGTGCAGGCCTTGCTCTTCTCCGGTCCATAGCGCCAAACGCAGGGTACGGCGCGGCCGCTTACCTGTTTCCTCGATCGTTTTCAGGAGGATACGGGCGGCTTCCATCATAACTGAAGAACCGGCGCCGTTGTCGGTCGCTCCGGTACCCGTGTGCCATGAGTCGAAGTGAGCTCCGAACATAACCACTTCGTCCTTGAGGTCGGTACCTGGAATTTCGGCAATGATGTTGTGTTCCATACCATCTTCGTTGGTGTATTCGGCACGCAAGTCCATGGTGATTTCCACGGGCAGGCCTTGTTGTACCATACGGAAGAGGCGGTTGTAGTGCTCGATGGCCAGGGTTACCTGCGGGATTACTTTGGTATCGAAGTCAGAAGCGCGTCCTTCGCCGGTACGGGCTCCGCTAACGAATACGGTACCGAAATCTCCTTTGTAGCTGCGGTCGAGAACGGCCAGGGGCTCTTCTTCGGTCAGTAGCTGCCAGAGTGCCTGGTTGAAGGAGAATCCACCCAGGCGACGGAAGTTACGACGCGGGCGTGGCACGGGAGCAGGAGCGTTAGCCATATTCAGCAGACTTTCGGAGTCGTGGCGGAGGCCGTTGGCTTCGAAGGGCTGTGAAACGTCACGGATGGTGTCGACCATTACGAACTTGCCACCCAGTTTGCCTTTGTATTGTTCGAGATCCTCGATGCTTGATGCTTCCAGGTAAACTACTTCACCGGATACCTCGCCGGTCTCGGGGGACCAGGCTTTAGGATAACCCAGGATGGGGAAGTAGTTAGGCGCGGAAGCATGCATTTCGAAGTGATTGAGCTCCCAACCACGACCAAAAGGACCCCACTCTTCGAGGTGTACATTCGACATGCCCCAGTCTTTCAATTCATCAACGGCCCATTCGGTAGCTTTGTCGAGCATGGGTGATCCGGTCAGGCGAGGACCGTAAATGTCGGTGATCTTGGCGGCAATATCCATGACTTTGCCTTCATCAAGGCCATGTTTGCGAATTACCGTGTTGACTTCTTCGTCAACCATTTCCTGGGCTTGCACCATTCCGACGGCACACAGCAACAGAATCCAGAGGATGGGTGATTTTTTCATTCGTTCACGTTTTAGCTAATAAATGTTGGTTAGGCTTTCGCCAAATATTTGTAAAGATACGGAGATTTAGGAAATCGAGGATGACCTCCTAGAGTAAAGTATAGGACCGAATGGGTTTCGGCAGCCTGGAAGGATCGGCGCTCCTTTTCGTCTGTTGCTGGTGGTTAAAGCCGGAGCCTATACCGACAACGAAGTGGTTTGGGGACCCAAACCACTTCGAGTCGAGTATAAAAGCAATGCAGATTTATACCATCTCGCTTTAATTCTATTGTTGTATCTACTTTTTCTGGACGCAGGTATGTCAAAAGTCGTTCTGGTGTGCGCGATCCGGAGGATCGGCGCTCCTTTTCCGCTTTCCGCGTTCCGATTTCCGCTTTGGAATCGCTATTTTCGCCCCGACGCGGGTTTCGTACACCAATTGACCTGGTGATTATGGATAACAAAGTGCAGCTCATTACCTATGTGGATCGATTCTCGGGTGGTGGCATGGCGGATTTGCACCGGTTGCTGACCGGCCCGCTCAAGAATGTCTTCGGAGGCGTACATATGCTTCCCTTTTTCAATCCCATTGATGGGGCCGATGCCGGCTTCGACCCAACCGATCATCTCACCGTTGACCCACGTCTGGGAGATTGGTCGGATGTCTCTCGTTTGACCAGGGATATACCGGTTATGGCCGATGTGATCGTGAACCATGTTTCGGCCCAGTCACCGGCTTTTCAGGATTATCTGGAAAACGGTCGGGATTCAGATTACGCCGGTCTTTTCCTGGGGTATAATGACGTCTTTCCAGTAGGTGCTACGGAGACTCAACTGCTGAAGATATACCGGCCCCGGCCGGGATTTCCTTTTTCCCGGTATTCTCTGCAGGATGGTACGGATCGACTGATGTGGACGACCTTTACGTCCCAACAGATCGATATCAATGTGTTCCACGAAAAGGGGGAGCAATACCTTTCCGATATCCTGGATACCTTTGCGGAAGCAGGCATTACCATGGTTCGCCTCGATGCGGCCGGCTACGCGGTGAAAAAGGCCGGTACGACCTGCTTCATGATCCCGGAAACCTTCGAATTTATAGCGGAATTCACAACTAAAGCGAAAAAACGGGAGATAGAGGTGTTGGTAGAAATCCATTCGTATTACCGCACCCAGATCGAGATCGCTGAACGGGTGTCGTATGTGTACGATTTTGCACTCCCGCCATTGATCCTGCACGCGTTGTTCGAGGGTACCGGGCAGTATCTCGCCAAATGGTTAGCGATCAGTCCGCGCAATTGCGTTACCGTGCTCGACACTCACGATGGCATTGGGGTTATCGATATTGGTCCGGAGGGCGACCAGCCGGGACTTATCCCCGACGCGGAGGTAGATAAACTGGTAGAGAACATTCATGAGCGATCAAAGGGAGAAAGCCGGCAGGCCACCGGGGCGGCAGCGAGCAATCTGGATCTGTACCAGGTGAACTGCACCTATTACGATGCCCTTGGGCAAGACGATGAGCTGTATATTCTGGCCAGAGCTTTACAATTCTTTGCGCCCGGTGTACCGCAAGTATATTACGCCGGATTTTTGGCGGAAGTCAATGCCATGGAACTTCTGCATGAAACGAAAGTGGGCAGAGATATTAATCGCCCTTATTTCGAAGAGTCAAGGGTCAAAGCTGCCCTGGAACGGCCCGTGGTGCAACGGTTGATCCGGCTCATCCGATTCCGCAATGACCATTTTGCGTTTCAGGGTGAGTTCGATCAACGTCACGAAGGGGGCGAGCGCTACTGTTTTTCCTGGCAAAACCTTAAGGCACTGGCCGAATTGATCGTGGATTTTAAAGCCCGATCGTTCCAGATCCGCGAGCGCGGCCCTGTATCGGACGAGGTAAAGACCTGGAGGCCTTAGTAACTATAGTGAGGTTGTACATACACCAATACGTAAAGTGATGATAGTGACCTTCCCGGTGCAGAGTAATAGGTATTTGGATTTAAGCAAGTCTTACTACCCTATACCCAATACCAAATACAACGTGAGGTTTTGCCCCTCCGTTATTTAGCAAACAGATCGGCCCTCTCTGCTCCCAGTAACGAAGTGAAGGCGAGAACCTTACGTTAATAATTAAGCAATTGATCGTAGCCAAGGAAGCGATGATCCGCATTCATGTACCAGGATCGCCTGGCCGGGAATCGAATGCCGGAGTGGGTTTCTTCACCTTCCAGTAGGATATACTCTCCATCGTTGGCCGATTCGTCGTGGTAAAATCGATAGGCCGACATGGCGTAGGTTGCCGGATCGAAATAAAAGTACCAGATGTCGCCCCCGACTTCAGGCTCGTAGGTAACCTTGATCTTCAGGTATTCCGTACCGTTGATATTCTCCTTCCAAACGCTGGGTTCCACGATAGTGCCGGGATCACGCAGTTTCATGGGTAATCCCCAGAGGTATTGGTAGTAATTCGAGTAGGTCTGGTGGTCGGAGCAGCGCAGCCGGTACTGTGCTTTCTCTTCTTCAGTCAGGTCCCGGTCGCCATTATAGCCGCTTGCGCAGCCGCTGGCACTCAACTTCCGGTAGATGTGATTGGGCCCCCGTTGCTGATCCAGGATAAAGGTTTCGGTCGGTTGGTGGATGGTCAGGTGGGTGAGCCGGTAATCGGCACCCGGACGTTGTTCGTATAAGCTCAGGGTAATTTCTTCCCGGCCCCAATGTTGGTTTGGGTCGTGGTAGGCAATGCTCCTGGTAAGTACATCTTTTGCCGTAAGGCCAGGAACTACTCGTTCAGACCACTCAGAAAGGCTTTGCTCGTTCATGCGCACGTAGTGCTGGTTGCCCGCCTCGCGGGCGAGTCGGAGCGACTGCTGCATGGTGGTTAGGGCCTGATCCTTCTGACCGATCTTATATTCGATGAGGGCTTTATAGCGCAGTATCCCGAATTGGGGCCCATTCTTCTCCAGCCAGGTATTCATCCAGTCGGCTGCCCGTTCGAGATCACCATCGTTTTCCAGGTAATAGCGGGCGGCCTGGTAGTAAGCACTTGCAGGCGCTTGAGCCGTAAGATGGGCCTCAATCGACGCTTCCACCTGCCGGTCGGTATAGAAGCGAACGGGAAGAACGGTTCTGGTGTATTCCCATTCCAGGACCAGATCAGCGGCAGCCGGGGAGATGTCAGCCCAATAAAGGTGCATGGTTTCCACCCGGCGGGGCAGGGTAGTGACCTCCGTTTTCTGGCGGATCAGGTCGCGTTGATTGTTGTACCCGCGCGCTCCCCACAGCGTGGTATCCTGGTTTAGTATCCAGGTCCACTGCCCGGTTTCGGGAATAGTGTACAGACTATAGGTTCCCGCCGGAATATCCACATCGCCAATAGCTACGGGCCGGTCGAAGGACAGGAGCGTGGCCTCGTTAGCACCGGTTCGCCATACTTCTCCGTAGGGGATCAAATGACCGAAAATTTGCCGCCCCTTCACGTTCGGACGACTGTACTCAAGGGTGGTTTGAGTGAGGCCGATGGTTTGCTCAATGGTGGTCAGGGGGCTAACGTCGGGAGTGGTCACGGATTGCCCGCAGACCAGGCTGGTAGCCAGCAGGCAGCTGATTGCCAACAAGGCGCATCTCTGAATACATTGCTTTGGCATAGGTGTTATTCTTTGTTCTTGGCTGGTGCGTCTGCCTTTTGAGCGTGCCGAATCAGGTATTTAATGAACGCCACCAACAAGACGATAATTCCAATAAAAACCAGGATGGCGATAATTTCAACATAAATGAAATTGAATAAGGTGATCATAACTGGAGGTTTTAGGGTGCTATTACAGAAGTTGTTTGATTAACGCTTTGGATCGGTTCGCTCCTTCGACAGCTCCTTGATACGTTCTTTTATATCTTTTAGCTTACGGAGCTGTTCCCGGCGTTTTTTTAGCAGACGCAGGGTAATGATGAGCGGAATGGCGGCAATGGCCGAAAACAGGAGAAATATCCAGATTTCAGAACTGATAAATAACATGAAGGGATAAAATTTGGGTTAAATAGACGTAATAGTGTCGTTAATATACAATCAGTTTGCAGGTCTCGACAAGTTGTGTTAGTTATACATATATATTAAATCGTGAGGTTAGGAACAGACTAATTCGTAAAGTGAACATTTTCAACGCCCAACCTCCCGGTACAGAGTAATTGCATGAGGTATTTGGATTTTAGCAAGTCTTACTATCCAATACCCTACATTAAATACAACGTAAGGTTGAAACCTTCAGTAAGGTACCGAATTGCTGACCCACAACCTTACGTTATTATAAAACCCCGGCTAAGGGTCTTTGATGAGTATTTTTCGATTCCTTTGGAGTTAATTCAATCATCCCGCGGCTGACTTTACATCACTTTATCAATCAATTATGCGCACCTATCTGCTCACTCTTCTGGGACTGCTTGTCGCAGCCGGCCTGCACGCCCAACATGTTACCTATGATGCCGGTCTGACCGCCGGAGAGTCATTTATTTTTGAATACCACCCCACGGAAGACGTTACGTCTCCCCGGGCCCATTTTTATGCCACCGTGGATGGAGACATCCAAGCCGAAGAAGTACAACTGACACCCCTGTCTACCGGTGGTTACCAGGGCGTATGGAAAGCTCCGGCCGGTGTCCAGGCGGTGGCCTTCGCCATTGCGGGCGAAGACGAGACCATTATCGACAACAACGAGAAAATGGGTTATGTACTGGCCAATGAATCCATGGGGGGTGATGCCTTTTTTGCGAAAGCAACCTACTACGCAAGCAATATGCCCTCCCGTCGTCTGGGAATAGACCGCAACCTGGAAAAGGCCCACAAATATGCGGTCAAAGGCGTAACGGCCGGTGAATTGTCGGATCCAACGGCGAGCTATATGGACTTGCTGCGCTATGCCGGCGCAATCGATGAGGCAGAGAAGGGGAAAGACAAATTGATGGCTTACGCCAAAAAACTGGAGGAAACGAAAAAACCTTCGGATGGAGATTATTATTTCCTGGTCAACTATTACGATGGCGTGGGCAGTGATTCCACCAAAGCGGAGAAATACACCAAAAAAGCCAGAAAGCACTATCCAACCGGGCAACTGGTGCAGCAGGAACGTTTGCAATCCTTTTACGAGACTATCCGCGGCGAGATCGGCCCTATGCAGGAGGCGTACAATGCTTACGTTGCCGTTATTGATCCGGTGGAGAACGCAAGTTTTTTGGCAACAGCCAATCGACTGATGGCCTCGAAATGGGGAGGTGAAGATAATTGGGAGAAATTCGATCTATACCTGAATAAGATCGACGATCCCATGATGAAGGCGTCGTTACTGAATTCACAGGCGTGGCCACGCACCGGTCAGGCTCCGAATGCCGAAGCACCCGAAGCGGACCTCGCCCTGGCTTTTGCCGAAAAGGCGATGAATCTCCTCGAAGATATGGCTGCGGATGATCGCCCACGAGAAATACTTCCTTCCCACTGGGAACGACAGTTAGCTTCCAGCAAAAGCATGTTTGGCGATACCTACGCACTTGCGCTATTCCAGAATGGCAAAAAAGAGAAAGCCCTGGAGATGCAATTAATGGCCTGCAAAGGGAATGAATACGGCGACTTTGATATGAATGAGCGCCTGGCCATATACTTTAGCGAGGTGAAACCCGCCGGAGAGACCGAAGCGTTTCTGGCCAGTCTCATCCAAAAGGGTAAAGCCTCGGGCAAAGTGATGGAAATGCACCGCGAACTATTCATGGACAATAACGACCTGGAAAGCGCATACGCCAGTTACCTCGATCTGCTGCAGGCTGAAGCCCGCGCTGAGCAATTAGCCGAGTTGAAAAAGAAAATGATGGACAAGGAGGCTCCCTCCTTCACCCTCACCGATCTGGACGGTAATACTCTTGCCCTGGCGGATATGAAGGGCAAAGTAAAGGTGGTTGATTTTTGGGCGACCTGGTGTGGCCCCTGCAAGGCTTCTTTCCCCGCGATGCAGGAAGCGCAGAACAAGTACGCCAACCGTGACGACGTAGTGTTCCTGTTCGTCAACTCCTGGGAAAATGGCGATCGCGAAAAGAACGCCCGGGAATACATCACGGCCAACGACTACTCCTTCCGTGTCCTCATGGATGAAGATGATGCAGTAATCAAATCCTTTGGTGTTCGGGGCATCCCCACCAAGTTTATCATCGATGGGAACAATCACATCCGTTTTGAAAGTGTAGGATGGAGTGGCAGTAGCGAAAAACTTATCCAGGAACTAAGCATGATGATCGACCTGGCTTCCGGTGGCTTCCCAAGGGAAATGAGTACGCAGAAGGCTACGCCGGATGAGCGGTAGGTGGGGACTGCAGAGAAGGAAGAGACCTTAGGGACTAAAGAGATAGGGTGCCAGAACCAGCCAATCTCTCTGGTCCCTTTTATCTCTTCAGTCCCTTTCGTCCCTACCGACGCTCCAACACAAAATACCCGCTGGTGGTGTGCACGTTGAGGCGATCGGGGTTGCGGGAGAAGGAAAACCACTGATTATCAATTTCCCAGGTTTGGTTGCCGCGGTAGGAGAGGGTATCCCAATCGGTGGACGGTAAAGCCCGAATCAGGAGGGTATTCTCCTCCGCTTTGGCCTCCACGATTAGGTTGCGTCCGCGACCAGGCCCTTCGTAGGTACCGGTCACCTGGTCCAGGTTACCTTGAAAGGCCGCCGGTGTCGTAGTTTCCATATCCAGTACCATTCGCGAAATAGTATCGGTTAAGGCTGTTGCGCGGACCGGACCCGTCGTATTGACCAGTGCAACTACGGTGAGGTCTTCTTCCGGAAAATAGCGCACATCACTGACGAAGCCGTTGATGCCGCCTCCGTGGTGGATCGTCAGGTGGCCGCCAATGGTGTCACGAATGAGCCCCATGGTATACCTCAGAGGCGTGCCATCATTGAGGCGGGCCGGCTTGGTCAGCCAATCGTAGGTTTCGGGCTGCAGTAGCTTTTGGTCGCGGTGCAGTGCCTGATTCCAGGTTATAAGATCTTCGGTGGTACTGCACAAAGAACCGGCGGCATAGGGCCACACGTGATCGATATAGGCTGCCCGGATGAGTTGAGTGTCGGGACCGACGGTATAGCCGGTGGCTTCACGTTGGTGGATCTCCTGGTTGTCGCAGTAGTACGTATTGGACAGACCCGCTTTCGCAAAAACATGCTCATCCAGATAGTCGGAATAGCTTCTTCCCGTCACCTCTTCGATGATGAGCCCCAGCATGACGTAAGCACTATTATTGTAGATCATGGCTGTTCCCGGCTCAAAATCGAAGCCCAGGGGTTCCATCATACGCAGGAGGGTATCTCGGGGCCCTGCCAAACGACTCATGGGCCAGAAGGCCTCGTATTCGGTGTAGCTTTTCAGTCCCGAGGTATGGTTGAGTAACTGGTAGATGGTGATCGGCTTTCCCTGCGTATTGTACTTGATGTAATCCGTAAGGTCATCTTCCAGAGCTATTTTTCCCTGTTCCACCAATTGGAGGATAGCCACTGCGGTGAATTGCTTGGTGACCGAGCCTATCCAGAAGCTGGCTTCGGTGGGCATATCGATGTCCCAGGCTATATTAGCCTTACCGTAACCTTTGGCAATCAATAGTTCATCACCCCGTTGTACGGCAATAGCCGCTCCGGCCATCAACTCCCGCCCCGGATGATCGGCGAGGTATTGGTCGATTTTTGTTTCGAGGGAGCTTTGGGAAGACGAGTTGGCAGAAGGAGTGGATTCGTTGGAACAACCTGACATGACAAGCAGAACAAAGACTCCAAAGAGCAAACGGATCATAGATGCGTGTTTATTGATTCTTAAATCTATCGCGAGGTTGGGCATAGAATATCTGTTAAAGTGACCATTTTCAACGCCCAACCTCCCGGTAAAGCCTAATTGGTATGAGGTATTTGGATTTAAGCAAGTCCTACTACCCAAAAACCTATACTAAATACAACGTAAGGTTGTAGCCATAGGTAATTTACCGAACTGCTTACCCTAAATCTACCAATCGACGATTGGCACCAGGGAAATGTTTCTACTAAGATCTGCCTTTTTTTGAGAACCGGGAAAGGGTTTCGATTAGTGCTTGAAGTGACTAACCCTCTATGGGGAGTGATGAGGGGATTAGGGGAGCCGGCGCTGCACGCGAGCTGAGACCTGTATAAAGCGGAGTCGGGTGTACGCTTGAAAAGAATGGGGGAGTTGGGGAAAGGGTTTCGTTTAGAGCTTGAAGTGACTAACCCTCTATGGGGAGTGATGAGGAGATGTGGAGATTAGGGGAGACTAATGCTCTACGCCCTACGCTCGACGCCCGATGCAAAGCAGGTTGGAGCAACCAGAACGAGCAATGAAAAAACAAATAGTAAGGCAACGCTGCCTCACCATCCCTTCGATCTCTCCTTCCCTGGAGTCTCTCCTTCCCTGGAGTCTCTCCGTTCCCTGGGGTCTCTCCGTTCCCTGCAGTCTCTCCGTTCCCTGCTGTCTCTCCGTTCCCTGGAGTCTCTCCGTTCCCTGCAGTCTCTCCGTTCCCTGCAGTCTCTGCAGTCTCTAGCGCGGCCACTGATTTGCCCGCTTATTCTCCGCAGCAAGCGATGCGGTCTCTTCCACGCGTTTGGCGCGGGTAGCGGGGCGTTTAGCGTTAAAGATCCATTCGAGGATGCTGCGACGGGTAAATCGTGGAAAGGAATGGAAGTTTTCTTCTGATCCCGGGTATTTGGCGAAAGCTGCTTGCAAATCATCGGGGATGATTCCGTCTTCCACTTCGTTCAGTGCATCCCAGGTGCCCGAAGTTCGGGCCTGTTCGATCATGGCAAGTCCGGCCGGTTGCATGCGGTTTTCGGCCAGCAGGCGCTCCACTTTTTCCTTATTGACCTTACTCCAATTGCTCTTGGGATTACGGGCCGAAAAGTACTGGTAGAAGCTCTCTTCGTCCCGCTTATTGGGTTTGCTGTCGACCCAACCCCAACACAAGGCTTCGTCTACCGCTTCGGGGTAGGTGATGCTCGGAGTCGGATTTTCTTTATGGTAGATAATCAACCACACGGCTTTCTTCCCGGAGTGATTCCTGGCTAGCCAATGGTGCCAATCGGATACCGAAGAAGCGTGAAAGGCAGAGATGCCGTCGGACCTTCGCTCAATCATAGCTAAAGAGGGGTGAGTTAAAGTAGACCAGAAAAAATAAGATCACTATCAAAATAAGAATTACCCCGGAAAAAGTGAGGGCCAGCATCTTCCAGCGATTCATTGGTTCGCGTAACATCAGGCTGACGAAAGTGAGGAACAATCCGCTGCCGGCTGCGGCGGCTGCCGCTCCTGCCAAAACCATAGCCAGGCTGAGCTGATCTTCCGACCCCAGACGTGTTTCCAGTACGGTGGGCATAGATATAAAAGAGAAAAAGGTAAGTAACAGCGAAACCGCCAATAAGACAAAGCCCAACGTGCCCAAGAGGGTTGCCCTTGGTTTTGGTTTGGGATCCTGATCCAGAATGTCATTGGGCTCGGTCATTAATCAGGTTTGAGGTATGAGGTTTGGGGTTTGAGGTTAGGTAAGAGGTTACCTCAAACCTCACACCTCAAACCTCATACCTGTCACTATCCTTCGGTGATGCCCTTTTTCTGCAATTTGCCGTGGAGGTCGTTGACAGACATTAAAGCTGCCGAGCCGTACCAGGGCTTCAGTTCCATAACGAGACTACCCGCCTGAATAGCCGGATCGGTATTGGTCAGGGCTTGGGCCTCTTCGACAGTGCGCACATCGAAGATGTAGATCCCCCGGATATCGCCGTCGTCCAGAAATGGTCCGGCTAAAATCAGATCACCATCTTCGGCCATGCGGTTGATGTTTTCCAGGTGCTGCATTTGCAGTTTCTGTGCTTCTTCTTCCGACAGGTCGCGGTTGGGGCCCCGTTTGAGAAAAGCCATGACGTAGGATTTCATTCCGTAGTCATCGGCTCCGTATTCGGCCGCCATGAGGGAGTCGTAGGTCGCTTCGGTGGGAGCAACCTGGTTTTCCTTCTGTGTATTGGCGGGCGTTTCGGTCTGGCAGCTGGAAAAAGCGACCAATAAAAAAAACAGAAAGGAAACATATCTCATAAGTGAAGATTTTAGACATTACCAATTTAGAATAAGATAAATTATCGCCAATATATAGGCTATAGCTACTCCACCCACAATCACACTAAGGATGGCTAGCACTTTACTGGTCTCGTTATATTTCTTAAATCTATTCTGTCGTTTCAAGCTTTTAAGGCCAAAAAACAGGCCGAAGGGAGCGACCAGTACGCCGAAACCACTTACCGTAAAAAACATAATAGCACCAGTTGTAGCCAGCAAAATAGCCGCGATGGCATTTCCCTCAAAAAGCTTTGTCTCCTCCGCCGGTGCAGTTAAGGGTTTTGTAGCCACTTCGGGGTTCTTTCGTACCTGCCTTCGCACTTTTTTGCGCAACAACCGAAAGACAATCTTCTCTTTAAACCGGAGATCACGTCCCGTAAATGCCTCAAAATCTTGGACGCTCATCTTGGAAAATGCCTCTTGCGTAATTGGCTTTGGTTCGGGTTGCTTCTCCATTACGGTAAAAGCGTAACTCCAGCAACACAATAACATGGCGGAAATGAGCACCACCAGGGTTTTGGTAGATGCAGACATGGGTTTAGTGTTTTTTACTACAAAGAAAACTGACTTGACACAAGCTTTGGGTGATTGCCATCAGCCGATGCCAGGCTTATGGCTTCTAAATTAGCCATTATTTCATGGAAAAGAATGGTTGGGGTTCATTATTCAGCGCAATGGGTTCGTTTTCCTTTTTGGCGAAAGCCAACTAAGAACCCAGAGCCACTATTTCTTCCCCCTTTAAGATGGGGACCACGGGATAAATGCTTTGTTGCAGGCAATAATCGATATCTTCTTCGCGCTTCATGCCCAGCAATCGCTGTCCGTGCGAACTTTCCCGCACCGCATCGGTCAACCGGTCTTGGTGATAGCGGTAATTGGTAATCGCAAGGCGGGCCCCATCGCTAATAGGGGTGTCGTACTCCGTACCGAGTCGCTCCAGAAGAGCTCCGGCAAAAAGACTATCCTCCAGGGAAGGAGTGCCTTTCCATCCCGAGCAAACGATCAGGAGGGGAGGCCGGTCCTTCAGGAGAAACGCAGCAATAGCTTCCAGGTTCAGAAAAGAACCCACCAGTAACTGCTCGGCGTGTTTGCTTACCTGAATGGCCCTGGTGCCATTGGTGGTGGTCATGATGATCTTTTGTTTACTGGTACCGGCTTTCAGGTAATCCAGGGGAGCATTTCCCAGGTCAAAACCATCGACCATTACGCCACCGCGTTCACCGCCCAGCAGATAGCCCCGTTCCTGCCAATAATGGCGACGGTGAATGTGTTCTACGGGCCGGATCGCCGGCACCCCACCCTGAATGCCGGAGGTGATACTGCTGCTTGCCCGCAGTATGTCGGCCACCACTACTGTTTTGCGCTTTAGCGAGTGTGCAGTAACCATTTCGGGGGAGAAGCAGACATCCATTTTTTGTGCTTTATAAGATGCAAGATAAAAGATACCAGACAGAAGAATGGAGATAGTCTCCTTCTTCTGACTGGTATCTATGTACTATTGGTCTAAAAATATTACAAACCGAAATCTAAACGCGCCTTTGGCGCTACCTCCTGGTTCGAGAAATGCCCCCGCAGGTATTTGTAATGCGCAGTAATGCCGATCATAGCGGCATTATCGGTGCAATATTCAAAGCGGGGAATGAATGTGTCCCAGCCTTCCTCTTTGCCGAGTGCTTCGAGTTTGTCGCGGAGCTCGGAATTGGCACTCACCCCTCCCGCCAGAGCCACGCGTGTGATACCGGTCTGGTCGACAGCTGTTTGCAGTTTATTAAGGAGGATGCTGACGATACGGTCTTGTACGGAGGCGGCCAGGTCATGGAGGTTTTCGGTAATGAAATCGGGATTTTCTTTGAGTTGCTTTCGCAAAAAGTAAAGGATGGAGGTCTTGAGACCGCTAAAACTGAAGTCCAGGTCGGCAATCCTGGGTTCTGGAAAATCAAATCTTGGAGTACCATCTTTGGCCAGACGGTCGATGTGGGGGCCCGCCGGATAATCCAGACCCAGTAGTTTGCCCGTTTTATCGAAAGCCTCACCGGCGGCATCGTCGATGGTCTTGCCGATTACGGTCATGTCGAAATAGTCACGAACCACTACCAGTTGTGTATGCCCGCCCGAAACGGTAAGGCAGAGGAAGGGGAAATCCGGTTTAGGGTCCTCGGCGAAGTGGGCCAGGATGTGGGCCCGCATGTGGTGCACTTCGATGAGCGGAATATCAAGGGCCAAAGCCATGGCTTTGGCAAAAGAGACGCCCACGATGAGGGAACCCATCAGGCCGGGGCCACGCGTAAAGGCAATAGCCGACAGTTCGGGGCGATCTACGCCCGCCTGACGAAGGGCCTGATCGACTACGGGTACCATATGGATCTGGTGAGCACGGGATGCTACTTCGGGAACCACACCTCCGTATTGTCGGTGAGCTTCCTGGCTGGCCACACAATTGCTCAGAACCACACCGTCGCGGATAACTGCCGCAGAGGTATCGTCACAGGAAGATTCGATCGCTAAAATTAGAACGGCCATAACTATGATAAAATATTGAATATTTCTATTTTGCTGAAGTCGCCTCTTTCCGGGCGATTTCCTTTCAAGAAGAGCTTTGGTACTAATGAATGCTTTCTCCTTTCTTCCGGAACACCACCCGAAGGAATTCAGTTGATTTATACGTTTAACCTACAAATACTTATCCCATGGCCACTACAAAAGCAAAAGCAGCTAAGGACAATGCTCGTTCCAGTTCATCCATGCCCGGAATGGGGGATGGCAAAAGTTGTGTCGTTTCGAGCGGCACAAAGATAGAAGGTAATTTCCACTCCAAAGAAAACATCCGGTTAGACGGTACCGTCAGCGGGGAATTGGTTTGCGACAAAAAAATGGTCCTCGGCCCGCAAGGACGGGTCGAAGGCAACCTGAATGCACAGGATGCAGTCATAATGGGCCACGTCGACGGTGACCTGGAGGTAAAGGGATTGCTCACCCTGGAAAGCAGTTCCGTTATCATCGGCAATATCAAAGCCGGCCGAATCCAGGTACAGGAAGGAGCCCGATATGAGGGCACCTGCCAGATCGGCGGCGGAAAATCGTAACGGTTTTCAACTGAGCTCCTCACGGCAGTGTGGAGCCCAGTTGAAAACAGGCACTATATTGATTGAAGTCTGGCATAAAGTGCTGATCTTGCTCTGCTTTATGGGTTTTTCATCTTTTTCCTGGCGGAGCTTACTGCCGTTTCGACTTAAGTCCCCACAATTCCAGGCAATTAGAAATTTTAAAAACCACTATCTGGTGCAAAGGATATTCTAGACTGGAAAAAGAGACCAATCTATTTTGTCGTAAGTCACAGAAGTTCCCTAAAATTGCAAAGGTCTTCCCTCGATTTTGGGAAAAAATAGTATACTTGCATCAAAACAAACGAAAAGATGAGATTAGTCATTAACCTGGTCCTTGTTGCCATTGTCGCATTTCTGGTCTATGCGCTTTACTCTAGTATTCGGGAGCCCATTGCGTTCAAAACGGAGAAAGAGCGTCGCGAACGGCAAGTAATTGACAAGCTCATGAAAATCCGCACGGCGCAAGAGGCGTTCCGGGATATTACGGGCGAATTTGCTTCCGATTTCGATACCCTGGCCGAGGTGCTGGAAACCGGTGACTTTAAGATCATTAAGGTGATCGGTGACCCGGATGATCCCGACTTCACGGGGGAAATCACTTATGACACCGTCTTTCAGCCTGCGGCTGATTCAATGCGTACTGTGTTGAGAATCAATAATTTTGATTCCCTGCGGTACATTCCATTTACCCGCGGAGGTACCTTTGATATCTCAGCTAATGTTATCGACTACCAAAGCACCGAGGTACCGGTAGTGGAGGTGGGAACACCACGCTCTACCTTTATGGGGCCCTGGGCTGATCCGCGATTTGCTCGCTACGATCAGGACTACGATCCCTCGGAACCCATTAAATTTGGTAACTTATACGCTCCAAACTTATCGGGTAACTGGGAATGATCCTATATGACATAAAAGATGAGGATTCCCTGCTGAGGGATACCGCTCAATCGAAACTGTCCATTCTCGTCGGAATGGACAGTTTCAGTTATTTGCTCCAACATCCTGAGCGCGGGATGCATTGGTACCGTTCTTTTGCCCTGGATGATTCCACGGGCGATCATTTCGATCACCTCGAAAAGCTATTGCGGGGCGAAGTAGCCCTGCAGCGCTCCTTCAGCCAGGTTCAGGTGGCTTGTCAGTTTCCGGTCTTTACCATTATTCCCGATCGATTATTCCGTGCGGGAGAAGAGCGCTCTTATCTGGAGCACCTGACTATTTTGAAGGATTCCGACGAGGTATTGACCGAGGCACTACCGCCCGCCAAAGGTCGGATGGTGTATGTGGTTCCCGGGCGGGTGCACCAGCTTCTCCGGCGATTTTTGCCGGGTAGCAGCCTGCATCATTTTGGATCCTTATTCATCAACCACTTTGGTAATCTGCATTTTAGCGGAAGCGGTGAAAACGTGTACCTGCATATCACCTCCAATCGGTTGTTTGCCCTTCACTTTCGGGAGGGGCAGCTAAATTTTCAGAATACCTTCACCTTTCAATCCAGTAAGGATTGTATCTACTTCGTGTTGCTGGTTTTTGATCAGTTGCAGTTGGATCCGCAGTCGACTCAGGTCTACCTGGGCGGGCAATTGATGACTGACTCCGAGATATACCGTTTGCTCGATCGCTATCTGGCTAAAATGGATGTACTGGAGTTGCCCTACCAGCTTTCATTAGCCGAACCACTGCGCGCTTATCCTCCCTTTTTCTACTTTGACCACGCCCTCAACCTCCTGTAGACAGGCGGTGTTCTCCTATTGCAAAAAACATAATTATGCGCATTATCGGTGGACGATTGAAAGGCCGACGATTTACGCCGCCCGCCAAAAACTGGCCGACGAGACCGACAACCGATATATCGAAGGAAGGGCTTTTCAATATACTTACCAACCGAATCTCTTTCGAAGGTACCCGGATGCTCGATCTTTTCGGGGGAACCGGAAACCACTGCTACGAGTTTATTTCTCGTGGTTGCACCGATGCCACCTACGTCGATAAATTTGGACCAGCTGTGGGCTACGTAAAACGAACGGCCAAAGAGTTGGAGATCGATGAGTTCCTGACTATTGTTAAGTCCGATGTCTTTAAGTTTATGGAGAGGACCGGGGAGACCTACGATTACATCTTTGCCGGTCCACCGTATCCATTACCCAACCTGGACGATATTCCCAACGTGCTCTTCGAACACCAATTGCTACGACCGGAGGGCCTCTTTGTACTGGAGCACAACCCCCGTCACGATTTTTCGGATCATCCATACTTCGAAGAGATGAGGGCGTACGGGCAGACGCAATTTTCCTTCTTCCGAATCGTCGGTGATTAGTCGATATTTGGCTGAAAGATGCAGGTCTGATGGATCAGGTCAAAAGCACAGAGGTAGCCTTTGCCTGCTTCCTCCGTGTTGACACAACCGGCATCAATGTCCAGGACCCGGTTCTGATCGAGGGATCGCAACTGACGTGTAATTCCGGGGGCGGTCGTTTGGTCGTGTCCGTGTATTATTATACGATTTCCCAACCATTGGTAATTGATCTGGTCGTACCACCCGCGAATGTGCAGATGCGACTGTTGGGGGGTAAGCGGATCCTTCATGTCGAACCGGAACCCGGCATGAACAAAGAGGTATTCTTTCCAGGCGGCAACGGTAGGTAATTGGGCGATCCAGTGAAGGTAGGGGGCGGGTATGTCTGCCGGATCCGCAACCCCAAAACTTTCCAGGGTTGAACTGCCTTGAGCTCCCTGCAGGTCGGGAACCATCTCCCTGTTTCGGCTGGCATCCAATAATAACTGATCGTGATTGCCCTTGAGGGCGGTCAGGGCAAAGGGGGCGTGCTGCCACTGCATAACGAGGTCCAGGACCCCTTTGGCGTTGGGTCCCTTATTGACGTAATCCCCGAGCAGGAAAAGGTGGTCCCCCGATTCCAGTGCCAGCACCTCGACCAGGGTCTTCAGTGTACGGGCACAACCGTGGGGGTCCGAAATAGCAAAAGCTTTCATTCGGACCTAAATATCAGAACTTTTTGCCTGGATTTGCAGTTCAATACGTACATTAATGAAACACCCCGACGACATGCCCGTCTTTCCTTTAATCATGCTGGTATCAAGCTTCTTTCTTCCGGACAATCGTCCCGTGAATGATGCCCAGTATTTGTCGGGAACCTGGAAAGGAGTACTTACACAAGACCAGGGTGGGTTTACACCGGAATACGATTTTCAAATGACCCTCCACCTGGAGGATGGCCAGATACAGGGAACCTCACACGTCTCCGTCAGGTCGATTTACGCCAACTGGAGGCTGAAAGGCAGCCTGGAAGATGGTGTTTTCCATTTTGAGGAACAATCGATCGGGCGCCACACCGAACTCGACGATCTGTACTGGTGCCTGAAGCAGGGGAATCTTCATCTGAAACTGATCGATTACCAGTGGGTGCTCTATGGCCGCTGGTGGGGACAAAGTGAACTGGGCGACTGTGTACCCGGCAAGATCCGATTGGTGAAGCAGGTACCGCAGGTGTAAGGTTCAAGGTCCACGGTTCACGGTCCACGGTCCACGGTTCAAGGGTTCGGGAATTATCAATTTTTAGTGTTTAATTTTTTTATTAAAGCATTGACAATTAGCTGTTTAAGGTCGAGTTTCCCCAAATCCCCAAATCCCCAAATCCCCAAATCCCCAAATCCCCAAGTCTCCAAATCTCCCTCTCCCCAACTCCCCTACGGCCGAAGGAGGGCGCTTTCCGATTTCAAGAATCGAGTTTGTTTTGCCCTGCATCCCTTCCCCGCTGCGGTAAAAAAAGATACCTTTGTGACCGCTAAAGCGAACATACCAACAAGTACGTATGAATATAATCGAACGGATCCAGGAGGGGGTCGTCGTGGCTGTCAAGGCCTTGTACGATACAGAGATTACTCCCGATCAAATCACGATCAATAATACCCGCAAAGAATTTGAAGGTGACTACACGGTGGTGGTGTTCCCCTTTACCCGTGCTGCCCGCAAAAAGCCGGAGCAGATAGGCGAGGAAATGGGGCAGTACCTCATTGATCAGGTTGATGAACTGGTAGCATTCAACGTGATCAAGGGTTTTCTCAACCTGGTGGTTAGTGATGCCTACTGGCGCCGGTTTTTGCTGGAAACAGCTACCGGACAGGATTTCGGACAGTCGGCTCCGAAAGACGAGAAGGTTATGGTGGAGTTTTCCTCACCCAACACCAATAAGCCGTTGCATCTGGGCCATATCCGCAATATCCTTTTGGGGTGGTCTACATCACAGATACTGGAAGCAGCAGGTTACGAGGTTGTCAAAGTTCAGATCGTTAATGACCGGGGCATCGCCATTTGTAAAAGCATGCTGGCCTGGCAAAAATTCGGTGAGGGGGAAACACCCGCATCCACCGGGGTTAAAAGTGACCACTTCGTCGGTAAGTACTATGTGCTCTTTGAGCAAAAGTTTCAGGAAGAGTACGGAGCCTGGCAAGCTTCGCCCGCAGGTTTGGCCGTGTATGCCGAAAAGGCCAAAGACGATCAGGATGAGCTGGCTTTTTTCAAAGAGTTTAAAAATACCTACTTCAACGAGTACAGTACTCTTGGTAAGGAAGCCAAGGCCATGCTGCTGAAGTGGGAAGAAGGTGACACCCAAACAGTGGATCTCTGGAAAAAAATGAACCAGTGGGTATACGAGGGTTTCTCTGATACCTACCGCAACCTGGGAGTCTCTTTCGATAAGTTGTACTACGAATCGGATACCTATCTCCTGGGTAAAGATACCATCATGAAGGGCCTGGAAGATGGTCTTTTTTATCGCAAAGACGACGGGTCGGTATGGATCGATCTGGAAGAAGCCAAACTCGATCAAAAGCTGGTGCTGCGTTCCGATGGTACCTCCGTGTACATGACCCAGGATATTGGCACGGCCCAATTGCGGTACGATGATTATGGCGTAGATCGCATGGTTTACGTCGTGGCGGATGAACAGGACTATCACTTCAAAGTGCTCTTTGAGATCATGAAGCGATTGGGAGCTCCCTACGCGGAGAAAATGTTCCACCTGTCGTACGGCATGGTGGATCTGCCTTCCGGCAAAATGAAGTCGAGAGAGGGTACGGTGGTCGATGCCGATGATCTGATGGCTGAAGTCATCGCCGAGGCGAAAGCCATGGCCGAAGAACGCGGCAACCTGGCCGACTTGTCGGAAGAAGATCGGCAGACGATCAATCGGCAAATCGGACTGGCGGCCCTGAAGTTTTTTATCATCAAGGTGCAGCCCCGTAAGCGGATGACCTTCGACCCTAAGGAGTCGGTGGATATGCAGGGACAGACTGGTCCCTACGTGCAGAATGCTTACGTGCGCATTCGTTCCGTACTGCGTAAGGCGGGCAACGCCGATACCTCGAAAGCAGCTGCCTACGATGCGTTGGAAACGGCCGAAAAAGACCTCATTGCCCAACTTTTTGCCTTCCCGGCCATCATCGGGGAAGCCGCCGAGCAATTGGATCCATCGACCATTGCCAATTACTGCTTTGATCTGGCCAAGGCCTACCACCGCTTTTACCACGACTATTCCATCCTGCGGGCCGACAGCCCCGAGGCCATTGCCTTCCGAATTCAGTTGAGTACGGCAATCGCTCAGGTCCTCAAAAAAGGTATGGAACTACTAGGGATTGAGATGCCTGAGCAGATGTAACACCTTTGGGGAACATTTTACAGCCTTCGGGCTGTTATACCGAGATATACGAATGGTGCTATCGTGAAGGAGCATCCATCCTTTTTTGCCGAAAGGCATAAAAACGGGAGGCTGGGTATTGACAATAATGTAAGTGAAAATATGCTAAACCCAACTTCCTGGTACTAAGCAGAGGGTATTATGATTTCAGCAAATCCTACTACCTTATACCTAATACAACGCGAGGTTGTGAGATTCCATCATTTAGCTAACAACTTAACCCCAACCTCACGTTAAACAAAGCTTCGAGTAAAATCGCGAACGAATGAGTAAAGACACGACCCACGAAAAGTCACTTAACTTTATCGAGCAAATTATTGAAGAAGACCTGGCATCGGGTAAGCACGACGGACGCGTACAGACACGCTTCCCACCCGAACCCAACGGCTACCTGCACATCGGGCACGCCAAGGCCATCACTGTCAACTTCGGTATTGCGCAACGGTACCAGGGGAAGTGTAATTTACGGTTCGACGATACCAATCCTACCACCGAAAGCACCGAGTATGTCGACAGCATCAAGCGCGACATCGCCTGGCTGGGTGCCAAGTGGGATAATGAATTCTACGCGTCGGACTATTTCGATAAGCTCTACGAATTTGCGGTGGATCTGATCAAGAAAGGCCTGGCCTACGTGGACGATTCCACCGCCGATGAGATCGCCGAGCAGAAGGGAACACCGAATGTGCCGGGCACCGAAAGTCCCTACCGCAACCGGTCGGTCGAAGAGAACTTGGAGCTTTTCGAAGGTATGAAAAATGGCGATTTTCCCGATGGTTCCAAAGTGCTGCGGGCTAAAGTGGATATGACCTCCCCCAATATGCATATGCGCGATCCGGTGATCTACCGCATCAAGAAGGAACACCACCACCGCACGGGCGACAAATGGTGCATCTATCCCATGTACGACTTTGCCCACGGACAGAGCGATAGCATCGAGGAGGTGACCCATTCCCTGTGTTCTCTGGAATTTATTCACCATCGTCCTCTTTACAATTGGTTTATTGAGAACCTGGAGATATTCCCGTCGCGTCAAATCGAGTTTGCACGTATGAACGTGTCGTACATGATCACTTCCAAGCGCAAGCTGCTCAAATTGGTGGAGGAAGGGCTGGTCGACGGCTGGGACGATCCGCGTATGCCAACCATTGCGGGTATGCGCCGCCGTGGATTTCCGCCCGAGGCTATTGTGAACTTCTGTGAGCGGGCGGGGGTAGCCAAACGCGACAACCTGATCGATGTGGGATTACTGGAGTTCAGTGTGCGGGAAGTGCTGAATAAGGAGGCACCACGCTACATGGCCGTCCTGGATCCCCTCAAAGTAGTGATCACCAACTATCCGGTAGATAAGGTGGAACAATTGGAGGCGGTCAATAATCCGGAGGATGAAAGTCAGGGCATCCACCACATGCCATTCTCGCGGGAGATTTATATTGAGCGGGCGGATTTTATGGAGGATCCCCCCAAAAAGTATTTCCGCATGGCACCCGGGCGAAATGTTCGCCTGAAAAATGCCTACATCCTGCACTGCGAAGACTTCAAAAAGAACGAAGCAACCGGTGAGGTAGAAGAGGTGTATTGTACTTATTACCCCGACAGCCGTTCGGGAGAGGACACCTCGGGTATCAAGGCCAAAGGTACCCTGCACTTTGTATCGATCGAGCACGCCCGCGAGGCCGAGGTACGACTGTACGACCGACTGTTTACCGACGAGACACCAACGTCGCACGAGGACAAGGACTACCTGGAATTCTTCAATGAGGACTCACTCACGGTGATCGAAAAAGCCTACATCGAACCCGCACTGGCCGACGTCGCACCCGGTGATCGCCTGCAGTTCATGCGCCGGGGATACTACTGTGCCGACGACTCGCACACGCCGGATAAGCCGGTGTTCAACCGTACGGTGACCCTGAGGGATACCTGGGCGAAGAAAAATAAATGATATACAGGTTTGAGGTTTGGGGTTTGAGGTAACCTATTACCTAACCTATAGCCTCAAACCTCAAACCTAAAACCTGAAAAGGTTGTATTTGAGGATACACCAGATCGCCCGGAAGCCATCCTTCCAGTTGATCTTTTTGCCCTCTTCGTAAGTGCGGCCGAAGTAGGAAATGCCTACTTCGTAGATTCGGATGCCGGGTATCCGGGCTACTTTGGCAGTTACTTCCGGTTCGAAACCGAATCGTTTTTCCTTTAGCTTAATGGATTGGATGATCTCGCGGCGGAAGACCTTATAACAGGTCTCCATATCGGTGAGGTTCAGATTGGTGAAGGCGTTCGATAAGAAGGTGAGGAATTTATTGCCAATGCTGTGCCAGAAGAACAGCACCCGGTGCGGATTGCCGCCCATGAAGCGGGAACCGTATACTACATCCGCTACTCCTTCGAGCAGGGGTTTGAGCAGCAATTGGTATTCGTTGGGATCGTATTCCAGGTCGGCATCCTGGATGATGACGAAGTCGCCCGTAGCTTTGGCGATACCGGTGTGCAGAGCAGCTCCTTTCCCTTTATTGATCTCGTGCTCCAAAAAGGTGATGGGTACCCCCGGGCGATTGGTCAGGTAGGTTTGTATAGTCTGAGCCGTGTCATCGGTGGAGCAGTCATTGACCACGATCAGTTCTTTAGTCATGAACTCGGGGAGGACGACTGCCAATACTTTATCGAGCAGATGGCTGATGGTAGCCGCTTCGTTGTATACAGGGATGATGATCGAGAGTGTCTTGGGCATGTGTGCAGTTAGTTTGACCGAAAGGTTTCCACCTTCAGGTCAGATATGGTTATTGGAACGGAACTTTCAGCATTCCAGAATTGAACCGCCATACGGTTGTAAGGCATTTTTGGAGCTTTAACATCGAAGAATAGCTGCTGGTTTGTCTGATGGCTTTGCAGGAGTCGGTGTACGCGGATCATTCGCTGTTTTACGATTGTTTCGCCATTTAGGAACCGGATCTGCCACTGGGTCATTTGCCAGTAGTTCCATTCTTTGGACTCAATGCTGAAACTAGCGGAAGCACGAATCCAGCCGTTGAATGAATGAAGGGGTACGACCACCTCTTCGCTGTATTGGTCATCGCCGCTCAGCCGGGCTGACCAGTCACTATCTGGTTCAGCCGGGTAAACGGTTTGCACATCCGTCCTGTCTCCCGTAAAATACTCATCGGTATCCAGCAGTTTCAGGTATTCCGGATCAAGGGAGGAACGACCAAGGGATTTCCAGTAATAGGCTTTGGTCATTTGCCCTACTTTCAATAGACCATTCCGGTGCGCATGGCGGGTGAACCACAAGTTCGCCGCCGCAAATAAAAGGAAAACCAATAAAACGGGATTGGTAATCCACCGTTTTTGTTGGAATACCCACGTCAGGAATGCGGCCAGCGGCAGACTGAGCACGGGATAGGCCTGCACCATCGCCCGCTGGCCGAGGGAGCCTCCGTACCACCAAATATCCCAGGCGAAGGTTACGTAGATAAACAGTCCGGAAAATAAGAGGGCGGGCCAAAATATGGCTCTTTGCCAGCGGTAAAGCGGCACGAAGCCCATCAGCGCAAATACCATCAGCGGGGAATAGGTCAGCCATCCGCTTTTATAACTCAGAAACCCATCCAGCAGGTGGGGATGCAACCAACTGAATCCCTGATCTTCGTAGGAGTAGACGATCCATTCCCCGGCAACGAATTTCCAGTAGGCTAATTGAATCAAACCCACCATTCCGCAAAGAATAATCGCAACCAGTAAGGCGCTCCGGTGCTGATAATAAAACTGCAATCGTTGCCGTATGCCCGCCTGGGAAATGCCGTCCAATCCCCACAAGAGAGGAATGATGGCTGCCAGGATCTCCGTTGGCCGGATCAGTGCCGCCAATCCGACCAGCAAACCAATCGGGATAGCCCGCATCATCGTCGGTCGGTCGTAAAAACGATGGGTAACCCATAGCAGTAAAGCGTAAATAGTAAATAAGGAGTTGTGGGTCATGGCCCCATCAATGGCGGAGTAATTCAGGTAATTGCTGCCGATCACAATGGCTAAAACGGTGAGACCCGCGATCCGGAGTGTGAACCAGATCCGCAATACCCGGAGTAACATCCAAATGCCAAGCAGGGCCACGATCAGACTACCCATAGAAATCATAAACTGATAGGGAAAGGAAAACCCATCAGCCGGGTAATTACCGGAACCGGATGCCCAAAGGTGGGCGAGCAAAAAGAAGGGAGTAAAGACAATCGCCTGCCCCGCTGAATATTTCATGACCCGATTTCCACTCGGTTCGTGAACAAAGGCTTGTTGTAAATCAGCGGTGGGGTGGTAAGTCTCCAGAATACCCTCCATGAAGGCCAATTCTTCAACATCCTGGTAAATAAAAAAGGCAGGCAGGTACAGATAATAGCCGGAAACATCCCAGGAAATAGTAGCTTCTGTATCCGATTGTTGCCATTTGGGGTAAAACCCAAAATGTGTGAAAAGCACCACGGCGGCAGCAATCAGGAAGTAGTGTGGGGTTTTTAGGTTCATGTCAGGTTTAGTATCCGTGATCGTACAAAGTACAATTTGTGTGGAATCCTGATCAATCGCCCGGAAAAAATCAGTGTTTTTGGTAACCTATTTGCCTTTCGGCAAAAAAAATACCGGCAGAAGAGGTTCGCTCCTGCCGGTTGCACGCCCGCGGTGTTGCATAGATTTAACGTGAGGTTGGGCTTGAATGATTTCGTAAAATTCAGATAATCAAGGCCCAACCTCCCGGTACAGAGTATTAGGTACAGGGTATTTGGATTTATGCAAATCTTTCTACCTACTACCCATTACCAAATACAACGTAAGGTTGTTACACTCAGTTATTTAGCAAATAGATCGGACCCAACCTTACGTTAGATTTAGCCTATCCATTGACTCGTTGCCACCACTTATTGTCTAGGCGAATACGTCGGGATTGTCCATTAGGTGCCGTGATGGTGGCAATGGGGTCACAAAATCCGTTTCCGAAGTCGACAGTCCGTATGGCATCTCCGCGGGTTACTTCCAACTGCCCGGCCTGGATCCAGCGGCAGTCGCGGCTGTTGATCAGTGGCTCACTGATGGTCAGACTGTAAGAAACGCCATTGCGGCTTTCTCCCCGGGTGGTACCAAGGGTCCGGAATACATCGTCGATCTTGGCGGGGGTATTGAATCCACGGATCTGAGTCCGCCGATAGGCACTATTCCAGGTCAGGCTGCTACCGTCCGGGAAGGTGATTTCTGCATCGATCACCTCGCGGTCCCAGACCGGCTGGCCCGATTCATTGGTTCCCTGGTTAGTCAACAGACGGGTACCCGCCAGCTGCACACCATCCACGGAAAAGCCGTTAAAGGTCAATTGACGTTCGGCGCCGGCTACCTGCAAACTATCGGTTTGTCGCACCAGGATCTGCCCGGCGCGGACACGACCTTCAGGGCCCTCACAGCCCTCTCCAAAGTCGATGGTTATGGTAGCGGGAAAGCCGATTTCGGGCCCCCGGGTAATCGTTGCGCACCGGCTGGTACTCGAGGAGTCACTGCGCAGAGCCAATTGGAGATCCACCTCCGTTTCGGTGTCCTGGATAAGATCTTCGACCGTAGCTAGTTCGATCTCGGCCGTAATCTCTTCGGAGGCTAGTTCTTCGGAGCTTTCGTCGATCATGGGATCGTCGTTACAGGCACTTGCTATCAGTGCGACACCGAGGATAAACAGGATTTGCTTTTTCATGGTCAGTATGGTTTTTTGACGATTTAATCATCCCAACGGGACATACAGGTAGCAGGGCAGGGGAGGGGCCCTTCCCGCCGGCCGGCTCCGGGTACATCCTTATGAGTGGGTTTCGGGGGTTGGACGAACCCGCAATGGGAAGGTTTAATTTGATGGCTGCTTTTTTTGAAAAGGTGAATGCTTAGTGACTTGAAAATGATGAATGCTAAGTGCTAAATGCTCAATTACGCTCCACGCTCCACGCTCCACGCTCCACGCACTCTGGCCGCAGAAGCCCGAAAAGTGAGAAGATGGGTAACGGTCCCTTGCAGAAAAAACGAATGCCCGATCCGGAGGATCGTGCACCATGTCGCGCAAGTCTCTTATCTTGTGCACAAACCAACCACGCCTATGGATAAAGGACGACTCCTGCTGGATCGCGAACGTATGGCCCTGACCATTGATCGCCTGTGCTATCAGTTGATCGAGGAGTTCGATGACTTCTCGAATACCTGCATTATCGGAATACAGCAGCGCGGTGTGTTACTGGCAGAACGGATCTTGAATCGCCTTGATGAGGCCATGGGAATAAAGAATGTCGAATTCGGTAAGTTGGATATCACCTTCTACCGCGATGATTTCCGCCGGCGTGATAAACCCCTCGAAGCGAGTGCCACCAACATCGATTTTTTGGTGGAGAATAAGAACGTGATTCTGGTGGATGATGTATTGTATACCGGCCGAACGGTATCCGCCGCCCTGGCCGCTCTGAACCACTACGGTCGTCCGGGTAAAGTCGAGTTGCTGGTGATGGTCGACCGGCGCTTTAATCGCCATCTGCCAGTGAAATCCACGTTCCGCGGGCTGCGGGTAGACTCCCTCGACGAGGCCTATGTGCGGGTAGAGTGGACCGAATCGGAAGGGCAGGACCGGGTCCTGTTGTTTGGTCATAAAAAAGATATGGATTAGCCCCATGAGTACCGTTACACAACATTTAAGCACCCGCCATCTGCTGGGCATCAAGGATCTGACTCCCGAGGACATTCATCTGATCTTCCACACTTCTGATAACTTCAAAGAAGTGATTAACCGGCCGATCAAGAAGGTGCCTTCCCTGCGGGATGTGACCATTGCCAACCTCTTCTTCGAGAATTCGACCCGAACCCGGATCTCTTTCGAACTGGCCGAAAAACGACTATCGGCCGATGTGGTGAATTTCTCGGCCTCTTCTTCCTCCGTGAAAAAGGGGGAAACACTCTTGGATACCGTCAATAATATCCTGTCGATGAAGGTCGATATGGTGGTGATGCGGCATCCGGCCCCGGGAGCACCCAAGTTCCTGTCGGAGCACATCGATGCCAACATTATCAATGCCGGTGACGGCACCCACGAGCACCCCACCCAGGCTTTGCTCGACGCCTACTCCATGCGCGAAAAGGTGGGCGACCTGACCGGAAAAAAGGTCGCTATCTTTGGCGACATCCTGCACTCCCGGGTAGCCCTGAGCAATATTTTTTGCCTGCAAAAACTCGGAGCCGAAGTGACGGTTTGCGGTCCTCCCACGCTGATTCCCAAGCACATTGACAAATTGGGGGTCAATGTATCTTATGATCGAAAGGAAACGCTGCAGTGGTGCGATATTGCCAACATCCTGCGGATACAGCTGGAACGGCAAGACATTAAGTATTTTCCCTCCCTGCGCGAATACGCCCAGTACTTTGGCATCGATCGTCGGGTTTTGGACCAGGCCGGCAAGGAACTGGTGATCATGCACCCGGGACCCATCAATCGCGGAGTGGAGATCAGCAGCGATGTAGCTGATTCGGAGCATTCCATCATTCTGCAGCAGGTGGAAAACGGCGTGGCGGTGCGCATGGCGGTGCTGTATTTGCTGGCTGCGCAAACCTGATCGGGGTAAATAGGAATGGGCGAAGGCTGGTCAATATCCGACCTCCGACTTATTCCATCAGCCGCTATCGCTCGTGTCCGATTTCCCTGCCCGCCATAGCCTTGGGGAAGGCGGGCCGATCTCCTGTATGAAAATGGCCACCACTAAAGTGGTTAATGGGATTGGTTGGTTTCGCTTTCAACCCACCACTAAAGTGGATGGGCTTATGACTTCCCATTTCCGACCTCCGACTTCCCTGCCCGCCATAGCCCATTCGGGCGAAGGAGGCCGACTTCCGATCTTGTCTCAACGATCCCACTGTTAACGATGTTTTAATCAGGTCTTCAGATTTGCCCACTCACCACATTGGTCGTATCCTTGAGGTTCGTAAAACATGAAATATGATGCGTTTTCTTTGCCTGTTTTCACTAATAGCCGTAACCACTATCGGGGCTTTCGCCCAAAAGGGCTTGAATCTTACCGTTGAATTGGAGGGCTACGATCAGCCCAATCTGTACCTTGGTTACTATTACGGAGACAAAACCTACCTGGCCGATACGACCGCTCGCAACGCCGAGGGGCAGTTCGTTTTCGAGGCCGACACCTTACTCGACGCCGGTGTCTATATCCTGGTTATGGAGCCGGACAATAACTACTCCGAGATTCTCATTCCCGAAGAAGATCAACAATTCACCGTTAAGACATCGGTGGATAACATGGTGCAGGACATGACCTTCGAGGGCAGTTCCGACAATACTCTTTTCTACGAATACCTCCGATACCTGTCTGACCTGCGCCCCAAGGCCCAAGCCATCCAGCAACAAATGCAGGGTGCCGACGAATCAACTAAAGCGAAATTACAGGAGGAATTGGGCACTTTGGATGAAGGGGTCCGCGCTTACCAAAAACAGCTCGTAGCGGATAATCCGGGGACGCTGGCTGCCGCCATCGTCGGGGCCAACATCAACCTGAAAATGCCCGAATTTGAAGGTACGGAGGAGGAGCAGCAGTACAAGCGCTTCTACTATACGCGCGATCACTACTTTGACCACATCGATCTGTCCGATGATCGTCTGTTACGCACACCCTTTATGTTTGGTCGCGTCAAGACATTCATCGATCAACTGCACATTCAGACCCCCGACAGCATTATTCGCGGGGTCGATTACATCCTGCAGGAGACTAAGCCGGGTAAAGATATGTTCCGGTACTACCTCATTCATTTCCTGAATAAATATGCCGGTTCGAAAGTAGTAGGTATGGATGCCGTTTACGTGCACATCGCCAAGAACTACTACGAAAAAGGATTGGCTACCTGGACGGATAAAGAACAACTGCAAAAGATCATCGATAACGCCAACAAGCTTGAGCCACTGCTGATCGGTAAAAAGGCTCCCAATATCACCATGCAAAAAAGGGACGGCACGCCCGTTGAGCTGTATAAAATCGATTCAGAGTTTACCATCCTCTATTTCTGGCGGTACGATTGCGGGCACTGTAAAGAGTCTACGCCCTACATGAAGGAGTTTTATCAGCAATACAAAGATAAAGACATAACCCTGATGGCCGGTTGCCTCAAATTTCAGGATGATGTCGAAGGCTGCTGGGATTACATCGACGAGAACGATATCGACGATTGGTTACACACCGTCGATCCTTACGGCCGCTCACGGTTTCACGAGAAATACGATCTGCGTACGACGCCTCAGATCTATATCCTCAATCGGGATAAAGAGATCGTGATGAAAAAGATCGGAGCAGAGCAGCTTCCCGAGGTGATGGATAAATTGCTGGAAATCGAACAGAAGAAAGCCTCCCAATCGGGGGATGAACGATAAGCAGTATGGGTAAAACGGTCTACTTTATTCGTCATGCCAAATCCAGTTGGAAGGATCCTTCCCTGGATGACTTTGACCGCCCGTTAAATAAGCGCGGTAAACGGGATGCACCCTTCATGGCCCAATTGCTGCGCGGAAGGGTGCAGAAACTGGATGCTATTGTCTCCAGCCCTGCGAACCGTGCAATTACCACGGCCCGGCATTTTGCGAAAGCATTTGATATTGACAAGACCGACATACACGAGCGACCGGCTATCTACGATGCTTTCCCGGAGGATGTAGTGGACGTGATCCAGGCTTTTCCGGAGGATTGGCAAACCGTTCTGGTCTTTGGGCACAACCCTGCATTTAATTCCCTGGCCAATATGTTTAGCCAGGAACCCATTGTAAACGTGCCCACCTGTGGCATATTCCGAGTGAATACCGCAACGGGTACCTGGTCCGATTTCGACCGCCATCACGGTCAACTCACCGAGTTTCACTTTCCCAAACAGTACTTTTCGTGATGCGACCTTCGTCGGCTTTCATTATGGTATTCATCAGCTTGCTGGTATTTTCTGGCTGCGGCCAAAAAAAGCAGGAGGGCCCTTTGTCGGAAGACAAGCTGGTGGAGGTTCTGCTCGATGCACACACGGCCGAGGCCGCTCTTTCGTACCTGTACGGTGAAAAGAAAGATACCTTCGCCGAGAATTATTATTCGGAAATTTACACCATCCACGACATCTCCGAATCGGAGTTTCGCCAGGCTATCCGGGACCTGCGCAGCGATAATGCGGCCATGATCCGCGTGTATACCCGTATCCTGGAACAACTGGACGAAGAGATCCCCGACTAGCGATCATTCCTATATATACTTATCTTCTAGTGGATTAACTTAACAATTATTTAAAGTGGGGGTTAAATGCCCAGGCTGGTTTAATGTTAGTTTTGCAGAATACTTAACAAATAGCCACTTTGATGGATAAGGTAAAGATCCTGATCGTCGATGATGAGCCCGATATCCTCGAGTTCCTGAAATACAACCTCGATAAAGAAGAAGAATTTGAAGTCTTCACCGCCGCCGACGGCGAAGAAGGAATCAAAGTGGCCGAAGAAACGCGTCCCACCCTCATTATCCTGGATATCATGATGCCAAAGATGGATGGGGTAGAAGTATGTCGCCACCTGCGCGCCAAACCCGAGTTCGAAAATACCATCATCACTTTCCTTACCGCCAGGGACGAAGATTACTCCCAAATTGCTGCCCTCGATGTGGGCGGTGACGACTATATTACCAAACCAATTCGTCCGCGGGTATTCCTGAGCCGCATTAAAGCTCTGCTTCGTCGTTCCGGGCGCATCCAGGATGCCGAACCATCCGGGATCATTAAAGTCGCAGACCTCGCTATTGACAGCGAGCGGGTCAATGTCACCCGCGGTGACGAAGTCATTGAGCTGGCCAAAAAAGAATTTGAGCTACTGTACCTGTTGGTCTCCAAACCGGGTAAAGTCTTTTCCCGCGAGGAGATTTTCAACAAAGTATGGGGTACAGATGTCATTGTAGGTAACCGAACCATTGATGTCCACATTCGCAAGCTCCGCGAAAAAATTGGGGATCACTACATCAAAACCATTAAAGGGATCGGGTATAAATTCGAATTTTAATGCTCAAAAACCCTACGCCACAACAGATTGCCGGTTATGCTACCCTGCTTTCGGTCGGTGCCTTATTGCTCGTTACCGCCGGTCTGCTCATGGCAGGAGTTGACCCCAATTCGGCCTTGTTCTTTGCCGTGGTCGCTATCCTGGGGTTGGTCGTGGTGTATAACATCAATATCTTCTATCTCCGTAAATACATCTACCGTAAGATCAAGCTTATTTACAAGACCATCCACCAGGAAAAGGTTGCGCCCGAAGAAAAGAATAAGACGGTCGATGTAAACTCTAATATTATCGAGGACGTAGAGCGCGAAGTAGCCGATTGGGCCGAATCACAACGCAAAGAGCTCAATAAATATAAAACCTGGGCCGAATATCGCCGGAACTTCATGGGAGATATTTCCCACGAATTGAAAACCCCCATTTTCAATATTCAGGGATACCTGGAATCCCTCCTCGACGGAGGTCTGGAGGACGAAGCGGTCAACCAGATGTTTATTACCCGGGCCGCAACCAATGTGCAACGCCTGCAAACTATTGTGGAAGACCTGGAGTCCATCTCCCGTCTGGAATCCGGCGACCTAATCCTGGAAATGCAAACCTTTGATATTAAGGAACTTACTCAGGAGGTGTTCGAAGACCTGGAGATGAAAGCGAAACGACGTACCATTCATCTCGATTTCAAAGATGGTGCGTCCAACTCCTTTAAGGTGCGTGCCGACCGCGAAAAGATCCGGCAAGTCCTCAACAATCTCGTCAATAATTCCCTTAAATACGGAATTGAAGGAGGCCGGACCAAGGTTGGGTTTTACGATATGGATCGCCACATACTTATCGAGGTCGCCGATAATGGTATTGGCATTCCCAAGCAACATATTAACCACGTCTTCGACCGTTTTTACCGGGTCGATAAAAGCCGCTCCCGGCAAATGGGCGGCTCCGGACTTGGCCTTTCCATCGTGAAGCACATTGTGGAAGCCCACAAACAGACCATCAACGTACGCTCGACGCCCGACCTGGGCTCGACCTTTGGATTTACCCTCGAAAAAGCCTGATCTCACATGGATATACCCACCGTTAAGGCGCTCGTCTTCGATATGGACGGGACGCTGGCCGCTACTGAACCCCTGCATATGGATGCCTGGTTGACCGTACTGGGCAACCACGGAATGGAGGTCGACGAGGATTGGTTTCAGCAATGGGTAGGCCTGTCGGATGCTATTCTGGCGGCGTCCGTGGTGAATGACTACGATCTGGGTGTCGGCCAGGAAACCCTGCAACACGAGAAGCGCACCCTTTTTTGGGCGAAAGCCCGATCCTCCGCCGAATTATTTCCCGGAGTGTTGGATGGATTGTCTGCCTTACGGCAAAAGTATCCCATCGCTTTGTGCACCAGTAGCAGTGATAAGGATGCTGAAGCCGTTTTCTCCAATACCGGACTGGATCAATTCTTCGAAACTATCGTGACCTCGGACCGGGTAGCCAACCTGAAACCCGATCCGTCGCCATACCTGCTGGCTTGCCGGGAATTGGGCATGAATCCTGCACAATGCGTAGCCCTGGAGGATTCCCCCGCCGGCGTCACCGCTGCTAAACGGGCCGGCTTGTACGTCATTGGTCTGACCACCTCCAAAGAACCCGAAGAATTGAAAGGAGCCCACATCATTTTCCCCGAAACGCGCCAGGCTATGGATTGGATCCTGGAACTCCAGTAGGTTGCCTGCACACTAATCCCTATCTTTGCGCCGACAAAAGAGAATACATGATAACGGTATCGAATGTATACGTGCAGTATGGCGAGCGCATTTTGCTGGATCGCATCAATGTGACGATCGGCAATCGCGATAAAGTGGGCCTGGTAGGTCGTAACGGAGCCGGAAAATCCACCCTCCTGAAGATCATCGCCGGGGAGCAAAGTCCCCAGGAAGGCCAGGTAGTTCGCCCTTCCGAATCGACGCTGGGGTTCCTGCACCAGGAGATGGAACTGCCACTGGGGAAAACCGTCATCGATGAGGCGATGACCGCTTTTGCGGAAGCAATGAAAATGGAGGAACGCATGGCCGTGATCAACGATGAGATGGCCGAGCGGACTGATTACGAAAGCGAAGGCTACCACCAGCTTATCGAAGAGTTTACATCGCTCAACGAGCGCTTTCAGCTGGTCGGTGGAACCAGCATGCAGGCGGAAGCAGAAAAGGTTTTGAAAGGACTGGGATTTAAAGATACCGACATGGGGCGCCTGGTTGACGAATTTTCCGGCGGCTGGAAGATGCGGATCGAACTGGCCAAAATGCTGCTCCAACGACCCGACTACCTCCTGCTTGATGAGCCGACCAATCACCTCGATATCGAGAGTATCCTCTGGCTGGAAACCTTCCTGAGGGATTATAGTGGTGCGGTCATACTCATCTCTCACGATAAGGAATTTCTGGATGTGATAACCAAGCGTACTGTCGAGGTAGAGCTGGGCAAGTTATTTGATTATAAAGCCAGCTATTCCGATTTCGTGGCCCTGCGGGAAGAACGGCGCGAAAAGCAACGCGCAGCCTACGAAAATCAGCAGCGGGTCATCGCCGAGAAAGAACGAACCATCAATCGCTTTATGGCAAAAGCCACCAAGACGAAGATGGCTCAGTCGATGCAAAAGCAGTTAGATAAAATGGATCGCATCGAGATCGACGATGCCGACACGGCCACCATGAATATCCGCTTCCCGGCCGCTCCCCGCTCCGGACAGGTTGTGGTCGAAGCCAAAGACCTCAAAAAAGCCTACGGAGACATCCTGGTCCTCGACGAGGTCGACTTCAAAATGGATCGCGGGGACCGGGTCGCTTTCGTCGGCCAAAACGGGCAGGGGAAAACAACCCTGGCCAAGATCCTGATTAATGAATTACCCTATACCGGCGGGACCGTTAAGCTGGGGCATAATGTGACCGTGGGCTATTACGCTCAGAACCAATCGGATACGCTCCACGGTAGCCGTACGGTCCTGGAAACTATGGAAGATGAAGCGCCCGCCGAGATGCGTCCTCAGGTGCGGAATATCCTGGGGGCTTTTATGTTTAGCGGTGAGGATGTGGAAAAGAAAGTATCGGTGCTTTCGGGAGGTGAGCGCGCCCGCCTGGCAATGGCCTGCCTGTTACTCAATCCATTCAACCTGTTGGTGCTCGATGAGCCGACCAACCACCTCGATATTTTGTCGAAAGACGTATTAAAGCAAGCCCTGAAGGACTACGATGGCTCACTGATCGTGGTGTCTCACGACCGGGAGTTTCTCAGTGACCTCACTAACCGTACAGTGGAGTTCCGCGACCGTCACCTTTACGAGTACATTGGCGACGTCAACGCCTTCCTCGAAAAGCGCCAGTTGGACAATATGCGCGACGTGGAAAAGCAATCGAAAGCTGCAAAGACCACTCCTTCACCTCAGACTCCAAAACCCACTCTTTCCTACGAGGAGCGCAAACAATTACAACGCGCTATCAGCAACGCCGAAAAAAAGGTGGAACGCCTGGAAGAGAATATCGATAAGATGGAGAAAGCAATGGCCGATCCCGCTTTTTACGAGCGCGACGACAGCGAGAAGAAAATGAAGGAATACGGGCAAATGAAACAAGATCTGGAAGCCGCCATGGGGGAGTGGGAAGAAGCCCAGTCCGAAATGGATCAATACGAATAGAAGATATGATACGTCGACTGACTCTCACCACCTGTTTATTTCTGGGCCAGATACTGACTCTGTTAGCCCAGGTCGATGACCGTGGCGTTGATACCACCGGTGCCGGCTATCGTGTGGGCTACCAGATCGGAAGCTGGCTTCCCTTCATTATCATTATCGGGTTGGCCCTGTTGATCATCTTCCGTTCCTTTGATTTCTCGAGCTTTCGAAAAAAGCAGTGAATTAGGTTTGAGGTCTGAGGTAAGGTAAGAGGCTACCTCTAACGCCACCTGGCACCTTGCCTCAAACCTCAAACCTCAAACCTCAAACCTGACTATTCCTTTTCCGGTAAGAAGGACGAATAGATTACTGCATCATCGTAGGCGAAGAAGCGCTCCATTTCGCTTGGAAAGGCAATGGTGGGATCGAATTGCATCAGGAAGTAGTTGCTGCGGTCTTCCAGTGATTCGGCAACGCGAAGTCCCTGGCGGGCGTAGCCCTGTATCCAGTTTCGTACGTATACATTGGGGGCGAGTTGAACGTATATCTCACCTGGTTTAGCCCCTTTGGGAAGGTTGTAGTCGAAGGGTTGGCGGACTGTCCAGGTATCGGGATTACTGCCGGCAATTTGCTCCAGCATATCTTGTAATTGCAGAACGGGTTCCGGTCGGTTTTCTTTGCCCGCAACCAGTTTGGTGGCTCCATCTTCGAACTGTTCAATCTTTACGAGGGGGGCATCGGCAATCCGGCTGGGAAAGAAGCTTTCGTACTGCCACAAATTCGTTTCCGCTAATTGTTCCTTTAGCTTTGTCATTTGTGCTTCGGGTAACCGCTTGATCCACAGGCCCAATTTTGGGGTATTGCGCTGCCCCTCAAAGGTAGCAATGCCACTTTGGTAGACCGTGCACTCGTAAATGGGACATTGCCCGAAGCAGGCCCCTTTGGTCAGGCGGACCAGTGGTTGTTCCTGAGCGAGGTCAACTTCCTCCAGGGTCTTGCAGGAAAAAAAGACACCGAGTAGCAGGGTCATCAAAAAGTAAGATCGAAGATTCATGGAGTAGCATATTGGGGGCTATTGGCCCGTTCCTACTTCAGTTTGCGGACTGAGAATAATTTCGGTACGCCTGTTCTGTGCCCGTCCATACTCAGAAGCATTACTTGCCCGGGGGGCGTATTCGCCCCGCCCGGAAACAATTACATCTTCGGGACGAATACCATTCTCCTGGAGGGTTTGGGCGACGGCCAGGGCGCGTTGCAGGCTGAGTTCCCAGTTGGTGCCGGGGTCGCCCTGGTTATCGGTATGTCCCTCCACAACGATCTCAATGCCGGGTAAGCTGGCCAGAGCGTCAGCAATTTGTTGGATAGCTTGCCGTCCCGATCGATCGATGCGGGCACTTCCCGTCCGGAAAAGCAATTCCTGACTCAGACTTACGTACAGGCGTCCGTTCCGTTCGGTAATATCCAGATCGGTGGCCGGAAAATTGGCCTGCACACTACTGAAGGCATTGCGCATGCGTTGTAGTTCCTGATCGCGCTGGAACAGGGCGTTTTGCAGTTCGATGATCTGCTGATCCTTTTGAGACATATCCTGGCTGTAGTTATTCTCCAGGGATTGCAATCGTTGTTCCCGCTGTTGGATCCGGGCCTCCAGTTCTTGCAGATATTGTTCCCGTTGGTTGGTTGTCGAATTGCCGGCCTGGCCATCAATGAGGCCTTTACTCTGTTCGATCATGGAGGTGTAGCGTTCCAGCAACTCCTGGTAACTCTGATTGAGGTTGCGGTTCGTAGCTCGGAGGCGTTCGTTGGCGATGAGCAGTTCACCGTAGTCGTTTTGCAACTCCGCCCGCTCATTCATATCGAGGTTGTTGCCTCCGACCAGGGAATCGGACAAGCCAAGCATCTGGGTAAGTCGTTCGTTTTCCTGCCTCACTTCTATGTATTGTTTTTGGGGGACACAACTTCCCAAAACAGCTAATAAGGACAAGAGATAGATCATTTTTCTCATGGGTTCACGCTTTGGCGGGGTGGTTAGGATAACAGCACCTAAACAAAAATAGTAAAAATCCCGGCTCGTACTACCGTTCCGCTCCGGTTGGTCTTCCGCAGGAAAGCCTGAAAAACCCTTCCTTTTGGATTTCCTTAACCAAAAAAGGGGTTTTGATGCTTTGTTTAACAGGCCTTTAACCGGGACGGGCACAACGAAAGGGGCAATACCTGCGTCTATATATATGCATGAAGAAATGAACTAGTGAGTGTTTTTACATCGAAGTCCTGTCGGTCGCATTTGCCCGACAGGATTTTTTGTCTTAACAAAACCTTCGCATCATACCCTCACTAAATTCCTTAGTTTTGTTGCATAAACTATCGTGAGTTTGGGCGTAGACTATTTCGGTTAGTGACCATTTTCAACGCACAACCTCCCGGTACAAAGTAATTGGTATTGGGTATATGGATTTAAGCAAGTCCTGTTACCCATTACCCTCTATCAAATACAACGTAAGGTTGAAGCCTTCAGTAATTTACCAAATTGCGTGACCCTAACCTTACGATAAACTACATATTCCTATGCGCTATACAATTCTTATCCTGGCCTTTGCCGGTCTAATGCCTATGCTTGGAAACGGTCAAGCTGGCGTGACTTTTTCTCTCGGCACCGAATCCGCCGAAGTTGGGGAATCCATTTGTGTTCCCGTTACCGTTGCTGACTTCCAGAACATCCTGTCAATGCAATACACTTTGCAATGGGACCAACGGTACCTTGAATTCGAAACCATCAGTGATTTCGCACTTCCCTGGTTGAGCGGAAATAATTTCGGTACCCAAAAGACAGCGGAGGGACTCCTGACGGTGGTCTGGATAGATAATTCCCTGCAGGGTGTCACCAAAATGGATGGGCAGCCCGTATTTACTATTTGCTTCAAAGTGAAGGGCGGTCGCGGCCAAAAAGCCTATGTCGGCTTTACGGAGAACCCCACGCCCTTTGAGGTTGTCAATAAACAAGAGAAGGTGTTAAGCCTGAACCCGGTGTCGGGTGGGGTGAATGTGAAGTAGGGTTGCTCTGGATTTTCTCCCGATCTCCGGACCTTAGAGTATTGCTGGCAGAGCGGAGAGTAAGGACGATGGACCAAGGTCCAGGGTTCAAGGTGCAAGGCCCACGGACTACGGTCCACGGTTCAAGATCCAAGGACTACAGTCCAGGGATTGGAAAGCCTAAACCTTAGCCTCAGTCTCAACCTGCCGTAACGAAGTGAAGGCGGGAATCTCAATCTATATCCTAAAAGGTAATGGTTTTCCATTATGTATAGAATTGCAACTTAAGGAGTGTGGCCCCTATATAACCTAATTTAGCACTCAGCATTCATCATTCAACACTCCCTCTCGGAGGATCACTCGTAGTTGATCGCATTCAAGTCCACCACGAACCCATCGACGCCCTTCTTATTTTTGCGTAAGCTGGATAAATAATTGGTGGCCTTTTCCCGGTCGGTGAATGGTCCTAGGATGACCTTGTAACGCTTATTACCGCCTGCTTTCTCCACACTGACGAGGATATCCTCGAACCACATGCCCTGTAGTTCCGTGACCTTCTTCATGGTGTTCTCGTAGCTGCTGAAGGTCGCAACCTGAACTCCGAAGCCGGCTTTTTGTACAGTCATCACTTTGATGTCGAAGAGGCCGTAGGGTTCGTACCCGCGCTGGATCCGCTCCGATTCCGGGCGGTTTTCGATTGCAGGTGTGTTATCAGCTTGGGAGGTGGTAACCGAAGGCGGGTTGGCCGGATTACGTTGGGTAGCCGGTTGCTGAGTGGGCGGCGGGGTATTGGTAGTGCCTCCGCGGGCTCTGGTTGCCGGTGGATCCGCTTGTGTGTTTTGATCGGAATTGGTGCCGGAACGACTGCGCACGCCGCGCTCGTTGGTGTTGTTCGCCGTTGGCTGGTTGTTGGTAGCTGGCTGGGTGTTGGTACCTTTGCTGACTACCTCGACCTGTACGTCAGCTACCCCTTCGTCGAGCATGCCGATCTCACGGGCAGCGGCGTAGGATAATTCAATGATCCGGCCACTGATGTATGGCCCACGGTCATTGACCCGTACGATCACCGATTTTCCATTATCGATGCGGGTTACCTTTAGCCGCGTGCCCTGAGGATGTACTTTATGGGCAGCGGTATACTGGTCTTTATCGTAGGTTTCCCCAAAATATGTACGGCCGCCATCAAACTCATTGGCGTAGTAGGAGGCTTTACCGATTTCCTGGGCCGAGAGAGTAAAAGCCAGGCAACAGGCAAAGACAGTTGATAACAAGCGAAAAGATCGGTTCATAAACGGGTCATTTTATTGAGAACAGGGGGTACACTGCACCAGTTCAATATGGACAATATACCTAACCTGATCAGGTGGTGCAAATCAGGATCGGAGAAGTATGGGCCCGTGACGAGGTCAAAAAGCCGTAAAATACGCTATCAGGGTCCCCAATTTTCTAAACTGTTGTTGCGATGAAACTATTGTATGCCTACTTTTGTAGGCTTAATTAGCTGTTTCAGAACTGTTTTTTGGATGGCTTCTAAACATTCGTTGAACTGGCAGGTGTCCTTTGAAGGCACTGCGCTAAACAACAAAAATGAGTAAACACGGAAAAGTGCTCGTGGCCATGAGCGGGGGTATCGATAGTACCGTTACCGCCATGATGCTTCACGACGAAGGGTATGAAGTCGTAGGGATTACGATGAAAACCTGGGATTACGCCAACTCCGGCGGATCCAAAAAGGAAACGGGCTGCTGCAGCCTCGATTCCATCAACGATGCCCGCCAGGTAGCGGTGCACATGGGGTTTCACCATTTCATTATTGATATCCGGGACGAATTCGGCGACTACGTCATCGATAACTTTGTCGATGAATACCTCGCCGGACGCACGCCCAACCCGTGTGTCCTGTGCAACACCCATATCAAATGGAGTGCGCTGCTGAAGCGGGCCGATGCCCTGGATTGTGAATTCATCGCCACCGGCCACTACGCCAAGATCAAGGAAGAAAACGGCCGTCGCTTCATCAGCCGGGGCGTGGATGATAAGAAAGACCAATCTTACGTACTGTGGGGCCTGAGTCAGGAAGCCCTTCGCCGTAGCCGTTTCCCCCTGGGCCCGTATACCAAACCGGAGGTACGCCAAATGGCTTTCGATGCCGGTTACACTGATCTGTCGAAAAAAGGCGAAAGCTACGAGATCTGCTTTGTCCCCGATAATGACTACCGTGGCTTTCTGAAGCGCCGCGTGTCCGGCCTCGAGGAAAAGGTCGATGGCGGTTCATTTGTCGATCCGCAAGGCAACGTATTGGGTAACCATAAAGGCTACCCCTTCTACACCATTGGGCAGCGAAAAGGCCTGGGGATCGCCCTGGGCAAGCCGGTTTACGTTACGGAGATACGTCCGGAAACGAACACCGTGGTGCTGGGCGATGTGAGCGACCTGGTGCGCAACGGTATGCAGGTATACAAACTGAACAGTATGAAGTACGACCGCATTCCCGACGGACTGGAGGCTACTACCCGTATCCGCTATAAAGATCAGGGAACGCTGAGTACCATTCATCCCGTCGACGACGACCGGGTACAGGTTGAGTTCCAGGCTAATGTGACCGGCGTAGCCCCCGGGCAGTCTGCCGTTTTCTTTGAAGGCGACGATGTGGTTGGTGGTGGCATCATTCACAGCAGTGCATTACCCAATGCCAACTAGAGGACGCTATGGAAACCTTTGTACGCGTCGGTAAACTCGGAAAAGTACACGGTCTCGAGGGCTTCCTGCGTCTCAACCTCGAGGAGATATATCTGGAAGACGTAGCGAATGCGGGGGTGCTCTTTGCGGGCCACCCCCGCACCCCGCTGCCGTACTTTATCGAATCGGTCAAGGGCGGTCCTATCCTGTTGGTCCGTTTTGAAGATATGACCAGCCGCGAGGACGCCGCTCCGCTGAGCGGACAGGATATCTACCTACGCGAAACGGATATTACCGATCCGCCCGACGAACAGGAAGGACCGGATTACGAAGACCTGGTTGGTTTTCAGCTCCACGACGCACAGGCCGGCCCCGTTGGCGAGATAGCCGAAGTGTTGGAATACCCCCAACAATGGATGGCTATCATCCGGCGCGATGATCAGGAAATCATGATACCCCTCAACGAGGTGTTTGTCCAGTCGATCGATGAAGAAAACCGGATCGTGCATACGGATCTTCCTGAGGGGTTATTGTCATTGTAAGATCGCTTCTCTGGCGGGTCGTTCCCAGACCGCAAAGGCCCGGTGGTCCTTTAGAGCGTGTTGGGGATTTATCCTTTGGACTGCAAATGTCTATTATTTGAACCTCACTGCAGCCTTTTTTCGCCCCGTAGCCATGCTACGAAGCTCAAAAAAGGCTTTGTGAGAACCAAATTCTAGACATTTTCGCCATCAAAAACAAATCCCAAACACGCTCTTGCTTTGGGATCGGGAGCAAGCTCACTCTCATTAGAAAGATAGGTACAATCCTCTGATGTTTTGAGCTTATCTGCCCTGAGATTACTTAAGAGAATTTACCTTCCGTTCTTGCGAAATATTAACTGGGGTATTAATATAACGTAAGGTTGGCTTAAATCTGAATACCCAATACCTACTACTCTGTACCTAATACCAAATAATATGTAGAAGGGACTCCAGCAGCTATACTCTATAGTCACTAAAGTCCCTTTATTCCCTCTTGTCCCTCCTGTCCGCATCGTCTCAATAACTCACCACCATCCGCTTACTCGCCACCGCTCCTTCGACCGAATGTACCAGCAGATGATACACGCCCCCGGGTAGCGACCGAACATTGACCTGCCAATGGTCCGCGTTTCCTTTTGCCGAAAGGCGAATCAAGGTACCCGTGGCATCAAAAACCTGTACCTGTTCCACCTGGTTGCCGGGCCACTCTACAGTCAATATATCCTTGGCAGGTATCGGCCAGGCCAATAAACCAGGGTCCGGTTGGACCGTGGGTAAACTAGTAGTTAACAGATCGAGGGTCTGGCACACGGTGTCACTTCCACAGCTGGTCTGAACAATGGCACAGACCTCGTAGCTGCCGGCAGCACCGAAGGTGTAGTTTAACTGAGTGATATCCCGGATCGACTGGCCATCCAACAACCAGTAGATATTAGAGGTGTCGGTATTATACGCAGCATCCAGTCCCAAGCTAACCTGCAGGCCACTGACCTGGGTGGAGAAGGACGCATCAGGAGTACCTCCGCACTGCTGGCGGCAAATCTCCATTTCGGTTACATTCACATCCGTAACCGACCAATTCAGAGACATGTCGCTTCCATTAGCAGCGGCAGAGACGGTCAGGGTAAGCAAGGGGCTATCCCGGTGGACGGTATCGACCGCGGAGCTATAGTAGCCGCTGCAAGCCGGAGCCAGACCAGGAGCCGAAAAGATAAGGCTGAGAGCTTTTTGTCCATCCACCTGATTCATGCCCGAGAAGGCTAATTGCTGCTCAGGCAGGATAGCCGAAGCCCGGTTGCCAAGACCCAGGTCGGGATTGTCCTGGTAAAAGCCAAACTGGTAGCCATCCTGATCGTCGGCAGCATACAAGAGTCCCTGACTGGTGTAGAGCCAGTATCGCCCGGATCCAAGCGGAAAGATACCGGCTGCTTCCCCGGTACCCGTTTGCCGTAAGGCCAGCGAATTTGCTTGTCCGTCCCAAAAAGCATAGTGGTGTTCGCTCTGGAATTGACCGGCCAGTAAAATGCCCTGATCCGGAACCGATTCCACCTTATGGAAGATCTCCTGACCACTGTTCGGCACTTCAATTCGGTAGGCATCCAGGGTGCTGAAAGCGGTGTCGGTCACAATAATAGCTCCCTCATTGGACTGATCGACTGAAAAGCTGCTGGTGCGACCTACAGCGTACAGTTGGTTGTCGGGACCCAGGGTCAGATCATTCAGGTATTCGTAGTGACTGGCACCAGCGAAGAAGTTTTTCAGCATCTGCCCCTGCGCATTTGTTTTAACAAAATACCAGTCCTGAAAACCACCATTATCTTCGGCGTTTCCGGCCAGTATGAGGGAGCCGTCGGTGAGTTCCACCATGGCATCCAATTCGGATGTTCCATTGGTGCGACCTACCGCCCTGGACCAAAGCAGGTTTCCGTCGCTAGTCAGTCGGCTGATGCCCATGCTGACCGCTGCCAGCGGCCCTCCGTATATATCCATGCCGATCAAGAGGTCGCCGTTGGTCAGCAATTTGATCGCAGCAGGACGAATGCGTTGATCGGCCGGACCAATTCGCTTCGACCACTTGAGTCCTTCGGAAGGGTGATACTTCAGTACCAGGACTCCATCGACAAAGTTGGCTGCGTCCTCCATCACAGCCAGTACGTATACGTGGCCATCGGGACTGCTCGCCATATCGCGGGGGATCAACCCCAGATCGGCCGAAAATTCAGTGGCCAGGCTTGATTGACTGTGCACGGTCACCATAAGACAACCTAAAAGCAGGGTACAAATAATGCGCATGATATTGTATTTTTAGTTTGATGTTTCCAATATCCATGAAGCTTGATATCGGCCTTTGCTGCAATCGGACAATGCCTTGCGCATTCCGGACAAAAACCTTTTCCGGTCTCGGGAAAGCCTTGTATTTGCTGGTTTGGGTGCTTTGTCCGGTTGTCCTGTGGAGTCAGTCGATTCCCGATCTGCGTCAGGAACTGGCTACCGCTCCGACCGACAGTGCCCGCATTTCCACCTTGTTGAAGATCTCCGGGGCCTATCGGTACAGTCAACTCGACTCGGCGATTGCCTATGGGGAACGAGCCCTGGATATGGCAAAGCGGAACGGTGATGAGGAAGCGGAAGTTAAGTGTCACTATCAATTGGGAGCAGCTCTTCACGATGCCAACCGGCTGGAAGAGGCTCTGGCTTTCGCCAAAAAAGCAAGTGAGGGGGCAGGAAATCTGGGAAACCTCTTTTTGCAGCAGGTAGCCAACAACCTGATTGGGACCATCTACCGGAGTTTGCGAAGCCCAGAGAAGGCGCTGAACTACCAAATGCTGGCACTGGACAATGCCCGTGAAATGTCGGATACCCTGGGCATGGCTTATGCGCTGGTGGGAATCAGTACGATCTATAGCGATCAACGCGATACCATCGGGGCCCGTGATTTTTTGCAACAAGCCCGGGGCCTGTTTCCACCGCTTGACGACCCCTACCTGTACATTGATATTCTGGGTAATCTCAGCATCCTTACCTCCAACCTGAAGGAACAGAAAAAGATCCTCGACGAGGCCGTTCGTTCCGCCCACATGGTCGGGGATACAGCCTCCCTGTCCTACGTATACAATTTCATGGGAAACTATTGGATAGCCGTCAATCAGCCGGATTCCGCCAATTGGTATTTCCAACGAGGCATTGATATGGCCAAAAAACTGGGTGATCCCTATTCACTACTCGATCTGCAAATAAAGCTCGGCGGCCTCTACCTGGATAAGAAAATGCTGGATTCAGCTGAATACTACCAAAAGCTGGCCAAGAGCAGTCCTGTTCTGGAGGATGACCGGCGTACCCGCCTGGAGCTGGCCAGATTATCGGCGGATATTGCTGCAGCCCGTGGCCAGTACCAACGTGCTTATGCAATCAGCCAGGAGGCTAATGAATTGCTTCAGGTACTGCAGGACGATGAGGTCCGCGACCTTTTGTCCGACGCTCGTATTCGCTACGAAACAGCGGAAAAGGAGAACCAGATCGCTCAGCAACAGCTCACCATTGAAACCCAACGCCGACGACGAAACCTGCAATTAATCCTGGCGGGATTAATGGTGGTGTTAGCCCTGGGAGGGCTCTTGTTTTTCCGGCAGCGTCGGAAGCTGGCCCTTCGATCCCTGGCACTGGAGCGGGAACGCACTCAGCAATTGGAAGAACTGGACCGGATGAAATCCAGGTTTTTTGCGAATGTCTCCCACGAATTGCGCACACCTTTGACCCTGGTCTTAGGGCCGTTGGATGTCCTCCTGGAAGATGATCGCTTACAGCGCTACCATCCTGCGCTGAAGGGAATACGTCGCAACGCCCGCCGCTTATTGGACCGTGTTAATGAATTGCTCGATATTAGCCGGCTCGAATCAGGTCAACTGGAATTATTGCTCAGACCGGTTGCCGTGAAAGGCTTTCTGGATAGGGTAGGAGGGGCTTTTTATTCGTTAGCAGAAACACACGACCAAACACTCTCCATTGAATTAGCTATTCAACCGGATTTGTGGGTACAACTGGATACGGATAAACTGGAAAAGGTGCTTAACAATCTACTGCATAACGCCCTCAAATTCTCCGGATCGGGCAGTCAGGTAAACCTAAAAGCAACCTGGCAGTCAGACGAATTAACCGTAGCGGTCATTGATGATGGACCCGGTCTGCCTGCTGCACAAATGGACCAGGTCTTTAATCGCTTTTATCGCGGTACCCAAACGGAACAGATCGAAGGGAGTGGACTAGGCCTGGCAATTGTGCGTGAATTGGTCCAGGTGATGAAGGGAGATGTAAGCGTTCAACAACCTGAAAAGGGAGGAACCTGCTTCACCGTTAATTTACCTGCCCCGGAAACCGACGCCCCCATGATCGAAGCAAAATCGGAGTCCGGGCCAATAGCCGGGGAAACGATCCAGGCTAATGCGTATCAGTTGCTGGGCGGCGTACGTCCCCGGATCCTGATCGTAGAGGACCAACCGGAACTGGCCTCCTTTATTGAGGAGCAACTCCGCGATACCTTTGAAACCAGGGTGGCCCATAATGGATTCCGGGCCCTGGAAATCCTGCAGTCGAACCCCGCAGATCTGATTATCTCCGATATCATGATGCCTGATATGGACGGGTTCCGCTTTCGCGAAAACCTGAACCAGCGGGAAGCATTCCGGGATATACCCTTCATCTTCCTGACGGCCCGTTCCCTGGAAGCGGATCGCCTGCGTGCTTTTCGCCTGGGAGTTGACGACTACCTGCTAAAACCTTTCAGTGTTGCGGAACTCAAGGCCCGCCTGGAAAACCTGCTTGCCCGCCGGCAGGATCGGCAACAGGGGCCATCACTGGATCCAGGGGAGCGTCCGGCGGCCGAGCGCCTGGTCCGTGATGCTGAGAAATATGTATTGGATAACTTGGATGATCCCGCCCTACGTGTCGATTCCTTCGCCAAAGCCATGGGGTACAGTCCCCGCCAATTAGGCCGCCTCCTGAAAAAAGAAACGGGCCTGTCACCAGTGGCCTTTATCCTGGAATTGCGCTTACAACGAGCCTACCAATTGCTGCAGGAACGCACCTTCTTCACCGTATCGGAAGTACGGTACGAAGTGGGGATCGAGAGTGCCTCCTATTTTAGCTCCAAGTTCCAGGCCCGCTACGGGATTCCTCCTTCGGATCTGCTGAAAGCGGAGGTGTAAGACGGTTCACGCATCACGGCTCACGGCTCACGGTATAAATGTCGTTGATTGAAATTGACCAAATAGATCCTAAGGCCACAGCTTCAGCTATTGTGACGAGCCAGAAAACCATAACCATTCCAAACACTTCAGTGGTTACCCAAAAATGACCCGTGAAGGAAATGATGAATTTTTAGTGTTTCCCTCCTTCGTCCCTACGGACTATGGTGGGCATGAATTTTTAATTAAAGCATTGATAATTAGATGTTTATGGGTTGAAGGTGTAATTCCCTCCTAATCTCCTAATCTCCTAATCTCCAAATCCCCAACTCCCCAACTCTCCAACTCCCCAACTCCCCAAATCCCCAACTCACCCTTTCCCTGGTTGTACGATCTCGTATTCCTCTTCCGCTTTGGCCTCTTCCACCATTTTCCGGACATCGGCAAGCAGTTGCTTAGCATCGTAGATGACCCCGTCTTTTATGGTGTACTTAACCCCGCCGACACGCTGGATATCATCAATGCCCATTAATTTGATGGCGCCGGTACCGTAGAGGACTTTCAGGTTTTCCAGCGGGTTTTCCTCGACCAATATCATATCCGCTAATTTACCGGGAGCGATAGTGCCGATCTGGTCGGCCATTCCCAGGGCCTCGGCTCCGTTAAGCGTAGCTGACCGGATGACTTCCAGTGGGTGAAAACCGGCTTCCCGCAATAGTTCCAGCTCGCGGATATAGGCAAAGCCATAGAGTTGAAAGATGAATCCTGAGTCAGATCCGGCAGTCACCCGTCCGCCCCGGTTTTTATACTCGTTGATGAATGTCATCCACAACTGGTAGTTGCGTTTCCAGGCCACTTCCTGCTCGGTGCCCCAGAAGTGCCAATACGAGCCGTGGGAGATGCGGCTGGGCAGGTAAAACTTCCAAAGGGAGGGGAGGGTATAATCCTCGTGCCATTCAGCCCGGCGGGCACGCATCAGGTCGCGGCTGGCCTCGTAGATATTAAAGGTTGGATCAAGGGTAAAATCCAGCTCCAGTAATTCCTCCATTACGTCATTCCAGTGCTCACTGTACGGTTCGGCGGCTTGCTCCCAAAGTTTCCCTGCTTCCTCGAAGCGGTGTTGCTCATTTTGGTAATTGTAGTCGAGCGGATAGTTCTGAACGGTGCGGTCACTAAATAAGGCTTCGGGAAGTCCGTACCAGTGTTCCATCGACGTAAGTCCGGCACGGGCTGAATTCAGCACATTCCAACGACCTACGTCCATTTGGGCGTGGTGACAGGCCGAACGCAATCCGAGTTTTTTATTTTCATCCAGGGCAGCGGACATGATCTCGGGCGGAGCTCCGAAGAACTTGATACCGTCGGCACCCCGGTCAGCATTATTACGAACCCAGGCCCTGGCCTGTCCGGGAGTAGCTATGGGACCATCGTGGCCCTGACCAAAGGAGGTGTAAGCCAGAATGCGGGGAGCGACAATTTCATTCCTGGCCGAGCGTTCCTTGTGCTCCAGGACCCAGTCGAGCCCATTGCCGCACGAAGGGTCACGAATCGTCGTAATGCCGTGGCCCATCCATAACTTAAAAACGTATTCGGCATCTGCCCCCTGTGCGGACCCGCCAATATGGCCGTGCATATCTACGAACCCGGGCAAGAGGTACATACCTTCAGCATCCAGTTCCTGCCCGCCTTCTTTGAGCTGTGGGCGCCGGCTATCGTCAATTGGAACACCGGGATAACCCACCACGGCTACCTGAGTGATGCGGTTACCTTCGATCACTACGTCAATGGGCCCCCGGGGCGGGGCGCCGTTCCCATTTATCAGGGTAACCCCGCGAATAATGAGTTGTGAATGGGGCCCATCACCTTCGTCGGACCTGCGTTCCGGTGAAGCATCTACCTGGGCCAGCATCCAGGTCGCCATCAATAAACTAAGGAGGGCAGTAAGTACGTATCGTTTATTCATGTCTCTTGTTTTTCTGTTCATGGAAGGAAAATAGGTAAAATCCCGTAAAAACCGTCTTCACACAGAAATCCCATATTTATGTGGTTTTTTCCCATAGGATTTTGTTCTACATTAGCAGTACATAATCAAAAAGGGGAAAATCTCAAAAAAGCAACTATTGCCCATTCCCAAAATCCGTTAAACCGGATTTCTACAGCGTTTTTAAAGAATTTGGATAATTCAAAAAGGGGGAATTGTCCTTGAACGCAGCAAGGTGTCAAACCTTGCTGTTTTTTTATGCCCCTTATTCGTCCCGGGTATGATTTTCAATTACCTTTCGGTAAAAGGAAACCAATGGATATTCCGTGGATATCGGCAGCCGAATTGGATGCCATGTTATCATATTCCCAGGTAATTGATGCCCTGGATCGTGCCTTCCGGCAAAAAGTAGACGTACCCGAACGTGCTCATTTTGACCTGCCCTCCCACGATGGTCAGCCCGATTCCACCCTGTTGTTAATGCCGGCCTGGCATCTTCCCAATAGCCTCGGGGTAAAACTGGTGACCATCACACCGGGTAATGCGCAACGCGAACTGCCCTCCATACAGGGGGTCTACGTACTATTCGATCCGCCTACCGGCCGACCAATTCTCCTGGTCGATGCTCCGCACTTAACTACCTGGCGTACTGCAGCCACCTCAGCCCTGGCAGCTCGTTACCTGGCTCGTCCTGATACCCGGTCACTGCTGATGGTCGGCACGGGCAACTTGGCGCCCGAACTGGTGAAAGCCCACGCAACGGTATTTCCATTAGAGCAAATATGGGTGTGGGGGCGTTCGCAGGAAAAAGCCGATCGATTGGTAGGGTATTTGGGGGGTTTTTTACCCGGAGCCGAGGTGAAAGTTGCTCCCTCCCTGGATGATGTTGCCCCCGGAGTTGACCTGATCAGTACGGCCACCCTGAGCCCCGATCCCCTGATCACCGGTGAACTGATCCGTCCTGGCCAACATCTCGATCTGGTCGGGGCATTCAAGCCGTCGATGCGTGAAACCGATGATGGGGTCGTACAGCAGGCCCGCATCTTTGTGGATGAATGCAAGCCGGAGGGATATACCGGCGGCGACCTGGCTATACCTATACGGGAAGGGGTAATTGGACAGGAAGCGGTAGAAGCTGATTTGTTTGACCTTTGTAATCAGCGATTTGACTTGAAACGGAACAAGAAGGATATCACCCTTTTCAAATCCGTAGGCCACGCTCTGGAAGATTTGGCCGTTGCCGAATTAGTATTAGACCTTCAGCAGCGTAGCCTCGACGAATCGGGATGATCCATTGGTATAAATGTGTACATTTAACGTGAGGCTGGACAGGAGTGATCGGCTAAACAGCTAAATCGTTCAACCTCACGTAGTATTGAGTAAAAAGACTATGGTAGTTGGACTTGAGTAAGTCTTGCCACCTTCTACTCTATACATCGTACTGCGTGGTTGGGCCAGGTTTAAAGTGACTTACCGAAAGTTTTCGTGCCCAACCTCACAACACATTTAAATCAAAAACACGTATGAAGCGTTTATTTTCCGTAGTATTGGCTGCCACGTTTTTTTTGGCTGGCTGCCAATCCGAATCCCCCGATGTTCAACTGGATCCAACTATGACATCAGACTACCCCGAAACCAAGACAGTAGAGGTAGTAGACACCTACCACAACCAGGCCGTTCCCGACCCTTACCGATGGCTGGAAGATGACCGGGCCTCCGACACTGAAGAGTGGGTCGGCCGGCAGAACGAAGTAACCTTTGATTATCTGGAGCAAATTCCCTTCCGGGAGGCCATCAAAAACCGCCTGACCGAGCTGTGGAATTACGAAAAGTATAGTGCTCCCTTCTCCGAAGGTGATTATACCTATTTCTATAAGAACGA
>CAYFGK010000036.1:0-52186 GCA_964342305.1 uncultured Saprospiraceae bacterium | reverse complement strand
TGCCCTTTACCAGATACAATGTAAGTCTATCACAATCAGTCATTTAGCAACCAGACCGAACCCAACCTTACGTTAAACATTAAAAAATGTCAATTTACGAGCACTTCGTCAATGAAGATCCAGCTCTTCCCGCCCGGATTAGGATGCCATTCCGGGTTTTGCAGCGGGCTGATCACTTCCAGATCGAGATAGCGGGATTCAACGGGGTCAAAAGAAAGAGTAAAGAATTGCATCTCCGCATTAGCGATCTCCTGATCGACGCTGGGCCAGGTTTGCTCAGCGATGGAGGCCCCAGCACCCCACACACGTAACCCTTTCGGGAAAAAGATCCAGCTGCCGGGAGCCGATAAGGCACTGACCGAAACCGACGATACACGCCTGCTTGCTCCCAGGTCGAGTCGGACGGTCATGTGTTTGCCCTCGAAGCCCAGCCACTCACCATCGGTAAAACTGGTAGTCCCCTTGCGGTAATCCATGAGGGATCGGGCTCCCTGTCCCTGGTATTTGCCGGAAGGCTCATCCCGCAATTCAGCCTTAGCGATCGGTATACCTCCCTTCAGGTATTCTTTGGTAACAACCGGACTGGGATCCCAGCCTTCTTTCGTCTGGAATACTTTGAGCACGGTTGATTCCCGCAGTACGAGTGAATCGGGGAAAACGGCATCGGTCGTATCGGGATCTCTCCCGTCCAGGGTATAATAGACCTGAACACCTTCCAGGTTAGATTCCAGGCGAACCGTAACGGCATCCTGGATCAGGATAGATTCGGCAGCCAGAACCGGCGGATTCAAAGCCGCCCGACCAAAAATAGAATCCGTGGCTGACGCCTGATCGATCCGCAATTCCGGATGGTCATTCTGAACCTGCAAGACCAGGTCCGAGGAGACATCCGTTTGCCACAAATAAAGCTGTCGCAGGGAAGGGATTTCCGCCAAGGCAGATATAGCCTGCCCCGAAATGTCCGTTCCGTATAAATTCAGGGTTTCCAGATACTCCAACCTGTTTAGGCTTTTTACTCCCGCATCTGTAATACGGGTTCCCTGCAAATAGAGTTTTTTCAGGTTACTCAGGGCTGCTAGTTGTGATACCTGCTTATCGGAGATGCCACTAAAACTGGCATCCAGATCCCGGATATGCTCGCTGAGCGCCCGTATTGCCTTCAGGTCTTTATTCCCGACCGTTTCCCGGCGGGCCATATCTACCGATATCCAGGGGCTGTCCGCTCCGTAGCGCAGCACCCGTATGCCACGGGCTTCCAGCTTTGTTATTTTGCGTTCTGCGGGCACAGGCAGGTCAGTGCCTGCTTCCTCCCCTGCCCGGTAGGCATCCAGCCAGGTATCAACGATCGCCCGGTTTGGGACGTCTTCTACGGTGCAATCCGTACAGGCTCCTTCTTCAATCCACCAGGAAAGGATCGCCAATTCACCCCGGGTAAGCTGGGGCTTACCCTCTGGCGGCATGTGGTCATCGTGATTCATGGGCAGGTGGACACGTTGCCAAAGCAGACTATTGCTCAAAGAGTCCCGGTCGATCAGACTTCCGGTTTTACCACCCGCAGTAAAAGCTTCCAAATCCGTCAGTAACAGATCCCCTTTGGACTTCGATTCCTTATGACAGCTTACACATTTTTGGTCAAGGATGGGTTGAATAACGGTCGGGAAGATTTCTGCTCCCGCCAGATCGGCCACTTTTTCCGTGGGTTGTGGTCTGGAGAATAGGTAATCAGTTCCGTGGGTTAGCCCGCCCCCCAGGTGACCGGTCCAGCTAATACCCAACACCAGTACACCCAGTACGTAGGGATATATTTTTGTTATCAAGACGTTTAGTTCCAGGTGTCCGATCAGAGCAACCACTGATGCCACCGCCACCCCTACCCCAAACCAGCGGTGTTGTTCGAGTAAGCCCGCTCCGTAGCCGCCCTCATTGCCCAAAGCCCATCCGGTGGCAATGGACAGCACGGCTCCCAGGGTTCCCAGGATCAATCCTAATCGAATGGCACTTTTATACTGTTCGTGTTTTTGCCACCGTTGCCAGCCTTCCATTACCGCTACCAACAGCAGGATACCGATGGGCAGGTGTACCAGCAGGGGGTGCAATCGGGCCGGATTTAAGGCTAGTAACTCCATAGTTATTGGGTTGTCAGAAAAATTTCATCTAAAAAGATCCACGCCGGACGCCCGGCCCCGGGATGACCGGCGGGCAAGGTGGTAGCGTACAGGGTTACCGAAATGGGCGCCTTGGGCAGAGAGTCAGGTAAGGTTATCTCCGGAAATATGAATGTACTGGACGCCAAATCTGGTGCCACCATTCGTTCCCACCCTCCGATCTGTTGGCCGTTTTGGTACAACACGACTTTGTCCGGCGCCAGTATCCAGGCTCCGGGGTCTTCCAGCGTACTCCAGCGCAGCGTTCTTCCTTCCGCTGACTCATCGAGTACTATTTCCATTTGCACAGAATCCAATTCCCAGCCGGTCCATTGATCCGGGCTACTGCGGAAGGCCATACCCCCCTTTATCTGATCGGTCAGGCCCCTTGCGCCGGTACCGGGATACGAATTATGAGGGGGAGGTACGAGCGATCGTATGGATACGCTAGCCCGGCTATCCAGCTGGTGTACCTTAATCTCCACCTCCCGACTAACATTAAAGTCGAGATGAAAACAACGCGCCCTGATCGTCCCGGATTCAGAGAGATGCAAGGGCGTTTCATAACGCGGGCTGGATGCAGTAACCGTTTGCCCGTCACGAGTGTAGCGGATGATCACACCGGGATGATCCATAGCCATAGTCAGGGTAGCCTTGCGGCAAAAGAAAACGGAATCAACCGTTACCTGGGGCGGACTGAGGGTAAATATCTGAGCACTCCCCCACCCCGGCACAGTTAACCAAAACACAAATAGTATCCAGGTTCTCATACGCGGGTCAGTTTTATGGGATAGGTAGCCCCTGCATTCCACTGGGCCACGTACAGATTTTCATCCTGATCGACACATACATCGTGGGGGTGTTGAAAGATTTGCAGAGCCTGGTACATAGGCCGAAGGCCATCTTTGCCATATCTCGGAGTAGCTCCTCCCGGCGCCGACACCAGTCGGTTATTTGCATCCAGCACCGACACGAACCCCGTGTTAGCACTACCGTCACCCGACCAGATGGTGGCCAGATACACTTGTTCAGCATGGATCACCGGACGGCATATAAAAGCCCCCGGTAAGGGTAGCGTCTCCAGATGATTCCCCTCCAGGTCAAATCGTTTCAGCGCATTTTGCTGGCGGGCGGTAATGAGCAGCGTATCGCGTCCATCCCGCTGGTCCACACAAATACCGTGGGCGTTTTGGAATTGCCCCTCTCCGTCGCCCCGTCCGCCGAATACCTGCTTGAGTTCTCCGGAAGCGGAGTATCGCAGGATGTGTTGTTCACCGTACCCATCCGCCACGTAGATGTCCCCATTCGGAGCGATGGCCGTTTCGGTTGGGATATATTGTTCGGCCTGCTCATACTCCGGACTTTCGAGAGGAGCGGGCAAAACCATCACCTCCCGGCCGTCGAGGGTAGTCTTAATGACTTCGTGACGGTTATTATCAGCGATGTACAGGAAGGACTCACCTCCCTCTTCGCTCAACGTCAGTCCATGAGCACCGGGATAGGTGCTTCCCCAGCTATCCAGTAGCTTTCCCGACCGATCGTAGATCAGCACATTGTTTTTAGTGTGATTGGTTAGTAAAAAAATTCGCCCTGTTTTGTCCATCACCATCTCATGGCAATCCTGGACGGGATAGTAATGGGGGTTCAGAGCCCCCCAATTCACATCGATGGTGTAGCGAAAACCACCGTGACCAATAATCAATTCGTCACGCTTGGTAAAATCCACCAGGCCCAAAGCCGCCAGGGCCTTCCATCCGGTATCTAAAAAGGTGCGTCGGTTCATATCAGGCCAGTATATCGTGTACAATGTGGCCTTCCACGTCGGTAAGCCGGAAGCGTCGGCCCTGGTATTTATAGGTCAGCTTCTCGTGATCGATCCCCAAAAGATGTAGCATGGTGGCCTGGAAATCGTGCACGTGGACGGGCTTATCGGTAATATTGTAGCCGAAGTCATCCGTCTCTCCGTAGACCATCCCGGGCTTAATACCACCACCGGCCATCCACATGGTAAAACAGCGCGGGTGGTGATCGCGGCCGTAGTTGGTGTCCGTAAGTGTACCTTGCGAGTAATTAGTACGGCCGAATTCACCACCCCAGATGACCAGGGTATCTTCGAGCATGCCCCGCTGTTTGAGGTCCATGATGAGGGCAGCCGAAGCCTGATCCACATCTTTGGCCTGACGTTCGATGGCGCCCGGAAGGTTTTCGTGCTGATCCCACCCCATGTGGTACAACTGGATAAATCGCACCCCCCGTTCGGCCAGGCGGCGGGCCAACAGGCAATTCGCGGCGAAGGTGCCGGGCGTAGTAGAGTCAGGTCCGTACATCTGATAGGTATGGTCGGGCTCCTCTTCGATATTCATAACTTCTGGGACCGATGTTTGCATGCGGTAAGCCATTTCGTACTGGGCAATGCGGCTTTCGATCTCCGGATCGTGGGTCCGTTCGCGTTCCAGGGCATTGAGCTTTTCCAACTGATCCAGCATGCGACGACGACCAGCCCGGTCGAGTCCGGCGGGGTCGTTCAGGTACAATACGGGATCCTTGGCCGACCGGAATTGTACGCCCTGGTGCAGACTGTGTAGGAAGCCATTGCCCCACAGGCGCGAATATAGCGGTTGCCCGTTGGGACGTCCGGTGCCCCGCGAGAGTAATACGGTAAAAGCGGGCAGATTTTCGTTACTGCTCCCTAGTCCGTAGCTCAACCAGGAGCCAATGCTCGGCCGGCCCGGTTGTTGGGATCCCGTCTGGAAAAAGGTGATGGCCGGATCGTGGTTAATGGCCTCGGTATACATGGACTTTACAATGCATAATTCATCGACGACCTTGCTGGTGTACGGCAACAGATCGCTTACCCAGGCGCCACTTTGCCCGTACTGGTTAAACCCGAATTGAGAGCCCACCAGCGGAAAAGAATCCTGCCCGCTGGTCATCCCCGTCAGGCGCTGCCCGTCGCGTACCGACTCTGGCAAATCTTCCCCGCGTCGCTTATTGAGCAGGGGTTTATAGTCGAACAGCTCCAACTGGCTGGGTCCGCCACTCTGGAACAGATAGATCACCCGCTTGGCCTTAGGGGCATGGTGCAGGGCATTGAGGACACCATCGATGCCGCCGCTTGCTGCCTGTTCTCCAGCGGAACCAGGTTGCCAAAATCGCATACCCAAAAGAGAGGCCAGGGCTGCACTGCCAAGGCCGACGGCCGATTTGGAAAGGAATGCCCGTCGGTTGAGTTGTAAAGATCGCTTTTCGAATGGGTTCATAATACGTGGTTTTATCCGCGGGTGAGCGCTTTATCCAGATTGAAAATAGTGTTGGCAACCAAGGTGTAGGCAGCCATGGTCTCCGTGGGCACCTCTTCGGGAATGGTGTACATCCCTGAAGACAGGTAGTCTTTTGCACGGTCCTTTTCATCTCCGAAGGCGGCCAGCTCCGTCTGAAAATACTCCGTCAAAACTGCTAATTCTTCTTCATCCGGCCGAAACGAGGTTACTAAGCGGAACATATAGGTAATGCGATCAGATGGCGTACCTTCTACCTCCTTCCAGGCCCGGTAAGCCAGCCCTTTACTGGCTTCCAGTACCTGCGGGTCATTCAGTAGCAAGAGGGCTTGCAGCGGTGTATTCGTCTTTTGGCGCTCTACCGTACAGAGGTCGCGGGTGGGTGCGTCGAGAATGAGCATACCCGGAGGCGGCACCGTACGTTTCCAGAAGGTATACAAGCTTTTGCGGTACAAGTCTTCGCCTTCGCTCATCACGTAGCGGGCGGTACTACCGCCACCGCCACCGGTCGTTTCTTCCCAGAGGCCTTCGGGTTGATAAGGCTTTACGCTGGGGCCTCCGACTTTTTGCGTGAGCAGCCCGCTGGCCGCCAGGGCCTGATCACGGATCATCTCCCCTTTCAGACGGATGCGGGAGGCGCGGGCCAGCCAACGGTTTTCGGGATCGACTTCCAGCTCGCGGTCGCTGGCGGTAACTGATTGGCGATAGGTAGCTGACAGCACCATATACTTCAGCATGGCCTGGGTATTCCAACCACCTTCCCGGTACTTGATGGCCAGGAAATCCAGTAATTCAGGGTGGGTTGGCAAGGCTCCCTGATTGCCGAAATCGAAGGGCGTAGCAACGATCCCTTGTCCGAATACTTGCTGCCACAGGCGATTTACGGCAACGCGGGCAGTTAGCGGATGGTCTTTGTCGAACAACCATCCGGCCAGGTCGAGCCGGTCATTGTTGGGCTTGGCCTCCATGGGCATAATTGCCTCCGGCGGAGCCGGAAATACCTGGTCGGTTGGTTGATCGTATTGTCCCCGGTTCAGGATGTAGGAAGATCGCGGTTCATCCATATCACGCATGACCATCAGTTCGATCTCGGGCAGGGAATCGCGGTTCTTAATGAAGCTCACCACGTCGGTCATTTCTTCTTCGGTCAGCGTGACGTGGGGCCGTGGTGCGTAGCTGGGGTTACCATTCAATTCCGCTACGAACCCTTTTTCCGGCACACTATTGAAAAAAGCGAAGGTGGAAAAAAAGTCTTTCTGGCTAATGGGATCGTATTTGTGGTCGTGGCAGCGGGCACATTCCATAGTCAGGCCCAGCAGGCCAATGCCCAGGGTTACTACCCGATCAGCTACGTATTCCACGCGGTATTCCTCATCGATTACCCCGCCTTCAGCCGTGATCTTGTGGTTGCGATTGAAACCGGTGGCAATGATCTGTTCCAACGAAGGGTCGGGCAGCAGATCCCCGGCCAATTGCCAGGTAACAAACTGATCGTAGGGCATATTTTGCCGAAAGGCATGAATCACCCAGTCCCGCCAGGGCCACATGGTGCGCTCAAAATCGTCCTGATACCCATGGGTATCGGCATAACGCGCCAGGTCCATCCAGTCAATCGCCATGCGTTCGGCATAATGATCGGAATCGAGGAAGGCATCCACCAATTTTTCGTAGGCATCAGGAGAATCATCCGCCAGAAAAGCATCGATCTCTTCGATGGAGGGCGGGATACCCCGCAGATCGAACGACAGTCGTCTGATCAGCGCTTCTTTGGAGGCCGGAGGGTTGGTTTCCAGTCCTTTTTGCTCGAGCGTCGCCCGTACGAACAGATCGATTTCGTTGATTACGCCTTGTTGGTTTTCGGGGTCGGGCACCATAGGCATATCGGGAGGCAGGAAGGCCCAGTGTTTTTTCCACTCTGCTCCCTGTTCGACCCAACGGGTCAGCAACTTTTTCTCGTAATCGGTGAGGGTGAGATTCGATTCGGGAGGAGGCATAATTTCCTGCGGGTCCTCGGAGTTGATCCGCCGGATGAGTGTACTAGCCTCAGCATCGCCGGGAACGATGGCGTAGTGTGGATCGTCTTTACCCAGGGCAGCAAAGGCGGCCTCCTCGGTGTGCAAGCCCAGATCCCCTTCCCGGGTCTTGGGATCGGGACCGTGGCATTTGAAGCAACGATCGGAAAGGATGGGCTTAATATGCATATTGAAATCCACGGTCTCCGGCAAAGCATTGCCGCCAAGCGCCACAGATTCTTCGCTGGCGGGCTGACAGGCATAAGCCAGCAGCAGGCACAATGCCAGAGTTGCCGCGCCGGCCAGGAATATTCGGGACTTTTTTATATGCTTAGCCATTGTCTTTGGATTTTGCGGAATGGGTTGACCAGGAGTAGGGACGACTCTCCGGGCCGGCACCCCGCTGTTCATTAGGCTGATCGCTCATATTAAACCGGAGGATGCCTCCATTCTGGAGGGATTCGTAATCGATCCAATTGTTTTCCCAGTCGCGACCGTTCAGGCGGACCCGGTCAACGTAAATATTGCTTCGGCTATTACCCGGTGCCTCAATACGCACCGAATTACCGTTTTCCAGGTTCAGTGTCATCTCTGCAAACAGTGGACTGCCCAGTACGTATTGATCCGTTCCGGGGCATACCGGGTAGAATCCCATGGCGCTGAACACAAACCAGGCCGAAGTCTGACCATTATCTTCATCACCACAGTATCCGTCGGGGCCGGGGTGGTACAATTTCTCCATCACCTCCCGCACCCGCGCCTGTGATTTCCAGGGTTGTCCTGCGTAATTGTACAGGTAGATCATATGCTGGATAGGCTGGTTCCCGTGTGCGTAATTCCCCATATTCACGATCTGCATCTCGCGGATCTCGTGGATGGTGAACCCGTAGTAGCTATTGTCGAACCGCGGTGGCATGGTAAAGACCTCATCCAGTTTTTTGGCGAAAGCCTGATCACCTCCCATCAGGTCCATCAGTCCGGCCACATCGTGAAAGACCGACCAGGTGTAGTGCAGGCTATTACCCTCGGTGAAGGCATCTCCCCATTTGAGGGGGTTGAAGGGAGCCTGGAAGCTGCCATCCTCGTTTTTTCCCCGCATCCAGCCTGACTCCGTATCGTAGAGGTTGCGATAGTTTTGCGCCTGTTCGTAAAACCGGTCAGCCACATCGTCCTTGCCCATGGCCCTGGCCATTTCCGCCACTGTAAAATCCGCGTAAGCATATTCCAGGGTACGGGCCGCATTCTCGTTGATTCCCACGTCGTACGGTACATACCCCAATTCGTTATAGTAATCAACCCCGGCGCGGCCTACGGATTGCACGGGACGCCCCTCCTCCACCGTAGCGTTTTTGACCATGGCTTCCAGTAAAAGTTCAGCATCGAACCCTTCCACGCCCTTCAGGTAGGCATCGGCGATGATGGGCGCCGAGTTCGACCCGATCATGCAATCACGGTGCCCGGGACTGGCCCATTCGGGCAACCAGCCCGATTCTTTGTAGGCATTTTCCAGGCCCTGCATGATCTGTCCGTTCAGTTCCGGATACATGAGGTTGAAGAAAGGGAAAACGGCTCGGAAGGTATCCCAGAAACCATTATCGGTATACATATAGCCCGGCAGCACTTCCCCGTTGTAGGGGCTGTAGTGCACAACCTCTTCGTTCGCATCAATCTCGAAGAAAGTCCGCGGAAATAGCAGTAGCCGATACAGGCAGGAATAAAAGGTGCGCCGGTCGCGCTCCTGCCCTCCTTTGATCTGGATTCGCCCGAGTTCTTCGTTCCAGGTGTTGCGTGCCCGTTGTTGGGTCTGATCAAAAGAGTCCTCCCCGATCTCCCGGTCCAGGTTGAGCTGGGCCTGCTCGGGGCTGATAAACGAGGATGCGACCTTCACGGTTACCTGCTCGCCGCTCTCGGTGGCAAATCCGATGATGGCACCTACGTGCTCCCCTTCCGCTTCCGTGGTATTGGGCTGTAGAGTCCACTCGTCGGTCCAGGTATGCGAAACCGTGAAATCCGTATCAAATTCGGCCACAAAGTAATTGTGGAAATTGTCGGGAACCCCGCCGCTGTTATTGCGGCAGTAGCCGATGATCTTACGCTCTTCGGGCAACACCCGAACCATGGAGCCCTTAAAAAAGGCGTCCAGCAGTATCCAGGCACTATCGGTTTCCGGGAAGGTGAAGCGAAATTGAGCCGCCCGCCCGGTGGGCGTGATCTCGGTGACGATGTCGTAATCCGCCAGATACACCTTGTAATAGTCGGGCCGCACGGTCTCGGCCTTATGAGAAAACCAGGATGCGCGATCAGCCTCTTCGTACACCAACGTGCCGGTCAGCGGCATCAGGGAAAAAGCGGCGTAATCATTGATCCAGGGACTGGGCTGGTGCGTCTGCTTGAAGCCACGGATCTTGTAGGCATCGTATTGATAGGTCCAGCCGTCCCCCATTTTATTGGTCATAGGAGTCCAGAAATTCATCCCCCAGGGCAGGGCGATGGCCGGATAGGTATTTCCGTTGCTCAGGCTGAATTCGGAATCCGTCCCCATGAGCGGATTGACCAGGGAAACCAGATCCTGCGGTGGAGTTCCTGGCTTTGATTCGGCGACGGCACTGGTACAGGCTTTCGCCAAAAGAGCAAGCAGTACGGCCGCGAACAGGTGCAGATAATGACGTTTCATAGATTGGTTAGTTCAAATACACTTCATCAACAAATACCCAAAGTTCTCCTTCCCGGGCGGATCCGTGCCATGCCGGAGCTGCCCCGTAATTGATCAGATCTACCGCGATGTACCGGTAATTACCAGCTTGCACCGGTACTTCGGTGCGGAATACCTTCTGTTCGTGTTCGGTTTGGTCGGCCAGATCAAGGCGACCAATTACCTCGAGGTTATCTTCGGAAGATCCACCCCGAATCACGATGGCTTTGGGGGGAAATATCCAGGAATTGGTCTCCACCAGGTACCCAACCCGGGCCGAACGCACCAACTGCGAAACGCCCAGGTCAATGGCTATATTGAGATCCTCTTTAATACCGGTCCATTTATTATCACTGTAATTCTCCGAACCGATCTCCTGATCAAAGATCAAATGTCCGCCATCTTCTCCGTAAGGGAATTCGTCCTGTTGCACCGAGTATTGGGGATAGCCTGCCGGCAGAAGCGCAAAAACACTCTCGAAATAATGCTTCTCGTAGATAGCGCTGGGATTCCTCCCCTTCGAGTAGGCAATCGCCTTCAAGACTACATCATCACTGATCGTAATGGGGCCGTCGTAGCGCATAGCCGACTGGTCAGGGTCCGTTCCGTTGAGCGTGTAGTAAATGGTCGCTTCGGGATCTGCACTGGATAAGGCCACCTCTTTTTGACCGGAAAACAAGGCAGCCTCGTCGGTATCGTAAGGCGCCGGTGTACCGACTACGGGAATCAGAGGATCGGCCGTATCGTCGAAATCACCCAGGCTGGTCGCCTCCGGACTGGCGCCCCAGTCTTTGTTCGGTTTAGGTCCCATTACGAATTCGAGGGTACCGCCAGCCATAATTGTCTCGTACGGCAGGTAGTTTTTGGCGTAAGCCGAACCGTTGAGAGAAACAGATTGTACGTATTTATTGGTCTCGGAAACATTGGTTCCTAGGATGGTGAATGTCTTCCCGCTTTCCAGATGAATATCGGCTCGCGGATGCAGTGGTGCCCCCAACTGAAAGACCCCATCACCGGGCGCTACCTGATATATCCCCAACGCACTGAGCAGGTACCAGGCCGACATTTGTCCCAGATCTTCATTATTGATAAAGCCTTCATCGGGGTTATCCTGATACATGGTGGTCATTACCTCCCGCACGAATTCCTGGGTGCGCCAGGGCTGGCCCACGTAGTTGAACAGGTAGGGCATGTGGTGTCCCGGCTCATCCCCATGACCGTATTTCCCGATAAACCCGGAAATATCTACGTGCTGGTGGCCTTCGACCGGTGATTCATTCGTAAAGACCTGGTTGAGCCACTGGGTGTAGGCCTCGCGCCCGCCGTGCAACTGCATAATGCCTTTCATGTCGTGTGGCGTATAGGCCGAATAGGCCCAGATGTTACCGGAGATATAATGGCCTTTCATGCTATTCCACTTCGATGTATCGAGTTGGAGAAGTTGCCCCTGGCTGGTGCGGGGCAGCAGGTAATCGTAAGCCGGATCGAAAAGATTACGGTACCCGATCGCCCGTCGGTCAAACAACTTTACATCTTCCGTTTTACCCAGTTTTTCGGCAACGCGGGCGATGGTCCAGTCGCTGTAGTTCTGCTCGGTGGTTTTGGAGACCGAAGCTCCGGTCTCAGCCGTTACATAACCGTATTTCAGATACTCATCCATACCGCTGACGTCACTTACCGAGCTATGCTTGGTGGGATCAAAGGCCGCGTAGCGGATGGCCTGGTAAGCCGCTTCCTCATCGATGCCGGGAACACCTTTCAGGACCGCATCGGAGATGGGCGATACAGCGCTATAGCCGATCATGCATCGGTTATCGTAGCCGAGGCATTCCCAGCTGGGCAGGCCCACTTTGGCGTCGGTAACCCGCGAGGCCAGGCTATTTACGAATTCGGCCGTTTTTTTCTGTTCGATAATGGTGAACAGGGGATGCAGAGCACGGTACGTATCCCAGGTCGAGAAATTACTATACTGCGGAATGTCCGATTGGAAGACCTGGCCTTCTACGTAGTACTGCCCATCGATATCCGAGATCAGATTGGGTGAAATAAAAGCATGGTACATCCCCGTATAGAAGATGCGCTTTTCTTTCTCACTGGCACCATAAAGATCAATGGTTCGGAGTTTTTCCGACCAGGCCGTGCGAGCTCGTTGGTGCGCTTCCGCAAAAGTCTCTACGGCTTCTGCCTCAAAGTTCGCTTTGGCTCCTTCCGGAGAAACACCGGACAGGGCCACCCGAACCAGCACCGAATCACCGGGATTCAGATCAAAACCGAGCTGGGCCATGAGGTTTTTCTGAGCCCCCGAAGTGCCCGCCACCGGCTGGCCCTCCGAGCTCAGCTGAAAGGTGACGATGGGCCGCGAAAAGCGGGCGTAGAAATACATGGTGCGCTCACCGGCCGACCAACCCTCACAGTATTTGTATCCAATGATCTCGGTGGGCGAGACTTGCTCAATCCCGGACTCCAGAATATTTTCGTTAATGCTGTGTGTTGGGTCGATCATGATGTAGGCCGGCCCGTCCCCGTTAAAGGTATAGTTATGGTAACCCATCCGGGGTCCGGCGGTCAATTCAGCCTGGATATCCTCATCGGGAAAGCGAACCGAGTAATACCCCGCCGATGCATTTTCCTCCTCGTGGGAAAAACGGGCCCGGTAACCGACATCAGGATTTGTTTCCGTTCCCGGGCCGGTGTGTGCTTCGCGGCCGGGCATGACCAGGATATCACCCAGGCCCGCCAAACCGGGACCACTGATGTGGTTGTGGGCAAACCCTTTGATGATGCTATCGGTGATGTGGTACCCACTCGACCAATCCCAGCCTTTGTAATCGTTCGAGGGACTTAACTGAACCATTCCGAAGGGAACCGTCGCCCCCGGAAAAGTGTGTCCGTGCCCACCGGTTCCGATCATGGGATCAACGTACGCCAGTGGATCGGAAACAACCTCAGGCTCGGCATTGCTCTGACATCCGTGGAAGAGCAGGACAGAAAAGAGCAGGAGAATAATATTTGTATTGAATAACATAGTTCCTTGCATATAGTATATCAGTCGGTATACGTTTCGTAAATGGATGTCCACCGCAGGTGATCCGGTGTACAACGGTCGGGCGCAACACCGGTCAGAGTAATGACCCGCGGTTCGCCCGGAAAGAGATCGAAGAAATTATCGGAAAAATGGCCTTCCTCCCCCGGCAACCACAGATAGAGGTTTTTCACCAGGGTATTACTACTTACCGTAATGTCTGCGCTCCTTTCCCCGGTGCGAACAGCTAATTGTATCCCTGGCGCTTCCAGTGCGAGCTCTTTCACCGGAACCAGGTAAGACACGTGTTGGTAGGCAATCCCCGCTTGCGTTTCGATCCGATACCGCAGGCACACTTCCTTTGCCTGACATTTCCCGGCAGCTGATTCCAGCCCTGACAGTACGAATTCCTGCTTTTCCTGTGGCTTCAGGTCGACACGTAATTGGTGGGTATGCAGTACTTCACCCGATAGGGTTACCAACTCCCATACGCAAGTTACCCGGCGGGCAACGGGAAGATCAGAGACCAGATAGGAAATCCAGGGGTCCTTTTCGGTGCGAACGATCAGAAATAAATCACTATAAGCATCCCGCACGGCGTAGTGCAGTGCTTTCCAGCGACCGTAGTAATCGATGCCCGACCAGGAGGCCACCGGCCAGCAATCATTCAGTTGCCAGTACAAGGTGCCCATGCAGAAGGGCTTGGCTCCGCGATGGGCCTCGATCGCCAGCCGGATACCCTCGGCCTGTAGGACCTGACTCAGGTACAGGAAGGACGAAAAGTCTTTCGGCGACCGGTAATCCTCCTCCAAATAGGCTTTGATGATGCCGTTTCCTCGGGGATGTTTCTGATGCAATTGCATGACCGGACTTTCGATCGACCAGTCCTTCTCGGTGGAGTATTTGCGGACCGACTCCATCACCGGAAATGACTGGAATCCATATTCACTCATAAACCTCGGCACATGCGTCAAAAAGGTATGAAAGGGCTCCTCTTCGTGCCATACGCCCCAATAATGGATATCGCCATCAGGGTATCGATCCGTTTCCGAATAGTCGTACATAGGTGAGGATGCGAGATAATCGCGGGTAGGATCCGCTTGCTGCACCAGATCCGGCAGGAGCTCCTCGAACAACGCAACGTAATCACGGGCAAGCTGTTGCTCCTGCTCGGGTGTGTAGCCGTATTCTTTAGTCCATCCCCAGTATTTCCACCCTACCCCGATCTCGTTATTCCCACACCAAAGGGCCACACTGGGGTGTTTTTTCAATCTGTACATATTGTCGAGCGCTTCCCTTTTTACGGAAGCTAAAAAATCGGGATCGCCCGGATACATAGAACAGGCAAACATAAAATCCTGCCAGATCAACACCCCGTGCTCATCGGCCAAATCGTAGAAAAGGTCCTCTTCGTAAATCCCGCCGCCCCAAACGCGGAGCATGTTCATATTCGCGGCCAGCGCGTCGGCATATATTTGCCGGTAACGTTCGGGAGTAACCCGATCCAGAAAACTATCCTGCGGGATGTAATTGGCTCCTTTTATATAGTAGGGTTGGTCATTAACACAGAAATAAAACGACTGGCCGAACTCATCGGGTTCCTGTACCAGGCGAATGGTGCGAAGGCCAAATCGATCCTTGGTTGAACAGTGGGTCACCCCTGCACCGGAAACGGTACGCACCACGGTGTACAGATTTGGTTCTCCTAATCCCCGGGGCCACCACCGCCGGGCGTTTGGCAAATCGTGGGTAAACGTATACGTATGAGTACCGGTTTTCAAGGGGACTGTCTCCTCGAAAGACCACTGGCCGTCACCAACATCGAGAAGCAGCTGTACCACTTGTTCACCGGCCGATTCAATAGTCCACTCCGAACAAACAATACCCCCTTCTTCGTCGGCGGCCAGGGTCGTAAGAGAACTTTGTACCAATCGCACCGATTGAAACAGGAGTAACCGTATGGGACGCCAAATACCGGAGGTTACAAAGCGCGGTCCCCAGTCCCAGCCGAAATGATAGGGAGCCTTTCGGCAAAAAACACTACGCTTATTATCGGAGTGGTCGTTGCCGGCCGGATAAGTCAATCCGGCTTTCCGGGCACGGTCAGCCACGAAAGGAACCGGAGCAGAAAAGTGGATCCACAATTCGTTGGCTCCCACTAGTAAATGACCTTCAACCGGGATTTCGTAGGTACGGAACATATTATCGGCTTCCAGGATGCGAACACCATTTAAATATACCGCAGCGTAGGTATCTAATCCCTGAAATTGCAGAACCTGACCGGAAAAAGCCAAGTCATCCTCCGAACAATGAAAGGAAGTACGGTATTCCCAATCTTCCTGTTCCACCCATTGCAGGCGCACTTCTTCGTCCCGAAAAAACGGATCCCCGATCAGGTCATGCCGCAATAAATCAGTAAAATTACATCCGGGCACGGATGCCGGAAGCCAATCCTCGGCCCCTTTTTGCCGAAAGGACCAGTTTTCCCGCAGTTCGTATTGCCGAAGTGCCGAAGCACGTTTATTATCAGTCTGAATATCCATCATGAAAAAGCCCATAAAGGGCTGCTAATTGGTCAAAAGTTGTTCTCAAAAGCCTCCTGAAAAAGGCTATATGAAAGTAAGGAAAAGTCATAACTCTGCAAAAAGCGGCACCCAAAAACGCATAAAACAGCATAAAAAACAGCAAAAACCAGAAAAAACACAAAATTGTGTATCTTGCCGTGGCTGATCAGCCAGGCTCAACATCCTAATAAAAAACCATGCTGAAGGAGGAGCGACAAAGCATGATTCTCGAGATAATCAATGTGCGGAACAAAATTCGGTCGACCGAATTGAGTGAGCACCTAAACGTTTCGGAGGATACTATTCGCCGGGATTTGCGGGAATTGGCAGATGGCGGTTTTATCAAAAAAGTCCACGGAGGCGCCCTGGCCAACCCTAAAACGCCAGAAGCGCTGCTGGGACTGAGCGGAGGCCCTTCGGAAGAGATCCGTCTTATTGCCACCAAAGCTTATTCACTGATTAAGCCCGGGCAAGTCATCATTCTCGACGGCGGACCAGTTACGGAGCACCTGGTAACATTGCTGGAAGAAGATATGCCGCTGACTATTTTCACAAATTCCATAGTTGCTGCTAACCGACTGGCGGAGTTACCGACCATCGAGACCTTTATTTTGGGTGGTCGGATGGCCGGTCGATCCCGCATCACCTGCGGTATGGATGTGATCAATATGTTACACGACATCCGGGCCGATCTCTGCTTCATCGATGTCAGCAGTATTCACGAGGAGATCGGTCTTACGGCAAAAAACCGGGATGTATCCATGACAAAAAAAGCCATGCTGGAATCAGCGAACCAGACTATCGGGTTGTGTCCTTCCGACCAGATCGGACGCATCCAGCCCTTCCGGATCGTAGGCGTGGAAGCTCTGGACCTGCTGGTTACCGAAAAAAAGGAGGGCACCAAAGCCATTCATTCTCTAAAACAAAAAGGCGTCCGCTTTTTATGAACAAAAAAGTCATATATCGTTCCTCACTATTCTTCCTGTTCCTGCTGATAACGGGAGGAAGCGTCATTGGACAAATGCCGGCAGACTGGGTCGACCCTTTTATCGGCACTTCTAATTACGGCGCCACTCATCCCGGGCCCCATTTCCCGCACGGGCTGGCCTCCGTGTTGCCCTTCAATGTAGCCTACCGGGAAGGTGCCGAAAATCCCATCGAAAAAGATGCCGCCTGGAACTCACGGGGCTACATCTACGAGAATGGCTTTCTTACCGGCTTCAGCCACGTTAATCTCAGTGGAGTAGGTTGTCCCGATCTCGGTACTATCCTGCTTATGCCCACCAACGGAGATCTGAACCTAGATCCCGAGCAGTACGGCAGCACCTATTCCGACGAGCAGGCGGAACCGGGTTACTACACCTGTACGCTGGAGGAATACGATATTAAAGTAGAAGCTACCAGCACGATAAGGACCGGCCTTAGCCGTTACACATTTCCGGCCGGGCAGTCCCACATCCTCCTGAACCTGGGGTTGAGTCTGACCAATGAGACCGGAGGTACCCTGCGCATCGTCTCTCCTACCGAAGTGGAGGGACACCGCACGATCGGCACTTTTTGCTACAATCCACAGGATGTGCGGCCGGTATACTTCGTAGCGCGCTTCAGCAAGCCAGCAAAATCCTTCGGCGGCTTCAAGACTATGCCCGCCTACCGCGGTGTGGAAAAAGACTGGGTGGGCTACAATGACACCATCAAACCCTATCCCGGATACATGTATGAATTATCGGGCGATGAAGTAGGTGCCTACTTTACCTTTGACACCGAAGAGGGCGAGGTTATCCAGGCCCAGGTGGGCATCTCCTACGTAAGCGTCGAAAATGCGCGGGAGAACCTCGAGGCCGAGCAACCCTCCTTTGATTTTGCGGGGATACGCAAAGCCAATTACGACCGGTGGAATGAGTTACTTGGTCGCATACAGATCGAGGGCGAAGAGGAAGATAAGACCCGTTTCTATACTGCTCTGTATCACACCCTAATCCATCCCAGCATCCTGCAGGATGTGAACGGCGAATACCCCCTGCTCGGCAAACCCGGAATCGGGACCGTTACGGGCCGGAACCGATACAGCATCTTCAGCCTGTGGGATACGTATCGCAACGTTCACCCCCTGCTCTCACTCGTTTATCCGGAGATCCAGGAAGCCATGGTTCAGTCGATGGTCGATATGTACCGGGAAAGCGGCTGGTTACCCAAATGGGAGTTGCTGAGCATGGAAACCCAGGTCATGGTAGGTGATCCGGCGACGCCGGTCATTGCCGATACCTGGTTACGCGGCATTCGCGGGTTTGATGTGCAAGCTGCTTACGAGGCGGCCCGTAAGGCGGCAACTACCCCCGAGTCAGAAAACCCGCTTCGCCCCGGCGTCGATGCGTATCACCGCCTGGGCTACGTCCCCATGGATCGGGAAGATACCTGGGGCGGCAGCGTCTCAACGGCTCTGGAATACTACCTCTCTGACTGGACTCTGGGGCAACTGGCACAGGCGCTCGGAAAAGAGTCCGATGCTGACCTGTTTCACAAGCGATCCCTTGGATACCGCCAATACCTCGACCCGGAGACCGGCATGCTCCGGCCAAAATACGGTGACGGTACTTTCTTTGAGGAATTTGATCCCGAGCAGGGTAAAAACTTCGAGCCGGTACCCGGATTTGTGGAGGGTACGGCCTGGCAGTATCGGTTCTACGTTCCTCACGACATTCGGGGCCTGATCGACGAACTAGGAGGTCCGGATAAATTTGCGGAGGAATTGGCAGCTTGTTTCGCTACCGATAATTACGATGTGGCCAACGAACCCGATATCACCTACCCCTTCCTGTTCAACTACGTTCCCGGACAGGAATGGCGAAGTCAGCAACGGGTATTCGGTATTATCGCTGAACACTACACCCTGGAGCCAGGCGGCATCCCCGGCAACGATGATACCGGAACCCTGTCGGCCTGGCTGGTATTTAGCATGATGGGATTCTACCCGGTTTGTCCGGCCGATATGGATTATGCCCTGGTCACTCCTTCGGTAGAATCGGTAACCATCCGGCTTAATCCGGATTATTACCCCGGGGAGTCGATTCGAATTGAGTCCGCAAAGCCAAAGCGAGGTGAAGGCACCTTCCTGCAATCGATCAAATGGAATAATCAGGAGATCGACCGCTTTTTTATCAGCCACCAGGATCTGGTTGAGGGAGGTACCTTGTCGATTACCCGCCGTAATACCCCTAAAAAATAATCGTAACGTATGACTCTTCGACTGTTTATTGTCTTTTTTTTGGTGGTTCCCGGCTGGCTTTTCGGGCAACACCATGCCGACTATACCTATGCACCGGAGACTTATGCTTGCTGGTACACCAGTGAGGCCCCAGCCATCGACGGCAAGCTCGATGAAGCAGCCTGGACCCAAGCTCCCGCCAGTACGCTTTTTCGGGATATTGAAGGAGATATCCGGGAAAAGCCATACTTCGATACCCGCGTAAAAATGCGGTGGGATTCCAATTTCTTCTACATAGGAGCACAGCTAGAAGAGCCTCATATCTGGGCAACATACGATCAGCGGGATATGGTGATCTTTCACGAAAATGATTTTGAGATCTTCATTGATCCCGATGGTGACGCCCATCATTACTACGAATTGGAGATCAATGCACTCAATACTATATGGGACCTTCTGCTCACCAGGCCGTACCGGAATGGGGGGCACGCTCTTGACGCCTGGGACATTCGCGGTATGCAACACGCCGTCCACCTGGACGGAACTTTGAATGACCCCTCCGACACCGATCGGGGCTGGACGATTGAGGTGGCCCTGCCCTGGTCGGTACTCGAAGAAGCCGCCCGCCATCCCGGTGTTCCACGTGACGGAGAGATCTGGTGGGTCAATTTTTCCCGGGTACAGTGGCGGACCGAAGCCCAAAATGGTGCTTACCAAAAACAGATTAACCCAGCTACCGGCCAACCCTTCCCGGAGCACAACTGGGTATGGTCCCCTCAGGGGGCTATTGCCATGCACCAGCCCGAAACCTGGGGACTGGTTCAATTCACCCGTGAACAAAAAAGTGTTAAGCAAGGTCGAATTTTGGCGAAAGCCGATACCGATACCAGGTGGCAACTCTGGCTTCATTATTATGCCCAGCAGCAATTCCGCGAAAAAGCCGGCCGGTACGGCTCTGTCGAGGACTTTCCCGAAATAAAATTTGACATAACCGCCGGAACGGATTTCTTCCGCGCCAGCACCACTACTAAGAATACCCTGTGGACCATCGATCAGGATGGCCACATTACCCGTAAAAAAGCACGCTAACATGGACAAACGCACCTTCCTGAAACACCTTGGTACCGGAGCTTTGAGTCTGACGGCTTCCTCCTGGTTATTATCCTCTTGTCAAAACGCCAGCCCGGAAACCGGTACCACCGAAACTCCCACTCTTTCGGAAAAAGAAAAATTCTGGGTCTGGGCCCGCCCGCAGAGCGAATGGACACTTGACGACTGGAAAGCAAAACTCGGGCAAGCACGTGAAGCAGGCATTAACGCCTTATTGCTGGAGGTTTACAACGGCAATAAAACGTTTTACCAGGGCGGGCAACTACCGATGGAGGAAGATCTAGTTTCCCGTGTTGCACCCTTGTGCCATGAATTAGGTATGGAGTTTCACGCCTGGATGTGGACCATGCCCCTCACCAATCCTGACATGGTGGAAAAACACCCCGATTGGTATGCCGTAAATGGCCTGGGCGAACCAGCCAATACGGATCCAGCCTACGTGCCTTATTATAAGTTTATGTGTCCCTGTCATCCCGAAGTCCGGGAATACGTAGCCGGGAACGTTGCTTCCCTGGCCCGGATTCCCGAAGTGGACGGGGTACATCTGGATTACGTACGCCTGCCTGACGTTATCCTCGCCAAAGGGCTGCAACCCAAGTACGACATTGTGCAGGACAAGGAATACCCTCAATACGACTATAGCTACTCCACCTATTGCCGCGATCAATTTAAAGAGCAAACCGGTATTGATCCGCTGACTGACCTGGAGGATCCGTCGGCCAACGAGGAATGGCGGCAATTCCGCTACGATGCCGTTAGCAATATGGTGAACAACAGCCTGGTTCCGGAAGCCAGAAAGCAGGGAAAAATGATTACCGCGGCAGTTTTCCCCAACTGGGAAAGTGTGCGTCAGGCCTGGCATACCTGGGACCTGGACGCCTTTCTGCCGATGCTCTACCACAACTTCTACGAGCGCGATATTGATTTTATTCAGGAGCATACCCGCAAGGCACTGGAGCGCATGAAAACGCCCAAGCCGATCTATTCCGGCCTTTTTATACCGGAGATTAAGCCGGAGCAATTGGATGCGGCCATCCAGGAAGGTCTGGAAGGCGGAGCGTCCGGATCATCCTTCTTTGCCCTGGGAGCTATGCAGGATGCCCATTGGGAGGCCCTTAAAAAAGTAACCCGTTAAAACACAACCGACGGCATGCGCCAAAAGCCTTACATCGACATACCTGATACATCGGATTCCTGCTGGTCCGGATGGCCGGCTATTGGGCAGGCCCTCCTCGCCCGTATCCGCCAGTTGGAAAAAGAGCGGGTAGTGGTAACGGTGGAGTGCTATCCGGGCACGTATACCGGCCTGGATATGAGTGCACTAAAAGCTTCTCTGCAGCCCGATGTGATTTGTCGTGCCGAAGACCTGTACCGGGAAGAAGGCGAGATCCGTCAGTTGGGGAAACAATTATTCAGTACGTCCCCGGAGCCTGAGACGAAATTCCCTCCGGATTTATCAGACTTTTACGACGAAGCAAAGCTTGCCAGCCTGCACGATACCATTGGCTCGCTCACCTCGGGAATCATTCTTATCCACGGGGTTGGTGCTCACCAGGTCTGGGAACCGGACTTGTTGGTATATTCTGATCTGTCGCGGTGGGAGCTACTGCAGCGTATGCGCCGCCAGGAAGTGGGAAATTTAGGCCTGGATAACCGGCAGACTGCTTTTTCGCAACGCCTTGCCTGGGCTTACTACCTCGACTGGCCCCTGGCAAATACCATTAAGCGGCGATTGATACCGGTCTGTGATTTCTTCCTGGAGACCAACAACTGGCAACAACCCAAGCTGGCAGCAGGTGATGCCATCCGGTCCGGACTGGAGTTGGCCACTCGTCAGCCACTGACACTGGCCCCGTTTTTTGATCCCAGCCTGTGGGATCAACCGGTTGAACGCACGGCCACTAACGACTTGCCAGCCACTTTCCCGCTCGATCTCGAAGAGGATAATTTGCTGTTCCGGATCGACGGCGAATTGGTAGAGTTTCCGGCTCTGAATGTTTGGTACTACCTGCCCGGTGCGTTTGCGGGAATATCAGAAGAGGACAAGAAAGACCCGATACTGACCCTGCGAATGGAACATTTTGATCGCAGACAACTGGAGTGGCACGAAATGGTTTACTACCCTTCCGATGCGGCCTTCCGATCCTTGTTTCCGGCTCTACCGGTCATGAACCACACCGATCATTACCTCTTTTTGCGGACCGGTCCGGAAGCAGAATTACTGGCGGGGTTGAAATCAACCAGTCTGTCCGGCACGGATTCCCCCCTTGACAATCTGCCCATCCCCGACAAAAAGGTACCGCGAAAATTATTGGATGACCTCACCCCCAAACGCCTTACCTGCCTGTCAGTACCGGCCGGGCATATGCACAGTATGGGTATCGACGTGGAAATGATCCACCTCAGCACCGGCCCTCACCTGTGGCGCCAGCTGTTGCAACGCAAGCAACAACCGGGAGCTGCCCTGACCCAGGAACAACTGTCGGCCTGCATCCAAGAGCCACCAAACGGCGCAATGCGGGTACAATCCCTGCACGCATCAGGTACCGAAACACGAGGCGTGCATTGGCATTACTGGGAAGTGAAAGGTGGAAGTGTACGCGGATTACCTTCCGGGCGTTTGCGGGTGTTATGCCACCTCGGTGGAGCTTCGGTTTCCCTGCTGAACCCAATCAGTGAACCAAAATCGCTGGAGGCATTTCAGCTCATCATCTTGCCCGCTTCGTGCGAAGCTACCCTGCGGGCACAGGGTACTGCCTCCGCCTCCATCTTACTGATCGAAATGACTCCCTGATCCCGTCAGACAGTCAGCGCAAAATTATCGGCCCGGTGGAGGTAATAGTCCACATTTTCGGAGACGACAATATCCAGTGGAAGGTGTTGGATGGGCATTACTTCTTTTTCAAAGATAAGCGTATTAACCAGGCTCATCAGTGCCAGATATCCTTGTTCTACCGGGTTTTGGTTGATGAGGAACTGAATGCGCCCCCTGCGCAGAAACTCAATATTCTCCGGCAGTAAATCGAAGCCAACGATGCGCATGTCTTCCGTGTGTGATTCAGGCAAGACCTCCAGTAGTTTGTAAGCTCTTGAGTTGGTAATAAAAAGGGCACGCAGGGAGGGTTCGCGAGCAAAAAGGTCCTGAAAATGCTGGCGAAGCGCCTGGCGATCATTGAAATTTTCGAAAACGACCCGAACCACCCGGGAATCGGCTCCGAGATTGCGACTGGTAAAAAAGTCGATCAGTCCTTGCTCCTTGTCAGAAAGGTGTTTGGCGTTGGCTGGTTCTTTACTCAGATTAACGACAGCCACTTTACCCTGCTTTCCCATGCTCAGGCTCAGTAGTTTGCCTGCGAGCACCCCACTTTGGTAAGAGTTTTGCCCTACGTAGGTGAGGATACTGCTGCTTTCGACCTGGGTATTAAAAATAGACACCAGAATACTCTGCTCCTGGCAAATACGCAGAAGCTCGCGGGCAGCCTGCAAAAAAACGGGAGGGAACAGAAGAGCATTGGGTTTTGTCTCTAATACTTTTTTAGCCTTGGCGGCAAAATCATCCTGTTCGAATAAATTGAAGTAATACCAATCGGCAACGACTCCGTAGTGCTTGACGGATTGCCAGGCCTGTTCCACTCCACGGGCTGGATCAGACCAATACGGATCATGGCCGGGATCGGGGATGAGAATGGCAATGCGTACTTCCCGGTTACTGGCAAGTGTCCGGGCTATGATGTTAGGTTCGTAGCCCAGTTCTTCCATCACCGCTTCGATCCGTGCGCGTTTTTCGGCTGATACATTCCCCCGATTGTGTAAGACCCGATCGACGGTCCCGGTTGATACCTGCGCTTTGGCAGCGATATCCTTTATGCGTATTCGTTTTGCCATGATTGTAAAGCTGTCCTCAAAGCCCTTCGAATGCATCGATTACTACTAAAAAGGACTCTGGCTATTTTTGGTTTGTTTGGGGATTTAGATAATACGTAATTGCAAACTTCCAAATGTAATACGAGTGGAGCCAATAAGGATGAAATTTTAACAAATCTGAGGAGCGAATAGGAAAATAATTAGTAAAAATAAAGCCTATAATACATATATTGTATGATATGTGTTCGAACACAGCCTCAAAATATTTTAAGATTTCCTCCTTTTCCAAAAAAAACCCTAGTTTTGCCTGCGGACGAATTGACCGATTTTTTTCACTAACCGGCAATACCTTTTTAACTTGAATAAAGTCGTACTTGGTGTCGATATTGGCGGCACATTTACAAAACTGAGTTTAGTCACCCCATCGGGATCGATTGTCGGGCAAGAAGCCTTTCCAACTCATTCGGGCAATGGGCAGGATGATTACCCCAAGCGCCTGGTGGCCACCAGTAAATCGTTGGTTAAACGGGTAGATTCGTCCCTGCTTGGAATCGGCATCGGCGCCCCCGGGTGTGATCCGGAGACAGGTTACATCAGCTACGCTGTTAATTTGCCTTTTTCGGCTCCTTTCCCAATAAGGGATTTTTTTGAGCAAAATCTGTGTGCGCACACAGCCCTGATTAAGGATTCCTCAGCTGCGGCGCTGGGAGAAAAGATGTGGGGAGGAGCAAAGCACATGAACAACTTTGTGCTTTTGACCCTTGGCACGGGTCTGGGCAGTGCCTTTTTCATCAACGGTCAACTGGTAGAGGGAGCCCATAATTTAGCCAGCGAACTGGGCCATACGGTACATATTCCGAATGGCCGTGCCTGTTTTTGCGGGCAAAGAGGGTGCCTCGAAACGTACGTGTCGGCCCGTGGTCTGCAACGTAATCTCAGTGCCTTATTCGCCACCGAGATCCTACCCAGTCACCTGCGGCGGGTACCAGAAACCGACCGCTCCGCTCAAATGATCACCCAGGCTGCCCAAAAAGGCGACAAACTGGCCAGGCAAGCGGTGGAGATGTGCGGGGTCGAACTGGGGAATGCCCTGGCCCGCATTTGCCTGCAATTAGACCCGGAAGGTATATTCCTGTCGGGTGGACTGACTCACGCCGGAGACCTGCTGGTCCATCCCCTGCAACAGCAATTGCAAAAAGCTCTGTTACCGGCCTTCCGGGAAAAGACGACCGTTGCAATATCGGCACTCGGAGGTGCAAACGCCGGGACATTGGGGGCTGCGGCACAAATATATCTGGAACAAGCCTAGCTTGATCCTGCCAAAAAGCTGTTTGAATTAGGTTCTCGAAATAACTAATAAAATTCATGCGATCCATGAGGAACTATCTGAAGTATCAGTTGCGATCCGTCGAAAAAATGCCAACCAAGATTTGGCCAAAAGCCAAGGAAGGCTCTGATCACGTCGCGCGTTCCATTGCGCTGGCTATCCGCCAGCGCCAACAGGAAAACCAGCACATCGTACTGGGCCTCGCTACGGGCTCCTCCCCTATTCAGGTGTACCGGGAATTGGTCCGCCTGCACAAAGAAGAGGAGCTCAGTTTCCATAATGTGATCACCTTCAACCTGGATGAATACTACCCTATGGATCCGGGGGCGACCCAGAGCTACGTGCGGTTCATGAACGAACACCTCTTCGATCATATCGATATACCCAAGGACAATGTGCACATCCCCGATGGTACGCTCGATATGGCGGAGGTCGAAAAGTACTGCCAGGAATACGAGCGCAAGATCAATTCGTACGGTGGCATTGATATCCAGCTCTTGGGGATCGGCCGGACCGGGCATATCGGTTTCAACGAACCGGGGTCGTGGGAAAATTCCGAGACCCGTATGGTACGCCTCGATGCCCTGACCCGGCGGGATGCCGCCAAAGACTTTGACCGGGAACAGGATATTCCCTACCGCGCCATCACCATGGGTATTAAAACCATCATGAATGCCAAGAAAATCTACCTCCTGGGATGGGGACAGCACAAGGCCGAGATCCTGCAAAAGGCGATAGAAGGCGAGATCACGCCGAATATTCCATCCACTTTTTTGCAGAAGCATCCAAATGTAAGTGTTCACCTCGACGCCGGTGCCGCCGAACTGCTCACCCGCTTCGATGCACCCTGGCTGATCGGTATCTGTAACTGGGACGAAGACCTCATCTGTAAAGCTGTCACCTGGTTATCCGACAAGGCCGGAAAGCCCATCCTCAAACTGACCAACGAAGACTACGCCGAGCACGGCCTGAGTGACCTGACTATTGAGCAGGCCTCCTCGTACGACATTAATATCCGGATGTTTAACCGTCTTCAGCATACTATCACCGGGTGGCCCGGTGGTAAGCCCAATGCCGACGACACTACCCGGCCCGAACGCCGTACCCCCGACTCGAAGCGGGTAATCATCTTCAGCCCCCACCCCGATGATGATGTAATCTCCATGGGCGGCACCTTCCAACGACTGGTCGAGCAGGGGCACGAAGTACACGTTGCCTACCAAACTTCGGGAAATATTGCCGTACACGACCATCACGCCCGCTTATTCCTCGAATTTAGTCTGGAACTGATAAATGCCAAGTCTGGTGAGCTCGCCGGATCAGACTACCGAAAAGAACTCAGCAAAATGCTGAAGCAGGTCATTCAGAAAAATGAAAAACCGAAGGCCGCCGCTGATACCCGATTAGTCAAGGGATTGATCCGCCGGGGAGAAGCGCGGGCCGGTGCCCGCCTGTGCGGGCTGCCCGAAAAGCAGATCCATTTCCTCGATATGCCTTTTTACGAAACAGGTAAAACCCGTAAAAAACCTCTGGGAACAGAAGACATTACTATCATTGCCGAACTCATGCGGACCATCAAGCCCCACCAGGTATATGCTGCCGGAGATCTGGCAGATCCGCACGGCACCCACGCAACCTGTCTGGAAGCCATTTTCCAGGCCTACGAACAGGTAAAAAAAGAAGCCTGGGCACAAGAGGCCTGGCTGTGGCTCTACCGCGGTGCCTGGCACGAATGGCCGGTGTATGAAATCGAGATGGCCGTGCCTATCAGCCCGACCGAGCTGCTCAAGAAACGGGATGCGATCTTTATGCACCAGTCACAAAAGGACCGGCCTCCGTTTCCGGGTAATGACTCCCGGGAATTTTGGCAACGGGCCGAAGACCGCAATAAAGACCTGGCTAACTCCTATCGCCGACTGGGACTCGCGGAATACGAAGCCATGGAAGCCTTTAGCCGTTGGAAGTTCCCCTGGCAGGAAGCTGGTAAACACGTGAACAACAACCATAACGCCAAAGCAAAACCCAAACCCCGGGCCCACTCGAAATCGTAGTTATCGGGAGGTTGGGCATGGATTCTTTCGTAAAGTGAAGAAAATCAATGCCCAAACTCCCGGTACAGGGGATAAGGTAGCAGGTATAGGGACTCACGCAGAGTCTGCAACCTTATACATGCTGGCAAATACCACGTGAAGGTATGACCTTCAGTTCTTTACCAATGAATTCAGCCCCGGGCTCACGTTAGATAAAACGCTGTGAACTCATTCAGGATCGTCCCCTGAAATGCTTTATCAAATGTACTGATATGCTGATAACACTCTATATGCTTATCGCTTCTCTGACTGCCGCCGGGTTCACCGGATCTGAGGCAGCACCTCCGGAACACCTGGTAATCCCCCAACCGGCCTCCATCGAGCTCGGTAATTCCTTTCTGGATATCTCCGGCAGTATCCGGCTTTCCGCCACTGAATCGAGTCCGCAAATGGAGCGCGTGATCGTTGAAGTTCGGTCCTGGCTTGGGGAACACTCGGTACGTCTGGGCGAAGAGGCAAATGCGCCCCATTTAAAACTGGTCATCGATCCGGAAATGGCTTCCGAAGCTTACCAGCTCAAGATCAATTCAGCGGGCATCAATCTTACGGGTGGCACCGGGGCCGGCCTTTATTACGGACTACAAACCCTGCGTCAGCTGGGGTGGTCCAATCAAAACTCCCGGGGGATTCGCCTGCCCACCGGTGTGGTTGATGATCATCCTTCTTTTAGTTATCGGGGAATGCACCTGGATGTGGGCCGCCACATGTTTCCTGTGGACGCCATTAAGCAGTACATCGATATGCTGGCCCGCTACAAGATGAATCGCTTTCACTGGCACCTCACCGAAGACCAGGGATGGCGGATAGAAATAAAAAAATACCCGAAACTACAAGAGGTTTCGGCGTATCGCAAGGAAACGCTGGTCGGCCATTACAACGACCAGCCCCATCAGTTCGATGGTAAGCGCTACGGTGGTTACTATACGCAGGAAGAAGTAAAGGAGGTCGTGGCCTACGCCCGGGATCGATTCATCACCGTAATTCCGGAGATTGAGCTGCCCGGGCACGCCCAGGCCGCCGTAGCTGCTTACCCCGAATTAGGCTGCACCGATGAGCCGGTGGAGGTTGCCACCAAATGGGGTGTTTTCGAGCATATCTACTGCCCTAATGAAAAAACCTTCCAGTTCCTGGAAGATGTTTTGACGGAAGTCATGGCCCTTTTCCCCTCCCGCTATATCCATATTGGCGGCGATGAGGCGCCCAAGACACAATGGGAACACAGTGACCAGGCGCAGTCAGTTATTCGCCGGGAGGGTCTGGCCGACGAACACGAATTACAGTCCTATTTTATTCGCCGGATAGAGACTTTCCTGAACGACAACGGCCGTTCACTCATCGGTTGGGACGAGATCCTGGAAGGCGGACTGGCCCCCAATGCCACGGTAATGAGCTGGCGGGGAGAAGAAGGCGGAATCGCTGCGGCCAAGCAGGGTCACGATGTCATCATGACGCCAACTACTTATTGCTACCTCGATTATTACCAAAGCACCCACCCCGATGAGCCGCTGGCGATCGGGGGCTTCCTGCCGCTGGAAAAAGTGTATGGTTATCATCCCGTCCCCGAAGAACTTTCGGAGGAAGAAGCAAAACACATTCTCGGCGCCCAGGGCAACATATGGACCGAGTACATCCCTACCGTGGAAAAATTGCACTATATGGCGTACCCGCGCATGCAGGCCTTAGCCGAGGTGGTTTGGACACCCCGGGATCAGAAAGACCTGCAACGGTTTGTGCATCGCCTCGACGGCCATTACGCTCACTTTGACAAATGGGGCATCCGGGCGGCCAACCACCTCTACGATGCCCAGGTGGCCATTTCAAACCAGGAAGGTTCTGAACTGCAGATCGTTGCGGGAAACCTGGTTGGTAAGGGTGAAATTCGCTATGATTTTTCGGAGGATAACTCCACGCAGGAGCAGATGTACCGCGGTCCTTTCAGACCGAAGTCGGGAACCTACACCTTTCAGTCGTACCGCGATAATGAAATGATCGGACGTCCCGCCAGTATCACCTACGAAGATCATTTGGCGGTAGGTCAAACCATGACACTTAAACACGCTCCCCACCCCAAATACAACGGGATGCAGCCACAGGTAATCCTCAACGGGGTAGTTGGCAGCGACGAGCGGTATGGCGATTCGGAATGGATCGGATTGGAGGGGGATGATTTCGATGCCGAAATCACCTGGGAAAAGCCGGTGGCCCCTTCCTCGGTGCAACTGCGCTTTTACCATAGCCCCGGACAATGGATCTACGCTCCCCGGGAGGCTCGTTTCTACGTCTGGTCGAAGACCACAAAAAGTTGGAAACTGGTGACGGAGACCACCGTCGAAGCTACGAATGAAAAGATCAGCACCGTCACTTTTTCCATACCAAAAGTGAAAAAAAACACCCGATTCAGGCTGGAAATCCCTAACTATGGAACAATTCCGGAGGGTGCTCAGGGTGCCGGGCACGGAGCCTGGCTGTTCGTTGATGAGGTACGCATCCGGTAACGGGCTATATTTTTTGGCGAAAGCCAGAAAACAACAAAACGAAAAACGATGAACTTAACAACACTGGACTGGTCGATTGTCTTTGGGTTCTTTGCCCTGTCGATGCTGATCGGCATCCTGGTGGCACGCCAGGCTGGAAAGAATTACAAGGAGTTCTTTTTATCGGGCCGGAATATGCCCTGGTGGCTGCTGGGGATCTCCATGGTAGCGACCACCTTTTCGGCCGATACGCCTAACCTGGTGACCGATATTGTTCGAAAGAACGGGGTGGCCGGCAACTGGGTCTGGTGGGCCTTTTTGCTGACCGGTATGCTAACCGTTTTCGTCTACGCGAAGCTCTGGCGGCGGTCCGGGGTACTGACCGACCTCGAATTCTACGAACTTCGCTACAGCGGTAAACCGGCTGCTTTCCTGCGGGGTTTCCGGGCCATTTACCTGGGCTTCTTTTTCAACATCATGATCATGGCCACCGTTACCCTGGCGGCCATCAAGATCGGGGGTGTCCTGCTGGGGTTGACGCCGATACAAACGGTACTGATTGCCTCGGTTGTCACCGTTATCTACACTTCTCTGGGTGGCCTGCGGGGTGTTATTCTGACCGACTTTTTTCAGTTTATTCTGGCCATGGTCGGTATCATCTGGGCTTCCATAGTGGTACTTAATTTGCCCGAAGTAGGCGGATTGAATAACCTGCTCACCCACGAAAATGTGCAGGGCAAGCTGAACCTGCTGCCCGACTTCACGGATACCACCCAGCTTATTCCGCTCTTTATCCTGCCCCTTGCGGTACAGTGGTGGAGCGTTTGGTATCCGGGGGCGGAGCCCGGTGGTGGTGGGTATATTGCCCAACGTATGCTTAGCGCAAAAAATGAAACGAATGCGGTGGGAGCTACCCTGCTGTTCAACGTGGCCCACTATGCGTTGCGGCCCTGGCCCTGGATCCTGATCGCCCTGGCCTCGCTGATCGTCTTTCCCGATCTGAGTTCGCTGCAGGAAGCCTTTCCCAATGTCAGGGCGAATGTTATTCAGGACGACCTTGCTTTTCCGGCGATGCTGACCTTCCTGCCGGCCGGCTTACTCGGGCTGGTCATTGCCTCCCTGATCGCGGCCTTTATGTCGACCATCTCTACCCACCTGAACTGGGGGTCTTCCTACCTGGTCAATGATTTCTATCTGCGATTTGTGAAACCGGATGCCTCCGAAAAACAACTGGTACGCATCGGTCGGGTATCGACGGTACTGCTCATGCTCTTTGCGGCCCTGTTTGCCCTGGTGCTGGAAAATGCCCTGCAGGCGTTCAATATTTTGCTGCAGATCGGTGCTGGTACCGGCCTCATCTTCATCCTGCGGTGGTTCTGGTGGCGGATTAACGCCTACAGTGAACTGGCGGCCATGATCATTTCGTTCGTCATCGCCCTGTACTTTGAATTTATGCATCCCGGAGAAGTTGCCCAACACTGGAAATTACTAATCGGTATCGGCCTGACTACCGTTGGCTGGGTGACCGTTACACTGCTCACAACTCCCGCTGACCGCAAAACGCTGTTGGATTTCTACCGCCTCATCAAGCCGGCCAAACGTGGCTGGAAACCCGTGGTGGATGAAGGTCTGTCGACCGGTCAGCTGGAAGCTTCCGAGGTACGCCAGGGAAAACTTCCCCTGGAGATCAGCGCCATGCTGGTGGGATGTTTTGCGGTATATGCGGCCCTGTTCGCCACCGGCTTCTGGATCTACGGGAATACCACTCCGGCCGTCATTGCGACTGCCGTTGCAGTGGCCGGGGCGGTGTTCCTGTTCCGGGTATGGGAAAGACTAAAAGGTTAGAATTTACAGGTTAGAGGTGTGAGGTTTGGGGTCTGAGGTTAACCTAGAACCTTACCTCAAACCTCAAACCTCAAACCTGATGCAGCCCGAGCTGCCGTGCCTTTTGCACGGCCTGGGTACGCCGCTGTACATCCAGTTTTTGGTAAATACTGGAGACGTGTGACTTGACGGTGGTGATGGAAATGTGCAATTGGTCGGCGATCTCCTGATTGGAGTGTCCGGCGATGATTAGTTCCAGGACTTCCTGTTCGCGCTGACTGATGCCGAGGTCCCCGCTGGTTACTGCGGGGGGATCCGGCTGGGTCGGGACGGAGGCTGATGCCGGTGTTTTGGCTCCGTTTGCACGAGTACCTAACCAAACTCCGACCCCCAGAAACAAAACGGCCAAAAGTATAATCCCGATATTGAAGGGCGATTCCCAAAGCATTGCCCGGTATTCAATCCAGCGTAGCAGCACCAGAGCAACTGCCAGAATAAGTCCGTACCGGAGGATGTCTTTTTTCACTTGCAAGGAAGTATTATCTGGTCCAAAATATACAAAACGAGACCGTATGAAAGAGCAACGCCTGATTTCCCTGGATGTCTTTCGGGGCATTACCATTGCCGGCATGATCCTGGTTAACAACCCGGGCAGCTGGTCAACGGTTTATCCGCCCCTATTACACGCCGACTGGCACGGTTCTACGCCGACCGATTGGATCTTCCCTTTTTTCCTGTTCATTATGGGGGTTGCTATTCCCTTTTCATTGGGTCGACGGCGCGAGCAATCGGTACCGGCAGGGCAACTGATCCGCAAGGTGGTGGTCCGCACCCTGATCATTTTCGGTTTGGGCTTATTTCTGGCCGGTTTCCCCCACTTCGGTTTTCGGGAGGCTCAGCCTGTCGGCAAAAAAACGGTCCTGTACATCTTGTTGGGTATCGCTACCCTGGCGATATTCATGCGGGGGATCCTGCAACAAAAGCGGTTCAACGACCCGATGAATGCACAGCGACGGCGGGTGCTTGGCTACGTAGCTCTGGGCCTGGGAATAACTATGATCGTAGTGGGCTGGGGGCATTACGATTTATCAACCCTGCGCATTCCCGGGGTGTTACAACGCATTGCGCTGGTCTATCTTTTTTGTGCACTAATTTTCCTGTACACTCCCGTGCGAGCGCATTACTGGATCACGATCGCCCTATTGCTCGGATATTGGGGGCTGATGACAATCGTTCCTGTTCCGGGATACGGGACGGCCAGTCTGGAGCCCGAATCCAACCTGGGGGCCTGGTTCGATCGCCTGGTGTTGGGCACCAATCACCTGTGGAGTCAGTCTAAGACCTGGGACCCGGAAGGGCTGCTCAGTACCTTGCCGGCGATTGGCACGGGTATGCTGGGTGTGTTTGCTGGTCAGTGGCTGCGCACGGGTAAAGAAGCCTACCAAAAGATCAGTGGCTTGCTGCTGGCGGGCACTCTGCTGTTGGCGGTCAGCCTGACCTGGGACGTTTTCTTTCCCATTAATAAAAAGATCTGGACCAGCTCATACGTGCTCTACACGGGCGGTATCGCCATGCTTTTTCTGTGCCTTTGCTACTGGGCCATCGACGTAATGGGATGGAAGCGCTGGGCCTACCCTTTCAAGGTGTTCGGTATGAATGCCCTCTTTGTGTACGTGCTTTCCGGGCTGGTGGCCAAAATGATGTACATGATCCAACTGCCAGGGGCCGATGGAGGTACCGTCAGCCTGCAAAGCCTGATCTATAATCATTTCTACCAGGCAATTTGGACAGGGAAAGCGGCATCACTAGCCTACGCCATTGGGTTCGTGCTGTCGATGTATGCGGCGAATTGGATCCTGTACCGCAAGCGGATATATATAAAGGTGTAGACGGTAGACGGTAGACGGTAGACGGTAGACGGTAGACGGTAGACGGTAGACGGTAGACGGTTAAGTTTTCCTTCCATTTCACCAAGTCAAATTCTTGGGCTAAAAATTTGTAACCTTTTACGGGCAAATCCAATGCAGTTTTGAATCGCAAGAAGCAAACCGTGCACCGTACACCGTGAACCGTAGACCTTCTTCCCTCGCTTTCCGCTTTCCCTGCCCGCCGTAGCCTTGGCGAAGGCGTGGCGCTTTCCGGCCATTGACAAAAATCACCGCATTCCTACTTTCATACTGACTCCCCTCATCAGAGCGGGTCACCCTATCCGGTACCTTGAGTTCAAATTCGCAAAAGCCATTTACGACTTGCTTATGATGACGAAGCAACCAGGTACTGTAATGGAGCCCTCCGAAAGCAAACGTACCTCCGAGGTTTGTTACCACTGTGGGGAAGACTGTTCTACGCAAGATATTCAGCACGAGGATAAACATTTCTGTTGTGAAGGTTGCCGTACGGTATACCAGATCCTCAATGATAATGGTATGTGCCGGTACTACGATCTCGATGAGCAGGCCGGTATCTCTCTGCGTGGACAACGCAAAGAGGAATACGCCTACCTCGACGATACTGATGTTCAATCGCGGCTCATTTCTTTTACCGACGGAGAGCGGACCCGAATAACGTTATACCTTCCACAAATCCATTGTGCCTCCTGCATCTGGTTGTTGGAGAACCTCTACAAACTGCATCCGGGCATTCAGGAGTCGCGTGTCAATTTCATGAAGAAGGAGCTTTTTCTGACGTTTCTGGAATCCGAGACCAGCCTGCGGCAGATCGTCGAGACGCTGGCCAGTATCGGTTACGCACCGGCCATCAACCTGGGTAACCTCGATGAAGATAAGCGCCCCCTGGTGGCCCGAACCTTCTTTTATCAGCTGGGAACGGCGGGCTTTGCTTTCGGGAATATCATGCTCTTATCCTTTCCTGAATATCTGGGGCTTGACTCGGGTACGGATGGCGATTTCGCTCGCTTATTCGGATATCTCAATATACTACTGGCATTGCCGGTGGTTTTTTACAGCGGACGCGATTACCTGCGTTCGGCCTGGCTGGGCATCAAACATCGCGAACTGAATATCGATGTCCCTATTTCGCTGGGTATTTTGACCCTGTTCGGCCGTTCTGTTTTTGAGATCCTTACTCAAACTGGCGCTGGCTACCTCGACAGCCTGGCCGGTCTGGTCTTTTTCCTGTTGATCGGTAAGTGGTTTCAGCAGCGCACCTACCACCACATATCCTTTGACCGCGATTATCGGTCATACTTCCCCATCGCGGCCCACCGGTTGGTTGGCGGAGAAGAACAATCCACGCCTCTCGACAAACTCCAGGTCGGCGACCGCATCCGCGTCAAGCACCAGGAACTCATTCCGGCCGATGGGATGATCAGCGAGGGGGAAGCCCGTCTTGACTACAGCTTTGTTACGGGTGAATCGGAACCCGTACACCTGAAAGAAGGTGAGCAGGTTTTCGCAGGAGGGCGACAGGTCGGACAATCGATCGACCTGGTACTGACCAAACCGGTGTCCCAGAGTTATTTGACACAACTCTGGAATGATGAAGCTTTTCAGAAGGACGGCGACACCCAGGCCAGTCAGCTGGCAAACCGGGTTGGCCGTTACTTTACCATGGCCATCCTCACGGTTGCTTTTTCCACCCTGCTCTATTGGGTCCCCCGGGATATAGGCGTGGCCATCAACGCCTTTACGGCAGTGTTGATCATCGCTTGTCCCTGTGCGGTAGCATTGGCCATCCCCTTCATCTTTGGCAATGCGTTGCGGATTTTCGGCAAGCACCATTTTTACCTGAAAAACACTCAGGTCATCGAAGCTATCAACCAGATCGACGCAGTGGTATTCGACAAGACCGGCACCCTTACTGACCGCACGCACAGTGAGTTAGACTTACTGGGTGATCCGCTTTCGCAAAAGGAAAAAGCAGCCCTTCAGACCCTGACCCACCCTTCGAATCACCCTATTTCAGTAGCTATCAACCGCTACGCAGCCGTTGACCAACCTCTGTTACCAAGCAAGAGCTGGTCGGAAAAAACGGGAGCCGGCATACAGGCGATCATCAATGGACAAGAATGGCGTTTGGGGGCTCCGGACTATATGACGGCCTCCTTACCCGAAGCCTGGCGCAACGAGCGGTCAACCTTCCTGCAGATCGGTAATACGATCCGGGCCGGCTTTGTAATTCGCTACCGGCCCCGCAGGGGACTGGATCGATTATTCAGCTTCTTCCGGTCACTCGGTCAGGTGTACCTCTTGTCGGGAGACAACGAGCGCGAGGCGGAGGCTTTCCGTCCGTTTTTTCGCGAAAGCGAAGACTTGCGATTCCGCCAGAGTCCGGCACAAAAGCTCGCCTTTATCCGGGAGTTGCAGGGCCAGGGGCAGGAGGTAATGATGGTAGGTGACGGACTTAATGATGCCGGTGCCCTGCGCCAGAGTGATCTGGGTATGGTCGTAACTGATAATACCAACAATTTCACGCCGGCCTCCGATGCCATTCTGCGGGGTGACCAATTCAGTCGGTTACCGGATTTCATTGCCTTTGCCCGTCGCAGCATCCGGCTGGTGTACGGCGCCTACGCCTTCGCATTAGTCTATAACATTATTGGTCTGAGCTACGCCATACAGGGCGCTTTATCGCCCATTGTAGCGGCTATCCTGATGCCGCTCAGCTCCATTAGTATTGTCCTGTTCGGAGTGCTTTCGAGTAACCTGATCGCCTGGAAAATGGGGCTTACCGGCCAACAAATCGATCAAAAGAAAACCATTGATAAAAGTCACCCTGCTACCTGACGATGGTCATCCGGCAGGGCAGCCCCGGAAAGTAACTTGCACACAAATACTGACACAGCCATGACAATCATTTTTTTGCTCATCATGCTAAGCCTGATCGTCGCTCTGGGATTCCTCGGAGCTTTCCTCTGGGCCGTTCGCAGCGGCCAGTACGAGGACGACTATACGCCCGGGGTACGCATATTATTCGATGACGATAAACAAACAGAAAACGAACATTAAAAACGGTAACCGAATGGCACAGATAGAAAAATTTCAGTACGACAACGCCATTGTCCGCAACTTTGCGGTTGCGACCATCATCTTCGGGGTGATCGGTATGCTGGTAGGCCTTCTGGCGGCTATCCAGCTGATCATACCCGAAGCTAACCTGGGCCTCGCCCAGACGACCTTCGGACGAATCCGGCCGCTACACACCAACGCGGCCATTTTTGCGTTTGTGGGTAACGGTATTTATATGGGTGTCTATTATTCGCTTCAGCGACTGCTCAAGACCCCCATGTACAGTAAAGCGCTTAGTCATTTCCATTTCTGGAGCTGGCAGGCGATCATTTTGGCGGCAGCCATCACCCTGCCACTGGGAATTACCAGCTCGCACGAATACGCCGAGTTGGAGTGGCCGATCGATATTGCCATTGCGGTATCCTGGGTCGCATTCGGTGTCAACATGTTTGGTACCATCCTGAAGCGCAGGGAGAATCACCTATACGTAGCCATTTGGTTCTATATTGCCACCTGGATCACCGTTACGGTCCTCCATATTGGTAACAACCTCGAAATCCCCGTAACAGCCTGGAAATCAGTTCCGGTCTTTGCCGGTGTTCAGGACGCCCTGATCCAGTGGTGGTACGGCCACAATGCGGTGGCTTTCTTCCTGACGACCCCCTATCTGGGCCTGATGTATTACTTCCTCCCCAAAGCGGCTAATCGTCCGGTTTACTCGTATAAACTATCGATCATTCACTTCTGGGCACTGATCTTTATTTATATCTGGGCCGGTCCTCACCACTTGCTCTATACCTCACTGCCCGACTGGGCACAGTCACTGGGAACCGTATTCTCCGTAATGCTGATCGCTCCTTCCTGGGGTGGTATGCTGAACGGTCTGCTGACCCTGCGTGGAGCCTGGGACCGGGTGCGCGAAGACCCGATCCTGAAGTTCATGGTGGTGGCGGTTACCGCTTACGGTATGGCCACTTTTGAGGGCCCCATGCTTTCCATCAAATCCGTTAACGCGATCAGTCACTATACCGACTGGACCATTGGCCACGTACACATTGGTACTCTGGGCTGGAATGGTTTCCTGACCTTTGGTGTCCTGTACTGGCTGTTGCCACGGATCTACAATACGAAATTACACTCCATGAAGCTGGCCAATGCCCACTTCTGGATTGGCACCCTGGGTATACTATTCTACGCTATACCCCTTTACTGGGCCGGTTGGACACAATCCCTGATGTGGAAACAGTTCACCCCCGACGGATTTTTGCAGTACGGTAACTTCCTGGAAACTGTCACGCAGATCCTGCCCATGTACATGTTACGTGCTTTGGGTGGTACGCTGTACTTCGCTGGTGTGATCGTGATGGTTTACAACCTCGTAAAAACGATGAATGCCGGTAAACTGATCCGGTACGAAGATGCCGAAGCACCCGCTCGTGTGACCCACGTGAAACATAAAGGAGAACACTGGCACCGTTGGATCGAGCGTCGTCCGGTACAGTTATTGATCGGTGCGACCATTGCCATCCTGATCGGGGGTATGGTCGAGATCTTCCCCATGGTCATGGTGGACAACAACGTACCCAAGATCGAATCGGTCAAACCCTATACGCCACTGGAGCTGGCCGGACGCGATCTGTACATCCGCGAAGGGTGTATCAGCTGTCACTCGCAGATGGTTCGTCCGTTCCGTTCCGAAACGGAGCGCTATGGTGATTACTCCAAATCGGGAGAGTTCATTTACGACCGTCCGTTCCTCTGGGGCTCTAAGCGTACTGGTCCCGACCTGCATCGTTTGGGCAAAAAATACCCCGACAGCTGGCACTACAACCACATGCTGGACCCACGGAGTATGTCGCCCGGTTCGATCATGCCTCCGTACCCATGGCTGATTACCCGCGACCTTAAAACGGACCGCCTGCCAAAACAGATCGAAGTGCTGCGTATGCTGGGCACCCCCTACGAAGAGGGATACGCTTCCGAACAGGCCATGGACGACCTGGAAGCACAAGCAGCTGAGATCGCTGCCAGCCTGCGCAAGGATGGTATCGAGCAGGAAGGTCTGGAACAAAAAGAGATTACGGCACTGATCGCCTATTTGCAGCGATTGGGTACGGATATCACACCGGATCCTCAGGCCGGCGCTGGTCAATAAACAATTAATGAAAGCCTTTACGGGCTACAAAAAGGAATACGATCATGTTCAAACATATTCTAGAAAGTGCCGGCAACATAAATTGGATGGCTATTTCAGCCCTGTTGACCTTTTTTACGGTCTTTATCCTGGCTGCCGTCCTGGCCTTTAAAAAAGATCCGGCCTATATCGAGAAAATGTCCAGCATGCCGCTGGATGACTCCCATTCATCCACCTCAAAAACGACTAACTAACCATGCAAAATAAAAAGCTCAAACTGCTGGTGTTACCTCTGTTTCTGCTGGGGGCTTCTGCTCTAACGGCAGCAGTAACCACGGATGGTAGTGCCGCCGACCCGAACTTCTACGATCGCTTTTTGGCCAATGGTCTGTTGATCTTTTCCGGGGTGATGGTCCTGGGAGCTCTCTTCGCTTTATTGGGACTGCTAAATGCTATGATCCGCGTACAGCAGATCAAGATCTACAAAGAATCCGGCATGGAGGCTTTCCTGGAATCCCAGAAAAAACCTGGTAACGCCTGGAAGCGCATTTATAAGCGCTGGACAAAAGCCGTTCCGGTAACTCAGGAACAAGATGTGATGCTCGACCACAACTACGATGGCATTCGCGAGCTGGACAACAGTCTGCCACCCTGGTGGGTAGCTATGTTCTATATCACTATCGCTTTTGGCGTAAGCTACTATACATACTACCACTTTACGGGTGCCGGTCTTAGCTCCTCCGAAAAGTACGAGCGCGAGATGGAACGCGCCGAGGAAAGAGTTCAGGCTTACCTGTCGACACAGGAGAACCTGGTCGACGAAACCAACGTGGTCATGCTGGAAGATGAAATCGAAATTGACCAGGGCAAGACCATCTTTGATATGAACTGTGCTGCTTGCCACGGATTCGCAGGAGAAGGAGGCGTTGGCCCCAACCTGACCGACGAATACTGGATCCACGGAGGTAGTATCAAGGATGTCTTTACAACCGTTAAATACGGTGTACCTGAAATGGGTATGATCTCCTGGAAATCACAATTAAGTGCCGGTGAGATGCACAAGGTATCCAGCTACATCCTGACGTTGGGTGGTACCAATCCGCCAAATGCCAAAGAAGCTCAGGGCGATCTGTATCAACCGGAAGAAGCAATGACTACTGAATCGGACTCCACCCTGCAAGTGGCCGAAGAATCAGTTGAAGGTCAGTAATTACCACGAATGGGTAGAGGAGTCAGGAAAAGGGTCCTCTACCCTTCTTAGAGCGTAGGCAGGCTTAGGTTTAGGTTTAGGTTTAGGTTTAGAGTTAGCTATGCAACCTGTTTGCCTGCTGTTGCCAAGTCACTGTCAGCTCCCCTGAACCCTGGACCTTGGCCCCTGAACCAACAAACCCCACCCGATTATTAGTCGCAAACACGCCTTAACAGCAAAGAATTATGAGTTACGAGCCTATCCACGACACGGAAGAATACCGGGATAAGGTGGCCACGGTCGACGATCGTGGAAAGCGAATCTGGATTTTTCCCAAAAAGCCCTCCGGACGTTTTTACAACGCCCGCACCTGGGTCAGCTATGCGCTACTCGCCGTTTTGTTTGGACTTCCATTCATCAAAGTGGGAGGCGAACCCTTTGTTTTGCTGAATATCCTGGAGCGTAAGTTCATTCTCTTCGGCATTTTATTCATGCCGCAGGACTTTCACCTCTTTGTGCTTGCCATGCTCACTTTCATTGTGTTCATTGTACTGTTCACGGTAGTATGGGGTCGCATTTTTTGCGGATGGATATGTCCGCAGACTATCTTCATGGAAATGGTCTTCCGGAAGATCGAATACTGGATAGAAGGTGATGCCAACGCTCAACGACGCCTGAACAAAGCACCCTGGACCACCGATAAGGTGGTCAAAAAGGTTGCAAAGCAAGTCATATTCTTTACCATCTCGGTGATCATCGCAAATTTCTTCCTCGCCTACATTATTAGTATGGACGAGGTTTTGCGCATCGTTCAGGAACCAATTAGTCAGAATTGGCAGGGTTTTGTGGCAATGATCATCTTCTCCGGTGCCTTTTACTTCGTCTTTTCCTGGATGCGGGAACAGGTTTGTATTGCCGTATGTCCTTACGGTCGCCTCCAGGGTGTAATGCTCGACAACAACTCCATCGTAGTACACTACGACCACGTACGCGGGGAACCACGGGGTAAAATGCAAAAAAAGAATACGGCCCGGAGACCCAAGGATCCAATACAAAGTATTGCTGCCACCATTACTGCGGGCTCAGCCAAACCGGATGAAGTTAAAGCCGAAGCTTTGCCGGCCGGAGCAAATCCCACTGAACAGATAAAGAAAACCCTTGGCGACTGCATCGACTGCAAATTGTGTGTGCAGGTATGCCCCACCGGCATTGACATCCGTGACGGTACCCAACTGGAATGTGTCAATTGCACCGCCTGCATGGATGCCTGTGACGAGGTAATGGATAAGATTGGCCGTGACCGCGGGCTCATCCGCTACGATAGTTTTAATGGCATCTCGGAAGGACGCAAGCGACTATGGACACCACGAGTCAGGGCCTATTCTGCGGTTCTGGGGGTATTGATCGTCGTCAACATCCTGCTGCTGAATGCCCGTACCGATGTGGAAGCTAACCTGTTCCGTGCTACGGGTTCGCTGTATTATCAGGTGGACGATCGTCCGGATCAACTGCGCAACCTGTACAACTATCAGGTGACCAATAAAACTAAGGAATCCTTCCCGGTGGAGTTCCGGTTGGTCGACATCAATGGAAGCATTGAGCTGGTGGGCAGACCTCCGGTTACCGAACCGGGTGCACAGACCGAGGGAGCCTTGTTTATCACCCTTGACAAAGCCGATTTGAACGGCCGCAAGACACGACTAAAGATCGATGTGTATTCCGGAGATAAACGGATCGACCGTTTGAAAACAAATTTCTTTGGACCAGTTCAATAAATCAATGCCGGCGAGAAGCCGGAACAAAAGCCAAACATTATGAAATGGAATTGGGGATATGGTCTGGCCGCTTTTTACACGATTTTCGTGGGGGCACTCGTATTTCAGGTGTGGAAATCCACCCAATACGATCACGCCCTGGTCTCAGACCATTATTACGAAGACGATATCAATTACCAGGAGCACTACGACAAGCTGGTCAATACCCGTAACCTGAAAACCGACCTGCTAATCCTGGAAGACCAGGACCGGCAGCTCGTAAAACTGCAGTTTCCCGATGAATTGGGAACCCCGGAAGGCAAGGTGCGATTCTTCTGCCCTTCCGCCGGTGACCAGGACGTGGTAATCGACGTTCGCACCGACGACCGGGGTATCCAGTGGCTGTCTACCGAGGACCTCAAACCTGGTCTTTGGCGGGTCAAAGTAGATTGGGAAGCCGGCGGGGTGCCCTATTACAAAGAGGAAGTTGTTCAATTATAAGCTATGCTAATCTGGTCAGCTTTTCTTATTGGTCTGGCGGGTAGCCTGCACTGCGTCGGCATGTGTGGTCCTATCGCGATGGCTTTACCCCAACAGGGAGCATACCGCTGGTCGATGGTCGGCAAGCTATTCTTATACCATGTGGGACGTATAACTACTTACGCAGGGCTGGGTTTGCTGATCGGTTTTTTAGGTCAGGGCCTGGTACTGGCCGGTATACAAATGTATGTATCTCTGCTACTTGGTGGCTTGTTACTTGTGGTAGCCATACTCTCCATTAACGTGGAGACTTTGCTCCACCGTTGGGCGCCGGTTCGCACCTTTCAGGAGTGGGTCCGCCGGGGTATGGGGAAACTACTCAATGCCCGCAGCAGTTCCGCACTGGTGGGCCTGGGAATGCTCAATGGACTCCTTCCCTGTGGCCTCGTTTATATGGCTATTGTGGGAGCCGTTGCCACCGGTAACGTTTTCCAGGGCGCCGCCTACATGGCTCTGTTCGGAGCTGGTACCATCCCATTGATGCTGGCTACCTCCGTTGCCGGGCAATTCATTGATGTGCGATGGCGCAACCGCCTGCGAAGGCTGACGCCGGTATTTCTGGTTGTTTTCGCTCTGCTGTTTATCAGTCGTGGCCTGCAATTCGAATTACCAACAGATGTACGGTTCTGGGAATCAGCCCAGGATATACCTATGTGCCATTAATACCACCCTGGATTTAACGACTGTTAAAATAAAAAATATCACAATAGATAGTTAGCGGAATTAAATTTCCTGAATAATGTAAAAATGCAGGTTTTTTTTGCTCGCCGTCATCTTTTTTGATAGTAATGCGGTTTAAATTATGTATATTCCAATTCCGGAAATGACCGGACTCAAACGGACTATGAGCAAGACGTTAGTACATCAAGCCAATTCCTAACCAAACCACATCCGTAATGATGAAGCGATCTCTTAAGCGAAGGCTTCTGAGAGCCAGAATCAGGCTAAACCATACGGTAGACCAGATCCTGGCGATTAACAAAAACCGCAAACGCCTTTCCCAGGTGGGTCGCCCAAAAGCTCCCGAAGAAAACCTGGAAGAGGAATTGAAAGTACTCAATAAAATCGCAGAGCAACAAGCACAACTTGTGAAACGCTACGAAACTGCCCTCGCAGAACCATAGCAAAAAAGCCTGACCGGCGACGCCGGTCAGGCTTTTATTTTTTTGCCGAAAGGCATAAAACACCTACCAACGAATCAAAGCTGATCCCCAGGTAAAGCCGCTACCGAAAGCAGCCAGGCATACCAGGTCGCCTTCCTTAACCTTACCGGCTTCATAGGCTTCACAAAGTGCAATGGGAATTGACGCAGCGGTGGTATTTCCGTAGCGCTGAATATTATTCCATACCTGATCATCGCGCAGCCCCAATCGCTTTTGAACAAATTGGCTTATCCGGAGATTTGCCTGGTGGGGTACAAACATGTCTATGTCCTCCTTATTCAGTCCTGTTTTGACCAGGGCCTCCTGAATAACTTCCGGGAATTTCTGTACGGCTAATTTAAATACGAACTGGCCTTCCATATTAGGATAAATCAGGGCCTCGTCCATCATAGTCTGGGTGAGGAACATCTCCCCGTACTGAGCATCCGTAAATCCATAATCAACATCGTCCCCATACTTTTTGGCGTGGTACCCACCGTGAGCACCCGGACTGATAAAGGCCAGCTTTTCGGCGTAGGTTCCGTCGGAGTGGAGGTGGGTGGTGAGAATACCCTTGTTTTCCTCTTCGGTCGGTTGCAAGACCACGGCTCCGGCTCCGTCACCAAAGATGACGGTTACGTTACGGCCACGCGTGGAGAAATCCAGTCCCATGGAGTGCATTTCTGCTCCGACCAGCAATACATTTTTGTACATCCCCGTACGGACAAATTGATCGGCGATCGACAGTCCGTAAATAAAGCCACTGCATTGGTTGCGAATATCAAGGGCCCCCGCCTCGTTCTGAGTCATTCCCAATTCACGTTGCAGCAGCACACCACAGCCCGGGAAGTAATAGTCGGGACTCAATGTGGCGAATATGATGAAATCGACATCATCTTTGGTGATGCCTGCCCGTTCGATGGCCACCTCAGCGGCCCGGGCACCCATTGTGGTAGTAGTTTCTTCGTGCTTTTTACCATAACGGCGTTCTTCAATACCTGTACGTTCCCGAACCCACTCATCTGAGGTGTCCATGACTTTGGCCAGGTCGTCGTTGGTTACGACTTTTTCCGGCACGTAATATCCGATGCCGGCAACTTTGGTTTGTAACATATTCGAACGTTTAGTACTCTCCCCCGGCTTCCACCATGAATATGGGGGCTATTAAATTGGAAAATATCTCCGAAAATCCGAATATTATTCCAATTCACAAAGTTGCCCATTGGCAATGGAGGAATCTGGCTTTCCTTTTCCCCGTTTAACACCTGGACTTCATGAGCAGCCCACTATTTTACAGCGTTATTATGATCGAGGATGAGCCCAACGTCAGCGAGCCCATCAGCATCTTCGTTGAGCAACAAGACGACATGAGTATGGCGGGCGTTTTTCGAACGGTGGAAGACTTCCTCCAGAAGGTCCAGCCCGGTCAGTACCTATCGACCCTTCTGCTCGATATTTCCCTTCCCGGCGGCATGAGCGGCATCAGAGGCATTCAGCCCATTCAGGAACGATTTCCCGATGTGGATATCATTATGATTACTACTGCCAACGATGTCGATACTGTCTATTCAGCTCTGGAAGCCGGTGCCGTGGGTTACCTTGATAAAACGACAGGACTGATGGATGTAGTGAATACCATCAGGGATGTAGGACAAGGAGGTTCCTATATGAGTCCAAAAATTGCCCGTAAGATCATTACCAAGATCAGCGGCCAGGAGAAAGAAAACAGAGAGGCCAAAGTAACCTCACCCCGTATCCAGCTCACCAAAAAACAAATGGAGGTGGTAAAAGGACTCGTGGAAGGACTTAGCTATAAACTCATCGCCCACAGAATGAATATATCGGTGGAGACCGTCAATAGCCATATCAAGACGATTTACCGCCGATTGAATGTGCATAGCCGCACTCAAGTGATCAATATTTACCACGAGGACCAGATTGAAGAAAAGGGAACGTAGATAAACCGGAAATCTATCTTAGCGGAGGTATTGGGCTAATAAACCCGGCAATTCGTATATTTCACAACGATTGCGAAAAAACATCAACTCCGTACCTTCAGCAGCGCTTCCCATGAGTCTTTATCCCTGCATCAGGCCCCTATCCTTTTGCCTCCTGGTATTATTACCCGGGCTGCTCTTTTCCCAGAGTACCGTACTTCAATACAACTTTTACGGCCCCAGTCAGGGGTTATCCGCCAACCTGGTAACCAGCATCCAAAAAGATACCTCTGGTTTCTTATGGATAGGAACCAACAATGGGCTCAACCGCTTCGATGGATATAGCTTTCAGAAATTCACCCCCGAATCCTCTAGTCGCCAATTCATTTCACATAGGTACATCGACAAACTATCCACCCTTAGGAATCATCATTTCCTGATCACCTATCACGACAATATCGATTATTTCGACATTCTGAACCCCTATACCTTTGAATTGCAGAAGGTAAATCTATATCCCGCCAATGGAGTAAAAGGCAACGTGGAAATGATTGTCGTGGGCCCCGACGGTTTCCCGTATATACTTACGACCCAAACGGACCGGTGCCGCATCTACCAGTTTCAATTTACGGATACCTTGCAACAGGTTGGCGAATGGATGCACGACTTTACCGGAATTACTCCTCAACTCGATTTTGCTGTAATCGATGATCAGACATTCATGATCAACGACAGTGAATACGGCCTGGTCAGCCTTTGCGGCGATAGCGACCCGGTCCGTTTTAGCCGGGCAGACATTCCCATACCTGAGCCATTCGATTATCCTGTTCCCAGTCGTATATTTCAGGTCAGCAAGGTGCATAATGCCTTGTATCTGAGTTTTGCCCGCCACCCTTACGTAGTGTATTACGATCTTATCCAGGGTTCCTGGCACGTAGTGGAAGGTCTGGATAATCCTCCTTTTCAGGAATATTCCTACTTATGGGAAGACCAACGCGGAGGCCTTCTGTTTAGCCAAACTGACGGCAACGGGAATTACCCTATCACCGAACACTTATTTTACCAGGAGGGCCAGCACGATCCTCAAGACTGGGACTTCCTGAAACAAGTCAGTCAGTACATTGTCAGCCTTCAATCCGATGATTTCCGGAAAACTATCCACTTGGGAGCGGATACCGGCCTGAAGATATACCAGAATAACTACTTTAATATCGACAACTACCTGGCGGAACCCATCGCATCGGATGAATTCGGGGCGGTCATGAAAGGTATTGCCACCAGTGATCGGGGGGAGGTTTTTCTGGCTCGTGAATACACCCATTGGTATCGCTTAAACGAGCGAACCGGAAAATTAGATACACTCCATATTCGGACTGACCCCGATGCAGATCCGGTACATTTTCGATGTAGTTATGAGGTCCTGTACCAATCCCACAACCAGTTATGGGGGATAGCCTGCCACGGCAACGGAAACGGTCTTCTCATTCAGTATGACCTGGATACCGACCTGGCCACTGTCTTCGAATACCCCCACCGCTTTTACGATCTGATGGCCGGCGATGACGGATACTTTTGGCTGATAGCAAATGGGGAGCAGGGCAACAACCATTTGGTTCGCTTCGACCCCGAACAATCGTCTTTTCAGCCTTTTACCACCCCTGAGCAAAAGAATCCCTTCCGGGGCCTGCGACTTAATTGTCTGTTTGAAGACCAAAACAGCCACATCTGGATAGGAACAGACCGGGGACTTTTCCGCATCAATTCACCGCGATCGGACGTTTCTCAATTTATCCCGACCGAACAGGTCAGAGGCGCAACCGTCCGGACGATCGCCCAGGACCAATATGGTAAAATATGGTTAGGTACCTCCGAGGGCCTTACGGTGCTCAACGAAGAAGGAGAACTTGCCTTTACCTTATCGGAAAAAGATGGCTTATCTAATAATAATGTGAGTACCATCATTGAGGATCGAAACGGATATGTCTGGATAAGTACAGATGGCGGGCTCAATGTCTGGCTGCCAGAGCAGAAAGCCTTTCGCCACTTTTACGCCACGGACGGTTTTGCTGCCGATCTCTTCACCACAAACTCAGGAGCTCTTAGTCCGGGCAATTACCTGTATTTCGGTTCCGTTAATGGGTTTTCCCGTTTTAACCCGGAATCGGTTCTCACCGCAGATTCCCTGCCTGCGCCTCGTTTATCAGAGGTGGAATGGACGTATGCCAGGACCGATAGTGTAGAACAAGTCAGACAATCCTGGTTACCGGGCCAGGTATTTCATATGTACCCCCGCGCCTCCAGTATACAGTTTTCCTTTTTTCTTCCTCACTTTTCCAATCCCAGTCGCAACCGGTTCCAGGCCCGCCTTTGGCCCCTTCAAAAAGAGTGGGTTAACCAGGGAACGGAAAACACCGTGCGGTACCACCGTCTGCCGGCAGGGAAATACACGCTGCAAGTGAAGGCCGCCGGCCCCAGCGGGCAATGGAGTAAACAACTGCTGGCAGTACCACTAATCGTCCACCCGCATTGGTACAACACCATTACAGCCTATATCGCGTTCGCATTATTAGCCGCACTCCTGGGGTATATTCTTTTCCGGTACCGGTTGAACCAACGCCTGAAGGTAGAACAATTCCGGACCAAGCTATCAAGCGACATTCACGATGAGGTTAGCGGATTACTTTCCGGAATTGCCCTGCAATCAGATTTATTAGCCTTAAAGGCAAAAGATGCCGAAAGCAAGTCCCGTTCCGAACACATCAGCGATGTCAGCCGGAAAGCTGCCTCCAAGTTACATGACGTCATTTGGTCGATCGATTCCCGGAAGGATCATTTTGGTGATTTGCGGGAACGCATGCAGGAACACGCCGAAGATGTTTTACAGCAGCGGGATATTCAATTCCATATACAGGTGGATGGTATTGACTTACGTCAAAAGGTTCCCGTCGTTGTCCGCCAAAACCTCTACTTTCTATATAAAGAAGCAATAAATAATATAGGCAAGCATTCCAGCGCTACCCAGGTCAAAGTCCTCTTAAAAGCCGATAGTAAAAACTTCACTATGAGTATACAAGACAATGGAATGTTAGAGGAAGCGCAACCTCTTAAGAAAAGTGGCCAAGGCATTGATAATATGCACATGAGGGCCAAAAGACTGGCGGCGGACCTGGCGATCAGGCGCGACGGAGGTTATACGATTCACTTAAAAATGAAAAAATTCTAAAAATCCCATGAGTATGGGGTTTGTGAATTGTCTAAAAAAAGTTAGATTTGTCCCAACGCTTGTAACATTTTCCTCCTTTTACGTATAAAAAAGCGACCTAATCCTCTTTTAGGTTCCATTGTTCTGTCCCCCCGAAGCCTGCAATACCATCCCCTTACTCCTGCTAGTTGTTACCGTAATACCTATGTGTATTACACCCTAAACAGTAATTCTGTTATGGCTTGACCATATCAGCATAAGCGTTCTAACTAAAACCTACAATGATGATTTCTGAACAACAACAAAAAACAAAGGAGGGGAATGCCTTTGTGCAAGCTCCCCGATCCCATTTAAGACCCACCCTTCATTTTCCACTTATTCCAAAGCCAGACTGCTAACAGCGCAGTCAATACATTAAGATTTACAGCATTTTAAAATAGTCTGTACTACGGTGCAGACCCGGGATTGGTGTGTACCATCCTTTAGAATAATCAGCGTTTTAACCACATTACCATGAAACAACTCAACCTCTCCGCAGGGGGCTGGATGAGGTTGCTAACACTGCTCGTGTTGGTAGCTTCTACGCATGTACTATCCGCTCAGGATCCAAATCCATGCGACGACGGCAACCCTGCCACCACCGATTACATCGACGATGAGGGTCGATGTCACCACATTTACAACCTTTGTTGCGACGACGGAGATCCGACTACCATCGATCGAGTCAATCCTGAGACGGGGGAATGCGAGAACATTCCGGATCCGTCTTTACTGGATTGTGATGGTGATGGCGTTGCCGACCAGGACGAAGATGATTGCAACGAAAACGGCGTTCCGGATGATTGCGAACAGCTTGACGATTGCAATAACAACGGCGTTCCTGACGAATGCGAAAATCTGCGCGACTTCAATAACAACGGTATTCCGGATGAATGTGAAGATTGCAATGAGAACGGCATACCCGATTATCGCGATCCGGCCACCGACTGTAACCGCAATGGAATTCCCGATGAATGTGAAAACCTCCGCGACTGCAATAACAATGGCTGGCCTGATGTTTGTGAGCCACTGCAAGATTGCAACAACAATGGCTTCCCTGATGAATGTGAAGATCTTCCCGATTGTGACGGCAATGGCATTGCCGACATTTGCCAGGACGACTATGCCGATTGCAATGGCAACGGAATCATGGACAAATGCGAAGGTGTAGAAGATTGTAACAACAACGGAGTAATTGATGCTTGCGAACCCGATACCGATAAAGATGGCATTATCGATGATTGCGATGTGGAAGAATGCGACGGCGTCGATAACGACGGCGACGGTTTCATCGACGAAGGATTTGATGCGGATAAAGACGGCATCAAAGACTGCTTCGACGTTGAGATCTGCAACGGTAAGGATGACGATGGCGACGGCGAGATCGACGAAGATTTCCCCGATACAGACGGTGACGGAGTGCCCGACTGCCGCGACAACTGCCCCGACACTCCTAATCCCGATCAGGCCGATACGGATGGTGACATGATGGGCGATGCCTGTGACGATTGCAACGATAAGCAGGATGCTGACGGCGATATGGTTCCCGACTGCCGCGACAATTGCATCAACACCCCAAATCCCGACCAGAAGGATAGTGATGGCGACGGTGTGGGTGACGCCTGTGATAACTGCATCGACACCCCTAATCCGGGTCAGGAAAATGCAGATGGTGATGAGTATGGTGACGCCTGCGATCCGTGCCCGAATGATGCTGCTAACAAATGCAATGACTGTACCAATGTTATTGACGGTGGAGCGATCAAAGGCAACCAAACCGGTTGTGGCGAGTTCGACCCCGAGGTGATCATGAGCACCCGCGAGCCTGCCTTCCAGCAGGGCGAATCTGCTGATATTGAATACATGTGGATGAAGAGTACCGTGAATGTACCCTTCGACCCGACTGATCCAAATACTCCCTGGGAAATGGTTCCCAACTCCGATAATGCATCCTATGATCCCGGAGTAATTACTGAAACCACTTACTTCCAGCGTTGTGCCCGTGGCGTGAATTGTAATGATTTCGTGGGCGAGTCCAACGTAGTGGTGATTACCATTACCCCTTGTGAAATCTGCGATGGTATAGATAATGACGGTGACGGTGACATCGACGAAGGATTCCCCGATACGGATAAGGATGGTATTGCCGATTGCGCCGATGAATGTGATGATCGCGACGACGATAACGACGGAGTACCCAATTGTGATGACATCTGCCTGCTGGGGGATGACAATTTAGATGCTGACAATGATGGGGTGCCCGATGCCTGTGATACCTGTCCTTACGAATCAAATCCGGGTGCCGAGCAGGATGCTGATGATGACAATGATGGCGTTCCCAATGCCTGTGATAACTGCGCCGAGATCGGAAATGGTCCGCAAATGGATACCGACCAGGACGGTGTGGGTGATGCCTGTGACATCTGCGCTGAAGGAGATGATAATGCCGACTCCGATGGCGACGGCATCCCCGATGCTTGTGACACCGAGGAATGCGACAACCTGGATAACGATGGTGATGGGATGATCGACGAAGGTCTGATCTGCGATGGCAACTGCTCAGTAGGTAACCCCATGCAGGATTGTGATGTAGCGACCATTCAATACATCATCAGCTCCAATGACGACTGTGGCAATCCGACCCAGCTGGTCATTCCGGTTCCGGAATGTGTTAGCTTAGGCGATGTTTCCGTCATGGGCGAATACAGCAGTGTAGCCATGGGCGACAGCGACTGCGAATTCTACCCTGGTGAAAGTGCGATCGTAATTACGTTGGCCCATGGTGATGGAGCTCCCTATATCGTGGAGGTATCTATCGAAGGTACCAGCTACCAATCGGGTAATGGAACCATCGGCACCACCGACGGTGACCGCTGCTCTATCACCGATAACATGCCGAAGTTCGTTTGCTTTGATTACGATGCCTCTCCCGATGAGGATAATGACGGAATTCCCGATGAATGCGATGATTGTATCAACTTCACTGCTTCAATCGATAAAAACCGTGATCTGGATTGCACTAGCGGAGATAATCCAACGGTATTGACCGCTAGCCCGACAGGCGGCTCTTATCAATGGGAAGGACCAGACGGTAACATTATTAATGGTGCTACTACTAGTTCCATTACGGTAACTGAACCAGGTAACTACTCCGTAACTGTTTCCACTGGTGTGGATTGTGAAGACGATGAGTCGGTAACCGTCACCGAAGACGTGGATGTACCCTCTCTCTTATTGGAGAAAGACGGGGACCTGGATTGCGATAACAATTCTGTTACCCTGACTGCTACCACTTCCAATGCCTCTTATAAGTGGTATAAAGACGGAAGCCTGCTGGCTAACGAAACCAGCTCTACCCTGGTCGTCACCATGCCGGGCAACTACAAAGTCATGATCACCGATCTGACCAACGGTTGCACCAATATGGACGATATCGATGTTTCCGAAGACGTGGATGTACCTAGCCTCTCTCTCGACAAAGACGGGGACCTGGATTGCGACAATACGTCCGTTACCCTGACTGCTACCGCTTCCAATGCCTCTTATAAATGGTACAAAGACGGCAGCCTGCTGGCTAACGAAACCAGCTCTACCCTGGTCGTTACCACGCCGGGCAACTATAAAGTCATGATCACCGATCTGACCAACGGTTGCACCAATATGGACGATATCGATG
>CAYFGK010000035.1:0-52943 GCA_964342305.1 uncultured Saprospiraceae bacterium | reverse complement strand
TTCTTTAGTTTTTCAAGCCTATTTGGAAAATTGCTTTTAGTTTGGACTCACAATATAATAGGTCTGCGGAATCCGATTTTGTTCATAGAGGCTACATCTTTTGGTATAATTCGCCTCCCTTGGCAAACATTTTATCCACCCGTCGGCTGATTTGGGGATCGGGATCCAGCACGGGTGCGTGGTGTGGTTTGATGCGTGCATCGATGATTAGCGGCCCCCGGCATCCCCAGTGCTTGTGTTCCGTGAATGCTTCTACTCCATGAATATCATGGCTCGGATTAGCCCGGGTGAAAGCAGCCCAGAGGAAGTTGTTAAGGCTTTCGCCAAAAAAGCGAGCATCGTCGGCGAGCACGATCAGGGGGAAGGCATCGAGTGCCTGACCCTCCAGGGCCTTTGCCAGATTTTCGGCATCGGCATAGGAACCGGGGCCGGAAAAAGCCGGACCGGAAATAGCCAGGATGCCCGGCTGTGCCAGGGTGGGAGAGCCGAAACCTGCGGGCAAAGCGAGGGAACCGGGGATTTCTGTACCCAGGGTGCGTTGCACTTCGCCGCAACAGGCAACAACCACCTTGGACCCGGCATTCCAGCCGGAACCGGAATAGTCGAGGGTATCGATAGTCGTTTTGGTATGAAAATGCAGGTCGCGTCGCCAATCAACGCGCTCCAGTACGTGCCGGAAAAAACCGGGAATATCGTGAGTGTCCAGTCCGGGGGCGTCGCCCTCCGCAGCAATGAAGAGGAATTTTGCCAGGGATGTCTGTCCGCTGCCCAGGATGCGGTTGGCCTGGGTAAGGATCTCTTCGGGACGACGCTCGCGAAACGGCATGTAGCGCTCGCTGCCAATGGCGAGCAGGAGCGGATGCACACCAGCTGCATCCACGGCGTTTATCTGGCGCACTCCGGGGAATTCCTGGGGGGTAAGCAGCTTCACTAATTGATGAATGAGGTACCCAAAGCTGCTATCCTCCTGGGGCGGACGACCGACGACCGTAAAATGCCAAATGGCATTTTTGCGGTAGTACACCTGGTCCACATCCATGACCGGGAAGTCGTGTTCCAGACTGTAGTACCCCAGATGATCCCCGAACGGCCCCTCCGGCTTTTTGGTGTTTTTGCGGATGGTTCCCGTAATCACGAAATCAGCATCCGAGGACAGCACGTGCCCATTGCGGCGGGTATATCGAAAACGCCGACCTCCCAGCAGTCCCGCAAAGGTAAGTTCCGATAACCCCTCGGGCAGGGGCATGATGGCCGCAAAGGCATGAGACGGTGGTCCGCCGATGAAAACGGAGGCCCGGAAGGGCACTTCGCTCTTATTGAACATAGTATGGTGCACCCCGATGCCGCGGTGGATCTGGTAGTGCATCCCCACTTCCCGATTGGTCTGGTAGTCGTTGCCGGTCAGTTGGATTCGGTACATACCGACGTTTGAGTGCATAATGTTGTTATCGCCCGGCGGCAGGGTAAGGACCTGAGGCAGGGTGACGAAGGCTCCACCGTCCATGGGCCAGCTTTTGATCAACGGCAATTGATCGATGGTGGTGGTACCATAAGTGACGGGAGCTTTCCCGATACTTTTCATGGGCAGAGCTGATAATGCTGTGAAGGGGGCGCCGGTGTAGCGCAGGGGTTTTCGCAGCAGATGGGTGGGATCAGCCTTGAGTTCGATCACTTTCTGTACCCTTTTGATGGTGTGCCGAAACAGAAAGTCGGTGCGCTCGTAGGTACCGTATAAATTGGAGAGGGCAGGGAAGGGGCTGCCTTTAATGCGCTCAAAGAGAATGGCGGGACCGCCCGCTGCAAAGACCCGGCGATGGATTTCCGCGGCCTCCAGGTCGGGGTCAATTTCCTGCTTTATCCGGAGCAAGTGTCCGTGTTTTTCCAGGTCGCGAACACAATCGTATAAACTGTGGTAACTCATATTTGAAGATTATTGGCCATTGTCGTTGGAAAAAGCAGCGTAATAAACTGCAAAACTAATAATCGAGAGGTAGGGCACAGACGATTATTAGTTGTATAGCAATCAGCTTAGTCTCAACCTCAGGTTAAATAAGGCTTGACGAGTGCCTTCGGTTTCCAGAATAAGAAGGAAGCAAACGGAGGCGCAGTTAATTAGAATAAATCTAAATAATGCTGTTCGTTTACTTTTACCATGGCGAAAATGCGGTTTGGCTGTATATATGATTAGTCCAAGAAAGATCCGGGAGGATAAGATAAATCACGATGCTTGATCTTAGAGCGTTTTTGGGATTTATCCTTTGGACTGCAAATGTCTATTATTTGAACCTCACTGCAGCCTTTTTGAGCCCCGTAGTCCTGCTACGAAGCTCAAAAATGGCTTTGTGAGAACTAAATTCTAGACATTTTCGCCATCAAAAACAAATCCCCAACACGCTCTTAAACTCTTGGTTGTTTTTTATCTTGCCCGCATTTAGGCCGAAACGCTCATTCATGCAACAATACCACGATCTGTTGAAGCACATTCTGGAAAATGGCGTCGAAAAGGGAGACCGGACCGGCACTGGTACATTGAGTGTGTTCGGCTATCAGTTTCGCTGTGATTTGCAGGAGGGGTTTCCCTTGCTGACGACCAAGAAGGTTCATTTTAAATCGGTGGTACACGAATTACTGTGGTTTTTGCGGGGAGATACCAATATTCGGTATCTGGTGCAAAATGGCGTTCGCATCTGGAACGAATGGCCTTTTCAGCACTGGCTGGAAGAAACCGGTCAGGCGGATGACTACCCCAAGTATAGCGCTGACTGGAAAGACCGGATGAAAGATTTTGTCGAGCAGGTGAAGTCGGATGAGGCTTTCGCCAAAAGATGGGGAGAGTTAGGACCGGTGTACGGAAGACAATGGCGCGATTTCTCGGGGGTTGATCAGATCGATCAGGTGATACGGGATATCAAGGCCAAGCCACATTCCCGCCGGTTGATCGTGTCGGCCTGGAATCCGGTCGACATCCCCGTAATGGTAAAAGCCGGCTTACCCCCTTGCCATGTTTTATTCCAGTTTTACGTGAGTCAGGGAAAACTGTCGTGCCAGTTATACCAGCGTTCGGCGGACGCTTTTCTGGGGGTGCCTTTCAATATTGCCTCGTATGCGTTGCTGACGCTTATGGTCGCCCAGGTTTGTGAACTGGAGCCGGGGGACTTTGTGCATACTTTCGGAGATGTGCATTTGTATAGCAATCATATGGAGCAGACGCAAACCCAGCTATCCCGGGATATTCGTCCCTTGCCGACCCTGACCCTTAATCCCGGCGTAAAAGTGATCGACGGTTTCAGTTACGAGGATGTTACGCTGAGTGGTTACGATCCGCATCCGCCGATAAAGGCACCCGTTGCGGTATAAACGAATACCAAAGTGAAAGTAAGGAAGCGATCTTCCATACTTTTCGGGGAAATAAGCCTGGTGGCAAATTGAATGAAAATTCAAATGTCATCTGTACCCGGCAATAAAAATCACCTCAGCATAAAATCAGCTGAAAAGACGGCTTTTGTGCCATGTTGCCGGTTTTGATACGGTAAAGCCCCGGAAGGTTGAAATAATTTTTGGCGAAAGCCGCCAATGCAAGATTCAGTATAGTTTAGACCGGGTCTAAATAGTGTCAGCTGATTTGAAATTATTCTTAAAAAACGCGTTTGCGAACTATCTTTGCGCTGACAAAAATATGACAGTCTGGTTTTCAGAAAGGAACAATAGAAAATATATACAGAACATGATTTTTAAGTCGTTGATTAGCCGAGCATTACTCATTCTGTCCCTGCTGGTGCTGTCGACTACGCTGCCCGCCCAGGATGGCGGAAGCGTAGATGAGGCTGCCTTTAACGAAGGTAAAACCCTGTTCCGCAACTACTGTGCAACCTGCCACAACCGGAATATGGTCGATGATCTGACCGGTCCGGCGCTGGGAGGCACTCAGGAACGCTGGTCTGATTATCCGCAGGAGGACCTCTACAGCTGGATCCGCAACTCACAAGCACTGATCCAGGCCGGTCACCCCCGCGCCACTGAGTTGTGGGATGAGTGGAAGCCTACCGTCATGACCAACCAAAACCTGACGGACCAGGAGATCGATAACATCTTGTTATACATCAAAGCGGTTTATGAGAAAAAAGAGCCCGGAAAAGAAGCTGGTAATGATCCTGGTACAGCGGTAGTAGTTGAAGAAGAAGACAATACCGTTCTCTTTATCGTACTGGCGGGCATCCTGGCCGTTTTGGCCATTGTCCTGGCTCGCATCCTCTCCAATCTCAACTATATGTTGAAGTTGCGCGAGGGCGATGAGACCGCTCGCAAGCGTTCACTGGTCGAGATCCTGACCAGCAAGGGCGTAATTGCGTTCGTTATCTTCGCGCTGGTAGTGCTCGGTGGATACACGACCGTAAATAATGCCATCATGCTGGGACGTCAGCAAGGCTATCAGCCCGAGCAACCCATCAAATTTTCGCACGCTACTCACGCCGGTCTGCAACAGATCGACTGTCAGTACTGCCACGACGGCGCCCGTCGTTCCAAGCACTCCGTAATTCCTGCCGCGAACACCTGTATGAACTGCCACGCAGCCGTTAAAGTGGGCTCCACGTACGGTACGGCCGAATTGACCAAGATCTACGCTTCGGTGGGATGGGATCCGAATACCGACACCTATATCGACGGAGCAGAGGATATGAGCCGGGAAGATCTCGAGAAGATCTACAAAAAATGGATCGCCGATAACTACGTAAAAGAAACCGGCGGCCTCGATAATGAAGGTGAACAATTGATCGAAGATCAGTGGGAAGCCATTGTGGAGTCACTCACCAACGAGAAGACACAAGATGATAAGGTATACGGCCCCATCGAATGGGTCCGCCTGCATAACCTGCCCGACCACGCCTACTTTAACCACGCCCAGCACGTGAGTGTCGGTAAAGTGGAATGTCAGACCTGCCACGGTCCGGTCGAAGAAATGGAAGTCGTTTATCAGCACGCTCCCCTGTCGATGGGATGGTGTATCAACTGTCACCGCGAAACGGAGGTCCAGTTCTCCGATAACCCCTATTATAATTCCTACGAACGTTACCACGAGGAATTGGCAACGGGCGAACGCGAGAAGGTCACCGTCGAAGATATTGGTGGACTCGAATGTCAGAAGTGCCACTATTAATCCGTCATTCTCGCAGGCTATAAACATTCTCAACAAATCAGAAAAGAAGCGCATCGCATAATGAAGAAATCCAATAAAAATGATATCTGGATCGGCGTTGACCAACTGAACAACGATTCAGCCTTCCAGAAAGCGACTACGCAAGAATTCAAAGAGCTGCCCATCGTCGATGATCTGGCAGACGATAATACGCTGGACACCGGTTCCAGCCGCCGGGATTTCCTGAAATACCTGGGCTTTGGTCTGGGGGCAGCTACCCTGGCTGCCGGTTGTGATATCCCCGTAAAAAACGCGCTACCCTACGTCGTTAAGCCCGATACTATTGTACCGGGAGTGGCTACGTATTTCGCCTCTACTTTCGTACAGGGTGGTGATTACTGTCCCGTACTGGTTAAGACCCGCGAAGGCCGTCCCATCAAGGTGGAAGGAAACAGCCTTTCCTCCATCACCAACGGCGGTACCAGCGCCCGCGCTCAGGCCAGTGTGCTAAGCCTGTACGATACCAGCCGAATCGACGGCCCCTACGAGGTGAAGGACGGCAAGTACAGCAATAACACCAAGATGAGCTGGGCCCAACTCGACGAAGCAGTTGGTTCGGCCATCAACGGAAACAGCACCATCCGCATTGTTGCCAACACTATTATGAGTCCTACCACCAAGAAGGCAGTAGCGGACTTTCAGGCAGCTTATCCCAATGCGGAACTGGTTATGTACGATCCGGTTTCCAGCTCCGCTATGCTGGAAGCCAACGAAGCCTGCTTCGGAGAAGCCGTCATTCCGGCCTACCACTTCGATAAGGCGGACGTCATCGTCAGTTTCGATGCTGACTTCCTCGGAACCTGGATCTCTCCGGTCGAATATGCTCGTCAGTACGCGAAAAACCGCCGTATTGACAATGTCGATAATGCCAAGATGTCCCACCACGTACAGGTGGAAAGTCACATGACCCTCACCGGCTCTAATGCCGACAACCGTATTCTGGTCAAACCCTCCCAGGTAGGTGCTGCGATCGTAGCCCTGTACAACGAGGTGGCCGGCCTCACGGGAGGTTCTAAAGTAAATGGTCCGGCTCTCTCGGGCGAACAAGCGGCCAAGTTCCGTCGTATCGCTCAGGAATTGGCAGATAACCGCGGCGCTTCACTTGTCGTCAGCGGCTCGAATAACTACGGCGAGCAGGTCTTGATCAATGGTATCAACGCCATGCTCGACAACTATGGCTCGACCATCGATTTTGCCAATGCATCCATGCAGCGTCAGGGTAGCGACCGCGCCATTCAGGATCTGCTGCGCCAGATGAACGCCGGCCAGGTCGAAGCAGTCTTTTTCATGGACGGTACCAACCCGGCTTTTGACATTCCGAATGCGGAACAATTCGCCACGGCCCTGGCCAAGGTGCCTACCCGGGTTTATATGGGTATCGCTCCGAACGAAACGGCCATGCTTTGTACCCACCTGGCGCCGGTCAACCACTATCTGGAAAGCTGGGGTGACGCGGAAGCCAAGCGTGGCCACTACACCCTGATCCAGCCGACCATTGCACCGTTGTTCGATACCCGCCAGGCCGAAGAAAGCCTGTTGCGTTGGGCGAATGCTGAGTCTTTCAATGGTGAAGCCGAGCAGCCCATGTACGAATACGTTCAGGCTCACTGGGAGGCAGCACTCTTCCCCCAGCAGTCCGAATTTGCCACCTTCCGCGCTTTCTGGGACAGTGCCCTGCACGATGGCGTCTTAGAGATGCCCCAGCCCATGCGCACCGAATATGCCTTTGGTGGCGATGCGGCCCGCGCAGCATCGCAAGTTCGCAAACCCGCCAACAGCGAGTTGGAGATATCCTTCTTCGAAACCGTAAACATTGGAAACGGACAGTACGCCAGCAACCCCTGGTTGTTGGAAATGCCCGATCCGGTCACCCGGACTACCTGGGGTAACCACCTGGCCGTACCCGTAAAGTGGGATGGAGGAAACGAATTTACCTCCTATAAAAACCTGAACGGCCGCGAATTATACGGCCAGGCTGACTTCGTCGAAGTTACGGCCAACGGTGTTACCCAACAGGTTCCCGTAATCCGCCAGTTCGGTCAGATGGAAGGCACGGTTGGTTTGGCCATCGGATTTGGTCGCACCACCACCGGTAAGATGGGCAAAGCACTGGGGGATTCGGTAGGAGTCAATGTCTACCCGATGTTGACTGTCGACGGAAACGGCAATACCCAGTACTACGCTACGGATGCCGCTGTATCCGATAAAGTTGGTACCGAGAACGAATTTGCCTGTGTGCAATACCACCACACCATGGGGGTTACGGGAGTCGATCCCGAAACCAACGAGGAGATCAACGTGGATGAGAAAACGGTGATGACCCTCGGTGAAGGATACCAGGGAGGTCTTACCAACCGCTCTATCATTTATCAGGCTAACGTAAGGGAGCTGGAAGAGCTCAAGCACCACATTGACGAGAAGCGGGCGGAAGCACAGGAACTGAACGAACACACCCTGTATCCTTACGAGGAGTACAAAGAGAAATACTACGAGCAGGGCCACCACTGGGGCATGCACGTCGACCTCAACGCTTGTATCGGTTGCGGTGCCTGCCAGGTAGCCTGCGTTGCCGAGAACAACGTTCCGGTGGTCGGAAAACGGGAGGTATCACGCCACCACGAGATGACCTGGTTGCGTATCGATCGCTATTTCTACGGGGACTACGAAAACCCCAACGTGGTTTATCAGCCCATGATGTGTCAGCACTGCGATAACGCGCCTTGCGAAAACGTTTGTCCGGTAGCTGCTACCAACCACAGCTCGGAAGGTCTGAACCAAATGACCTACAACCGCTGTATCGGTACGCGTTACTGCGCTAACAACTGCCCGTACAAAGTGCGTCGCTTCAACTGGTACGACTACACTACCGCCGATATTTTCCCGGCTAACGAAGTAGACGTAGCCAACGAAGATGTACCGTACGGAGCGGATAACCTGACCCGGATGGTACTGAACCCCGACGTTACGGTCCGTTCCCGCGGTGTGATCGAGAAGTGTAGCTTCTGCGTGCAGCGCATTCAGGAAGGTAAGCTGACCGCCAAGCGCGAAGGACGTTCGCTGCGCGACCAGGACGTGAAAACGGCCTGCCAGACAGCCTGCCCGACCGGCGCTATCGTCTTTGGTGATCAAAACAATAAAGAAGGGCTGCTGGCTGAGCGTATGGAGAATCCGCTCAACTACCTGGTGTTGGAAGAGATCAACACCCAGACAGCAGTTAACTATACGGCTAAGGTGAACAACCGTCACGAAGAGTTGGACGCCTAATGACCATATCGGTCGCGGGGCATTGTTCGTAACAACGCCCCGCGCCCTCATTGTATAAACAATGCCTTACGGCAAAAAATAAACAGGAATAATGAGTGCATCCGTATCTCCGATTCGCGAACCGTTGGTAACGGGCGGAAAAACGTACCACGATATTACGGAAGATATTTGCTCCCCGACGGAGCGCACCCCTTCCACGGCCTGGGTTTTGGCCTTTATCGTTTCGGTAACGGGTCTGGCGTTCTACGTTTTTTGCGTAGCCTGGACCGTTTGGAACGGTATTGGTACCTGGAACCTGAACCGTACGATCGGTTGGGGTTGGGACATTACTAACTTCGTTTGGTGGGTTGGTATCGGTCACGCCGGTACGTTGATCTCCGCGATTTTGTTACTGTTCCGTCAGAAATGGCGTACCGGGGTAAACCGGGCAGCTGAGGCCATGACCATCTTTGCGGTTATCTGTGCGGGTCAGTTTCCGCTGATCCACATGGGACGTCTGTGGTTAGCCTTTTTCATCTTCCCGTACCCCAATACGCGGGGACCACTGTGGGTGAACTTCAACTCACCACTGTTGTGGGATGTATTCGCCATCTCGACGTATTTTACGGTATCCCTCTTGTTCTGGTATACGGGACTGGTACCTGACTTTGCGACGGTTCGCGACCGGGCGAAGGGCATACGCCGCCGCCTGTACAACTTCCTGGCCTTCGGTTGGACTGGTTCAGCCAAGCACTGGCAGCGTTGGGAGTCACTCTCACTGATCCTGGCCGGCCTGGCGACACCGCTGGTACTGTCGGTTCACACCATTGTATCCTTTGACTTCGCCACCTCGGTTATTCCCGGCTGGCATACGACCATCTTCCCGCCCTACTTCGTAGCGGGAGCCATCTTCTCCGGGTTCGCCATGGTACAGACCCTGATGCTGATTACCCGGAAGGTGCTCAATTTGCAGGATTACATTACCCTGGAGCACATTGAAAGTATGAATAAAGTTATCCTGGCGACGGGTACCATCGTGGGGGTAGCCTACCTCACGGAGCTCTTCATCGCCTGGTATTCCGGATATATTTACGAGCAATTCGCCTTCTACAACCGCGTGCTCGGGCCGTATTACTGGTCGTACATCGGCATGATGTCGTGTAACGTGTTGTCGCCACAGATTTTCTGGTGGCGAAAGTTACGCCGCAGCGTTTTTGTGACCTTCGTGATGTCCATTTTCGTGAACATCGGTATGTGGTTTGAGCGCTTTGTGATCATTGCCACCACGCTGGCCCGTGACTACCTGCCTTCCAGCTGGTCGTACTACACGCCTACCTGGGTGGAGATCGGCCTGTTCATTGGTACGATCGGATTATTCTTTACCTGCTTCCTCATCTTTACGCGCGTCGCACCGGTAGTGGCGATTGCGGAGATCAAATCGATCCTCAAAGATGCCGGTGACCAATACGTTGGTCCGGAAGTGGCACGCAAGAAAGCCGAGTCGACTACTGCTACGGACGCTCATTAATCTGGAAAACTTTAGACAACAACCAATCAACGCGCGAACGATATGAAAACATATAATAAAGAAGTGCTGTACGGTTTGTACGAAGATGAACAAGTGATGCTGAAGGCCATTCGCGAGGCCAAAGCACAGCACCTCGAGATCTGGGATGTTTTTTGTCCTTTCCCCGTTCACGGCCTCGACAATGCACTGGGCCTGTCGGAGAGCCGCCTGCACATCAGCGGATTCGTTTACGGTGCCATTGGTGCTTTACTCGGGTTTGGTTTTATGACCTGGGTATTTACCCGGGACTGGCCGATCATTTTCGGAGGTAAGCCTTACTTTTCGGCTCCGGCCTTCATTCCGATCACCTTTGAGCTGACGGTACTTTTTGCCTCCGTCGGGATGGTTGTAACCTTTTACACTATTTGCGGAATGGGACCCGGAGTGCTGAATCCAACCCTCGACGACCGGATTACCGATGACAAGTTTTGCATCGCATTTGATACCACGAACACTACGGAAGATGAGCAGGACAAGCTGCGCTCTTTCCTGAGTGGGTCCGGTGCGGCCGAAGTGGATAGCAAAAACATTTAAGTCCCGATCGCTAACACGTTGATTCGAAAAAAATCAGACACATGCAACAAGTAAAATATATTCTCTTCACGCTGGTAGCCATTGTGGTGCTGAACGCCTGTTCCCCAGCCGACGGAGACTTCGCCGGTAGCGAGTATATGCCCGATATGGGACACTCCATTGCCTACGAGGCTAATGTATATACCGACTACGGACTCAATACCTGGGAAGATGCATCGACTATTCCCTACCGCCAGGGCGCTGCGCCCAAACAGCCCGTAGCAGGTACTGTTCCGCGTGGCTATGCCGGTGCCTTTTTTACCGATATGGAGCATCGCGAAGAAGTCATGGCCATGCTTAATGGGGAGGATGCCGTTAATAGTATTTCCGTTCCCGTTAACGGAAGTGTTCCCTATTACTACGAAGACACCGAAGAGGAGCGTACGCGTGCTATTGCGGAGATAACTGAAAACCCTTTTCCCATTACTTCCGAGGGGCTGATCAAAGGCCAGGAACTGTACCGCATCTTCTGTGGCATTTGTCACGGAGAACAAGGAAATGGTTTAGGATATTTGGTAGCGGATGAGAATACCAATGCGAAATACCCCGCAGCTCCCGCCAACTTCCTGCTGGAAGAGTTCGTCAATGCCTCTAACGGGCGGTACTACCACTCCATCATGTACGGTAAAAACGTGATGGGCTCTTACAAAGACAAGGTCTCCTACGAAGAGCGCTGGCAGATCATTCACTGGATCCGCCACCTGCAAGCAGAAGAACTGGATAAAGAATACAGCGAAGATGCCAATACACTGAACCCCGAGTTCGGGACACCCATGTCGCAAATGAGTCAAATGGCCAGTGCGGCAACCGATATGGAACCCGAAATGGCCCCAGCCGAAGAAGCACCCGCGGAAGGGGGGGGCCACGGAAGTGACGACCATAGCGGTGGTCACTAATCAGTTTTGGAAATCAATTCGCAGCTAACAAATAATAAAGCATACTAATGAACCAATTCACCTTCGAGGCTCGACAAAAAACTGTGCTGATCGGGTTCATGATACTAGGCCTGCTTTGCCTGGGAATCTCTTTCTTCGCCGATGGTGGAGTTCCATTCCACACCCGATTCTGGACGAATTATCTGCACAATACAGTGTTCTTCACCGGTATCGCTTTCATGTCTTTGTTCATTCTGTCGGCTTTTACTACGGCCTGGGCGGGATGGTACGTTAACATGAAACGCGTGTGGGAAGCCTTCTCTTCTTTCATGATACCCGGACTTATCCTGCTATTGGTTGTTATTATCGGGATCTGGGGACACTTCCACCACCTGTACCACTGGACCGACGCCGAAGATGTGGCTAATGATCCCATCCTTTCCGGTAAAAGCGGCTTCCTGAATAAAACCTGGTACACCTTAGGCACCCTGATCATTGTAGGCCTCTGGATCGTCTTCTACCAGCGCATTCGTTCACTGTCAGTGGCCGAAGACAAGGAAGGAAAAGGATTGAACGACGGATTCAAACACCATAAGAAAATTCGCATCTGGTCGGCCGCTTTCCTGCCGATCGCCGGATTCTCCAGTGCTGCCGTGATCTGGCAGTGGATTATGTCACTCGACGCCCACTGGTATTCCACGCTTTTTGCCTGGTATACGGGAGCAAGCTGGTTCGTTGCCGCCATGGCACTGACCATTATGCTCATGATCTACCTGAAAGGTAAAGGCTATTTCACAAATATTACGGCCGATCACTTCCACGACATGGGTAAATTCCTGTTCGGATTCAGCATCTTCTGGACTTACCTGTGGTTCAGCCAGTTCATGTTGATCTGGTACGGAAACGTCGGTGAAGAAACCGTATACTTTCAGGAGCGTATGCAGCATTATCCGTTCCTGTTTTACGCTAACCTCGGACTGAACTTCGTGCTTCCGTTTTTCGTCCTGATGCGCAACGACACTAAACGTAAGTACGGTACAATGTTTACGGCTTCACTGCTCGTATTCATTGGCCACTGGCTGGATTTCTTCCTGATGATCAAACCCGGTGCCCGTCATACGGCCATGGAAGCGATGCATCACGCCGGTGATCACGCAGAAGAGGCTGCTCATCACGCAGTTGGTTTTGCCATGGGTTTCACCATTCCCGGACTACTGGAAATCGGTACGATGCTCGGATTTCTGGCCGGATTTTTGTACGTAGCTTTCTATACGCTAAGCAAAGCCAAACTCGCTCCGACAAACGATCCGTACATTGAGGAAGCAGGTCACCACCACGTGTGGCCTTATATAGACTGATTCTAAATAAGGCGGCATTTCAGACAGCTACTAAGCAATGGGTGCCTGCTAATTGTATTTTTGGTAATTGAAAGTGATATAAAAGTACAAACATAATGACCGCATTACTTGCCATCATAAGTGTTATCCTAATCGCGATTATCGCGGTTCAGATCGGTAAGGTAACCGAGCTTGCCGGGAAAATTCGTGGCGAGGAGGAAATGGAAGATATTGGCAATCGTCGTCAATCGTATTACATGATCATCTTCCTGGTAGTCTTCCTGCTCGGAGGTATCATCTCAGCGATCTATTACCGGAACTACATGTTTGGTTTCGGTATTCCCTCCGCTTCGGAACACGGAGCTACCCTGGACCGGCTGTTCAGCATTACGTTGTTCTTTACCGGCATCGTATTTATCATTACCCATATCCTCCTGTTTTACTTTGCCTATAAGTACCGCGCCCAAAAAGGGCGCCGGGCCAAGTATATTCCGCACGATAACAAATTGGAAATCGTGTGGACCGTCATTCCGGCCATTGTGATGACCTTTCTGGTAGTCGGTGGCCTTGATGCCTGGAACGAGGTGATGGCTGATGTTGACCCCGAAGAAGAATTCATGGAGATCGAAGCCACCGGATTCCAATTCGGATGGCAGATCCGTTACCCGGGTGAAGACGGAAAGCTGGGTGAAAAGAACTACCAGTTGATCAGTGGTACCAACCCACTAGGACAGAACTGGGAAGATGAGAAAAACCTCGACGACTTTTTGCCGACAGAAATTGTTTTGCCGGTAGGCAAAAAAGTCAGGGTGCGCATCACTTCCCGTGATGTACTGCACAATTTTTATCTGCCGCACTTTCGGGTAAAGATGGATGCTGTGCCTGGTATTCCCACGTACTTCGTTTTCACTCCGAATAAGACTACTGACCAAATGCGTCAGGAGTTGCGCAAGTACCCGGAATACAACGAGCTGACTGACCCAACTGATCCCGAACTGGGTATGTTGTGGGAGAATTTCGATTACGAGCTGGCATGTGCTGAGCTTTGTGGCCGCGGGCACTATTCCATGCGGGTTCCGGTAAAGATCGTTTCCGAGGAGGAGTATCTGGCTTGGAAAGAAACACAGAGTTCCTACTACATGTCTACCATCCGTGGATCTGAAACCGATCCCTGGAATGATCGTTTGTTTGATTTTGAAGTAGAAGAACGCAAAGCTGAGTTCAACGAACAATTGGAAGCGGCGATCGAAGGAGCTGATACGGCTCAGCAGTCCCTTGAACTCCAATACGTTGGTTTCGAAACGGGTTCGGCCGAGCTCACGAGTATGTCGCAGTACGAACTTGATTATGTAGCGGAGGCCTTGAACAACCGCCCCGGACTTCGGGTTGAATTGGCAGGTCATACCGACAATACCGGTAGTTCTGATACCAACCAACCTCTTTCTCAGGCACGTGCCGAAGCGGTGAGGAAATATCTGGTTGACAAAGGTATTGCAGAAAGCCGCCTGGTCGCCCGTGGATACGGTGACTCCCAGCCGGTTGATTCGAACGATACGGATGCCGGCCGCGAAGCGAATCGCCGTACTGAAATTCGTATTTTATCCGTAGGAAGTGCTTCCTGATTAGGAGTGACTTCCTGTTGGAAAGTCCATTTGTCTTTCCAATGTGCACTAGTAAATGATGAACGAACTAATATAAACATCTGGCGTAATGGCTAATGTAGCAACACAAACTCCAACGTACGACGATGAAATGTTGATTCAGGAGCTGGGGTATGATGATCACTTTCATGAGCATCACCACGGCGATAAGTATCAATCGAACTTCATCACCACCTATATCTTTAGTCAGGACCACAAGATGATTGCCAAGCAATTCCTGATCACGGGTATGATCTGGGCTATCATTGGTGGTTTAATGTCTTTGGTATTTCGCTTGCAACTCGGTTTTCCGGAAGAAAGTCTGGCCTGGTTGAAACCAGTTCTGGGTAAGTGGATCACCGTTAATGATGCAGGTGTTGGTACTCTCGATCCCGATTTCTACTACGCACTGGTTACCATGCACGGTACCATCCTGGTATTTTTCGTGCTCACGGCCGGTCTGAGTGGTACCTTCTCAAATTTATTGATTCCTTTGCAGCTGGGAGCCCGGGATATGGCCTCTCCGCTTCTCAATATGATGTCCTATTGGTTCTTCTTTTTGGCGGGAGCAATCATGATGTCCTCCCTCTTTCTGAGTACGGGGCCATTCATGGGTGGATGGACAGCTTATCCACCGCTTAGTATCCTTCCGCAGGCATCAACCGGTTCGGGAGCAGGTATGACGCTCTGGACATTATCCCTCGTATTCTTTGTCGTTTCCGTACTGTTGGGTGGGATCAACTACATCACTACGGTGCTGAACCTGCGTACCAAGGGTATGAGTATGTGGCGCATGCCCCTTACCATCTGGGCATTCTTCATTACGGCTATCATTGGTCTGTTGTCATTCCCGGTACTGGTATCTGCTTTCTTCCTGGTGATGTGTGACCGCGGATTGGGCACCAGCTTCTTCCTGAGTGAAATTTACATCGGTGGCCAGGCACTGGATCACGTAGGTGGTTCTCCGATCCTGTACCAGCACCTGTTCTGGTTCCTGGGACACCCCGAGGTGTATATCATCATCCTGCCGGCCATGGGTATTGTTTCGGAAGTACTCAGTGTACATTCCCGCAAACCTATCTTCGGTTATAAAGCGATGGTTTACTCCATGTTGGCAATTGCCTTCTTATCGTTCATCGTATGGGCTCACCATATGTTTATGTCTGGTGTGAACCCGTTCATCTCTAACTTCTTTGTAATCTTTACCCTGATCATCGCGGTACCATCTGCGGTTAAAGTTTTCAACTGGATTGCGACACTATACGGTGGTAACATTCGATTCAATCCGGCCAGTTTATTCGGTATCGGGTTTGTTTCCATGTTTATCTCCGGTGGGTTAACCGGTATTTTCCTCGGTAACTCTGCTATTGATATTCAGCTGCACGATACGTACTTCGTGGTCGCTCACTTCCACATTGTGATGGGGGTTGCTGCTTTCTTCGGAATGTTTGCCGGTATTTACCACTGGTTCCCGAAGATGTACGGACGCTTTATGAATGACACTCTGGGTAAGATTCACTTTTGGGGTACTATGATCGGGGCCTACGTGATCTTCTGGCCCATGCACTATTTGGGAATGGCCGGAGTACCACGTCGTTACTACCGTTTCGACTCCTTCCAGGCATTCTCCCATTTCGATGATATGAATAAGCTGATCACCATTGGTGCTATCGTAACCTTCGCCGTTCAGTTGCTGTTCGTCATCAATTTCTTCTACAGTATCTGGAAAGGTAAGAAGATGACCACGAAGAACCCGTACAATGCCAATACGCTGGAGTGGACAACTCCCGTCGAGCGCATCCACGGCAACTGGCCCGGTAAGATTCCTACGGTACAGCGGTGGGCCTATGATTACGGAAAAGATGGTAAAGAATATATTCCACAAGTTCAGCCTCTCGCTGAAGGAGAAACAGATGGCCACTAGCCGCCTATTTTTTGCGAAAGCTGAACAATATTGAACTGACGATATTCCATAACGCTGCAAAGGAGGTAATTGGCGACGATTGCCTCCTTTGCCATACTTGCAAAGAAGTGGTACTTTTTTGCGTTAGTAAATAAGCCGAAAACGTGTCTGTACAAAGCAAGGTAGAACAGCAGGGTAGTATCTGGAGTGGCATGTTCCAGAAGGCCAACGACTATAAAATGTTGGTCAAGTTGCGACTGTCGCTGACGGTGGTTTTTTCCTCCGTTATGGCTTACCTGATTGCGTTGGAAGGTTCCGCTCAGTGGTGGCCCCTGGCCGTTCTGTCCCTGGGAGGATTTCTGGTTACGGGGGCTGCTAATACGCTGAACCAGGTGCTCGAAAAGGACTTCGACGCTCTGATGAAGCGTACGGCGGATCGTCCCCTGGCTGCGGGCCGTATGAAAACCAGCGAAGCTGTGTTGGCTGCCGGTTTCATGAGTTTGGCCGGTATTATGTTATTGGCTTTATTCAACTTGTGGGCCTCCTTTTTCGGAACCCTTGCGTTGGTTACCTATGCATTTGTATACACGCCTCTGAAACGAATTTCACCAGTCGCGGTAGTGGTAGGGGCTATTCCCGGAGCATTACCCACCCTTATTGGGGTCGTAGCTGCTCAGGGGGAACTGACCGTTTTGGGACTGGGGCTTTTCAGCCTACAGTTTTTGTGGCAATTTCCCCATTTTTGGTCGATCGGGTGGCTGGGATTCGATGATTACCACAAGGCCGGGTACAAACTGATGCCCATCAAGAATGGGGAGCGGGATCGTAGCATTGGCCTGCAATCAACGCTGTATGCTTTGTTACTATTACCGGTAGGCGTAGTGCCTTTTTACCTCGGACAAACCGGATTGGTATCGCTGGTGGTAGTTAGTATGCTAACCCTGGGCTACGTCGGCTTCTCCTGGAACTTTTACCGGAAAAATGATCGTAAGTCGGCCCTGATGCTGATGTTCTACTCTTTTGTTTACATACCTGCATCTTTGCTGGCCCTGGTTATTGATAAACTATAAGGATCTAATACAATGAATGTGGCAATGACAACCGGAGGGTATAACCGAAGTCGAATTCATCCCAAGAAATTCACTTTGCTGGTGGCTTGCACCAGTATTGTGATGATGTTTGCGGCCTTCACCAGTGCGTACATCGTGCGTAAGGCCGCAGGAAACTGGCTCGAGTTCGAGTTACCCACTGTGTTTTATATAAGTACTGCAGTACTTATCGCCAGCAGCCTCTTTTTGCACGGTAGCTACGTAGCGTTCAAGCGACGTAAAGAAAAACTGTACAAAGGGCTCCTGGTGGTCGCCGCGGTAGCTGGGTTCGGATTTATTTTGTTACAATGGGAAGGTTGGCAGGCGATGCAGGCCATCGGGGCGGGACTCCGCACTAATCCTTCCAGTTCATTCGTCTACGTTATTTCGGGAGTGCACGCCGCCCACGTGCTGGGAGGGATTGCCGTACTGGCCGTAGCTTTAATTCACGCCTTCGGGTTGCCCTATAAGCTGACCCGTAAGCGAAAACTACGGTTTGAAATGACCTTAATATACTGGCATTTTGTAGATTTGCTCTGGATTTATCTGCTCGTATTCTTTGTAATGCAGCAGTCCTGATAGGACATAAACAAACATTAAAGATATACGCTAATGGCGAATACTGACACAGTACTGGAACACGATGTTCACAATGAACAGGGAAGTGACTGGTCCGGTGGTACGGCTCCTTTTAAGACGAGCTACGGCAAATTGATGATGTGGTACTTTTTGCTTTCGGATGCCTTTACCTTTGCGGGCTTCCTGATCGCCTACGGTGCCCTCAGGTTTAGCTCAGCCACCTGGCCCGTCCCGGATTTTGTTTTTTCCACCGCTCCTTTTGGCGTTCATAACGCACCATTGATTTTCGTTACGATCATGTCATTCCTGCTGATTATCAGCTCGGTGACGATGGTTCGTTCGGTTCAGGAAGGGCACCGTGAAAATCAGAATGGAGCTCTATTCTGGCTGCTATTGACCGTACTCGGCGGACTAGGATTCCTCAGTTGCCAAGCCTGGGAGTGGACCAATCTGATCGCAACCGAACACATGAGTGTAACGACGAATCCATTCGGCACCCACACTGCCGCTGGTGTTTACCTCAATGAAGACGGATCAGAATCCGATGAAGTGTTCGATGCCGGTGATTCTTACCTGATGCACAAAGCCGGAGCCGGACATAGTGAAGGGGAAGGACACGGCGACGACCACGCTGGTGAACACGATTATTCCCAGGGGGATCACGCCGGTTATTTCGTGGATGATCGCAATTTTATTCACCGGAAGTTCAAGGTAACGGAAGGCCCCGATGCCGGACAAGTCAAAACCGAATCGTTCGGACCCAAAGCCTTCGGTGCTCTATTCTTTTTCATTACCGGATTCCACGGATTCCACGTATTCTCTGGGGTTGTCTTCCTGATCATTATTGCCATTAACGTTGCCAGCGGTGTTTATGTACAGCGCAAGAACGGATACGAAATGGTGGAAAAGATCGGGTTGTACTGGCACTTTGTAGACTTGGTATGGGTATTTGTATTCCTGGTATTTTACCTCTTATAACCCATACGAATCCGATTACGATAAACGCACATTAATCTTGCATCATGTCTGAACATCTCAGCTACGAAGAAAGCATCAAAAAAGTATATAAAGGACTGGGTCTGCTGGCCATGGTCACTCTGATCGAGGTATTCATTTCCCTGTTGGGAAAAGGCTATGTGCCCGGCTTCAAATGGGTCGAGAACTACCAAGTCGCTCTCGGGGTTGTGGCCATCGGCCTTATTGTCCTGTCGCTGTACAAAGCGTACTTTATCATTTATGAATTCATGCACATGCGCTACGAGGTAAAGGGCCTGGCCGTAAGCGTACTGTTACCTACCGTACTTTTGATCTGGGCGGTGATCGCCTTTTTCCAGGAAGGAAATGCCTGGAAAAACCGTCGCCAACAGATTGAAGAAAAGAATAAGGAAGAGGTGGAAACCGCCCCGCTGGAGGGAGCTATTCCCGCCGATACCTACCGTCTCGATAACCTGGGTTAGTACCCGGATCAGTCAAGACTCAGAGAGGCGGAAAGGCATGGCTTTTCCGCCTTTCTTTTTGCCGAAAGGCTAAAGAATCCAATGCGGCGGCATCCACAACAATCCATCCGTACATGGGTTACACCAATTATTAATAACAATAGCTATGGCTAAAAAAAGAAACTGGACACAAATCGGCTTACTCCTGCTTTTTCTGGTGGGATTCCCCGTGGTCAGTTATTTCTACCTGAAAAGTGGATACGATTACCGGGTGGAAGCTATGCAGGAGCTACAGGAATACGCTCCGCTTCCGGCCGCACCCGCTACTAATTTGTGGGGCGATAGCCTGAAGACCGGGCGGGATATTGTGTTGTTGCACTTTATCGATCTGCAAAATAATGCCCAGCGCGATCTGATGGGAAAATACATGGGCGAAATCCACGAGCAATTTGATGGCATCGAACGGGTCCAGTTCTGGGCCGGCTTCCAACCGGTGGATTCCATGCAGATCAGGGCTTACCTGGATAATTATAGCCTGCGTGATCCCGAACAGTACCACGTGTTACAACGCTCGGACTTTACTGATGACTTTGCTTTCTTAGCGGCGGATGTGACCTCAAAACCAATTGTAATGCTCTCGGATACGACGGGTACAATCCGCAATTTTTTCAATCTCGAAAATGGTAAAGAGCTGGTCCGCCTGGTGGAGCATATCACCTACCTGATGCCTCCCGAAAAACGCAAACGAGCTACCTTTAAACCAGAACAAGATCTATAGGCCATGGAGAAAAACCTGCAACTGGAGAAGAAACTCAATGTGGTAGCTGCGATTATTACCGTAGCTGTTTTGATATTGGTTGGACTGATGCGCCAGGTAAAGATACCGCTTCCGGAGGGCGTCGATCTGCATTTCCTGGCCCCGTTCCACGCCGGAGTTAATGCACTGACAGCGGTAGTTCTGCTCTTTTCCCTGGTGTTTATCAAACAGAAGAAGATTGATCTTCACCGCAAGGCAAATTTCACAGCCTTGTTGCTATCGATACTCTTTATCCTTTCCTACGTAGCCTACCATTTCACTACACCGTCTACTATCTACGGTGATGTGGATGGTAACGGAGTGCTGAGCGAAGCCGAACGGGTTGCAGCCGGCAGCGGCCGAACCTGGTATCTGGTACTACTGTTGAGCCATATCGGACTAGCCGCGCTGAGTTTGCCCTTCATCCTGCTAACCTTTATTCGTGCCTACACCAACCAGTTTGAACGGCACCGAAAAATGGCAAGGTGGGTATGGCCGGTATGGTTCTACGTTGCCCTCACCGGTCCTGTAGTGTACTTTTTGTTACGACCGTACTATTAATGTCAAAATGCCGGATGGTACAACCTTACGGTTGCGCTATTCGTTTTTTTATCAGAGCTTTAAGCCGGAAAATGCAAATAAGATGAATACCAGAAAGAATTCGATCCGATATATTACCATCTCCTTGCTCGTTCTAGTCCTGATCTGTTTTGTCGGATTGGATGTAGCCGACGCCCAATGCCCCATGTGCCGCATGTCGGCCGAGAGTAACCTCCAGAACGGAGGTACGGCAGGTAAAGGGTTGAATAATGGTATCCTCTACATGCTGGCTACGCCCTATCTCCTGATCGGCATCGTCGGTTACGTCTGGTGGCGCAACCGCAACCGCCAGCAGGTTGAAGAAACGATCCAGTTCGATGAAGAGTAGTAGGAGAGGTTACCTCAAACCTGTCTACTTGTCGCCGTTCAAATAAATAAACCAGCCAAAGTTGGCGTAGATTCCGTAATTGCGGGCAGTAGCGGAGGAGTCTCCGTTGAGGTTTAGTAATCCCTGGCTGTATCTTGCTTCCGCAAAAAACCAGACTTTCCCCAAGTCAAATTGTCCGCCAAGTCCAATGTTTACTCCCAGGTCCAGGCGTTCGTTAGTACCGAGGTTGACGTTTTCCAACCCATTATTGTCATCGTACAGGTCAATATTAAAATCACTGGTCAAGCCGGGCAGGCCCTGTTCGCCGGTGAAACGACCACGAATGGCGTAACCTACGTAGGGACCACCGATCAGGTAAACGTCGGTATCGCTATTGGCTAAAAGGAAATACTTGGCGTTGGCATCCAATTCCAGATAATCCAGCCTTACGTCAGCATCGAAGATAAAAGTGTTAAATGCGATTCCCTGTTCAATCGCTTCGTAGCCTTTTTGGATGTAGATCAATTCGGGCTGGATCGCCCATTTTTCATTTAGGTTTTTTTGAACGAAAGCGCCCGCCTGGATCCCGAATACTAAGGCAGGAACATCCAGGTCCTCCAGGCCTTTGGCCTGAATGGAGGTAAGGTTAGCGCCTAATTTAAGCCCGAGGGTCGTTTGGGCGTGCGTAGTTAGCAAACCAAAAACGATCAAAAGGGCAGAGATAAAAGTGCTTTTCATACGTGGTCGCTTTTTAAGAAGGCTAAAAGTGTCGGGAGGTTGGGCATGGACGATTTCGTAAAGTACGGATAATCAAGGCCCAACCTCCCGGTGCAGAGTATCAGGTAGAGGGTACATGGATTCCGGCAAGTGAAAACACCTGATACCCTGTACCAAATGCAACGTGAGGTTTTGATAATCAGTTTTTTAGGGAACAGTTCGGCCCTCTCCGCTCGCAGTAACGAAGGGAAGTCGTGAGCCTCACGTCAAAAGTACAGAAAAACTATACCGCTTCCGAAAAGATTTGGGCTTTGCCAAACCTTATCACGCGAGTATATACTCGACTCGAAGTGGTTTGGAGTCCCGGCACGAAGTACTGCGGAGCAAAACCCCTTCCCTGTACATGTCTTCTTATCTAACTATACACCTGTTGGTATTTCGCACGGGCATACGTCATGAAGTGCTCAAAATTCAGGGATTCTCCCGTCACTCGCTGGCATAATTCATCGGCTGTGAAATACCGCCCGTGTGCATGGATATTATTCCGTAACCAATCGATGAGGGACTGGTTATTCCCCTGAGCGATCTCTTCCTCCAGCTGTGGCACATCAGAACACGCTTTGGCATAGAATTGAGCAGCATAAAAACTGCCGAGTGAATAGGTGGGGAAATAGCCGATACTTCCGTGTGCCCAGTGAATATCCTGCAGGCATCCGCGATTATCGGAAGGAATATCGAGGTCGAGGTAGGCCTTGTATTTTTCGTTCCATGCGGCCGGCAGGTCGGCAACCGCCAGGTTGTTCTCGATCATGGCTTTCTCCAGCTCATAACGGATCAGAATGTGGAAATGGTAATGCAACTCATCCGACTCGATCCGGATGGGGTGCGGAACAATCATATTGATGCCCCGGAAGAACTGCTCGACGGAGGTTTTAGCTAACTGCTTCGGAAATCGCTTTTGCAGTTCCGGAAAGTGTGCTTCCCAGTAAGGCAATGATCGTCCTACCTGATTTTCCCACAAACGGGATTGAGATTCGTGGATCCCCAGGGAGCACGCCTGTCCCAAGGGTAACCCGTATTGATCGGCCGGTAACCCTTGTTCATACAGGGCATGCCCTCCTTCGTGTATGGAACTCCAGCACATGGTGGCAAAATTCTCCTCGTTGAACTGGGTGGTTATCCGTACATCCTCGGGTGAGAAGGTTATCGTAAACGGGTGAGGCGAAATATCCTGACGGCCGGCCTCAAAATCATAGCCCATATTCCGTAGGGTGTGCAGACTGAAGTCCCACTGGGCATCCTTGGGGTATCCCTGGTAAAGGAACTGGTCATCGACCTGCGCCTTAGCCCGCAGCTCGCGGACGAACGGGACCAGTTGCTCCCTGACGTCGGCGAATAAGGTGTCGAGCTGGTGGCTGCGATAACCGGGCTCAAATTGGTCGAGCAGGGCATCGTAGGGGTGATCATCGTAGCCGATGCGTTCAGCCTCTTCCTGCTTTAAAGCCACCAGTGTTTCCAGTGCTGGTTGGAAAACGGGAAAATTATTGTTCTTGCGGGCTTCGAGCCAGCGATGATAACCATCTGAAATAGCATTGGATCGGCGCTCTACAAATTCGCGGTCCAGGCAGGTTGCCTTTTTGAAATCTTCGAGCGTGCGTTCGAGGTTACGTCGGTGCCCGTCGGGCAGTTCTTGTTTCTCCAGCAGTGATTGAATGAGGTTACCGAAGGCCGGATCTGTAAATTGATCGTGTGCGAGGCCGCTAAGAGTGGCAACCTGCCGGGACCGGAAGCGAGCACCCTTTGAGGGCATATACACCTCCTTATCCCAGCTAAGCACGGCGGCAGAGGCATATAGGTCATGGATCTGTTGCAGGCGTTGTTGGTAATCGTCGTAGGTTTTCGTCATAGTATTTTTAGGCTTTCGAAGATTGAAAGGTGCTGATGATCAGTAATAGCCATCCCGCGATGAACAAGGTGCCTCCGAGAGGAGTGACCGGACCCAGCCAGCCAGCCGATAAACCGGTGATGGGGCGCGTACTCAATAGGTAGAGGGATCCCGAAAAGAGCAAGATCCCCATTCCAAAGCACCAGGCAGCGGCCCGTAGTATGCGGCTGGGGCCTTCCTGTTTAACCAGAATGGCCAGGGCTAGCAATGCGAAGGTATGGTAGAAGTGGTAACGTACTCCGGTATTAAAGGTTTCTACTGAAGCGGGACCTAGTTGTGATTCGAGAGCGTGAGCACCAAAGGCACCGAGGGCAACGGCCAGAAAACCGAGTATTCCTGCGAGCCGGAGAAGGTTGTTTCTCATGGTATTTTTTCGTTTGTTACCGACAATGTATTGGATAATCTGCGTTTTTTTATGGTCCTATGGTAAAATTCCGACCCGGCTTATTGCCACTGAAGATATCACGTAACGTATGTTGGATTGCGGTCTTAATACCGCTGTTCTGGAGTTGCCAAACCCAGCAACCATCCCCTCCTTTTCCCGGTGATTTCGAACTCATGGTGGAAGAGGCCGATTCGGTCACCTGGAGCGACTGGCTTGATCACTGGTCAGTCCGGGGGAACCCGGCCATGCAGTTTGAGGTACGGGCCCTGCGTTCTCTCCTCGACGAATGGCCCCCAACCGGTACCTCTGAAATCCGTGTGGCCTGGTATCGTATCGGTCCGGATCGGTGGAGTGTTTTAATCGGGGTTGAGGGGGGAGAATTCTTGCCATTTCCTGCCTGGCGGGAGCAGGAACGTTCTTCGTACCGGTCCACTGTCATCACTAAATACCGTACCGCCAATGGCCAGACCCTGTGGTTGACCAGGCGGTCGGGGTGGCATATGCTGGCTTTCCAGCGTAGTGTTTTACAGGATGCCATCATTGCGGATCCGGTGCCGCGGGGGATTCCCTCCAGTCGAATGACTTATCCACTGTCAGACCAGCTTCATTTTTTGGAGGAGGAGTCCGGGGTCCTGGGCTTTCGCCAAAAATCGAAAGCTTACTCCACTCCGGCTTTCGCCAAAAAGGAGCTGGCGGCACTGCCTGATTTCCTGAAGCAGGGACGGGTGCTGGAACTTACTGCCCGCGATTGGCTTCCCTATACCGGCCACATCCTGGTGGCCTCCGGATTTCCCATGGATAATGGTGGCAGCGAAGTATTTCTGTGGTTTGCTGATTCCACTGGTCAGTGGGATGATTGGTGGGACAAGAATCGTACCGGAAAAGGAACGCTTCCGGGGTTTTCCCACCAGGGCGTGCGCGTCGACCGGGTTCTCGACGAGCGTTGGCAAAGCCTGCTCCCAGCTTCCGAAGGGAGCCGGATGCCAGCACCTTACGTTATCAGCCTGAACGACGGATGGGTTCTGTCGAATAGTGAAGAAGGGATCAAACGGTGGATGGATTACGTACTGCTGCAAAAGACTTTTCAGAGCTGGTTGCCCGATCTATCATCAGAAACAATGATTGCGGGCTGGACTCACACTGATTCGGAATTTGGTCAACGGCAGCGGGCAAAGATCGGTCCTCTTTTGCCGAAAGGCGAAACCTGGTTCTGGCTCCACAAGAAGGATCGCATCACCCTGGTTGGGGCTGACCCTGGTGAGGGGCAAAGTGAATTGTTATGGCAAAGTACGGATATCGACGGCCCCATACGATTCTGGCAATATCTGTCGAAGTCTTTATGGGTATCAGATCAGCGCAGTTTGCAACAATGGTCGGTAAATGGTACCCTCATCCGGCGTCATTCATTGGTTGGCAACCTGCTCGGGGGAGTGCAACAAAGCCAGATCGGCGAAGAGATCATCTGGTTGGCCGGGACCACCTCGGGATTGTACGCCTGGGATGTGCACGGGCAACCCGTGGCGGGTTCGCCGTTCCGGCCTTCCTCGGGATCATTTATAGACTGGACACATCGCCTGGGAACAGACCGGCAACTGTATCGGTTTGCGCTGGAATCTTCCGGTCAGGTACGGGGAATCGCGGGCCGGGGAGTACCTGCTGTCGGATGGCCGCGGCAGGTAAACGGGGCACGGGGAATAGTATCCCTTCGAACAGATACCGAGGATGCCCTCGTGGTATTGGGGGAGAATATCTGGCAGGGCTACACCCTGGATGGATATGACCGTTGGGAGCTCGCTGCTCCCGGGCTTTGCCGGCAGTGGGTAACCGGGCCGGAAAGTGGAACTGCACTGGTCCGCCTGGCCGATGGCCGATTGTTGCAATTGACCTTGTCGGGAAAAGTAAGTGAACTCGCTACTGGTGTTGATACCCTGATCAATGAGCCGGGTGGTCGTTGGGTAGTGAGCCAAGGGGCAACGGGAACAGTGATGTGGTCCACCCGGGGAGTAGGGGGCAATTACCGAAAGCTTCGCAACTTACCCGGTAGCTACCCTGGCTTATCGGTGCAAGGGGTTTCGGAGGAGCCCTGGTTGGTGCATGAGACGGGTAATGGCATTTGGCGAGTTGGAACTCTGGACGATTCTATTGAATTGCCCGGCTTGCCGGGGCGCCTGGCGCCTCTCATCTGGCGCCGGGGAGGTAAGTTGGTAGTGTTGACCGGACAGGAAGATAAGGTAGTCGCCTACCAATTCGCTATGGATTAGCGGGGAGTTGCCAATCGATAGGGGCTTTCCCTTGTTGTTCCAGGTAGGCATTTGCTTTGGAAAAGTGTTGAGAACCGAAATAGGCACCTCCGGCCAGCGGGGAGGGGTGTGCTGCTTCGAGTACCAAATGCCGGTCGTCATCAATGAGTACCCGTTTCTTTCGGGCGAAACCACCCCATAGCATAAAAACCAGGCCTTCCCGCTCATTGCTGAGGGTCCGGATAACGGCATTGGTGAAATCCTGCCAGCCGATGTTTTTGTGTGAACTGGCTTTTTTGTGCTCAACGGTAAGTATGGCATTGAGCAGAAAAACCCCCTGTTCGGCCCAGGTCGTCAGGTCTCCGTGGTTGACCGGAGAAATACCCAGGTCGGTCTTCATTTCTTTGTAAATATTGCGCAGGGATGGCGGGATGGTAATGCCGCGCGGCACCGAAAAGGACAACCCCATCGCCTGACCCGGATTATGATAAGGATCCTGGCCGAGAATAACCACCCGCACCTGATCGAAGGGGGTTGTATTAAAGGCGTTAAAAATCAATGATCCCGGCGGGTAAATCTTTTTCCCGGCACCTTTTTCCCGCTTCAGGAAGGTGACAATACTCTGAAAGTAAGGCTGTTGGAATTCACTATTGAGTTGCTTTTTCCAGCTTTCTTCGATTTGTACTTGGCTCATTCGGTAAGGGCTTTCGCGGTTGGGGTCAAGTATACGAAAAAGGGTGTGAAAAATGGGAATGAGGGGGATGCCATCCCCGATGCCATCCCCGATGGCATCTGCTTTTTTGGTCACGCCTCCGACATCCTGTTCAATTTCCTGCCTGTTGTTGGAACTTTTTTCAAAACTAATTCCTGCAAACTAAGTATACTTCAAACGTATGCCATCGCGTTTATCTGCCAGCCGGGAAGACTACTCCTCCAGGCTTATTTGTCAAAAATCCCCCAGAAATCTTATTTTACCAAAAATTGCCATTGACTCGTTAGGGTTGCTTGTCGATTCTCCCGTCCCCTCCCGGAAGTAATACGGCACAGCCATCCCCCGAAAAAAAGACCTATGAAACACGCATTCTTGTTTCTCTTATGTATTTGCTCTTTGCCAGTCCTCAGTCAGGGTCAATTTACCCCCAACTCCAGCCGGCCACTGACCATTATTGCAACTGACGGTACTTACAGTGCCAAGGATAGCCCCATCAAGCGGGCTCGTGGTGCCGAACCCGCTCCGGGGCAACGGTTTTTCGATCCCATCCGGCCGCTGGGAATGAAAACGGCTCTCCAGATAGGTGCATTTCTCGAACGGCCCCTGTACGGGAAAGTAGGGTATCTGCTTATCTTTAGTGTCAATGATTCCATCGGTGGAGAACAGGGTATCCTGGAGGTTAACGGACAAATCGTAAAAGGAGTGTACCGCCTGATCAGGCCGATGTCTTCGGCCGACGAAGAAGTGCCGGAAGGAGCTACCAGGTACGAGGTCACAGGAACCATCTATTTGTTGGGTATTTCCTGATCACAGCCTGCAGGCAGGAGAAATAGCAGATTGTATACTGGTCATGTGGTTGGAATCACAGTGGGTTCAGCATTAATCCTCTACATTTGCTGACTCGCTCAACAAATCCATCCCATCACATGTATACACGGTTATTGCCAGTCATTTTTCTTCTTTTAGTACTACATACACTCCATGGTCAGGAAACGGATACGTCCGCTTTGGCGGTTGATTTGGAGTTTCGTCCCCGGACCGAATTGCGAAGGGGATTTCGGGGGCTGACTGCCGGTGATTCGGAGTGGGCATTCCTGACTTCTCACCGCGCGCGTCTCAACCTTCACTACCAACGGCCGGGATTAATAGTCCATTCGACTTTGCAGGACATCCGGTTATGGGGGGAAGAAGATACCCGAAACGCGAAAGGATGGGCACAATTCTTCGAGATGTTCGTCGAGCCCGACCTGTCTGATACCTGGTCCGTTCGCGTAGGGCGGCAAATGATCAGCTACGATAACGAACGCTTTTTTGCCCGCAATGACTGGCGACAGGCAGGCGGACAACACGATGCTGTTCGGTTCATGCACCGCCGCGAAGGCTTTCAGATGGACTTTATCGGTGCATTCAATCAATCACAAAGTCGGAGGTTTGGCACTGCCTACACCCCGGATTTTGATTTCTACAAAGTACTACTGGCGCATTTCTTGAAGGCTGATCTGTCGGATCAATTTGAATTAACCCTTATCAATTTCGGTGATGGATACCAGGATCCCACGGGCCAATCCGCTACCAATTTTAAATGGACCAATGGTGGTCGCTTGCGCTACACCCGGAATAACTTGATGATCACCGGTGCCGCTTATTACCAACACGGCAAGTTAGCCACCGGGGTAGATCACCAGGCCTATTACCTGGAAGCGGAAGGGCAGTGGAGGCCCACCGACCGCTACCGGGTCCGGTTAGGTGTTGAAATATTGAGCGGGGATGACGACCCCGCCGATGATGAAAGTACTGGTTTTCTGGCCCAATACGGGGCCTTCCACGGACACAACGGGCGAATGGATTTCACCGAACGCCTGGTCCGTACCCGCCAAAATGAAGGGGTGCAAAACCCCTATCTGATCCAGGACTTTTGGTTGGGCGGGAAATGGCAATTATCCTGGGAAAATCACCTGCTGGCTACCCAGGCGCAGCTCGCCGTTCAGTCGGGCGGGGCGGAAGTACCCTTGGATAAGTTATACGCCTGAGAGAATGATTTCCGCCTTTTTTACCAGGCGAACGAGTATACCAGGATCGAGCTTGCTTACATGTTCCTCATCAGCGGCGAAACGGTGGGCTTTCTGCCGATCGGAGCAGGTGGTGACCCCGATGAATTATCGCAATTCGCTTACCTGCAGGTTACCTGGACACCCGAACTCTTCCGCTGGAGCCCGGAAAAGTAGTTTAACGTGAAGTATACCGACACCGAAGTGGTTTTGTTCCGCAGTACTCCGTGCTGGGACACCAAACCACTTCGAGTCGAGTATAGTGACCGGGCTGTTCGCTAAATATCGGATTGCCGTACCCCCGCGTTGTCATAAGTATAAGGGATAAGGTGAAAGGACTTGCTCAAATCCATCTACCCTAAATCGTTAGGTCAATATTTTGCATACACGATATAATCTGTGCCCAGCCCAACGTTAGTTTAGCCGAATTCCACCCCGCTTGGTCTAAAGTACTTGACAGTTTTGCCGGTGAAGTATTATTTTCCGATCAACAAAAACAACTATAATCAGACATCATGAGTGACCAAAAATCGTTTAAAGACCGCTGGAATGAGCAGTTAGCCGACTGGAAAAAGAACATCGACGAATTAGCTGTTCAGTTTTCACTGGGCAAAAAGGAGGCCCGTGATGAATTTGACCGCCAAAAATCCCGCCTGCAGGAATGGCTGGCCGCCAAGCAACCTCTGCTGGATGAGATCCAGGAGGATTTCCGCGAAGAAGTAACCGAATTGAAAGAGGACTTTCATGAGCTGCGCCAACGCCTCAGTCGGAAAACACCCGAATCACCCGAGGATCTGGCACGGGAGAAAGAGGCCCTTTCTGCACAGATGGAATCCATTCAGGATAAGGCGGAAAATCTGGAAGATAAATCTGAGGGTAAAACCCAGGATTTTGCTTCGGACCTTTCAAACCGTATGAGCCTGTTCGGTGCCCGCCTCGAAGCTCTGGCACGCACCGCCCGCGAGGAGGCTAAAGAAGAGTGGGCCGAACTCAAAGAAGAATCGGGCGAAGCAATCCAAAAGCTCAAAAAGAAATCCGCCGAAATATCCGAGGAGGCTAAAGAGGAATGGCAGGAATTCCGCCAGGAAGCACGCTCTTTCCTGAAACGGATGCGGGAAAAGATAAACAAGTAACAGGTGACAGGTATGAGGTATGAGGTCTGAGGTGGGAGGTCAGGTTAGAGGTTACCTCACACCCCAAACCTCACACCTATAACCTGTAATTTATCTATTGATGACATTTTTAAACTTCGGCCGGCGGGGTTGTACGTCACCGTATTTCTCCCGCTTCATTTCCTCGTATTGGGAGTAATTACCCTCGAAGAACACCACTTCGGCTTCGTCTTCGAAAGAGAGGATGTGGGTGGCCAGACGGTCGATAAACCAGCGGTCGTGACTGATTACCAGAACGCAGCCGGCAAAGTTGTCAAGACCATCCTCCAGTGCCCGCAGGGTGTTCACGTCGATATCGTTGGTTGGCTCATCCAGCAGCAGCACGTTACCGCCCTCCCGGAGGGTCATGGCCAATTGCACGCGGTTGCGTTCACCGCCGGATAGTACTCCGACCTTTTTCTGTTGATCGGATCCGCTAAAATTGAAACGGCTGAGGTAAGCCCGTGCATTCACAGTGTGGTTACCCACTTCCAGGAATTCATTGCCCTGGGAGACTGCTTCGTATACAGTTTGTGATTTGTCCTGCAGTTGTTCGTGCTTTTGGTCGACATACGATAAATCGACCGTTTCCCCGATCTTCACCTCGCCGCGATCGGGTGTTTCCTCGCCCATTATGATGCGGAACAGCGTACTCTTACCAACCCCGTTCGGGCCAATAATGCCCACGATCGCATTGCGGGGTATCTTCACGTTTAAATCCTCGAAGAGCACCCGGTCGCCAAAGCTTTTGGTAATGCCTTCCAGGTCGATGACCTGTTCACCCAGGCGCGGGCCGGGAGGGATATAGAGCTCCAGCTTGGCTTCTTTCTCTTTCTGTCCTTCACCCGCCAGCTTTTCGTAGGCATTCAGACGGGCCTTCCCCTTTGATTGCCGCCCCTTGGGCGACATTTTGATCCACTCTAATTCGCGTTGCAGGGTTTTGCGGCGCTTGCTCTCGGCCTTTTCCTCCTGCTCCAGACGCTTTTCTTTTTGTTCCAGCCAGGAAGAATAATTGCCTTGCCAGGGAATACCTTCACCCCGGTCCAGCTCGAGGATCCACCCGGCTACATTATCCAGAAAATACCGATCGTGGGTAACGGCAATAACCGTTCCCGGGAAATTTTTCAGGTATTGCTCCAGCCAGTGGACCGATTCGGCATCCAGGTGGTTGGTGGGCTCATCGAGTAAGAGGATGTCCGGATCACTCAAAAGTAACCGGGCCAGCGCAACCCGACGGCGCTCACCACCCGAAAGCACCTTGACCGGTGCATCCGAAGGCGGGCAGCGCAGTGCTTCCATGGCGGTATCCAGACGGTTGTCCAGTTCCCAGGCATTTTTATGGTCGAGTTGCTCCATGAGTTCACCCTGGCGCTCAATAACCTTCATCATTTCGTCATTGTCCATGGGCTCGGCCAGTTTCAGGTTGACTTCCTCGTATTCCCTGAGCAGATCCACAATCGGCTGGACACCTTCCTGAACCACTTCTTTCACCGTTTTAGATTCGTCGAGGATAGGCTCTTGATGCAGGTATCCGATCTTGTAGGACCCATCAAAGGAGATATTTCCCTGATAATCCTGGTCTTCCCCGGCAATGATCTTGAGCAGAGTGGACTTCCCGGATCCGTTCAGACCCAGGACACCGATCTTGGCCCCGTAGAAGAAACTGAGCCAAATATTATTCAGAACTTTCTTTCCGGGGCTAAAGCTTTTGGAAACCCCTTCCATGGAAAAAATGACTTTGTTGTCGGACATATTGGTATTCGTTTGTGGGGTAATATAAGCAATTCTCTTACCTGAAAAAGGTGTTGAACCACTTCTGGTTTCAGATGACATGCACCAAACCAGGAGATGATCGCATCAACAGCATGATACAACGCGAAGTTGGGCTTGAATGATTTCGCAAAATTCATATGATCACGGCCCAAACTCCCGGTACAGGGTATTTGGATGTAAACCAATCGTACTACCTACTACCCTTTACCAAATACAACCCAAGGTTGTTACACACAGTTGTTTAGCAAACAGATCGGACCTTCCTGCTCGCAGTAATGCATTGAAATCTACGGCCTTACGTTATAATAAAATAACAAGAACTCCACTATGCTTTATCAAAAATCTTTGCTGACCTTTCTTTTCCTGGCTGCCTGCTGTACCATACGGGCACAAACCCCTTCCGAAATCTGGCTCAGCGTTACCAAAGTAATGGTGTCCGGTCAGGGGGATATGACCCCGGTGGGGCGGTGGTTCCGACTCGGTGCTGACGGACAGGTGTCGGGTGGCAACGGAGGTGTTATTCACACCCCGGGAAGCTATTCCATGGCAGGGGATTCTCTGTTGTTCTATAATGAATTTGGTTCCCCCGACCCGTACGGAGCCTTTCGGCAAAAAACATCGGGCGATACGATCACCTGGGAACGCACCGAGGAAGGCATGGATGTTACGGTTAACCTGGTACCTTCTGATACCCGTCCGCAGGGTCCCTGGGATCACATTCAGGGAACCTGGGAGAGGAGCGATAGCCCGGAGACTCAGATATACATGCGGTGGGATCGGGAATACCGGCTTCGCGGGGATTGGCTCGGGGGTGGTCCAAGGGGTGTTTGGCACATACGTGCCCACTATCCCGAATTGCGTTTAATCAGCGAAGGGGATGCTCCGGTGGTCCATACCTTTACAATAGCTTTTCCAGAAGCGGGGCAAATGACCTGGACGGATGGCGATGAGGTTTGGGTGTTTAATCGGGTGCCGGAATAAGGCACGGTTAAAACCGTGCCCTCTAAAATGGTTAACCATGTGCACCATGGCTAAAGCCATGGTCTAATTGGATCGGGTGAACAGGTGTACCCGGGCTATCATCCTGATCCGATGAACAGCAAAACTCCAAGCTTACCTTCGTAGAATCCTCCCATGGCTTCGATGCCCCGTGCAATGGTCATCGGTTTATCCGCCCATGGCTTAGGTGCACATTGAAATGGTCTACGTTTCATAAACCCATGACTTCAGCCATGGGATCTGTGAAAACCGATTGTTTTTGGCGAAAGCCAACCTACCGCATTGATATAACCAAACCTCAAAACCGAACCATGCTAACGGCCCTGGCTTCCGCCAAAAAATGGTATTTTTGCACTCCAAATGCACAAACACAAAATCTGTGACACCATGCGATATCTATTTCTGGTACTAGCCGTTTCCGGTCTTGGTCTTTTTAGCGTAAGCTGCGACAAAACCACCGGCCAGAATGGTACATCCACCAATAAAGGAACTGATCTGTCGAACCTGGAATCACCGGATATTCAACTCAGGATCGAGGGCATCCGCCGCAACAATATGGCCTACCTGATCGGACACTACGGTGATCAGCGTTTTCGGGTCGACAGCTCCCAGATCAGTGATCAGGGCGAGATGCGCTTTAAGCGGGAAGAATCGTACTTTCCGGGGCTATACATCGTTTACGTACCACAGGAACTGAGCTACCAGATCTTGATCGATCAGGACCAGACCATGAAAATTACCGGTAGCCTGGCTACGATCGATACCGAAACGACCATCGAAGGCAACCTTGATACTAAATTGTTGCAGGAGAGTAACCGCTACGAAATGCAGATCCGTCAGCAATTGATGGGGTTAGCCCAGCAATTACAGTCTGCACCTCAGGGTAGTGCACAGTTTGTGGAGATCAATAACCAACGCGACCAGTTGGTAGAACAACGACGTCAATACCTGGAAGATTTATTCAATGAATACCCCAATTCCCTGTTTACCTCTTTCAAAAGAGCCGGACAAAATCCGATCGTGGAGGATATCCGCAAAGCCGATGGCACCCTGGATACAGCAGCCCAGGTTCGGGCTTATAAAGATCAGTTCTGGAGTAACTTCGACTTCGATGACCAACGCCTGGTTCGGACGCCACTCATCAAAAATATGCTGGAGCGCTACTTTTTCCAGCTTACGGCTAAAAATGCCGAAGCCATTATTGCTTCCACCGATGAGCTGCTCGGTAAGGTTGTAGATGACCCCGACCGGGAAGAATTCTTTAAAGTATTTGCCAACTGGATCGGTGTGCAATACCAACCCGGAAAAGTAACCTTTATGGATGGTGAAGCCGTGATGGTACACATGGTCCAGAACTACTTCACCCGCGAACGCGCCTTCTGGGCAGATTCCATGGAGATATACAGCCTGCAACAACGCGCCAGCGAAATGGCTGCCAGTCGTCTGGGACAACCGGCACCCAATGTAATTTCCACCGACCCCAACGGGCAAACCCGGGAACTGCTCAGTATCAAGGATCCCTACATCGTGGTATACATGTATAATCCCGACTGTGAACACTGCCAGGAGCAAACCCCCAAACTGGTCGATTTCTACCGCCAGTGGAAGCCCCTGGGCGTAGAAGTATTTGGTATCGCCATCGATACCGATCAGCAAAAATGGAAGAACTACATCCAACAAACAGGCATGCAATGGATCAATGTGTTTGATCCCACGAACCGCTCTATCTACGCCAAATATTACGTGGATATCACACCGGAGATTTATGTGATCAATCCGGATCGTACCATTATCGGGAAGAACATTAAAGTGAACCAGATCCAGGAAATCATTCGCCGCGACCAGGCCAAACGCAGCTAGACTGGACAGAGCATTGGTTTTACTCCACCGAACCCGCCCTACCTACTCTTAGGTACGGCGGGTTCGATCGTTTTACCCAAAGCAGGGTAGATCCCTACCTAATCACCGTTCTTGCCGCTACCGTGACTTAGGCAATTTCAGCCCGCGACTAAAACATCCCTTGTCCATGGTGAAAAGTTGACCTATACTTGGGCTAATTAATAATTAGTCTAAATAAAAAAATGGTGCAACGTTTTACACTATTCGTACTAGTCATAAGTCAAATCCAACTCCTGTCTGCCCAGGATGCGGAATTCATTGAAATAACCCAGGGTGCCGGATATGCTCAGGAAGTCTATTACCTGCTGGAAACGCAGGAAGCAGTGTCGGTAGCGGGGGATGCCTGGGATATTGCTTTTTCCGGTGGCTTCTCCGCCGGGATTTGGTTAAACGAGACCTCGGATGCCTCGGGTGCTACGCTTGGCCTTTACCGCTTGTCGTCGGGCTATTCCTACCAGGATACCCTTTCACCGGAGATGGCCGCAGAACGTTTATATAATGCACATTCGGGCTATGGAGAAGGAGCTTTCGCCCAAGTTGCTGACCCGGCTGACCCTTTTGATTTTGGGTGGGGTTCCTATAATCCCGCAAACCATATCGTCGGTAACGGACCGGCCTATCTGGTGCAAAAGCGCGACAGCTCGTGGATCAAGTTTCGCATCCATGAATTAGCCTCGGGAGCATTTTCCTTTTCCTATGCTGACCTGGATGGTACCAATGAGACCATCGATACTGTCGATACCCGAATGTATGCCGACCGTTCCCTGATTCATTACTCCCTGAAGACCAGGGAGGTGATTACCGAAATTCCGGTTAATTACGACCTGGTTTTTACCCGCTATTTTACCCCCCTCGACGATGGTCAGGGCGGTACCCTTGACTACCTGGTGACCGGTGTTTTACAGGGACCGGGTATTGAAGTCGCCGAAGTGGCAACCCAGGACCCCGGCCAGCGGGAATTTCAGGCAGGCACCGACACCTTCGCTACCAACCTTGATGTGATTGGCTACGATTGGAAAAGTTTTGATCTGTCGACCTTTAGCTACCGGATCGAAAATGATGTGGTTTATTTCGTGAAAGACCGAGAGGACAAGCTATGGAAGCTCCAGTTTGTTGATTTCGAAGGTTCTTCAACCGGCGTTTCCATTTTTTCACAGACCGAAGCCGGCATAGTCAGTAACACTGCCGACCGGAAGTTGGCGACCGCCATTCGGGTGAATACGTTTCCCAATCCGGTAGTGGATCAGGTTACGGTCCAATGGCAAGCTGAAAACAGCCTGTCGGGGCAAGCAACTTGGCACCTGATTTCTGCCTCCGGAAAGCTTCTTCAGCAAGGCATTCTTACAATTAGTGGTCAGGCCGCCGGTAGTCTGCAAATCCCGCTCGGTGATTTGCCCGGAGGAATGTATTTCTTCCAGATCCGCGCGGGACAAGGCGTCCTGACTAAAGCATTACAGAAGAACTATTAACGCCATTTGCAACAAACCACTTTTCATTTTTTACCTGTCATCGAAGCATAGCTCATATCGGCACATGCCCCTTTCGCCTTCAGGCGGGAGGAGGCATGTCGCTTCGCTCCGACAGTTCCAAAATCCAGTAATACCTAACCAGCTGCTTGCATACAGGCGTAGTGATGATTAGCCAGGTGACGGTCATCTGGTTTGCTCGTTGCGGCGGGCACTATACCTGTCGATTCCGTCGACTCTGGTGGTATCAGTTAACCGGTACGGCCGGAGTCGACCTTTGAAATGTAAAGACCATGATCAGACTTACCTACCCAATTGTCCTTTTCCTTGGTATAAACCTCTGGAGCGTCAGGGGGACCGGTCAACCGGTGGCGGATACCAGCATGTGGTCGCTTGACCTGCCCGAAGTGGTAACAACAGCTCAGCCGCTACCTACGGATGCCAAATCTGCTCTTCACCAAATACGCGTCATTAAAGCCGAAGCGCTGGAACAACGGGGCGTAACCAACCTGGAACAGGCCTTGCAACAAATTGCCGGTATCCGTCTTCGGCAGGACCTGGTCCTGGGTAGCAGCCTGCAGATAATGGGGCTTGGCGGCCAAAATGTGCAGCTTATGGTCGATGGGGTACCAGTGATCGGACGCCAGGATGGCAATATTGATCTGGGGCAGATCAATCTGGATGATGTGCTGCGGATAGAGGTCGTCGAAGGACCACTGGCTGTCTCCTACGGCACCAATGCCCTGGCCGGGGTTATCAATATTATCACCCGATCCAGCCAAATATCCCCCGTAGAGGTAAGCGTCCAGGCCCAACTGGAGAGTCGTTCCGAATCGAGGGTGGCCGGACGTCTGGGGTTCCGCCTGGATGATCGTTGGTTAATACGGGCCGGCGGTGGATTTGACCGATTTTCTGGCTGGAAAACCGATCCGGAAATCCGAAATTTCCTTTGGAACCCAAAGGAGCAATGGTACTTGAATACCGCCCTTATTTTTCGGCCGAATCCCGATCAGCGTATCCGGTTGGCGGGGCGCTATTTTGATGAAATAGTAGAACGACCGGGCGAGGAACGAAGATCCCAGTTTCGACCCTATGCGTTCGATCAGACCTTCCGCACCGTACGCCGGGATATGTCAGCTTCTTTTACCGGGAGGGTAGGGGAGGAGTCCTACTGGCAGGCAACTACTGCCTTTAATCAATACCGTCGCACTAAGGATGCCTACCGTATCAATTTTGAAGAGAAAGAGACTATTCCCATGCCCGAAGAACTCGACACGGCCCGTTTTTCCAGCTGGATGGGCAGGGTGCAGGTAGCGTTTCCGCAAAAGCCGGTCACCTGGCAGCTGCAAACGGGCATCGATACCCGCGTAGATTGGGCCCGGGGAGCCAGCATTATTGGCCGTTCCGGGGAATTGGGCGGCACCCAGTCGATCGCGGATTTGGCCGGCTTTTTTAAAGTGGGCTATCACGGATTTGACCACTTCACCTTCGAACTGGGCGGCCGTTACGGCTATAACTCTGCCTACCGCCCACCCTTTATCCCCTCCTTCCACGGCAAATGGGCCATAAACGATCACTGGAACTGGCGCGCTTCCTACGGCAAGGGCTTCCGCAGTCCCGACCTGAAAGAACTGTATTTCGAATTCATTGATATCAATCATTTTATCCTCGGTAATCCCGGTTTGGAGGCAGAGCAGGCCGATCACTTTCAATCCACTCTTGAAGTGGACCGCACCGACCACAAGGGAAATACCTGGAACGGAGAGGCTATGGTGTTTTACAACGATGTGCGAAATCGCATCAGCCTGTATGAATTTGTTGATACCCCGGAAGGACCAGCCATAGCTTCCGATACCTCCACCCTGCAATTCGCCTATTTCAATCAGGATCGGTATTTCAGCCAGGGACTACGTCTGGGGGCTGGATTGACTACCGTTCACTGGCGGGCCAGTGTGCAGGTCCAAACGGTAGGCATGTACCAACCGCTATCGGAAACGGATGCGGATATCAACCGGTTTACCTACCAATACTCCGGGACGGGTACCCTGTCGTACCGCTGGGAGAAGCCCTTCCCCGTTGAATGTACTGCTTTTGCGCACTGGCAGGACCGCATCCTATCCTACTACCCGGAGGTCAATGAGAATGGCGAGACGATAAGCCGGCAACGGGAACAGGATGGGTATACCCAGCTGGATCTCACGGCATCAGCCACTTTTTGGCAGGACCGGCTGAACGTTACCTTAGGGGCCAGGAATGTGCTGGATGTGCAGGGAGTTGGTGTGCAGGGGGGGAGCGGTGGCGCCCATAGCGGATCGGCAGCCACGGCACCCGTCAGCCCGGGGATCAGTTATTTTCTGCGGACTAGTTTTACCTTCCGGTAAAAGTTTAAGAGCCTTCATTTTGTGGTTTTTTGTGTAAAAGCCTTCTGCCTTTTGCCGGGCTTACCTATGTTTGCATGCACTTTCAGCCAAATAAAGTCCTATGCAAAGCCAGTCAATATTTGTTCTAGCCTGCCTCTTGTTAGTTGCTCCACTGTACGGGCAGCTTTCATCGGAAGTAGATACCGTAACCGTTGAATCGGCGCGGGTACCCGTATCCATCGCCCAGACCGGTCGTAATATCAGCCTGCTGCGCCCCAAAGAGATCAGGCAGGCACCCTACACATCCCTCGATGAGTTGTTGCAATACGTACCCGGAATAGAAGTTCAGTCGCGCAATGCCTTCGGAGCACAAGGGGACATTACCATGCGGGGAGCAACTTTTTCGCAGGTTATGGTCCTCGTTGACGGGATGAAATTAAACGACCCCCTGACCGGGCACTTTAACCACGCCATTCCGGTAGCTACTGCCGAGATCGAACGCATTGAGGTACTGCGCGGAGCCGCCGCCGCCATTTACGGCGCCGATGCCGTTGGCGGGGTTATTAATGTCGTCACGAAATCCTTTCAACCTGACCGCGGCGACTACACCGAAATTGAAGGGCAGGTAAATTATGGAGATCACAGCCTGCTGATGGGCCGCCAGGGATTTGCGCTTCAGCGCGGACAACAATTTATCACGGGCGGCTTTAACCTGACTCAGTCCCTGGGTGAACCCATCGCCGAACGGTCGGTTAACGGTAGCACCTTATCGTCCTTCCGCAACTACTTTGATATAAAAACAGTTGGTGTTCAGCTGGGTACGCGACTGGATAACGGATGGCAGCTGCGTTACCGCACGGCCTATGATCACCGTGATTTTAGCGCACGGTATTTTTATACCACTAGTGCCCTCGATAAATCGGAGGAAACGACGGGCACCTGGTGGAATCAACTCCAGATACAGAAGACGCGAGCTAATAGCACGACCCATATAAACCTCGCCCACAAACGCAACACGGATGTCTTCATCTTTAGTCCCGATTTCCCATCGACTAATGAACACGTAACGCACTTCACCAACCTCAATGTAAATCACAACTGGACCCTCACTCCCCGGTTTTCCATGAACCTGGGCACCCAGGTTGACCGCCGGTCGATCGAAAGTAACGACCGGGGCAATCATCAGGACTGGCATTTCGGGGTGTACGGAATGGGGGTTTGGCAACCCGATCCTGCCTGGACCCTGACGGCCAGTGCCCGAATTGACTACGACGAGAATTATGATCTGGAGTTTACACCCCAACTGAACGCTTCCTACCAGGCGACCCCTGCACTGCGCTTGCGGGCCAGTGCCGGCCGGTCCATTCGCGCGGCCAATTACACGGAGCGATACGTATCCTTCAACCTCCCGAATCTGACCCCCGGTCGCAACCTGGGAAATCCCGATCTCCTTGCCGAACGCAGCTGGTCGGAAGAGCTGGGTTTCGATCTGAACCTGGGGCGTGCCTGGCAATGGAAAACCACCGGATTTTTGCGGCAGTCGGGCAATTTGATCGACTACGTGGAAACCAATGAGACCAGCATCCCGAACAATCAGAATTTACAGGACGGAGCCAACTACTTTTTCGCCCAGAATATTAGTGATGTGGTTACGCGGGGGGTAGAAACGGAGTTGTGGTTCGGGAAAGTGTTTGACGAGCGACGCCAGTTGCGAGGTTCACTGGGCTATACATACCTGAATACTACTAATGAAGAAGGGATCGTATCGGTCTATATTTCCAGCCATGCCCGCCACCTGCTTACCACCAATTGGATATTGAGTGCAGGAGGTCTTGACTTTGCCGTCAATGGTCTATACAAAGTCCGCAATGCGCGTTTTGCCGAATCCATCGGTTCTGGATTAGAAGAATCCTACTCCCTGTGGAATGTGCGGGCCAGTCACTCCATCACTTCTCAGTTTGGTGTGCAAGTCCAGATCCACAACGTATTTGACGCTTCCTACCAGGATATTCTGGGAGCACCTATGCCGGGACGTTGGTTTATGGCGGGCATCTCCTTTGGGATCCGCTAATCGAATTTCGGTATATTCACAAAAAAATGCCATGCGCCTGATACTCTTTACCCTGCTGCTGGTCCTTCCTTTTTTTGGCGAAAGCCAGACCGGTATTTCTGCGGAAGTTAATAATGCTGCCATCACCAACATCATCAAAGACTTTGTTCCGGAGGATGGCCCCGGTCTTGCCGTACAAATAATGCGTGGTGACAATCTGCTGTACGTAAAGGGTTTTGGGAAGGCCAACGTGGAGCACGATATTCCATTTACGCCATCCACCGTCTCCGATTTGGGATCCGTAGCCAAGCAGTTCACCGCTTTTGCCATCGCGTTGCTGGCCGATGAAGGTAAGCTGGAACTGGATGCTGATATCCGTATGTTCTTCCCGGATGCACCGGATTACGGCGAGCCCGTCACGGTACGGCATTTAATCCACCACACCAGTGGGCTACGAGAGATATATAGCATGAAGGCCATGGCCGGGAATCCGGGGTCCGGCATTAGCCAGTTCGAGGCTCAGGAATTGCTGAAGCACAGTGAAGAATTGAACTTTGAACCCGGTGATCGCTGGTTGTACTGCAACACCTCGTACATGCTTTTGGCGGATATTATTGAACAGGTAAGTGATCAGTCATTCGAGGAGTTCATGCAGGAGCGCATCTTCGGGCCGCTGGGTATGGGGCACACTTATATTATGGATGTTCAGGGGGAGACCTTCCCCGATCGGGCTGATTCCTACCGGGAAGACGAGGCATACGGATGGGTCCAGGTTTACGACGTCAGCAGTGCCTATGGTCAGGGCGGATTCTATTCCAGCTTGCACGACCTGGCAAAATGGGTAAGTAACTTCCGCACCAGGCAGGTCGGGTCGGATGCCGTTCACGAGTTGATCCGCACCCCGGGTGTACTCAACGACGGTGAATCCACCGGCTACGGTTTCGGACTGTTCGTAGAAGACTGGAGAGGTGTACCGCGCTTGTCGCATGGGGGATCAAGCGCTGGTTACCGCAGTTATGTGGCCTACTTTCCCGATCAGGAGCTAATGATCATCACTAAGGGTAACTGGAGTGGTATGAATTCAGCAGGTATTGTGAATGCCCTGGCGGAACAATTGCTGGGCGACGCCCTTGAACCCCCAGTTGTCAGGGAGCGGTCGCGGGAAGTAACAGAAGAGGAACCATATACTTTTTCCGGCAGCCTGCAAAAGTACGAGGGCAGGTATTATGCACCCGAACTCGATGTGTATTGTGAAATAGTGGCAGAAGATGGAAAACTGTTTATTGCGAACCGCCTGTTCGGGAAAGGTGTATTAGAACCGGTGGCCGATCATGAGTTTTTTGGCCAGGGTGTTGGTTTACTGCGTTTTCAGCAAAAGAATAACCAGGTATTCGAATTCCGGTTAGATGAAGGCAGAGTACTGAATTTACGATTCGATCGCCTCTGAACCGACTGGTCTGATTGGTTGATTTTAGGTGATTTACCTATTTTTTTAACATTGTAAAAAAGGCCATCTTTTGAAATAGTGATAAATCCTCGTATCTTTAACTCAGGAAAATTAACTACTGCACTCCTGAACTTATAGCTTGACACTACCCTTTCTAAGCTTGCACAGTACTAATTCCCCAGGGATAGTTTACTAACGACGACCTAACTCTGTATCTCATGAAAAGGCTTAAGCCGCATCCTAGCGATGTGGACAAGGGTGTGTGTATACACCAGTATCCACATCTAACTGTGAACGCTATCCGGAATAATCACACGGTTTTTTCCGGTTCTCCTCAACCTTCCGCTACCATCCGCTTCTGGGTCGTAGGGGCTTTCTCATTTATTCTGTGTTTTTTCTCAACCAATCTAAGCGGTCAGTCCATCGACCGCCAGGTTATTGGTTTGGCCGGAGGGATTTCCGCCGGTAACGGCATAACGGTAAGCTGGACTGCCGGCGAAATAGCCGTGCAACGTGCTTACGCTGAAGACGGTAGTGGTTCGGTAACGGAGGGCTTTCAGCAGCCGCATTTATCCCTGATCCCGGAATCACCAACGTCTTTTGAGGTATCCTTTTTCCCGAATCCGGTAACACACCTGTTTACAGTTCGCCTTCCGGCAAAAGAAGAACGGACGTTCAACGCACAAATATTGGACCAGCAAGGGCGGGTCCTGCAAACAATACACGGATTAGTGGCCGGTGACCGCCAAATCAATGTGGAACAACTTCCATCCGGCACCTATCACCTGCGCTTAATTCCTGAGAATGATCCATTAAAAGCGGCCAGCTACCAATTGTTGAAGGTAGGTGGCTAGTCCGCTTTACAGGAGCATCAAACATTCCACTAACGAGTCAATAATCAGTTCGATGAGAAAAATATACCTAACCCTGACATTTACCCTCCTTTGCCTGGGAGGTCTTTGGGCCCAATCGGTGCCTCAGGGTATTAACTATCAAGGTGTTGCCCGCGATGAAGCAGGTTTGCCTTTGGCCAACAAGGAGGTATTCTTGCGGGTATCGTTAGGAGAAAATGAACTATCAGCCGACCCATTCTTCTCGGAAAACCATTTGGTGCAGACCAACGACGAAGGGTATTTTCAACTCATCATCGGTAAGGGGGGAGCTGACCAAGGTACCCTGGCTGATGTGCCCTGGTCAGAAAAAGAAGTTTGGCTTCAGATCGAATTATTCGACAGCCAATACGGTGGATTCAAGGTGGCCAGCAAAAATCAGTTGTTCGCGGTGCCCTACGCCTTCCACGCTGAAAAGGCCGACCGACTCGTCAATGATAACGAGGTTGATCTCCGGAGTGGCTCCTCTATTTACTGGACTACGACCGGCAACTCCGATACTCGTCCGCCCTATCACTACCTGGGAACCCGGGATGATAACAGCCTGCACTTCAAGACCAATGCTACCGACCGGATGGTCGTTACGAATACCGGTCAGGTCCAGGTATTTAGCGGAGTAAACGGAGGTGAAGGTGATTACAGTGCTTACCCACTGACGGTCCAGGGTAGTAATCAGGGTATATATATTAAAGTTAACGGCGGCCGATCCAGCTCCAACAACTTCGTCACCTTTGCTGATGGCGGAAATGCGGGTGAACTGGCGGGTACCGGCGGAACAAAATGGGGCGAAATCGAGGGACAAACCCTCGACGAACTCCTTTCCTCTTTCGATTACATTTTCCAGAATGCCGTATTCGCGATCAACATTGCTTCTCTGGTGGCACAAAGTGTAGCCACGGGTATTGAAGTTGGTGGTCTGGCCGCCTCCGGTCTGGCTGCGGGTGCAGCGGTAGGTGCTGCAGCCAACGTAGCGGCCCTGGTTGCCCAGTCGGTCAGTCTTGGTCTGCAAATCGGCGAATACAACGCAAACGCCATTGCCAGTGTAGGGGTAACCTACGCTTCCGGCTCGGGTGACTACGCCGAATGGTTGCTGCGCGATCCGGAGAGTCGCGATCTGAGTTACGGCGAAGTGGTAGGTATCCACGCCGGGAAAGTGTCTCTGGAAACAGAAGGAGCTGACCATTTTATGGTCGTTTCCATGCGACCCATCGTGTTGGGTAATGCCCCTCAGGATGACGAAGAGGCCCTTTACGAAAAGATTGCTTTCATGGGGCAGGTTCCCGTTCGGGTAAGTGGCCCGGTTGCACTGGGAGACTATATCGTTCCCTCCGGAAATAACGACGGAGTCGGAATTGCTGTTCATCCCGACGATATGAAAGCAGGTGACTATCACCGAATCATCGGGGTGGCCTGGGAAGAAGCTCCCAACCAACCACTCAATTTTGTCAATGTGGCGGTGGGTATCAATGCCAATGACCTGAGCCAAAAGGTTGAAAAGCTGAACCACCGGGTGGATAATATTATGGGCTACCTGGAAGGTAAAGAACCCCTGAAAACGGATAATGAATTGTCCCAGGCGCTGATTACCAACTCTTTAATGCAGCCGCAAACAACGGTGACCAAAGTGATCACCGATGAGCAATTCGATCAGTTTGTCGATCAAAATGAAGGCTTCTTCAAGATGGCTTTCCAACAAGCCGGAGAGCAGTTGGAAGCAAAAGGCTACAATATCGATCGCTTCCCCGGTCTGGAGGAGATGATCAATGATCCGATTCCCTTCATGAAGAAGGTGCGTCGCGATCCGAACTACGCCACTCAGTGGGCGCGAGTGGATCAGCAAATTAAACGAAATGAGGGCGAATAAGGGGCATCATTCTGTCTCAGTTCGCTCGAACGCGATAAACGCAAACACCATGCGAAACCAAATTACTGTACTTCTGGTAGCCACTATTCTGGCTTGCATCCCCGCGGGGCTGTTAGCACAGGATGCGCCCTTCGTAGGGATTAATTACCAGGGGGTTGCTTACGATTCCGAGGGGCAGCTAATGGCCAATCAGCCCATGCGCGTGCGCCTCTCCTTTGTTTCCAAAGACCAAACCGAATCACAAGCACACTATTCAGAGGTACACAGTGTACAAACCGACGATCTGGGTATTTTCCGGTTCATCATTGGTGATGGAAATGCCCTGGGGAATACGTCCATGCAAGACGTACCCTGGGCAACGGAAACGATCTGGCTGAACCTGGAGATCAGTGGACGCAATCAATCAGCATTTAATCTGGTGAGTAGTTCTGAGTTGCAATCAGTACCCTACGCTTTCTACGCCGAAACTACCAATGAGCTGGTTGAAGATCCCCTCCTAACGTTGCGTTCAGCGCCTTCTATTTACTGGACTATTGGCGGAAACGCCGAGACGCGCCCGCCTTTCCATTACATCGGTACCAGAGACGATCAGGACTTAGTGATAAAAACGAACGGAGAGACCCGTCTGATCCTTACATCTGACGGACAAATGCAGATCCTGGCAGGTGTCACTGGCGGAGAGGATGACTACAATGCCTATCCTCTGACTGTTCAGGGCAGCGACCAGGGAATCTATATTAAGGTTAACGGCGGCCGGTCCAGTGCCAATAACTTTATGACCTTTGCCGACGGAGGAGTAGCCGGGAGTCCGGAAGCTACCGGAGGCACCAAATGGGGGGAGATTGAAGGGCAGACCGTTGGCGAGTTGCTCAGCTCTTTCGAATATATTTTCACCAATGCCGTATTCGTTATTGACGGAATTGGCCTGGTTGCCACAGGAATCGGTAACGGTGCCGAGGCCGCAGGTGAGGCCGCGGCAGGTGGCGCAGCTATTGCTACCATTGTTCTGGCCTGGGCTGCACCCGGGTTCTTTACGGCCGCGGGTGCGGATATTGCCAAATCGGTAGCCCTGGCCGTGGATGCCATTGCGCTCGCTGCACAAGCCATCGAATACAACGCAAATGCCATTGCCAGTGTGGGTGTGTCTTATAGTTCCGGTGCCGGCGACTATGCCGAATGGTTGCCGCGTATGGAAGGCGAACCAGACCTGGCTTACGGAGAAATTGTGGGTATTCACGCCGGTAAGGTCTCCCGCACTACTAAGGGGGCTGATCATTACAAGGTGGTATCACTGCGTCCGGGGGTATTGGGTAACGCACCGGGTGACGAACAAGAACACCTGTACGAGAAGATTGCCTTTTTAGGGCAGGTCCCCGTTCGTGTTTCCGGCCCCGTGCAGGAAGGGGATTTTATAGTGCCTTCCGGCAAAAATGATGGCTTTGGCGTTGCGGTAGCTCCCGAAGACCTGCCCACCGGTGACTTTCACAAAATAGTAGGAGTAGCCTGGGAAGCTGCTCCGGATCGTCCGGTAAACACCGTGTTGATCGGAGTGGGTTTACACAAAAACCGCCTTTCCGGCCGGGTCCAGGAGATCGAAAACAAGGTCGATCGTATTACGGCCTATCTCAAAGGGGAAGCGCCCTTGCATCCCGAAGGCGACAACCGGTTTAAGCAGCCGAATATCATGGATAACCCCATTGATATTGACCGCCCAATGGAGGATCTGTTCTCCGAAGAACTTTTCAACGAATTCCTCGAAAAGGAAGAGGCGAGAATAAAAGAGACATTTCGCCTGACGGAAATAGCTCTGCGCAACAAGGGGTACGATTTTAAAAACAACCCACAGTTGCTGGAGATGATTCACAATCCAATAGAAACGATTAAGAAACTGCGTTCTGATTCGACCTACAATCCGTATTGGAAATCAGTGGAACAAAAAATATTACAACTGCAGAAATCTGCGGGGTCCTAAAATCTTGTAAAAACGAGCACGCTGTTGCTGTTTGTCATAATCAAATACGCTCATGAAAAATTTTGTACCCATTACCCGTAAGGCCTTGCCAAAAATAGATTTGGCCTTCTTTTTCAGGCCCTTGCTCTTATTGGTATTTGGCTTTGGTTTTTCCAGCCTAAGCGGACAGGAAATTATTGAAATCGATAATTTCAGTATGTCCCCCACCTGTTGGGAAGATCAGGTGACCGTTAATTTCACGCTCTCCGGTGGTTGGGCTGACGGTAACGTAAGCGTTACCTCCTCATTAAATGGTCAGACGGGTTCTGCCGGTAGCACTAATGTTACCGTTAGCAGTGGTTCCGGTGGTGGCTCAGGTTCCCTGACGATCAGTTTCACCTCCGGATCCGGCTCTCTGCCGGTTACCTTAACGGCTACCCAGGGAGCAACTACGGATGGTGACACCGAAAACCTCACCGTAATTGCTCCGAGTCTGGAAACAGATGGTGTGGTTGATGAGGAAGATTTCTACTGCCCGGGTGATACTATTGAAATTGAGTACACCGCCCAGTGTCTTCGTACCGGTCAGGGCTTTTCAGCCGGTGGTAATGGTATGATCCAGGTACGAATCAGTGACGAAAATGGTGTGTTTACTGACCTTACTGCAGCAACGGTTATGACTACCATAACCGGGGGATCGATCAGCACATCTGGTCCGAGTTCCGTATCGGGTAGCATTGAAGCGGTTATTCCCGATGCTACACCGTCGGGCACGGGCTATGAGTTTCGGGTAGAAACGACCAGTGGATTCCTTACCCCGGGCGAAGCCACCGATGATGATGTGGAAATTCGCGGATTGACTATTTCGGATCCCGATCCATTCCCCGCATTGAGTCGGACCTACTGCCAGGGTGAGCTCCTGGAGTTGATGTACAGCAGCAACGAAATGGCCGGATTCTTTAATGCCGGTAATGAATTTCGCATTGTGCTGAGTGCACCGGATGGTGATTTCTCAGTCCCCGCAAACAACACAATAATCGGTCGTATCGCCTCAACTGATGTCGATGGACCGGTATTCGGTATTATTCCCTTCGATCAACCGGGCGGAAGTCAATACAAGGTTCGCATCGAAGCGACCAACCCTCAAATCATTGGTTGCGAGTACGGCCCGTTTGCCATTCCGGAAATACGCAACATCCAGGGACCGCTCTCCGCGACTACCTGTGACGGAATGTATAACTTCTCGGCCGTTCCGAGTTCCAATGATTTCTACGGTGGTAACCTCACCCGCCAGTGGGAGTCGCTCTGTTACGATACGATCATCAACCGCCTGGATTTTCCCAGCAATTTTATTTCCAGTATTGCGGGAGACCCGACGGGTACCAATATTTTTGCTGGTTCCGGTGACGGGCTGCTTCGTTCACTGAATGGAGGAGCTACCTTCACCCGAATAACGTCCGGCTTGGTTGACCCTTTCGTAAGCAAAGTCTTCTTTGATGCGGTGGGCAATGATGTATATGCCATCTCCGGAAATGGCTTCTCGGTAGCTACCAGCCCCGGTGGAGCTTTTGTCGCCCGGACCGTATTTGGCCAGCCGGTCAATGATATCTACGCCATCAACGGCGATGTGTATGCGGTTACATCGATGGGCGTGTACGAATCCAATAACTCCGGCGCGAGCTTTAACCCGGTACCTTTATTAGGGCAGGGAGGTCGTGCCATTCACGTAATTGACGATGGAGGCGACCGCACGATCATCGTGGCGACCTTCTCAGGAGTAGCTATTCGTCGCGGTTCGGCCGGTTCCTTCCAAACCTATGGATTGGTCGATGGCCTGCCGAGTACTGATATTCGCGATATTGATGTCACTGCTGACGGGGCCATCTACCTGGCCACAGGCCTGGGGCTCGCTTATTCAACGGATGGCGGGTACAACTATCGCCAGTTAGTATCCGGCCTGCCCACTCCACAACTTATCTACAGCCTGAAAATAGCCGGAAACACCATTTTCGTGGGTACTGAGAATGGCCTGGGAATGACTTCCGTTGGGGTTGTTGAAGATGCACCCGAGCCAGCCTTTGTATTCTACTCTGACCGTAATGGTTTAGGGACCAATTTTGTCAATGGCGTATTTGCAGTCGATAACGGTGGATCGTACGATGTTTTTGCCGGAACCACGAATGGTCTTTCCAGCATGAATTTAGCGGTTACGGCCCTTGGAACAGGTTCGACCGAGCAGGTAATGATCAACCATGCCAGCTCCAAATGCCGCTACCGGGCAGTACTTACAGTAACCCGTAACGGAAAGCAGTGCACTGCAGCCAGTGCATTCGGTGCTATCCCCAGCATACCCAGTGATAATATCTCCTTCGAAACGACCGATCCCACTCAGTGTGGTGGATCTGATGGAGAGATCCTGGTCAGAGGATTGCTGCCTAACTTAAAATACGAGCTGAGTCTCGATGCCAATCCTAATGAACCCGGACCTGTGCTCTGGTCCTTTGTAGACGGGGATACTATAACGACCGACGAAAATGGTCAGTTTACTATCCAGTTGCTACGTTCCGGAGAATACACCATCAGTTTGTTAGAGGTAAATGGCTTGTATACCAACAGCCAATGTCCGTCCAATGAAATTGTGGTTACGCTGAATGATCCGGCACCACCGGCCGATCCCATCGCTCCGGCTGCCGCCGGAACGCCGTTCTGTGTAGGTAGCACTAACTTTATCCTCAGCCTGCAAAATACCTCTCCGCCTCCGGCGGGAGTGGTTTACCAGTGGTTCCTGGATGAAAATGCGACCATGCCGGCTAGTCCGTCATCGACGCCCGACGTGACATTCGAGCCGAATGTTACACCTACCACGGATGGTAGCTACTATGTTCGTGCGTTTTCCACCACGACCCTTTGCTATTCCGATACCATTGAGGTGGAATACGATGTTCAGGAAGCACCTTCTATATCGGTAGCTAAAACCCAGCCAACGACTCCCGGTGGATCGGGTAGCATTACAGTTACCATCAATAATTATGATCCGACCGTTGATTATACCCTCTCCTATGATTTCAATGGCGGGGTAACTACCAACGTTCCTCATACTGCCGGTTCCGGAGCAACTATCTCGATCGATCCGGCAGCTCAGGGTGATTACGAAAACATCCGGGTCAGCGCCGGTGGGTGTGAATCGAATGCGATTCCCAACTGCCCCATCGCCTATGTGGAGATCCCCGACGATGTTATCGCCGGGCAGGTGCCTTCCACCATTTCCAGTGTGAACGGTGGAGAAAGCGGGTATTTCCAGAATGCTACCCAAACTGGTGGCGGTAATACCTGTGCATCCGATATTCACCTGACCGATGCCGATGGCATTGCCGTAGGTCGTCTGCGTAATCCGCAAATTCCACAAAACAACGAGAATGTGGAGATGCGGGGCTACGTGCGGTTCGACCTGGCGAATATGGGGATTCCGGCCGAAGCCGTTATCGAACGCGTGGAATATCGTCCCGTTTCGATTGCCCAAAGTTCAAGGGTAGTCTGTGGGCCAGTAGTGACCACGGCGGATATTGCAAGGGGTGTGCCACTGATCAGTGCCACCGGTGATCTGCAGTTCGATGTAACTCGGGTAGAGGACCCTAATTACGGTCCTTACTTCCAGGGATACAACGATGTGGTCTTCCAGGACCTGTTCGATGAAAAATATAATGACTTTACAATTTCTGCCTCTACCACGGGTGCCTGGACCGATCTCGGTTCCACCGGAGTGATCGACGTGCAACGTCGCCTCAATGCACTTAACGGTTTGGAAGGAGGTAGCTCTGCTCCTGATGGGTTGTTCCAGGTTGGTTTATCCTTGTCAGGTTCTGACTTTGATATTCCGGTCCTGCAATTCCACGGTGTAGTCTTTGCACCATCAGCGCAGCACGAATTACGCATCACCTACCACTTGCGCGATTTTGGTGATTTGCCGGAAGGCAAATACCTGACCGATGTGGTGGGCGGCGTTGAAGGACCTTCTCACCGGATCGATATGATCGATGTTGACCCCGATCCGGCCGTTGAGAATATGCAGATACCCGTATTTATCGGTGCCAATGCTGCCGACATACCCGACGCCGAGTTGTTCGGCCAATATTCTACGAATGCTGATGGTGACGATACCGATGGCAATGATGATGAAGTTCTGTCATCCGCCGATTTCACCAATCCGCTGACCGGCGACACCCTGATCGCTGGTAACACCATCACATTGACTGTGCCCTACATCAATAACCTACCCGATGTAACGGCAACCATTCTGGCCTTTGTGGACTGGAATGAGGATGGTGTCTTTAACAACACTGATGAGCGATTCGAAGTCGGGGCTCCTTTCGGACAGACAAGTGCGGACATTGTGATGGACATTCCCGCCACGACGCCTTCCGGTCCTAAAGCTGTCCGCGTTCGTATTTCGACGGAGGATGTGCTGGATGCCTATGGCCACGCCCGTAACGGTGAAGTGGAAGACTTCTTCATCGACGAACTCTTTGCTTTCGATTACGGGGATTTACCTGACTTAACTGCGGCCGCAGCTAACCAGGATTACCAAACCATCTACGCGCTGGACGGTACCCGGGGACCACGCCACGAGATCCTGACGGATCTGGCGATTGGTATCACGACTGATTCCGAAGCCGACGGTCAGCAACAAGCGAATGCCTTTGGTGACGATGTGAATGGTATTGACGATGAAGATGGTGTTACGCCTCCGGATTCCATCATTCGCGGTCAGCAAGCAGTGTTCGAGGTGGTCGTGAAGAACACCACTGGCGCTGATGCGTACCTCTACGGTTTTGCAGACTGGAACGACGATGGTAGCTTCGAAGATGCATTCCCCAACCAAAAAGCAGCGGTGGTAACCATTCCTTCCGGTGCCAGCGGGGTGTACGAAGTGATCTTTAATGTACCGCAAACACCTAATCCACTTCCCGACCGGGTAGCTACCCGATTCCGTTTATCGGATGCGCAACTGGAGGGTATCTCAGCTACGACCTCGCTCGGTCCAGCCGCCGATACCACCATCTACGGTGAGGTCGAAGATATGTTCGTGAATATTGTCGGCTACGACTGGGGTGACCTGCCCGAACCACTCTACATTACCGATGCCGAGGGTGGTCAACCGGGACCAAGCCACAAAATTACCTCCGTTATTACCCCAACCGATACCTTCCCGGCCTTGTACATTGGTCTGACCGTTCCGGATGCCGAAATTCAGGGGCAGCCCGAACAGAAAGCGATGGGGGATGATGATAACCTGGTGGACGATGAAGATCTTTCTGATCTTAACTTCGTCGATCAAACCACTAATACGCCCCTGCCTATCGTTTCGGGTGATCCGATCCGATTGCAGGTACCATACACCAATAATCTGGACGTACCGGCCAATCTGATGGCCTTCATCGACTGGAACGCCGATGGGGACTTCCTGGATGATGATGAATTACGAGTGGTTGCGGTTCCATTCCAAAGCTCCGGTACGGCAGATATCGATTATATCGTTCCTGCTATCCCAACCTCTGATTCTATCGGGGTACGTATTCGGATCACTTCCGAAGATGGGTTGGATGCTTACGGACAAGCACCCGACGGTGAGGTCGAAGACTTCCTGGTGGAACGCCGCGGTTCCGACTACGGTGACCTTCCGGATGTAACCGCTGGTACCGGTCCGAACGACTTTAATACGCTTCTGCAAAATAATGGTCCTCGCCACGGGGTTCCCGTGACGCCTTTGACTTATCTGGGTGCTCTGGTGGATACCGAAAGTGATGGCCAACCAACCGAAGAAAGTGAGGGTGATGACCTGGATACACCACAATCCGACGACGAAGACGGGATCATCTTCCTGACGCCTCTGGTTCCTGGCCAGGATGCA
>CAYFGK010000034.1:0-53254 GCA_964342305.1 uncultured Saprospiraceae bacterium | reverse complement strand
AATCCAGGTTAAAACGAAAAATCATTGATTCTTGATCCGCTTCACTAGAGGATCGACCGCCATCATACCTCAACTGCCCATTTCCCGAGCAGGAACGGCCTCTTTATGGACCGTAACGGAAATGGTTCGTAACCTGAAGTAGTTTTCCGATAAATAATATATGCCGTCCATCCCTCTGTTCTTGCCCCAGGTATTCTTTAACAGGTAAAACTTTTGGCCGTCCCGGTCATAGGTCAAGCCAACCAAATGCATGTTGTGGTCATCAGTGGTGGTTTTTCGATTGTATGCACTTTGCCGGTGTTCCTGGCTTATTTCGCTTTGGTCTTCGTATTCACCTTTCACCCTGACGTATCCATTATCCCTAAAACCTCCGTCTGAGCCAACATCGCCATCCCAGGCCAGGGTATACCCATTTTGTAAAGCATGGTCGATAGTACCCATAAAACGATCTATCGGAAGGTTTAAATAGCTTTTGTGCCTCCAGTTTGCGGGAATGTCCAGTACTATTTGTTCGTTAAACGGATGGTGAGTGTAGGACGTCAATTCTACGTAGTCCTTGACCTGCAGGGGTAAAAAGTGCTGAGCAAAGGCTTTTGGGGTCATTGTCTCCCCTTTGTACTCGAAGTCTTCGGGAATGTGGCCAATGTACTCCGTCAGTATTTGTTCTACAATTTCCACCGATTCATCCACGCCTGATCCTGCATCGATGAGCGAATCCAGCGTAGATTCAATCAGGGCATTCATCTCATCCTCTTCTGCCCATCGAGCGTACATTTGTTTTCTGGATACGACACCACTCAGATTGCCATCGTATACTGACTCCGGAACGGCACCGTACTTTTCGAAAGACTCAAGCACCGAAAAGGTGAGATCCCCAAAAATCAAATCCGATGTTCCCTTCTTTTTTAGATAGTTTTCCGCTTTTTCCAGGTAGGTGTGGTACACAAAAAAGAAGGAGGAAAGTTCCGGGATTCCATAACCCAGGCGCAACGCCTCCGCTTCCAGGAAAGAGGTGGACGCAAAACTCCAACACTGGCCGGTAGCCTTCTGGTGCTTTAAAGGGGTCGATTCTACCAGGGTGGTATTTGAAAACCGGTTACTACTAACACACCCCTGGAGGAACACCAGTACCAGGAGGATCCATAACGATACGTTTCTCATATAGTGATGAATTTTAAAGCAAGTATTCCTTTTCCAAGTATCGGCTGGTGGTTAAGTGGGTATGATGAGGAAATACGGACAAGTTATTGCGATTCGGGTAATCCGATTCCACCCGCGATCAAGAACCCGCCCCACCCAAACCATCAAGCATTTCGAGGAACTTCGCTTTTCCGATCTTGCCAACAGCGTAATCAAGTACTTGTCCATCGGGGTCCGTAAAAATGGTTATGGGTGTACCGCCCACCTGGTATTGCTGGACGATCTCTGCCGCATCGGGATCATCAATATCGATCATTACCGGTACTACTTGCGAATTGACGATTTTCATGACTTCCTTATCCGCAAAAATTTCCCGCTTCATAATTCGGCACGGTACGCACCACTCCCCGGTGAAAAACAGCAGCATGTTTTTGTCGGATTCGCTGGCTATTTTACGCGCAGAGACTGTATCGTCAGCCCAGACTACATCATTGGCCGGCACATAAAAGGAATACCAGGCATAAGCAAGAGACCCTACCAGGAACGAGAGCCAGAACCATTGCCAGAAAGGATGAGACTTCTTTTTCACGGCCTTGGGGGCATCGGTTGATGAATTATCTGTTGTTTTCATGAATCAAATAAACTTTAAATCTTTGAAAATAAGGCAGTCTGAAACCGCTAACCCAACAATGCCATATGCAAGATCGGATAGGGTTTACCCGTACCATCCAACTCCGAACGAGCAATGGTGGTAAAACCAGCGTGCTCGTAAAAGCCTACAGCTTGCTCGTTTTGCTCGTTGACATCCACCCTCGTGATGCGCTGCTGGTGGATGGCGTACCGGAGTAAAGTGGCGCCAATGCCCTTGCCACGGAAATCGGGATGCAGGAACAGCATTTCCAGATTTTCTCCGGCTACTCCGAGGAAGCCGACGATCCGGTTGCCTCCATCTTTCACACAGCGGAGTTCCACCGCATCCAGATAAGTGTTCAGGATGAGCGGCTTGAAGTAAACAATGTCTTCTTCCCGCAGGAAATGGTGAGTAGCCCGAACGGAGGCTTCCCATACCTCCACGATTTCCGGGTAGTCAGACTTATCTACCGGTTCGATTTTGTATTCCATGAACACAGAATGCAGAAAACCAGCACAAAAGTTCCTCTTGTACTGGTTTTATGTATTGAAAAAGAGCCGGGGCAGCCCCGGAAGACCTGCCTGACTTACAACTGATGTTTTGAAACGAGGAAAACGAATGACCTAATTAGGATCACCGACCAGCCTTTAACACAACCGTTTTTAGGTAAAGTGGAGTTTCATTCCCTCGTGAGTAGGTTTAAACCCCAATTCTTTATAGAATTTGATGGCTTCTGGCCTCTTTTTATCAGTTGTCAATTGTAAGAGGTGCGCATGTCGTTCTTTTGCTCTCTTGATTGCCCATTCCACCATAGACTTCCCGATTCCGAGACTTCTATGGTCTTTTCTTATCCTGACCGACTCTATTTGTGCCCTGATTCCACCGCGGTACGTCAGATATTGGATAAATGATAATTGCATCGTACCGATAACCTCAGCGTGATCGTTTTCTACCACGATGAGTTCCTGGTTTTGGTCAGCATCTATGTGTTCAAAAGCAGTGAGGTACTCTGTCGGTAATGGTCTTTGATAATGTTCCCTGTCTCGCCCAAGTTTATCGTCAGCGATCAATTCCACTATCTTTGACACATCATTTCTGGTAGCTATTCTGAATCTCATTCTATTGGATTGTATAACCCGATCCAAAAAAACCTTGATACGGGGTAGGTGGGTGAATCGATGATTCTGATAACTGCTCCTCTTAGGCAACTTCCCGGACCGGCTCCTGCCTCACCCGCCATTGCCCGTAGATTATCACCACCGCTACGTATTCCAGTCCGATCAGCCAGAAGCCGGGATCCCCGAAAAAGGTGCGATAGGTCCCTCCGTTGGGGATAATGAACACCGGAACGGTAATGAGTGCATCCAGCACAATAGCACCGGTGAACATGGTAGCCCCCACCAGTCCGCCGTGGGTATCGTGGCCCCGACGGTAGTACAAATATGCCCCCACGAAAGCGGCGGGCGCCAGAACCACCATGAGTACGAAATTGGCCTGCAGGTCAGGATCCTGCATAAGGGGTACAAAATAGGAGCCCACAAAGGCCAGGATTCCGATGGTATATACCACCAACGAACTTATGCCGGCATGTATGAGGTTGAGTGTTTTCATGATATGAATACTTTTAAATGAATAACTGAGGTAAAATTGCCGGTTTTGGCGGCGGTCGGCTTGACCCTTTCGGCCAATGATTTGATTCAATACGCCAAAACAGAAATTGCTTCGCTTTTCAGTAATTCATCATTACGCATCGTGCACTGCGCCTTTTCAAATCCTACTCCACCGAACCAATTTCCCCTTCTCGTTTTTTAGGATTAATTTCTAGGGAAACCCAAAGTCCTGTTACTATGCGCAAATATTACCTGCGGATGATCCTTCCGCTGACGCTGACCCTGCTATTTGTGTTCCTGGAAGCCCTTCTGCGGTCGCTCCCGAATACAGATAGCGTCGTTCTTGATTTTTTGGTCGATCAGAACCATCTGTTCGTTATCCTCTTCCTGTCGTGGACGCTTTTCACGGTGGTAAAACTGGCCAAGGCCACCATCCTGCAGAAATACGACATATCCACCGAGGATAACCTCAAATCCCGGAAGGTGCATACCCAGATCAATATCCTGGAGCGATTGACCATTTTCCTGATCATCCTCTTTGCCGTTGGTTTTATTCTGCTGTCGTTCGAGAAGATCCGGGAGATCGGTCTGGGCCTCTTCGCCTCGGCCGGATTAGCGGGGATCATTATTGGCCTCGCCGCCCAGAAGGCGATCATCACCGTGCTGGCGGGATTACAGATCGCCTTCACCCAGCCCTTTCGCATTGAGGATGCGGTCTTCGTGGAAAACGAATGGGGCTGGATCGAAGAGATCAACCTCACCTACATCGTGGTGCGCATCTGGGACCGGCGGCGGCTGGTACTGCCCACTACCTACTTCCTGGAAAATCCCTTTCAAAACTGGACGAGGAGCAGCGCCGATATTATTGGTACCATTTTTATCTACACCGATTACTCCATATCCTTTCAGGCACTACGGGAGGAGCTCACCCGCCAATTGCACCAAACCGACCTCTGGGACGGTAACGTCAACGTACTACAGGTGACCGAAGCCAAGGAATATTCGGTGGAGATCCGCATTCTGGTGAGTGCCAAGAATTCGCCCACCGCCTGGGACCTGCGGGTACACATACGGGAGAAGCTGATCGAGTTTATTCGCGAGCACTATCCGGAGTCGTTTCCCAAGACACGCATACGGATCGATGGTGGGAAGGCCAAACAGTAGGGATCGCGATCAGTTTAGGAGATGCATGTTTTGGAAAAGGTATTCATATGGATTTTTTTGGACCAAGGTCCATGGGCCACGGTTCAATACACTGGAACCTAAGTAACTTTGATTTATGGCTGTGCCTTTCGGCAAAATACTTCGTTGCTCGTTAGTCGCGTAGCTAAGGCTATGCTCCCTCCTCGCGCCTTGTCTTTTACCAAAATGCCCTACCCATATTTTCAAATAACTTAGATTACAGTGTATTCAAGGCAAACCTCAACCTGAACCTTATCCTCAACCTATAATTCTATCCATCGAACTATCTATTTGAATTACACCGGCTGATCCTACTTTTTTGCTCTATTTTTATTTTATCAAGACTCTGGCTTTAATGGACCTCTAGGCCGCTATGGGCGTACATATCTCGATCAGAAACCCATTATTATCCCGTACATAACCTACCCGCTGTCCCCACGGTTTTTGGGTGATGGGTTCGTACTCGGCGGCGCCCGCGTCGAGTGCCTTTTGAAAATCAGTATCGATCTCATTGGTGGTAAAGACCAATTCGGCACCCATGGGTTTACCACTTTTAGGAATGGGTTGAAAACCTTGTTTAAAGTTGGATTCCCCCAAAGCTATCGAGGCAAATGCCAAGGTCGTTTCACCGGAGAGTAGTTCCCCGTAATCCTTTTCGGGCGTGATAAATTTCTGCCGGAACCCAAAGGCTTTTTCATAGAAGTTCAGCGTCTCTTCTACTTGTTCTACGTACAGGATGGTGTAAGCGTACTTCATGATAGTGGGAACTGGTTTCGAAAACAGGTATACCGATACGAAGCGGTAATTTAAGAATGATGGTTACTTACTGATGATTCAGCGCTTCCTCTAATTGTTGAATTAAAACGTCCCTATCCATTGGAAATCCAGCATTAGACAACTCGAAAGTACCATCTTTCTTGATTATGGCATATGTTGGGTACCCTGTACTTTGAAGTCTATCCATTATGTTATCTGTTAAATCCGTGTTTGCCAGTAAATGAGTGCCGGTTAGCCCATAATAGGAGACCAGTTCTTTCCATTTTGCTTCCCTCTCTTCATCGAAGTTGGCTATGTACAAATAATCCAATTCCGTATCCTTGAAATGACGTTTAATGGCCTCCGAATTCCTGGACATTTCGGAACGGCAGGGCCCACACCAGGTTCCCCACATGTCCAGCAAAATAGTCTTTCCCTTTGCAAGCTTTAAAACATCATCAAATGTCCGGTATGATTCCGGATTATCTACGAAAATCATATCCTCCGTAAGGCCACGGTTTCTTCGAGCCTCAATCATGCGTATGTCCTCTTCAATGTAGGCTAAATATGAACTCTCAGGATACTTCTGTTTGAACCTTGAAAATATTTCCGGAATATTATCTTCATTTGCATGGATTGCTGCCTTGAAAATCGTCCCGTACAAATATTCCGCCGTTTTTCCCGTGAAGTGTTTTTGAACGATCAGTTCCTTTAAGCGATTTTCCGGATCCGCATTCCTGGCCTTTATTGCTTCTTCTTTGGAAGCTGTACCATAATACTCCATTAGCAAATCAGGATGGCGCCATAGTCTTTCCTTAACTCTGGTCAGATAATCGTATAAAAAATAGTTGTACTCATCAAAACGCAACATGCTGTCATTACAAACAGGAACTATATTGATAATTGAATCCGCTATACGCTGCCATTCCCGTTCGTTTCTTAGAAACGGATCTCTTGCTGAAAAACGTTGAATTCCTTTGGATTCAACAAAGCGCCACATGTCGAAATACTTCACATACATCGAATAATCATTCCGGAACTCATTTGAGGGTTGATGCTCTGCAATGTATTCATCCAATATCTTTTGATAGTCCCTGCTTTGCAGGGTTATAGCGCTAAATACATCATAGGGCAATGAATCGCGTTTATAAAATTTCAGATCTAAATCATCCTGAATGACCGCTTGAATAGCTGGTTGATTATTATTACTCCCCTTCCCCTTTACCGCATACGTGTCTTCCGGATTTTTCGAATCGAACGAAAAATTCAATTCATCTCCCGGCGATAAATAAAAAACATATTTATAGTTACGGTCAACAATGCTGTCATAATAAAAAGTGGTAATAAATTTGGGTTCGGAGAGGTCACATGACCACTGACCAGCGCCATCTATCATTGGGACAACATCTCTGCCTTTATTCCCAAACAGCCTGTTGACATCCGAATAATTATCTTTTACAATACTAATTGTACCCGAACTTGCATTTTGTACCGTAAAATGAATATAGGCTTCTTTTACTGTTGGATGCTGTCCAAAGACCAATGGAAGTAAAAATAAATTACATAGGAATAAGGACAAAGCTCTCATAGTCAACATCTTTATTGGATGAAAGATACACATCACCAAAACGGTGTCGTTTAGGTGGAATATAACGAACTCTGACCATATCTGCCCGACACATGGTGAATGATAGGTACTGTCCCCTTGGGTAGCCGTCCTCTGATTATTTCTTCTTTTTCCGGTTCTTCGGCGGTGGAAGTTCAGCGGTGGTGATGGTCACGAGTTCGGACAGCCAGTCGGCATCTTCGACCTGGTCTTCGATCAGGAAGCTGTTCTTGGCGCCTTCGTAGGGCGGGGCTTCGACTACCTCACCGATAAACTGGCGTCCGCCCGCGGTGGGCTTCACGAAGAGCTTATTGTCACAGATCACGCCGAAGAAGATTCCATTGGCGTACAGCCCGTATTCGCCGAACATCTTTTTGGCAATGATATCGCCGGCCCCGGCCATTTGCCCGGTTACATAGTCTACGAAAGATTGGTCGCTGGCCATGGTGGTGAAGGACTGGCTCCGAAAACAGGCATAAACTGGCGTTGGCTGCTTCGGAGGTGGTTAATGAATTTGGTCAACATTGCGATTTGAAGTCACTGAGGGCCTGTTTTCGGAGCCGAGTTATTCATTCTTCCTCTTCTAAATGGCTTTCAATGTCATCTTTCAAAATTGGGATATGCCTTTTTAATATTCCCCAGATTACCGCGTCATCCACTTTGTCATATCCGTGAATTACGCGATTTCTTAAGTCTACTATTTTTCTCGAATTTTGAATTTCCACTCCCAATTCCAGGTCTAGAATCCTGCGCATAGCCTCGCCAATGATTTCCAATTCTCTTTCAACTGCTCGTTTAACTAGTAGGTCTTCCTCGTATTCAAAAAAAGAGGTCACATCGGCGGTAAATTCTTCGATGTGGGAAATTGATTCTGAGATATCCAAGAGGTATTTTTTAAGTTGAGTCCTCTTATCCATCTACTGTAACCTTTTCAGCATCAAACAAAAGTTGTTTTGTTGAGTCTATTTCTTCTTTGAAGATTGGGTTTTTCACACTTCTTATTGTCACTAAATCAACTGTTCTTCCGAATAGAGATTCAAGGTCGTAACACATTTCAAAAAAGTTGTCAGCATATTCTTCAAGTGATATGGTTTCGAATTCGACGAGCAAGTCGATATCACTTTCCTCATGAAATTCCTCGGTATTTACGGACCCAAACGTGTACAGTTTTTTTACTTGTCTGGTTTGACAGATTTGCACTAAACGTTCGAGATTGTCTTCTAGAATAGGTCTCATATACTTTTGTCAGACTTTTCAAGATAGAAAACACTGCATTATGCTGTAAGGTTCCTCCTAGAACGGGCTCCAAAAAAGGCATAAACTCTTGAGGGCTGTATTGTGGAAGTTTAACAGGCTAGTTCAAGATAGTGAATTTAAAGTCGGCAGGTGCCTGTTTTCGGAGCCGGTCACTCAAATCCCACCGCTCCCGTTTCTACCTCAAACGTGCTCCCGTCGGCTTGCTCCAGGGAAATGCGGAAGGAGACGAATTCCTCCGTTTCAATATTCCTATTGATCGCGAAAAACCATTCAAAGGTGTAGAGGTCACTGCTATTCAGTATGGCCAGCCATTCCTCGATGGTGATCCGATCATTGTCGGGCTCGTCCAAAAAGGCAGTAGAATACACCCGGAATTGGTCATACCCGATCGGCTGCCCGGCGGGGGTGCCCATTATATCCTTGCTGGCAGAAATGGAAAGCGAGGTAATCTCCGACTGGATCCCACCGTATTCATTTTCGCAAGACGTTGCGTAAGCAGACGGGAATAAATCAAACTTCGGGGCTGCTTTCGCAAAGGTTTCCTCTTCAAAGGTCAGTTTGATCCGGTAATCTGATGGTGAGACACGGGCACTATCCGCCATTACCGTCTGGAGGTTGTAGTTCTCCACCAACAATCCCGTGATCCGGCTGTAAAAGGTGACCGGATCCGGACAACAGGCCGTGATGAGGCATTGGAGCAGGCCTGCGGTGATGAGAAGGAAGAAAGCTTTTTTGAGCACGAGTATTTGGTGTTGGAGTGATCAATAAATCAGGAAGTCTAACCAAACATTAATCTCTTTTTTCACTCTTCTTGTCCTTCCACTCCTCCAAGCCGAAAACACCTTCACTAATACGGTCGATGAAACTTTCACCTTACCGTTCATGGCTGTGATTCAAAATCGTAATATTGTATGCCATGGCAATCTTTGGATCTGGGAAAAGACAACTATTTCGGTAATAATATACCTTGTACCGCCTTTCAAAATACAACTGGTCAAATGTAAAAGCCGGGCTAGCACCGCCATCAACCAACAGAAAAGGTGTCTGGTTTTCTATATCCCTCTTTGCGAATTGCTTTGCGGAGTCTGCCTCCATCTGATCGGTTAGCCTGGCCGCCCAACTGTTCGCTATTACTGAATCAGAAAGAGCAGTAATTCGTATCTCCTCCTGGCCTTTTACCTCCACTACAGAAACACAAAAAAGGACCAGCGCCACAATTAGATATTTCATCTTTCTTTTAGGGTTATCAATCATCAACACGAAGACTAAGGTTCAGACTCAGACCGGACCTTGAACCTTTCTGGCTGACCGGGAATAGAAAACCTCTTGTTGTTTAACTAATTACCTTATTGATTATCATAAAAGTTTTGAGTAACTGGTCATCAGACTCACTCCACGAACGGAGGTAATTCTCCATGGGCAAAACCTGTATGGGAACGACCTTTAGAACGTGCCTAGCCCCTCCGCAGGGTAGCTTCGGCGCCCGCCGACCGGCACTCTTGAGCATCCAGCTGCTCACTCCGCACTAGTTTTCAATATTAGTCAATTCAATTCTTCTTCCATCAATACCTTCAACTACTGCAGTATACCCCCAAGCTCTCCATTTTGGCTGGCTTATAATTATTACTCCTTCTTTTTCTAAACCTAGTACCATCCTATCCAGATTTTTAATGGCAAAACCTATCCGGGTGGTATCATCCGGTCTTGCGCCCCCTTTAGCCAAAGGGTATATTTCAAAGACAGTTTCATTTATCTCAGCTGCGAAATGAACTGGCCCTTTACCATGCTGATGTTCTTCGAACGTTAATCCAAGTTTAGAGTAAAACGAAACTAATCCTGCTACATTATCAGTCTTAAGTACAATCAATGACAGGTTCATAATAGATGGTCTTTTAACAGCTCTGTCGTTCCCATCTGACCGTTTCCATAGCAGGATCAAGAGCCGTTTTTCCCTCCTTATTTTTCAACTCCAAGTATGGTTTTAGGGAAAACAAAAACGCCAGAATTTCAGTATGTCCATAAGTAGGCCGCATACATCGACAAGATCATTCCCTTTACATCTGGCTCATCAATACTCATTTCTGAGTTCCAGTAGCTTTTAACCAAAGGTAAATCACCGAATTCTACAGTATCGTCAACTGAGTAGACTTTCTCTGCTTCCATGTCGGGTATCTCTACACCAAACTCCACCTCCAACCGAAACAATAACTCTACAGCCTCTAATCCCATATTTAAAACTATTGCGATTTAGTATCATTAACCACCAAAATACATTTCACCCCGCAATCACTGATAAATACCCAATAAAAAAAATTACAAGTACGATAAACACTCTAAACAACCACCCGGCACGTACATTTCTTTTCATTTCTTCCCGAGTGTATAGATCATCAAATTTCCTCTTTCCTAAGTACCAGAAGTACCGTAAAATAGCACCAAACCATTCGGAGGTATGCCGCTCTGCATCGGCCTCATTGGCCCAGTCCATGTCTTTGTTTGGTTTTTCTTTATTCATAACAATAATTATTCATTAGCCACGGTTGGCTTTAATCAATAAATACTGCATGCTTTCCTGTAGAAAATCTACTTTTTAAGGGTAAACAACCTAATCCTTCGATCAGTGTGCACGATACAATGACAAAGACAAGGTTTTATTATCCATTGAATGCCTCAGCCTGAACCTGAACCTCAACCTCCTACCTACCCTTTTGCCGAAAGGCAAACCCTGAAGAGCGGTACAGCCCCCATCCCCATGGCACATACGTAAATTTTCGGATATCAATCATTGTAAAACGAAGCCTTAGGCTCAGGTTAAGGTTAAGGTTTAGACTGGTCCTTGACCCTTGGACCTTTATCCACAACTAAAAGACAAGGTTTTATTGTCCAGTGTATGCCTGTACCAGAATCTCAACCTGTTGCCCCACGGCTCCTAACCCCCCTCCACAAAGGAAATGATTCGCCTGGCCAGCTCCTCCGGCTCCGTCAGCATGGGTAAATGGCCGGATTGCTCCAGAATCACCAACTCTTTTTGTGCCACTGGCGTACCCAGTCGCTCGTACAGATCCCGGGCCTCGAAAAAGGGCACATTCGTATCGTAGCGTCCATTGATCAGCAGCACCGGCAAGTCGATGGCATCAGCCCAGTCAGTGATCATTTGCCGGCCAAACTCCCCTTCGAAGTACTGACCACTCTGCCCCTCCATCAGGCCACTCGTGATGGGATTACTCTGCGAAAAAAAGGCATACCCCAACAGGCGCCACAGCACACCATCCGACAATGAAATTTGGTTATAGGACTCTAATGTAGCCAGCTTGGCCTCCACCGCACGGACTGTGACCAAACTGTCGCGCCGACAATCAGCTACGTCGTCCGCGCCGGTGCAGGAATACCCGGTTTTCATGGCTTCGTAGGTAGCAAGCTCCCCGTTGGCAACCCATTGCTGCAGCATATATTCGATCAGACGAAGCTGATGATCGGCCTGTTCGGCTCGATCAAAAGTGCCGGCAATGCTGATAAAGCCCGCTATCTTTTGTTGATGCTTGCGCAAAAAATGCATGCCCAGGGTGCCCCCAAAACTGTAGCCCATGAGGAAAATACGCGCTTCCGGATCTCTGACCCGAAGGGTTTGCACGACCCGGTCCAGATCAGCTACCAATTGATCAATGCTCAGGCTGGAGGTATCGTACACGCCCCGGCAATTACCCGAACCGCGCTGATCGTAGTACACTACCCCGTAACGAGCCGCCAGGGACCGGGTAAAATCGGGGAAGAGGCGGCTATTAACCAAGCCGTCACCAGCTGGTCCTCCGGGCAGCAACAGCAAGTAGGTGCCCGACCCTACATTACCCTCCACCTTCACGGGCATCATCGCCCTCTGGTGGCGCACAAAAAAGAAGTCGGAACCCCGCTGGCATCCTACCACCACCAGGGTTATCATCAACACCCCAATGGTCCGGCTATGGAAAATAGTACCCCGCATCGATGGCCATGTTTAGTATGTCGCCCGTTCCGTAAGGGCTAATTTGCAGTAGTGTAGGGCGGATCATCCAAAAATCGGAGTCCACCGAACTACCAATCGTTTTGCCGAGTCCGAGGCCTGCCGTTTTCAGAAAATGACCGGTTCCCAGCCATTTTTTCCGTACCGGCCCGCCTGTTTCATCGAAATCGTACACCGTATTCGGAATGATCGTTCGCAGGTATCCCACCCCCGCCATCACATCCACATTGATTCCCCGCAACTGACGCATTTGGTATCCCACCTGCAGTTGCGCTCCCACTCCCAGGTGATTGCGCCGGTGGAAATACACGATCACATTCGGCGAAGCAATTATCTGGTGGAGCTGCTTTTCGGAGGAAAGGCCATTGAGGGTTGCCACCGGATACTGTATACCAACCTTGATGCCGGGATGCGTACCCAGCACCCCGAAATAGGATATCTGAACATGGGGAACGTTGGATTGGCTGGTCCCACTTTGCAGAGTAAATCCGATAAAAAACCAAAGAAAAAAGGTTTTAACCGGCATAGGCATTGCTAAAAGGGGAGTTGGAGAATTGGAGAGTTGGAGATCATTCCGGATCGGTCGATTTCCTGCGCCGCTTGGCCACGGTCAGACCAACGGCGATCAAACTACAGCCAATAGCCACTAACGCACCTCCATTCTCATCCGCAAAGAGAGAAAATAGATTCAACAGTGCTCCTAAACTAACGATCAGTACGGAAGGCCAGGATTTTTTACCGTCGGATAAATGTTGGTCCTTGGAAGTCATTTGCTATTGGTTTTCGGTGAGGACAAGCCTTCAATCGACGTGTAGTCTCACCAATATCCGTAAAATATACCTCGCGCACAAGTTGGGAAATGAGTCGGCTTTATTCAAAATGAACAGTGTTCAGTACTAAATTGAACACCGAGCACTGAACACTGTACATTCCCCGGTCGCCGTAGCATACATGACCGCCGAAATGCATTGCAGGTGGTGGCCTTAACCTCAACCTCAACCTCAACCTAATTCCTTAATTCCCCACATTCCGCAGCACCCCCCAATCAAACGGCGCCCAAATCGCCGTGCGAACCCCGGTCCGTTTCAGGCCAATATTCACCCAGTTATTGCAGGTTTTGAGAAAGGAGTAATCACCGCGGGCCTCATAAAACTGATCGCGGTCGGGATAACCGGGGGCTTCGATGAAGGTGAGATCTCCTTCATCATTCCTGGCAAAAGAGGTCAGCACGTATTGTTTCAGGGTATCCGCCTGCGTTTCACATAGCTCCAGGGCCCGCCAATCATCCCGGGTGCCCCGGTAGCGGGTGACGTGCATGGCCGTGGCGCTGTTCACGAATACCGCCTTCAGTCCAACCGATAATCGGAAGTCATCCCAGGTGGGCGTCTCCACGTAGAAGTCTCGGTCGCCCCAGCCGAAGGCCACGTATTCCGTCTGCACCGGTATCCGCAGGTCGCTGACCCATGCACTATCCAGGTACGCTCGAGGAAAAATGATATCGAGGTGAAGGCCATTGGAGGCAATATATACTTGCTGCGTTGGCGTACAATCCTGCTTTCCGGGACTGGTGGGAATGAGGCCACCGATCAGAGCGATCAGACCGTAGAGCAGTATGGCCCCGATCAGTATTCCGAGGAAGCGGAGGAGGTATTTGAAGATTTTACGGACTACAGGCATTGGGGTAGCTTTCGCTAAAAAACGAAAGGGTGAGGTGGGTTATTTTTGGTTGCCTCCGGCAGGATGTCACCCTGCCTCTCCATCCTGTTCCATCGCACAAACCACATTCCCTTCCGTATCCTGGAATTTGGTAAGCCAACCCACCCGGGGAATGGCCGTTTTGGGCATCAGGATAGTGCCGCCACTAGCCTTAACCTTCTCGATTACTGCTGCCACATCGGGCACCCGGATCGTACATTCAAAACCGATGATCTTTTCTTCCAGGGGCGCATACGTGCGCGATTGCAGGGCACCAATAAGCTCGCCCGAGTCGGAATCGTCAGATTTGATCTGCAGAAAATCGTCGGGACCGTATGATTGGAACCCCCACTGAAACACGTCCTGGTAAAAAGATTTGGCGCGATCCAGATCATCGATGTAAATGGCAAAGTGAGTTAGTTTGTTAGACATGATAGCAGATTTAGGTTTTCGGTGTTAGCAGTCCCTTTTTCTGGGCTACCGCAAAGGTCAGGAAGCCAACGGTCAGGACCAGTTGCAAGGCATCGTGCCACCAACTGTCGTTAGGTAGCAAAACGACGACTGTTCCAAGCACAATAAGAATAAGACTAAGGCATAAAAGCAGCTTTTGCGGCGGTAAATGAAGCATAGAAAGGATCTTTAATTTCTTGATTCGCCTGGTTGGTTGTCGAAGCAGCCTTTTTATTACAGTTCGGATGGATTTTTTTTGCGAAAGCAAAAAAACAAAAGGCGGGTGGCAGGTTATTTTTTGGATGCATACAGGGCCTTTTTGAAAACTCATCCCACACTTGTGCCCGCAGAAGCTAAGCGCAGGCATGGCCTTCCCCTTCTCTTCATCGCGGCGCTAAGTCTTTAATTATAGAATATACGGCGATAGAAGGCAGCAAACGGAAACGATCACAGCCATGAACACAAGGAGATGGCAAGGCAGGTACACAGGCAATCCAATAAACCAACAAATACCGTAGGTAAAAGCAACCACAACTGGATTCACAAGCCCAATTTCCCTACTTTCGTAGCCAGAAGGAAAAAAACAAAAACATGAAAAAATACACCCTACTACTGTTAGCCCTCGTGCTGTTTTGCAGCCACGATATGTACCTCAAATTCGACACCTTTTTCCTACAGCCGAATACGGATGTAACCCTGAAGCTCTTCAACGGTACCTTCGAAAAGAGCGATAACGTGATCGACCGCAACCGCATGACCGATGTGAGTCTGGTCGGCGGCGGCCAACACTTGCACCCCGATACCACCCAGTGGAGCGAAAAAGACAGTATGACGCTGCTTTCCTTCCGCACGGGCCAGCCCGGCACCTACGTAGCGGGATTATCCACCCGCGCCCGCTCCATTGAGCTGGCCGCCGAAGACTTCAATAATTACCTGGAGCACGACGGCGTACTCGATATGCTGGCTTCCCGTAAGGAGAAAGATATTCTCGACCAGGATGCCATCGAGAAATACTCCAAGCACGTCAAAGCCATTTTCCAGGTGGGTGACGCCCGTACTAACGATTGGCAAACCGTACTCGGCTACCCGATCGAATTCGTACCGCAAAGCAATCCGTACCACTTGCACGACGGGGAACCCCTGAAGGTGCAATTGCTGCGCGACGGAAAGCCTCTGGCCAATCAACTCGTCTATGCCAATTCAGTGGCAACTGTGCACAGCCAGGAGCACGAGCACGTCGATGGTACAGCCCATTCGCACGAATCAGCCGACGATCACGACCATGAGGCGGAAACCAATACACATCAACACGAAAATGGAACCACACATACCCATGAACACGAACACGCCGACGGAACTGCACACGAGCACGACCACGAACATGCCGATGGCGGCGAAGCAACCCATGATCACGAACACGAGGAAGAAGGTACGGCCGATCACCAACATACGGGTGGCCAACAATTGCGTACCGATGAAAATGGTATGATCTCCTTTACCCCGGAGGAAGACGGCATCTGGTACCTGCGCACCATTCACCTCGTAGAAACCGAGGAAGAAGGCCTCACCCACGAATCGAACTGGGCCACCCTGACCTTTGAGGTTGGTAACCGCCACAGTCACGGTCCCGATACCCACACCCACGATGAAGGCGTAGCCGGAGGTATTCCCTCGGGTGTATATTGGATCGGCAGCCTGCTCTTGGTCGCAGGTCTGTTCTTTTGGTTCAACCGCAAGAAAGCCGCATGAGACAACGACTAGGCACTGTTTTACTATTGCTGCTTTACCCGCTCTGGATGATGGCCCACGGGGTGAGTTCGGCCGACCAGCAAACCCTGCAGGAAGGCGGTCTGCTCGCCTACATACTGGTGGGCGCCAAACACATGGTCACCGGCTACGATCACCTGCTATTCCTGGCGGGGGTCATCTTTTACCTGAGCGGTTTCCGGGATATCGTCCGCTTTATCACCGTCTTTACTATCGGTCACAGCATTACGCTGATCAGCGCCACCTACCTGGGCATCCGCGCCAACGAACACTTAGTGGATGCGGTGATCGCCCTGAGTGTCCTCTACAAAGGCTTTGAGAACCTGGGCGGCTTCGAAAAGTGGTTTAAGGTCAAATCCCCCAATTTACTACTGATGGTGTTTGCCTTCGGGTTGATCCACGGTTTTGGCCTGTCGACCCGTTTGCAGGCCTTCGATATCGGCACCGAGCAGTTCCTCGGGAAGATCGTGAGCTTTAACGTGGGCGTGGAATTAGGGCAGATCGTCGCCCTGATACCCATCGTCTTCATCATCACCCGCTGGCAGCAATTCAAATCGTACGATGCCTTTTACAAGGCCGCCAATACCTACCTCGTGATCGCGGGGATCGGGCTGTTTATATATCAGATGTGGGGGTATTTTTATGGGCACTAGGTATTTGAATGATGAGTGCTAAATGTTTAATGATGAATTAACTCCTGCTTTTGCCGAAAGGTCTAGCAGCTATTTACCATCCACCTTTACAATGATAAAGGCCGCCACTAATACCTCCAAGAAACTCATCGGAATGGCGTAGGGCAAAATGTCCAGCGGTAAAAACCCCATATTGGCAATTACGATCTCCATGAGCGCGAAGCCTGCAAGCCAGGCCACCAGGGTTGTACCCCAGAGGCCGAACTTGCGGGATAGTACGTAGATAACAATTGCGAAAAGCAGGGACCATAGCACCCAGATAGCTCCATTAATGGGTTCGGAGGGAAAGGTGAGCCCCAGTGACTCATAATGATCCACCCAAAAATGCTTTAGCAGGATTTCATTGCGTAAGAATAGTGTGCCCGCCAGCCAGATAAATGCTGCCAGAACCGCCAATAGGCTCTTTTTCATGACCATGATTTTAGATGGTGTGTTCAGCCACACCGACCGTAGTAAAATGCTTGCGCTCCTTCCGGCAGATCAGTTGGATGGCATCCCTCCCCGTAAAAGCTGCGGGAGGCATTCCGCCCCCGGGAGTAACCCAGTGTCCGCACATATAAAAGCGGTCTAATCCTTTAAAATGCTGAGGTAATCGAATTTTAGTAGCCTCCGTGGTCGGCAACCAGCCTTCATAGCTGCCGTGGTAATTGCCGGTCCACTGGTGGTAGGTAATAGGGGTAGCAAGATCCGTAAAATCGAGTCGATCTTTGATATGACCTAAATAATGATCAAAGGCATCCACCAGTTCCTTACTGATCCGATCCCGCTCAGCCTGGTACCCATCGTGCCCCGCATCGTACAGTTCCTTCCAATAAGTATAATCGGTCTCGATCATGGCCGTCAATAGGGTTTTCCCGGAAGGGGCAAGGGTCGGATCAAAGTTGAACACCTGCACGTTTAATCGTTGGAGTGTTTCTTTGCCGATTTGAATAGGCTTAGACAGGGGGAAGTTAATACCCGCAATGGATGGTTGCACCTCTTCGAAGGTGCGGGCTACGCCGGCCGAAAAGTATACTAATGACGGGAACGTCTTCAAGGTTTGGTAGGCCTTTTTCGTTTTTTCATCAATGTATTCTTCCCCGAGCAGATCATACAGTACGGTATGGCCATCCGCCGCTGAGACGATGTAATCCGCATGGATAATATCCCTGCCATTCAGTTCCAGCCCCACGGCCTGTCGGTCGTTCACCAGAATATCCGTCACCTTCTGACCATATGCTATTTTACCACCCAAATCCTGATACCTTTTCACCATACGCTCCACAAATTTTCCGGCACCTCCCAGCGGATAACCGGCCGACCCCTGGTGAGCATAGGCCACCTGGATCAGGAAGAACGTCATGGACATCTGGGGTGACCAGAAATACTCAAAGGCTTTGCGCAACGTATCGGACTTAAACCGCTGGGCAAAATCGTGAATGGAGATAGCGTTGTACTTGCCCATTACTCGAATTGCCGGAAAATGGGCGAGCATCACCTTGGTCCAATCCCAGGCATTAAATAATTCAAATGGCTTGTCAAGCGGAAAGGTGTTTTTGGCAACCGTTTCGATGGCCTCTATCAATTCATCGATAGGCTCTTCGTCCAACGGTGCGATCTCCAGGAAATGCTTTTTGAGTTTATGTATATCGGTATACAGGTGGACATCCCGCCCGTTGAGATCCTTATACTCCACAAAGCAACTGTGGTTATGGAAGGTGCTGCCTTCAATAACCCCTAACTGTCGCCACATATCGTATAGATCAGTCCCGGGGGCCGACCCGACCAGCCAGTGGATGGAGCCATTGACCGAATACCCTTCCCGCTCCCAGGAAGTACATACGCCTCCTGCTTTCTGACCCATTTCATAAATAGTAACGTCGAACCCATTAAGGCGGGCGAAGATGCCGGCCGATAATCCGGAGATACCGGCGCCGATAATTGCGATTGATGTTGCCATGTCATCGGTTTGAAAGGTGTACAATAGTGGCTGGTATCCGATCAGACACCTATGTTACGACTAGCACAGCACTGTTTAAGGTTGGATAAAATGGAGATAATTGCAATGACTTTTGGCAGGTCCTTTTTGCCGAAAGGCTAATCCAACTCCTTGAAATGGCGCAGTACCCGCAAGGCACGCAGGGTATTCCAACGACTTGGCCTGCCGGCTTTTTCCATCACGAAATGCACCTGCCCGGGATGGGCGGCCTGCACATTCCAGGTACCGTCCTGATTGCGTTTTTGGTGAAGCACGGCCATTGCTTCTGCCATGCGATCATCCCAGGGGATGTTGGCGTACTGGAAGAAATCGAGGGCACGCAAGATGTCGTACTTCCAGCGGCCGGGAAACGGCAGGCGGATAAACTCCTTTTTAATGATCTCGCCGGTACGGTCCGAGAGATACAGGTGATGGATCAGGATGAATTCCACCGCCGTATCCATAGCCTCCGCCATATCCTGCTCCCGATAGGTATGCCCGGCGTAGCGGAATTCGTGGAGACCCTCCAGCACTGAAATGGTGGTATGCAACGAACTGTGCCGGGCTCCGCTGCGCACCGTACGGCAGTTGAAACCGCCGTCGGACATCCGCTCCTGCAGGATGACATCCACCAGGGAGGTCAACATGGCCTCCGGCACCCGAAAATAGGAGGCATAATTCAGGAACATCGCATTTACGCACACATCACTGCGGTGGGCTGTACTCGGACCCAGTTGAATACCTCCGTCATCGGCCTGTTGCCCCTCCAGTACCTGCCGGATAGCCTTCAGTGGCACGGGATGATCGGGTGGCAGACAGAGGTGTCGCAAATCGAGAAGGGTATAATGTGTCGATTGCCATTTGGGTTGATAGAAGCGGTCACCCCAATGGCCTTCACGTTTGCGGGCAGCTAAAAATCGCTGGCCCCAACCCTCTGTGGCAATACGCTGCTGCAGATCGGGGCGTAGGATACCGAGCAGATCCCGGTGGGTTTGATACTGGATAGACACATCGCCCTCCAGTAGCCAGTCGATGAGTTGTTGATGGGTCATCCGTTCATAAATTCTACAAAACCCCAATCCTTCAGACAGAATCAATATCCTAAAAAAAGCCACTCAAATCAATGATCTGAGTGGCTTACAACCCCGAAAAGGTAAATAGATTTAAGCCGACAATCCGCCATCAACCACGTTCACCGATCCGGTGGTGTAGGGCGTCTGGTCGCTCAGCAGGAAATAGGCCGTTTGGGCGATTTCGTCTTCCTGGGCGTAGCGACCCAGTGGTACTTGCTGCTTGAAGCCTTCCTTAACCTGTTCGGGATCTTCACCCAGACCGGCTTCCAGCGAATCCATCATGCGGGAATCGACAACCCCCGGATTTACCGTATTGACCCGGATGCCCATGGGAGCACCTTCCAGAGCCGCCGTACGCATCACTCCGATAACGGCGTGCTTACTGGTGGTATAGGCCACCATGCCCGGGTTACCCTGCAAGCCGGCGACGGAGGATGAAATGACAATACTGCCACCACCCGACTCTTTCATGGAGCGCATCACGTATTTCATACCGAGTACGACCCCATTCACATTCACCTGCATTACACTTTCAAAGGCATCGTCATCCAGTTCGGTGATGGGCTGTACTTTTCCTTCGATCCCGGCATTATTGAAAAACATATCGATGCTACCGAATTTTTCTTCGGCGTAGGCTACGTATTTTTTAACCTCATCTTCTTTGGTGACATCGGCAACAAAGGTCTCTACCCGATCATTGTTCAGTTCGGATTTAGCCTCTTTCAGGGACTCCTCCGACAGATCGACCAGCAGTACTTTTGATCCTTTTTCCAGAAATACTTTAGCGGTTGCTTTGCCTATTTCGCCGGCTCCTCCGGTTATAATTACTGATTTTCCTTTCATGGTTTTTTACGGTTTTTGTATGTATTTCTGGAACGGGTAGCCCCGGGCCATGTTCGGCCATTACATTCCCATTTCGAGAATCTCCTGGAGAAGAATAAATCACCTCTCAATTAATCAGGGTCCCAGCCAGGGCCTAATCCTTGTGTCCGAACATCACGCAAACCGGGACAGTTAAAAAGGAAAGGAAACCAAATGCAATGTTAGTTATTGATAACGCCCAACTATTTACCCCGTCAACCAACCAGACCTATACGGGCCCCCACCACGTAATCATTGATAACGGTACCATCCAGGCGATAGAAAAAGGCCTATTCCAGGGCGAGGCCGAAGAAGTATTCGACGCTCAGGGCAAAACCCTGGCTCCGGCCTTCAATGATTCTCACCTCCACCTATTGCGATACGGACTAATGAAAAAAGAACTCGACCTGCGGGAGTTCACCACCTGGGCCGAGATGAAAAAGGCCATGTCCGACTCCTACGTGGAAAAGGAAATGGAAGAACGCGATTGGATTGTAGCCCGCGGACTCGATGACAGTACCTTTACCGATCGCGACAAATTATTGGCGGCCGTTGATCTGGACGAGATCGAAGACCAATACCCCATATTTGTGTTGCATCGCGACGGTCACGAATGCATCCTCAACTCTAAAGCTCTGGAGATTATCCGTCACGAAGACTTGATCGACTCGGTCCACCCGGCCTTTATCGAGCGCAATGAGGAAGGGGAAATGACCGGACGCTTTAAGGATGCGGCGGTGCACTTCATCAAGTTCAACTTTCGGCAAAAAACGGAGGAGGAAATTCGCGAAGCACTGCAAGACGCATTCCAGCATGCCCTTAGGTATGGTGTTACCTCGGTCCATACCGACGACCTCAATTATGCCGGTGACTTCACGCGGCTATGGAAGACCTATACCGACCTGGAGCTGGAAAACAAGCTCCCCATCAAGGCCTATTTGCACCATTACGTCTATACCATCGATGATCAACGGAAGTTCCTGAGCGATTTTCAGCTCCGAAGCGGACAGGGGCATAAACACGTGCGCATGGGTGCTTTCAAGATCTTTCTCGACGGCACTTTCCGTCTGCACACCGCTGCCTTGCGGCATCCCTACACTGATGTACCTGACACTAAAGGAGTACTGCTGTATGACCAGGCTACCCTCAATGAAATGGTAAAGCTTGCCAATGATAACGATATGCAGGTTACCATGCACGCAGTCGGCGACGCGGCCGTTGAGGCTGGCCTGACCGCCATCGAGCAGTTGGGCAACAATCGCATGCGGCACCGGATTATCCATATCCAGGTGGTGGCCGATGACCTGCTAAAACGCATGCGCGACTCCCGCGCCTGTATCGAGATGCAATTTGGATTTCTGATGAACGAACACGGTGAATACGCCGAATGGCTGGGCAAGCAACGAGCTGCTTATTGTCAACTGGGCCGTTCTCTGGTCGATCACGACATCATTTTCACGGGTTCGTCCGATGCACCGATTGCCACGCTCAACCCCCTCGAGCATATCTATGCCGGCGTCGCGCGCCAGGACCGTGAAGGGAAACCGGAAGGTGGTTTTCTGCCACGGGAGGCCTTTACCGTCGAAGAAGCCTATGCCTCCTACTGCGCCACTCCCGCTTATCTCGAATTTACCGAACGGGAGAAAGGAAAGCTACTCCCCGGCTATGCTGCAGATATGGTACTCCTTTCCGGGCATCCGGCCCGGGTGAAACCGTCGGGCCTAAAAGACATCCGGGTGGAAAAAGTCTGGGTGGATGGCCGGGAACAAATAAGCTAAGCCAGCAACTGGAAAGGTGCCAGAGTCAGCAATTGTTTCCTTCTGCCTTTCGGCAAAAAAACTAACGCGCCACCAGCTCCAGCGTCACCAAATACGCACAGTGATCGGAGGCCACCGTATCCTGAATTACCTGGGTGTCCACCACCCGCCAGCGATTAGCGGGATGAAAAAGTACGTAATCGATCTTCTCCTCCGGTTGATCCGAAGGATAGGTGGGCGCTGGGTCATCGGGATCGTAGGTGGCCGTCCAACGCTCCTCGAGGATGCGCATGGGCGTACTGCCGGGTACCGCATTCAGGTCGCCCGCCAGAATGATGGGATGACGGGCAGCATCCAAAATAGCATTCAACTTATGGGCCTGAGCCACCCGGTCCGCCTCGTTGCGGGTGTGGTCCAGATGGGTACCCACGAAGGCTATGGTATCCCCCGCGGGCAACACGGTGATCACTTCCAGGGCTGCCCGGGGTTCCTTATCCGGGCCGTGCGGTAGCGCCCAATTCCTGGTTTCTACAAAGCTGTATCTGGATAACACGCCCTCTCCGTATTCGCCCCCGTCGTAGGGCATGGCCCGCCCGAAGAGAGGCGCCAGCCTGGTGCGCCACCCCAGCTCCGTGACCAGATCGTACTTACGGGCCCGGTTGGTCAGGAAGTCGACTTCCTGTAAAGCTACCAGATCGGGTTTGGCCTCCTCGATCACCTTAGCAATGGCGTCCAGATCGAAATCCCCCTGCGTGGTCGCACCGTGCAGAATGTTGAAAGTGAGTACGCGGACGATACGGGAGCTATCGGGTGATGGCTGGGCAATAGCCGAGTGCGCCGTGAACAGCATGACTACCAGAAGAAAAGAGATGCGATAATTCATAGACAAGAAACTTTGGTGAAAGATATACTCGACCCGAAGTGATTTCGATTCCCAGCACGAAGTACTGTAGAGCAAGACCACTTCGTTGTCGGTGTATCAGGATATCGCACTCCTTTCCTGATCCATTTCAGGAGTGTTCCATCACCTGGAAGCAATTCGGGAAGACCTTCGAATATACAACAGGTACAAAACCAGCGACAGTACAAAAAAGGAAGTTTCGATGACAATCCAAAAAGAGCCAAATTCGCCCAAAGGACCATCGATCAGAATGGTCATTACCCGGGCCAATACATAACTTCCCCAGAACAACGCCATGAAGAGTAAGCCTTTTGGGATATCCCGGAAAAGTAAGTACCCGGTTGTCAGGGCAAGTACCAGACCGACTCCGCCGTAAATGCCCCGAATGGAACTGATGGCATCCGTATTAGTCAGTTGCACATCCACTAAATCCATGGTCGCCTGGGGGTTTAGCAGAGATTGGGCACTCAGACTTAGCAGGCTGAGCAGGCATAACCCCAGAAAGAAATAAGCTGCCAGGGAAAGAATTCGTTGCTGATTCATGTTATTGGGTATTGGTTCATACCCACAAAGAAAGGACCAGCGACAGAGAATAATCTTGGTATCTACCAAGCTTAAAACCGAATACTATTTATCAGTTTACTGAAATTAGTAGCATCCATTCCCAAATAATTAGCCAGGTATTTTTGGGGAATGAGTTGTAAGATGTGCGGACTCCTTTCCAGTAGTGCGGCTAATTTTTCTTCCGAAGTAAAGGTTTGCAGCTCCACCATGCGTTCCAACAATCCCGACAGGGCCTGGTACACTTGTTGCTTGATCATGGCATCAAGCGCCGGTATTTGTTGCGTGGCGTCAACGAATGGGGCGTGCGGTATACGCAGACATTCGGTTTTAGTGAGGCTCTCGTAAAAAAACCGGGATGGGCTTTGCAAAAGAAATGAATCGAGCACACCCCCAAAGGAAGGTGCGTAGGTAAATAACAGGGTCGCTTCCCTCCCGGCATCCGAACAGTGATAAATCCGCTGAACGCCCTCCACCACGAAATACAGGTATTTCTCGGTTTGACCTTCATTGGTAATGATCGTTTTTCGCTTAAACGAAGTGGGTTCCCAGGATTTGGCGAAATACTGCCATTCGTGACCCCGAAGATCAGTAGCCCCCAAGGCATTCTGCAGTCCTTGTAGCTTTTCGGCTAACGTCAATGCTCCTTTGTTATATGTACCAGATCAATAGAATTCCCAAAGAGTCACCATCCTTCGGATCAGCCCACAACAGTGATCCCCTCGTGCGTAATCTCGATCGATTCCATCGCCACCACACTTTCGTTGGCGTGGAGGTCCGACCATTCCATGTGGATGGGGTAGGCACTTGCCACCCGCCAGGTAAGTACGGGCTCATACTCGTTATTCAATAGGGAAATGGTCAAATCGCGGGGCTCGGTCTGATTATCGATCACCTGCTTCATCCAGTCGTACAGTTGGGTATCGCCCCGCAAGATCCCCCGTTTCAATACAATATTGTTTGTCTTTTCTAAGCCGGGATTGATGATCGAGGCTCCATCCCTATCAGTTCCTTCACGGTACGAATTGGTTTCAACACCAATCGAAAGTCCCGTAACTTCGGTTACCCCAATTCGGTCCCCACCCCATTCGACGGTGAAATTGCGAGTGAATAATAGGTTCTGTGGCATGAGTAAGCTGATTAGTTTATGGAGTATTTGCACTAAGAATGTACGCATTTCGGATGGCTTTTGAGGACCAAAGCACATACAATATACTGTTATTCTGCAGCTTGCACACCCCACGGACCTTTCCTGGTGACTACTTCCAGCGAGGCACCATCGAAGCGAAATAGTCCGCCCCAGCCCCCCATCCAGAAGCGGTTTTCCCGGTCTTGCATAATGGCCAAAATACCTCCCGTTTTAGCCCCCTCATCGAAGTGAGTGAATGCCTTTCCGTCGTACCGATACACCCCATTGTGCTCAGCTGCAAACCAGATATCTCCATTCGTATCCTGAAATAAGCCGCCAGCTTCCTCACCGTCCACCTGCCCGGTTTGAGTGAAATTGGTAAACGTTTGCCCGTCGTACCGACTAATGCCACCGTACATGGTCCCTACCCAGAGGTTTCCTTCGCGGTCCACCAGGAGGTCATAAATAACATTACCTGGCAAGCCATTCTTTGTAGTAAAATACTGAAACGAATCACCATCGTACCGGCACAGCCCGAAACCATCCGTACCAAACCAAAGGTGCCCCCTTTGATCTTCCAGGATGGCCGTTATCCGGTTGTAATCCAGGATGGTTGCCGTATCCGCTACCGAAGTACCCGGCAGCGGGAAAGGCGTGAAGGTTTCCAGTCCATCGAACTGCACCACACCCCCTATGGTCCCCAACCACATTTGGCCGGTACGATCAATTTCCACACTCCAAATATCCGCGCTTATGGAGTCGTGTTGAGGCATTATGGTCGTAAAATGCGTACCATCGTATTTGGTGAGTCCGCCGTAAGTGCCGATCCAGACTACTCCATTCGTATCTTCCGTGATTTCTGTTATTCGACCTGCCCCTACACCATCGTCCTCGTCGAAATACATAAGCGTATCTCCATCGTAACGCATGATCCCGTAGTGATTGGTGCCAAACCACAGGTTACCACGGGAGTCCTGAAAAATGTTGCGTACCCAGGCACTTAGCTGACCATCAAACTGGAAGAGTGGATCAGCCCTGCCGGGGGTGGTATCAGCAGCAACGGAAGCCCCTGAGGATACTACCGTTCGCCTTGGCTGAGTCGGTTCCTGGTACTGACAAGACAGAACCAGGGTATACACCAACAGTGCGACTATCACTAAACCTTGCTTCCTCAAAGGGGTGCTTAATTGCATACATTAAATGAATTACCTGAAAAAGACTTGTAACCGATTCCAGTATACGAAGAAAGACCGAATGCAGGAATTTCCCCTACAGCCAGCAAACACCACCCTTTCGTTCGCTTTTCAGCAATGTAATTATTCGACAACCACTACCTATTCGAACACTTTCTATTGTAGGTCCGATTCGGTAGACACACCCCACAAAACAACCTCTATGAATATCACCACCCTGCTAGAACTGATCCTCAATGGCGTCGGCATCTTTGTTGTCGTCCTGATCATTGCCCGAATTTCGGGCTTGCGTACCTTCGCTACCATGTCCAGCGTGGATTTCACCAGCACCATTGCGGTGGGATCAGTCGTCGCATCCACCATCCTGAATGATCAAATATCGTTACTCCATGGTGCCATTGCACTGGCAACATTGATCCTACTTCAGGTAGGACTGGGCCGGTTATTAAAATCCAATGAATCATTCGATAAGATGGTAACGAATCAGCCGGTCCTGCTGATGCGCCACGGTGAAATACTCCACAAAAACCTGGATCGCTGCGGCGTCTCCGAAAAGGACCTGATGGCTAAACTCCGCGAAGCAAACGCCCTGCGCCTGTCTCAGGTGAAAGCTGTAGTTTTTGAGACCACGGGTGATATTGCGGTACTGCACAGCAACGATGGTAGCGATATTGATGAGAAACTGCTACTTGGGGTACAAAGGCTACCGAATAATTAACGTTGACGTGAGGTTGGGCACAAGCATATCTGGAAAGTGATGATAGTCAATGCCCAACCTCCCGGTAAAGGGTAGTAAGTATAGGGTATTTGGATTTAAACAAGTCCTACTACCAAATACCCTATACCAATTACAATGTGAGATGCTACGTTTAGCAATTACCTTAGCGCCAACCTTACCTTAACGTTGACAATCGGCAATTAGGGCACCGTATCCGACCACTCCCACAGGATCTTACCCGCCGAATCCAGGATTCGCAGGACATAAGTACCCGGCTTTAACCACAATTGCACCTCGTCTTGCCCACGTTGGTAAGCATATTGATCGGCAGGAATGGAATCGTCTCCTGATTCATGTTCATAGAAGGCCTGCACCAAATAGTAGGTATCAGCAACGGGTAAGTAGTCCGTTACCTCTACTACATACCTTTCCCGCCCTTGCCATTGCCGGATCCAATCGGGTCGACCATATTCGTAGTGGGTCAGAGCGGGCACCACGTACGCATCGTATTCGGAGGTGGATGGATACCATTCGCCACTGGTTTTATCTACCAGCACATTAAACAGAGCAGGGACCTTGTCATCCAGACGGCGAGCCATTCGCATGATTCCGGATTCGTAGAGGGGATCACTATGTTCCTCGTGGGTCAGTTGATCGATGCAGAGAGGATCAATGCCGGTTTTGTTCCGGAAATAACCCGCCATCATTCCCAGGATCAGGGTATCGGTCTCCATCACCTGTTGTTCGTACACCTTCGCATTGTGTCCCCGCCCCACGTGTACCAGTATTTTAGCCTCAGGGTCGTCCTGCAAAATGCGGTCGATGAGATGTCGGGCCTGAATTTCTTCCCGGTACATGGTGCGTTGCATGCCATTCATCCCCTCGGGAAAAGACCGGATATCGTAGGGCACCAGGGTATACCCCATGTCAATGGCTTCACGCAACACCTCGGCAAATACGGGATCGCGGGTATAAAAACCAGTGGTCAGGGTGGGTTGAAAAGGCATGTTCAATAATTCGGTTCCAAAAAGTGCTTCCAAAGCCAGGTAGCGGTAACCCTGATCGTATAGTGGCTGCAGTAACTGAGCGGTCAGCATGCGGTGGCGCGACATCCGGTGCTCCTCATTGACCATCACAACCTGCCTCGTGGCTGCTTCTTTCACCAATAAGGGAAGGGCTGGTTTCCATTCGTACAGATCGAGTTTGGGTGTGGTTTCTTTTTTCTCGCGCGGAAATGCTTTGTCTTCTATATCCACCGCCTTTTCTACCCGCCCGGTATACAAAAAAGCAGCAGCTAAGTAGTCGAGATATCCCGGATAGGTGTGGTACTCCTCTTTAGCCACCAATTGATTCAGCACGTTCACGTAATCGCGATTGGTTTGCAGGCTATCGTACATCAGGCGGTTGGCGTATTGGATCGCCTCCATTTCCTGGTTGGGAGAGTTTGCAGGACGCTGTGTCCAGGCCTTACAGGGTAACAATAATAATATCCCGAAAGCAAAAAGAGGCGTAAACCGTTTTTCCATGGGTCCATTCTTTTGACAGTGCGGAAATAGTTATGCCTTTCGGCAAAAAAATCCGTTCTGTTTATTGGTATAGACCGGAAAAAGAGCATCAGGTTGCTTGTCCGACAACTATATTCCAGAGACAGAAATAGTCAAATCGGAGAAGCTATTTATTGCCCAACATGCGATTGTACCTGGCATTATTTGGGGTATAAGCTACCAATTTACCATTGTGGCTATCCATCCACAATCGTCCGCATTGGGTGCATTCCCAGATGCTGCGAAACGGGCGGGTCTGACGCACCTCCATGCAGGCGCGTTCCTTATCTTCCGGCGAAGGACCCGATTCTTCGATGGCTTTATCCACGGCATCCCAGAAATCATTCCAGTGTTTGTCGGATATAACGTAGCCCTTATGAGACAGGCCATCCGTGTTGTCGATGATGCGGTGATTGCAGGTGCAGGTGAGTTTCATAGAGGATAATATAAGGGCTAATCGGCTAGTGCTTCGTACCTATATACCCTTCCTAGGACCGTTCTGTTTCACCTGACTGGTTTTTTATACGTAAGAAAAAGCTGTTCCCTACAAAGCTCCGATAGCCTCCGGGATCCGCTTTTCGCCACTGTGCATGGTAATCACTTTCTTAGAAGCATTTGGATTTCGCAGCACCTCCATCAGCGTCTGCGCTACATCTTCGATGGGGTTTTCGCCGGGTTCTTCCACCTGAGTGGCGATGGTGCCACGGCCATCTTCCTCCTTCAGCGCGCCGGGTTGCAAAATGGTATAGTCCAGCGAGGTTTGGTTCTTCAACCACTCGTCGGCGTATAATTTAGCCACGTAGTAGTCGTACATATTCTCGGGCAATACGCCTTGCCACTTTTCGGGCTGAGTAGCGAAAATGGTGCTCAGCATGATGTATTTGGAAACGCCTTTCTCTTCGGCAGCTTTCATAGTCTTAATGGCACCGTGCAGGTCCACCTGTAGCAGGTCTTTCCCGCGTGAGCCGGAGGTAAAATACACGGCATCCAGCTTGTCGGGGAATTGCCTGGTGATGCTGGCCTGATCCGCCGTCAGGTCCAGTTGGATCTGGGAGTAATTGGGCACTTCAAAAACGGGTTCCTCCCGGCGGGTGGTTCCGACCACCGTATGGTCTGCTTGTAGTAATTTCTCGGTAAGCGTACTGCCAACTCGTCCGCTGGCTCCGATGACTAAAATGTGCATGAGGTTCGTTTTTTGGGGTTTTCTGCAATAGTTATCACCTATCCAACTGATGGGGTACGGTCATGTTCGAAAAGGAGCGTAGTGCGTAGTGCGTGAACCGTGAACCGTGAACCGTGAACCGTGGACCGTGGACCGTGGACCGTGGACCGTGAACCTCCTCACTTTACTCCCTCCAGGGCCTCCTTCCCGGGTTCATAATCCGGATTGATGGCCAGGGTACGCTCGTAACAGGCGATGGCACCGGTCGTATCGCCCAGGTGCAGCGTGGCGTTGCCCAGCAACCGCCAGGCGTAGGTGGATTGGTCGTTGATGGTCAGGTAGTATTCCAGTATTTCCCGGGTCTCCGACCATTTTCCGCCATTTTCCAACACGGCTCCGGTGGTGAGGATGTCGCCATCGTTGGTGGTATAGATATCGGTGGTATCTGACCTGAGTGCTTCCCATACCTCCCTCGCGTGATCCAGGCCTTTTTCCCGGTATGCTTTCGCAAAAAGGTATTTGGCCGACACACTATAGTCCTTGGGTTGGTCGGCAAAGATCGTCTCCGAGGTGGCATTCATTATTCGTGCCGTACGGGCGAAATCCCGGTTGGCCATCACCACAATGGAGACCGCTTCCTCCGGATAAATATATACCAGCGACTCAAAGCCGGTATCGTTCCCCTGATGCATGATGATGGGTCGTTCCAGGTAGGATTGCAGGAACCAGCTCAATCCGATCTGATCGCCCCAGGGGGTGTCGTAGTGGGCCGTGGTTACCAGGTCCAGATACTCCTTCCCGATAACGGATTCGTCGCCATTGACGTAGAGCATCCCCCACCGGCACATATCCAACAGGGAGGTTTGCAGTCCGGAACTGGGAAAGTATTTCTCGGCATACGGATAGGGTGACCATTCCTGAGTAGTGACGCCGTAGGAGTAGGGCGCTGCCCAATGATCCGGCAGGTTGTTTTCGGCCATCCGGTAGTGGCTGTTGGTCATGCCGGCGGGCCTTAGGATGTGGGTAGTGACGTAATCCGCAAAAGACATTCCGGAAGCCCGGTCGACCACCACCGCCAGTATATCGTACCCCGAATTGCTGTAACTGTACTGAGTACCCGGTTCAAAATCGAGGGTAGCGTCCCGCGCATCCGCCAGCAATTCATCCAGTGCCTCCGGACCGCGAACCGGGTCTTCCCAGTCTCCGGTACTTAAATGGCGGGGAATACCCGAGGTATGAGTCAGTATGTGCTGCAATGTAATGCCATCGTAGCCATTTCCTTGCATGGTAAATTCGGGAATATGGTCGACCAGGCGGTCACCCAACGTAACCTTGCCCTGCTCAATCAATTTAGCGATAGCCAGAGCGGCGAAGGGCTTAGAGACAGAGGCAATATGAAAAACAGTATTCAGATCCGCCGGGATCTCTTTTGCCAGATTAGCGTAGCCAAAGGTCCGGGCGTATACCACCTCACTTCCCTGCGTGACCCCAATGGCCAGCCCAGCCGTATTGTCCGTCCGTTCCCGCAATTGCTGTACGTAGGGCGTCAGGATGCTATCCAGACGTTGACCTAAAGGGCCTTCCACGATCGTGGTTTTGCTGGCCACGGTGTTTTCCTGCTGGCAGCCAACAGCAAGCAGGACAAGGAGGCAGATCGCTCCCCAAAGGGTAGTTTTCATGGTTTTAGGATTGGTTTCTACGAACAAAATGGGCAAAAATCACCAATCCAACAGGGCAGGATACCTTTACCAGCAGCAAACCATGCAACCGGGCTGCGTCCGCTTTTGCCGAAAGGCATAAAAAAACTACTCCGGATATTGCCATGGTCCATTTAATCCGCGTTGCTGGTAAACCGACCGATTCATATCGTAATGTCGTTGCATCGCCTGATTCAAATACGCTTCGATGGCAGGCAGTCCAATGGCCAGTCGCCGTTGATTTAAAGTAATACTGTCGCGGGTCGGTTTGGGTACGATCCAGAAGTCTTCCCGGTATTCCAATTGGGTACCGTACTGTTGTTTCTCACCGGCATTTACCTGTACGCGGTCGGATAAATACGCGTACTGGCCAGGGTCGGCCAATCCCCTGGCTACCGCCTTCCCCATCGTGAACAGCACTTCCTTTTGAAAGGCCGGGTCGTGATCGGCATGTTGTACCAGCAGCCAAAAGTGGCGGGAGGCTTCCTTCCCAAATCGCCTGGCATCCACAAATCCGTATTGCTCGAACAAGCGTTTCAGGGTATCGGTATGTGCCCGAAAAATGCGGTCCTGCAACTGATACAGGCTATCGCGTACCCGGTTGGATTCTCCGGAAAGATGATCCATCTGAATGCCCTGATCCCGTTCTGCCATGCGAGCTAATTGATCTATGGCATTTCTTCGGCAAACATCGGTGGGCTGGCAAGCGCTCATCACCAGCAACAAGCCCATAAATACTATCCGTTTCATGAGATCGAACATTGGGTGAGGGTCCTGCCCGAAAACGAGCAGGACACTATGAAGTGGTTTCTACTCCGCACGGGCAATAGCTGCCACTTTAGTCAACGAAAAGGTATTGCTGTTGTCTCCGCAGGTGCCGGGGCGATCGTTGTATACAAAGCGACCGGTCCACTGATCGCCGTCGGGCCGACCAACCAGTTTCACCGCTTTCCCCTTTTCCAGGTCCAGGCGCAAATGTACCTCATTCGAAGCACAGACCCAGGTGGTAAAGGAGCGGTCTTCCAAGTCGAGGCCTTCCACCGTACAGATAGTCACCAGCTGGTCGCCAAACAGGCGGACCTGCATGGTGAGGTCATAGGTGTTCCCTTCGTAGGTATACGTGCCTTCCCATTGGCCGGGAATGGCCGCCTTGTCGAGGTCGGGCGGAGCGGGGCAGGTCTGGGCTTGAGCGCCAAAAGAAGTAATCAGGGCAAGGATGAACAATTTCCAGATTTTCATGATCGGGTGATTTTGGTAAAAGAAATACAGCCGGGTGAAGTCAGCTAACGGTAGGTAAGATGCAGGCAAAAGGAAAGCTACGTGGCTAGACAAGGATTAAAGCTGGCTAAACAATACTTAAAAGCCTTAACGAAAACTTAATTCCTGGCCGGGGGGCTTTAAAACCCTTATTTTGAAGCTATCACCAAAATCCCGGCACCCTGCGATTCACGCGACTACACTCTGCCATGGTCATTGCTATGGTCCTGCTTTCCATAGTGGGCCTGTCCTTTATTCAATTTAGCTGGCTGCGGGGAGCGATGGTCATCCGGGAAGAAAAAATGGACGAGCGCCTCGATCAGGCGAAGCTGAAGATCGAAACAGCACTGAATGATTACACCTACCGGGAGCTTGTTCAAAAAGGACAATGCCGACCCGGAGCGCTGGGCAGGGATCCCATTTTTTTGGCGGAAGCCAACTTCCTGATCGACTCTGTACTGCGCAAATCCTCTCTGCGCATGCCCTTTGCCTATGGTTTTTCCAGCTGTAAATCCCAGGATGTCGCCTGGTTCAATAAGCCACAACTAGAGGATGAAATAAGGGAAGGCTGCACCTTTAAGCTCGAGCATAGTCAATTCGCCAACCACGACGGGGGTAGTGATCACCTGCATTTTTACCTGACCTTTCCGCAAAAGGATCGCCTCATTTTCCGGGAGATGTCGCTGGCGGTAGTTAGCTCCATCCTCTTCATGCTGTTGCTGATCGGCACCTTCATGTATACCATTCGCATCATTTTCCGGCAGAAGAAGCTGTCGGCCATGAAAAATGACTTTATCAACAACCTGTCGCACGAATTCAAGACCCCGATCGCCTCTATTTCCCTGGCGGCCCGCACCCTCAATCAACTCGAAGAGGTCGGTGCTTCCGCAAAAGCCCGGTCCTATCTGGACCTGATCCACCAGGAGGGCAAACGATTGGAAAATCACGTAGATAAGGTGCTGCAAATGGCAACGCTCGATGCCGGTACTTTTCAGCTCGACCTGCAGGATCTGGACTTGCACGCTGTCATCGAGCGGGTTCGGCACAGCTTTAGTGTAATCCTCGAAAAACAGGGCGGCACGATCAGCCTGGCTCTGGACGCTCCGGATCCAATTATTGCAGCCGACCGTACCCATGTATTCAATGTGTTGTACAATGTGATCGACAATGCGCTCAAATACCACAACGGCGAGCCGCAGGTACATATCTCCACCACCTCTACTCCGGAAGGATTACAGCTGTGCATAGCTGATAATGGCATTGGCATAAGCAAGGATACCCAACAGCACATTTTTGAGCGCTTTTACCGCCAATCCTCCGGTGACATCCACAATGTAAAGGGCTTCGGCCTGGGTCTCGCCTACGTTAAACACATGATGGAGGCCCACCGCGGCAACATCCGGCTGGAGAGTGCTCCGGGCCGGGGGACCCGCTTTTTTCTGTCCTTCCCCAGCGTCACCTAATCCAAAACCACCCGACCTATGTATACCATCCTTATTGTGGAAGACGATCCCAGCTTCGGCTACATCCTCAAGGAATACCTGGAGCTCAATCAGCTACAGGTAAAGCTGATAACCGACGGGGAGCAGGCGCTGCGGACATTGCAGCGCTCCCCCTTCGATCTTTGTCTGCTCGACATTATGCTACCCAAAATGGATGGTTATTCCCTGGCCGGTGCCATCCGGTCCGATTTCCCCGATCTGCCCTTCCTGTTTCTCACGGCTAAAGCCCTCAAGGTGGATAAGCTCAAAGGGTTCCGGCTGGGCTGTGACGACTATATCGTAAAACCCATCGACGAAGAGCTCTTGCTGGCCCGCATACATGCGATTATGAACCGTACGGGTCATGCGGCTTTCGCCAAAAAAGAGCCGGATGCGTATCAGATGGGCTCCCTTACCTTCCGGGTGTCCGATCAGGTGCTACAAAATTGCTCCGATCAGCAATTCCTCACCGATAAGGAAGCGCAACTGTTGGCCATGCTCTGCGCACACCAAAACCGGTTATTACCCCGCCGCAAGGCTCTGCAGCAGATCTGGGGCACGCACGACGAATTCAGCCGCAAAAGCATGGATGTGTTTATCTTCCGTCTACGCAAATACCTGGATGCTCAGTCAGGTATCCGGATCCGGAATGTACACGGAAAGGGATTTGTGTTAGAATTGGATGTAGATACTCCGGATCGACGGGGATAAGAAAAGGAGCGGGTCAGAGGAATGAACCATCCACCATGGGTAGGATTTTAAATAAGCATCTTATTCCACCCGGTTTCCCTCGTGGTTTTGCATTTTTATTTCCAGGAAGTAGCTCAATGCGACCACTACCACGCCTAGCCCGATACCGTACCCCAAAATATTGGCGTCACCATCCCAGGTGACGATGCGACCGGTAAACGAGACTCCCATGACTACGATCACCAGCTTGATGAGCATACCCTTCAGCTCATCGATGTTTTTCACGTGAAACCAGTCAGGAAGGGTGTCGATTGGCTTTACAAAGAGCTCAAAGAGGCCCGTACCAATAATAAAAAAGACAATACTCAACAGGACTAAGTCGATCGCCTTCAGCGCTTTGAGGATGACCTCCCCTTCCTGAGAATAACTGGTAAAAATACTCCGGATCACCTTAATGATCTCGAAAAGGGAATAGCCGAACACTCCGACTGCCAGGCATAATACACCTATCGTCGAGACAAGGGTCATTAGAGTAAGTAAATATCCCAGTAGGTTTTGTGGCTTCATTGGAACAGGATCTAGGAAGTGCTGGTCAGGACATATGGCTGAAACGAAATCGCCTCAACGAACTATGTTCAAACCGGACCTTTCCGGAATATGTTCACCATCGCCTTAAACGCACCACCTTCTAATCCCTGATTTCTAACCTCTGACCTCAAAAAATCCCCACGGCCAGTTCGGCCCAAACGAGGAAGAATAGTCCCAGAATCACCAAAATAGCGACTACCCGGTATGGGAGTGCACGCACGTAGCGAATGGCTAATTCAATCAAAAAACCAATACTTAACAGAAGCATGCCCAAAATCAGGAAGTCCGATGCTGTCCAGGCCACCTCGTTGGTGAATTGCATAGCCACCAAGGGGATCAGCAGTAGCCCTAAGCAGGTACCGGCAATCAGTACGGGACGTTGTCTCTTTTCAATAACCATGGCTGAATTTTTTATTTAAAAGCACTTTGCGTTTCAAAGTACGGTAAAATAGAGGATTTATGCAATAGTCATTATCGACTTTTTGGCGAAAGCCTGACCATCCTAGCCCGGCCCTCGGAACCGATAAAAAGATTCCCCATCGAATCGATAAACGCCCTGCTGAAGGGTGCCAACCCAAAGGTCCCCGTCCCGATCCATATAAATGGAAAACAAATTCACCTCCTGATCTCCGTTTCGCACCGGATAATGAGTGAGCTCCCGGCCATTGTAATGCCAAACCCCCTCATCATAGGTGGCTATCCAAAGATCGCCCGTCCGGGGATCCGTGACGGCCGACATAAATTCCTCAAAGCGATCCTGGTGAAACCGCCCAAAACCCTCTGGCCCCGCCATCTTTTCAAAATCAGTACCTTCTATCAATAGTCCGGCAGGCAGGTCAGTGGGCACCGAAAAACGGTTTCGAATGGTACTAAACAGGAAATGTCCTTCCCGGTCCTGGGCTATCGACCGAACCCCCAGTGCAGGACCATCGCCTAAGTGGATAATACCGGGATCGGCCACGTACGACAAAGACCTTCCATCGTATACCATAGCCCCGAGATTGGAGGTACCAAACCAAATGCGTCCGTCCTGATCAGTATAAGTCGAATAAATCCCATATACACTAAACGAGGAATTCAAAGCAGACGGGGCAATGGTATCCAGCGCAGGATGATCCGGAAAAGTCAGGTGATACAGGGAGTCGCCATCCCAACGGTAGGGACCATTCTGATCCCAGCGGCCGCGAAACCAAAGGTCTCCGGGATTCAGCGCCCATTCGTTGGGGTGAGCCGGATCATCCTCCACGAGTGGTAAAGTACGTATCTGTTCGCCGTTAAAAACCTGCACGCCATCCTGCGTGTCAAAGTAGATGTGTCCATCAGCATCTTCCTGAATGGCCAATACGCCTGCGTTTAAAAGGCCGTCCTTTTCGGTAATCCGGGTGAGGTGATGACCGTCATAATGAAAGACCACGCCCCGGCCACTCCCGAACCAATGGTGACCGCGCGTATCCTGGTAGATCAGCGGAATGGCGTCATCCAGCTCCGAAACGGGCGTGCCCATGGATACATAGCGGGTTGGGGGCAGGGAATCGTTCCGCTCCTCGGGGCTGGCACAACTGACGGCATGCAGCACTAAAATACTCAGTACGAAAAGTATTGGTTTTGGCATCTTCCGGCTCAGATTATGTTGTCATTCCCTACCATAGCAACGGTAGCCAGGCAGGGGAAATATCTTTAAGATAACGTGATGTTTCGGCCTAATCAATTGATAAGTAACGGATTGCAACCACCTCCCGTTGTATTCGGCAGAGTGTAATAGGTAGTAGGATTTGCTAAATCCCTATACACTATACCAACTACCCTGTACCGTGAGGTTGGGCCTTAGGTATCCGCTTTTTAAGAAATAGTTTGTGCCCAACCTCACCTTAAAGATAGGATTTCATCCGACGGGCACATTCCTCCGCCCAATCGTCGATCCGCTGCCCGAAGGATTCCACGATGGAATCCACCCCGATCACGCTGCCTTTAGCCAGACGGCCCAACAGATAGATTAGCAGGTTGGTACCCGGCCGGTCCGAAAGCACCTGACCGTTGGATTTGGTGTCAATGCCCAGGGTCTCGTGTCGGGCACGGATGGCATCATCCCGCAGGAGTTGACGTACCAGCGGACTACGTACCTCCAGCAGCTTGGGTGGATCAACTACCGTATTGATCATGCAGGAGGTGTTCACTGATTGACCATCCGACTCCAGGGTCCATCCTTCTGAAGACAAGAAAATATCGGGGTTATGCATAAAGGACAGATCGAGCACGCCCGCTCTGGCCAGCAGGACCATCTGTTGTATACTCGCGACGGGGGGGCCAGCACTATAGCGCTTAATCCGTTCGGTGGTATGTACAATGTCAGCCATCACCTGATCCGGCAGATCACAAAACGAGAATACCTCATTGAAGACGGGTTGGCAATGCCGCCAAACCTGTCCGATCACATAATCCAGGTTTGGAGCCTTTTTCCCCAGGGCCATGGCTATGTGCAACTCCATGATCTCCAGCACCGGAAGGGTAGGATCGGTAATCAGATCCGGTGTAAAATCATCGTGTAACACCCACCGTTCCGCTGCCTTTCGGACTGCGTCCGCATCTAAATGGTCTTTGTCTGTCAGGTCCAGATAGCGGTCGGCAGCCAGATCGATTACCCCCTGCAGGAGTGGGTGATGCGAATCGGGCCGGGCCTCAATCCCGATCATCAGTTGGATCCGGAGCAGGTCAAGTTGTTCGGCGGAGGGGGCAAAAGTTTGGTCGATGGCCTGATGCAGGGGTTTGGGCACTACCGGTAACCCATCGAGGGTAAAGGGGACAATGCGCAGTAGCTCCGAACCGGGGAAATATTGCGAAGCCTCTGTGTGGTGTTCCGCCATCTCAAACCGGCCTCCGTAAGCCGTTACCAAACTCCGGATAACATCAATAGCTGACAGGCCAAATCCCCGCATTCCGATAATCGCCGGCTTTCGGGGCTCAACCCTGGCTAATACGGACCGGACAGGATAGGCACCGGGACACAGGATCAGATCAGGATACGCTAGGTGGTGCTTCAACCAGGTATCAAGTTGTTCATCGTCGTAGGTCGGTTGGTGACCGATCGTCAACAGCGCTTCATCAACGACAAACTGTCCACCAGTAGCTGTTTCCAGGCATAATCCCTCCGCCTCCGGTTTGATGGCTACGACTTCTTCGCGTTTGATCCGAAACCAGTCGGCCCCCTCCAGTGCATCAGCCATTGTCTCGAATCGTTCTTTCAGGTAGGCTCCCATCTGTGGACGGGCCGGATACACGTCGGGATACGTTTCCTCGGCATCGGACGGAGTATGAAAATAATCAGACCCCGCATAAGCCGGAAAACCGGGGATCTCCACCCCATGAATGCGCATGGACGGACGCCCCTTCAGCTTTCGCAATCCCTGCTCCGATGTATTCACCCAATTGGATGCTGGTTGGTCAACATCGTAGACGTGCCCGTAACCAGCCATCGAACTCTTTTCAAATAACACGATATCCAGATCAGGAGCACTCCCTGCCTTCGACAATAAAGATTCCAAAGCCGATAAACCCCGGGGGCCCATCCCAACAATGGCTAATTTCATGTATTACCCTTTTTAGTGACATCTGGAACTAAAGAACTGACATGTAATACGGATGTTTATTGTGCAAAAATGTTGCAACGGGATCCAATGGCTAAATACAGGCGCTTTTCCGTACTTTCATGGGCATAACCACCCATCAATCAGTCAAGCGATGCCTTTCGTTTCGTCCAGCATTTACCATAAAGCCCGCCGTCTGGCCCTTTCAGAAGGTCTGTCTCCCGACAAGTTTGCACCCCACCGCGGACATCCCCAGATCGTAGATGGTGCCAAATACATACCCATCGAACTCCTTTTCGATGCCTACGAGTGGGCTGATGCGCAACTGGAGGCAGGGTTTGCTGTTCGTCAGGGACGCCAACTCGAATCGGATGACTACGGTACGCTGGGCCTTTCCTGGAAAACGTGCTGGCGTGCCCGGGACGTGCTGGATCGCCTCGAACGCTACATGGTGCTGGTCACTGACCACGGAACGACGAAGATCGTAGAAGACACACACACCATCCAGGCTCACCTGCGAAGACCTCCGCACCGTCGTGGACTGGAAATGGCCAATGAGACCTCCTTCGTGATGCTCACCAATATTATGCAGGAGGTAACGGAAGCCGATATCAAGCCCAGTCTGGTTTGCTTCCAGCATTTCTCCAAAGCCCCGGCTCCCTTTCAGGAATACTTTCAGTGTCCGGTCGAATTTGGTAGCTCCGAAAATCGCCTGGTATTCCGAACCACCGATATCAATATTCCGACCATCAAAGCCGACCAAAGCATTCAGCAATTCCTGGTAGAGCGTATGGAGGAAGAAAAAGAAGGTATTCAAACAGCGGCTGACAAATTACTGGGCGAGGTACACCAACTTATCGAAGAAAATCTGCCCAGTGGTATTCCCAGCATCCAGCAGGTTGCCGAATACCTGGGCATGAGTGGCCGCACCTTCAAACGGAGGCTGGCTGAAAAGAGCCTCACTTTTCGCGGACTGGTGCAATCCATACAGCAGGAAATATCCAAGAATCTGCTGCGCCATTCCGACCAATCGATGGGCGAAATTGCCTTCCAGACGGGCTTTTCGGAACAGAGCGCTTTTAACCGCGCATTCAAGCGCTGGACCGGCCAATCGCCGGTAGAATACCGAAAAAATCACTGATTGGCCCGAAGTGCCAAAGCTATGGCCCGTTGTGTCAAGTGGGCCTTTACCTACGCCCGTACTTTTGCTTCATAACTAATCACAAAGTCAACAATGAAGCAACAAACACCATTGACCAACCCAAACACCGTGCGGCTCACCGGCCTGCTGTACCTCCTTGTCATCATCTGCGCCGGCTTTAGCCAGGGCTACGTGCGGGGCACCCTTGTCGTATTCGGCGATGCCCAAGCAACCGCAGCCAACATTCTGGCTAATGAAGGATTGTTCCGACTCGGTCTCACTTCCGACCTGATCGCTTTCCTGCTGGACGCCGTCATTTCGGTATTACTGTATCAGATCTTTAAGCCTTACGGCAAAATACTGGCCATGGTCTCCTCCGCCATGCGCTTACTGGCCCATCCGGCCATTGCCTGCCTGAACTTGCTCAACCATTATATGGCGTATCAGGTACTGGATGGAAGCGACTTTCTCGATGTGTTTGGTCCGGACCAACTGGAAGCCCTCAGTCTGCTGTTCATGGAAGCTCACCGGTACGGATACTTGCTGGCCGGCGCCTTCTTCGGGGTCCATTGTTTGCTGCTGGGGATACAGATCTACTCGTCGAACGTGGTCCCCAAGGTATTTGGCGGACTGATGCTCGGTGCTGCCGCCGGTTACCTGATGGAAACCTTCGGTGATTTCACCCTGCCCGGCAACGAAGTATGGCTGGCACTGGTAGTAGGTATTGTGGCCGCCCTGGGCGAAGTGAGCCTGACCTTTTATATGCTGATCAAGGGAGGTACGAAGCAGTATCGGGCGTAAAACCTTCCTTGGGACTGCTTTTTTTGGCGGAAGCCGTAAAAAAAAGATAGTCTCCTGATGACCTTTTGGTGGTAGGTGCGATAGAGGATAAAACCCACCCCGGCCCTCCCTTCGCGAAGGGAGGGAGGCGATTCTTGGGATAAATTAAATCAGTTTATTCAATAAAAAAATGGACTGATCTTGATCGCAAGCGAATCATTCGAATTAAGCCCCTTCCCTTAGCGAAGCGATGAAGGGAAGGGGTTGGGGATGGGTTTTAAAAACCACCACCTATGAAATCAGCACTACTAACCTGCCTGTTCCTGCTTTATTTTGCTTTTTCCGGCGCCCAGGAATACCTGTCCGTGTACGGATTTGAGGATGCCTCGGAACTGGGCGTATGGGTCCGGAACGACAATGCCGAGTACTCCTTTACGACCTCCGCAGATGCCGTGGAAGCCTCAGCATCCACTTGTATAGACTACCGCCTGACCGGCCCCACCGCCGTTCAGCCCCGGATGTTTCCGGAAGGCGATTACTTCCCGGACATTACCGGCTACGATGGTATTTCTTTCGATTACCGGGTGACCACTCCGGTAGCAGCGGATAATCCACTGATCTTTCTGGTCTTCATCTTCGTGGAAAGCAGCGGTGGTACAGAAGTGTACGAGTATTTCACGAATCAGATCGGCAGGGAGGAAGACGCCGATTGGCAGGAATGGCGTATCCCGTTCGATCAGATCAGGTTGGCGGCCTGGTCGGAGAAACACGATGAAGTCTTCTATAAAGACAAGATCACAGAGATCCGCTTCGACTTCTCGGTCAATACCGAGGGGGCGGTAGCCGACGGGGAGATCTGCTTTGATGATATGAGTGCCTATCGCTTTCCCGAGCCAGCCCATTCGCCAGTCGTGGATAATTTCGCGCTGCAGGATAGGACGGTGAGCACCTCCTTTTTTCTTTGGTACCCGACCATTGGCGGACAACAAACCGGCCCCTGGGTACCCATCGGCGGACGGCAAAGCTGGGATGCCAATTCCGCGGAATGGTGGAAAAGCCAGATTAAGCAAACGATGATGGCCAATATCGATATCCTGTATGTGCACCTTATCCCGACCAACGACCCATGGCTGCGGGCTTTCTTTCGGGCAATGTACGAGCTGCGCAGTGATGGGTACGATGTACCCAAGATCGCTCCTTTCCTCGACCCGCTGATCACCTGGTTTCAACAACCCAATCTCGACTTTTCCGACCCGGCGGATAAACAGGCTTTCGTGAATCAGTACATCTATTTCTACCAAACCTATTTCAGTATCCACACCGATCCTTTCGCGGAGGATTACATCGCCAAGGTGGATGGCAAGCCCATCCTCGACACCTGGCACCTGTTCGTAAATTCCATCAATGTGCAGGACTTCACCCGGGCCGATATGGAGACCCGTCTACAAGAGGCCTTCCCCGACCGGACACTGTTCGACAATGGTATCTACATGGTGATGACCGCCCTGAACAATCCGGCCTTTTCCTTTACCGATGAACGAGTACCTCAGTTTGAGATCAACGAATACTACTACGAAGCCTCCCACAACGATATCCAAACGGTCCAATTGAAAGGCGGCTATTGGGACCAGAACATCCGCACCCCGGGCGACTTCCTGGCACGCGACGGAGGTGTACCCTACGCGGAGGCCTGGAGCCAGGTACACGACGACATCGACCGCGTCTACATCGAAAGCTGGAACGAGTACGACGAGGGCACCGGCATTTACGCAACGGTAACGGATCCGCCTTACATTCACCCCGGCAGTATGAACGATAATACCGACTTTTGGTCGACCAATGACGACCCCTTCGAGTATATCGTAACGACCGCCAACGGAGCACGGGCGTTCAATGAGACGCCGGATCTCGATGCCAGCGTCCTGAACCACAACTTGCCCGAAACATATGAAGGTGGCCAGGAGGTCACCCTCACTATCCGCTTGCGCAATGATGGCGATATCGCCTGGAGCAACGCAAATAACATTCGTCTGGTGGAAATGCCCGGCGACAGCGTCACCCTCACCAGCGGCTCCATCGACATCGATGATAGCTCCAATGAGATCCCGGAGTACCGCGGTATCATGCGCGGCCGCCCCATCAACTTTACGGCAACGTTTACGGTGCCAATGGTAGCGGGTGCACACAGCACTACGTTTCAGATGATGCAGGGTGATCAGCCTTTTGGCGAAACCCTGACCCTGAATTACACGATCCGGGTCGACGAGGATATGGACGGCTACGACACTACGGAGGATTGCGATGACAAAAATGCCAACATCAATCCAGACGCAGAAGAAATCCCTAACAACGGTATTGATGAAGATTGTGACGGATCGGACCTGATCCTTACCTCCACGCATGAACTCGTTTTGCTGGACGTGCAGGTATTTCCAAATCCGGCCAAAGCGATCATCCAGATTCAATCTCCGGAGACGCTAGCAACTTGGAGCGCCTACTCTATCGAAGGCAAGTTGATCCAGAGTGGAACATTTCTGGATCAGAACCACTCCCTGGATGTATCGCGGTGGGAGCCGGGTGTGTACACAGTGCGGGTGCAGACTATGAGTGGTGGCAAAACGGGGGTTGCCCGAATTACCGTTTTATAAGAGTAAAGACTTTGAGATACTAGATACTAGATCTTCTGTCTCGAATCTAGTATCTAGAATCTTATCGTCTTCCAAAGACAATTAATACATGGTATTCGGATTAGCCGACTTGGGTGGAATTTGCTGGATGGAATCCCAGTGCTCCACGATCTTTCCGTGCTCATCAAAGCGGAAGAAATCCATGGTAACGTATTGGTCGTTCCCCGGCCAGACCTGATGCGTATGCAGGGCCACCAGGTCATCCTCGGCAATACAGCGAACGAAGTCGATGGATTTGTCGGGATACTCCCGTTGCATGCGCTCGAAGTAATCGATGAATCCCTGCGTACCGTTGGCCACATCCGGATTATGTTGGATATAATCATCGCCGACGTATAATTCGACGGCTTTTTGGGGATTACCTTCGTAGGCCATTTTGTAGAAGGCAATGGCGTTTTTCTTGTTTTCTGCGAGGTACATGGTTTGGTTGGTTTAATGGTCTTGTATGATACTGACTTTTGTTGCCCCTGGCAAGATTAACCATGGAATCGCAGGGAGTTTCATGGAGTTTTGTCCTGGATACCCTATTCTGATGCAAAGGAGCCACCGCGAACCACCGCGAGACCTGGCGGTCACTGCGTGAAAAAGGCAAAAAGGCTCTTTAGCATAGCTGGCTGGGCACTGAGATACACCGAGGGTATCCTGACTATCCTGGTTCCCCCTCCGCGAACCACCGCGAGCCCTGCGGTCACTGCGTGAAAAAGGCAAAAAGGCTCTTTAGCATAGCTGGCTGGTCACTGAGATACACCGAGGATATCCTGACTATCCTGATTCCCCCTCCGCGAACCACCGCGAGACCTGGCGGTCACTGCGTGAAAAAGGCAGCCAACCCATCCATCTTGAGAAGCAAAAATCAATGATAGGTAAATGTCGTAGAGGTGGATTGTGTGGTACTCAATTCGTAGGTACCTGATTGGTTGTTGTACGTTTTGGTCTTCACAATGGTCGTACTTTTTTTAGGTCTGCCGGCGTCGTATGCTATTTGCTCTGTCGTAATGGTCTCGCTGATATACGGGTCGCTGGCATAAGAAATGACCACCCAAGTTCCGACTTTTTCTCCGTTTTTAAACGCTCCTTCTTCGAGTACCCGGCCTCTTCGATCAGTGATTTTCCAAGTACCTTCCAAATGGCCATTTCTAATGGTATAGGTAATCAGATCTATGCTTTCGGTTGTATCCGGGTAGCCGCCTCCCCAGTAGTTTGGGGATTGTTTGAAGGTATATTCACCATCAATTTTTTGGAGCATAGTCTCTAAAAAATTGATGTATTTATTATAGCGTTTTTCTTCCCGCTCTCTAGAAATACTTTTACAACAGTCGGATCGATAGGTGTAGAAGAAGCCATTGCTTCCCTGGTTGGCAAAGATCAGGCATTCCGTATCTGGTCTGGCATAAAACCCACAAACATCACTATTTAGGCTGGTTCTGATTCGGACGGTATCCGTGGCTTTTCCTTTATACACTTTGGATATTACGAATAACAGCTCCGTTTTCTCCTCTGCCCTTTTCTCTTGACCGGAATACAGTTGCTCTTCCGTAACAATAATAGTTTCGATCAACGTCCCCCGGAAGATCAAATCATTAAAGCTGGAGATCCCCTCTGATTCACTTTGAGTCCAGCCCATTTCTTTAATGGGCAAATCCAATAAATAGCCGGAACAAGTACATGCTTGAGCGTTCAATGGAAGGACGTGCAACAGCAAAAATGCTAACATCCATTTCGAGGGTTTATTGAAAATCATCGAAAGCTTTGGCATGTAGGGTCAAGACTAATCATTGCGGATAACAACGAATCTTTTTTAATTCTTTCCAGGTCGGAGCGTCAACTTGTTTGGCTTTTTCCATCAAAGAATGTATTCCATAGTCTAAAAGCCAGGAATCCATCAAATCTTGCAATTTCAAAAAACATGGCACAAGATCAACATCTTCTTCGTTCGATATTTGCAGGCCGATGGCTGGATAAGTACTACCATGCGGACTGTCCACGTACAACAAATAATAATCTACTGAATCGGGTAGATCTGTAAATATACTTGGTAACTCTCCTCGGATTGCTTCCAGGTATGCCACCAAAGCATCCATGTCCTCAGTAAACAAGTTATAGACAGGTGGCTCAAGTAGCATAAAACCTGTATCCATAAAGTCAAATATTATCAATTGGAAATCCTTTCGTACTTCGGAAAATAGATATCATCCAAATAGATATTCTTTTCCTTAAGAAGTTTGTTAAACCTTATCGAATCATTTTTCCAGTGTTTATCTTGTTGAAGCTTTTTAATGACTTGCTGTCTCACTGCCTTGCCATTATACGTTAAAACTTCTTCTACGACACTAAAGTATTGGCTTGTCCCGACCTCACTGAAATCCGTTTTTATCATATACTTAATTAATGATTCGAAGATCTCATCCTTATAGTCTTCTTTAAACCAATCCGACAAATAAAAAATGGCTTCCGAAAGCCCCTGCTCAAACGCTAAAAAAGAAATTTGGGGATTGTACGTTTTGGGGTAAACTCTATTTTCTAATGCCCTCCTTAATAAAAGCCAATCCGGGTTATTCTGATAGATTATTAGACTATCTAGTGTTGTTAATGTTTTATCACTCTCTTTATTTTCTACTTTTGCCCAATAATGGTGATAAAATTCATTGGATACGTAATCAGAAGAAAAAATGCATCCACTGAAAGTTGTCACTTTTTTATTTTCCTTCAAAAATTTATTAAAGATTGCAGCCAAGTCAGGATATTCTCTATCTACCAAGGCCCAACTCGCGTAGCAGGAGACTACTGCATTTTCGTGATTTACTAGTTGTAATAAGGTCGAATTATCGACCCTTTTCTTCAGCTTTTCGAAGTTTTGATAGTTCCTGCTTTTTTCTCCCCCAAAACCAATACGTTCTGCTTGAACCATATTAATTCCTGCCATGTTCTGGACAATTTCCTCTGTTGACTTCCGACAAGCTGTAGAAGAGAAAACGAATAGTAAAATCAAAAGAGCTGAGAGTGTTTTCATCAAAAGTGGTACTAGCAATCAGGAAGCTAACAGATAAACCTCCTCATTGCGAAGCAAGTCAGTAACAAACGCAAGGCAGGCAAGGATTTTTTCCCGGTTTAGTGTTGGATATGCCTCTAACAGGTCCTCGAACGTTTCCCCATTGAAAGCTTTTCAGTAATAAGGTCCACAGGAATTCGAGTACCCTTTAATACGGGTTTTCCATACATGATATCGGGATTCCGCTCAATATGCTCTCTCCAATCCATGAACTATGTTCTGTTAAGTATAACCAAATTCCTCTACATGGAGTTTCATTTTGATCATCCTGCGCTCTGATTCCAAGCCCCCTCCGCGAACGATGGCGTGAAAAAGCTCTTTTGCATGTCTGGCTGGTCACAGAGTTGCACCGAGGAGACACTGAGATGCACCGAGAATATTCTGACTATTCTGTCACATCCTGACTATCCTGATTTTCCCCCTCCGCGAACCACTGCGAGCCCTGGCGGTCACTGCGTGAAAAAGGCAAAAAGGCTCTTTAGCATAGCTGGCTGGTCACTGAGATACACCGAGGGTATTACCGACCATAAACCTCTAACCCTACCCGTAAACCGTGAGCCGTTTACCGTCGGCCGTGCATCGTAAGCCGTCCATCGTGGACCGTTTATCAATTCCCCCCTTCATTCTTCTTCTCCTCCGACTTATTCCCTCCGAACAACTTCTCGCTCCAGAAGTATTTGAGCTCCTCGCGGAGGGTGTTCTCGGCCCGGCGTTGTACGCGCTCGTTGTATTCCAGCATGCGCCAGAAATACTCTTCGTCGGTTTCGTTGTTGCGGCGCCGGCGTAATTCCAGATCGGCACCGAAATACTTATTGTTATCGCGCAGTTCGAGGAAGAGGCGATTGAAGAAATCGGGATTCTCTTCGTACAGGTCCCAGAGGTCTTCGGCGACCGGCGGGTCTTCGAGATAGGGCGGGCAATCGAGGGTATAGGCCACCGAATCCGGTAACGGAGGAAACTGACCATTTCGCCACGAACGGAAGCTTTTATCACGGTATAATTGCTGCATGAACTGACCGGCAATCGGAAGGGCCGTACTCGATCCCTGGCCTACGCGCATGGATCGAAAGTGTATCTGTGGCGATTCAGCTCCGACCCAAGCCCCAACGACCAGCGAGGGGGTTACGCCCATAAACCAGCCGTCGGACTGATTTTGTGTAGTACCGGTTTTACCGGCCAATTGGTTGTACAAACCGAATTCGTAGCGCAGGCGACGAGCCGTACCACTGTCGACCACCGATTGGAGCATCTTGACCATCACCGCGTTCGTTTCGGGGCGGATGACGCGCTCGAAACGCCGGGGATCCGGTCGGTTAAAGGACACGATCACTTCTCCGTCGGCCGTTTCGATGCGGTCGAGGTAGTGCAGCACCGGACGCACTCCGCCGTTGGCAAAGGTGCTGTACATGGTGCTTAGTTCGAGCAGCGAACCATCCACGGCACCCAGGCCAATCGCCGGTCCCTTCGGAAGCGGGCCGGTCAGCCCCATTTGCCGGGCCAACGTGCGTACAGAGTCCACACCGGCCTCCAGTAAAAGTTGTACCGTAACCGTATTGACCGAGTGGCTCAGCGCCCCTTCCATGGTGTAATATCCCTCGTAATTGCCATCGGAGTTACGGGGCGACCAATTCTCGTATTGCTCGTAGACTTTCCGTTCATTCTGAATATAGCGGCAGGGATCAAACCCTTTCTCCAGCGCCAGGGTATAGACCAGTGGTTTGAAAGTGGAACCTACCGGGCGCTGTGCCTTCACGTGATCGTACTGCACGTACTGGTGATCGATCCCCCCCACCCAGGCTTTGACTAATCCGGTTTGCGGCTCTACGGCCAAAAAACCGGCATTCAGAAGGGTGAGGTAGTGTTTTACCGAATCAAGGGGCGTCATGCGGGTCGCCATGGAATCGGCTTCCCACTGAAAGACCGTCATTGCGCGTGGCTCCTCGAACGTAGCCAGAATCTCCTCCTCATTGTACCCGCGCTTTTCCAGGCGTTGGTACCGTTGGCTGTTGCGGACGGCCCGCATCAAGGTTTCGTCATTCCCCCAGGGATCGCGTTTGCTGTACCCCCAATCCTGCTCAAAAGCGGCCTGAATACGGGTCATTTGATCGCGAACGGCTCGCTCGGCGTACTGTTGCATGCGGGAATCGATGGTCGTGTAGATGCGAAGGCCATCGGTGTATAAGTTGTAGGGCGTGCCATCGGGGCGGGGATGGTCCGCCAGCACTTCCTCCAACTCCTGCCGCAGATGCGCCCGGAAATAAGTGGCCAGACCATCGTCGTAGCCCACCTCGGCCTGATCGACCGTCAGCGGTAAATTTGTCAGGGAATCCACCTGAGCCGAATCCAGGTATTCGTAACGCATCATTTGTTTTAATACGACATCGCGGCGGCCTTTGGCGCGTTCGGGGTGGTTCAGCGGATTGTAGTAGGTATTGGCTTTGAGCATCCCCACCAGAACGGCGGCCTCCTCGACCGTCAGATCAGAAGCCGATTTGTTGAAAAACCGCTGGGATGCCACCTTGATACCGAACATATTTTCGCCGAAAGGCACCGTATTCAAATACAGGCGAAGCAATTCCTCCTTGGAGTACACCCGCTCCAGGCGGCGTGCCACAAACATCTCCCGCAGTTTATTGACGGGGATGGAGAGCGGTCCGTAGGATTGTCGTTGGTATAAGTTCTTGGCAAGTTGCTGGCTGATGGTACTACCGCCCCCCGACGACCGGTCGGCCAATAAAACCGTCTTAACAGCAACACGTGCCAACGCGCGGGCATCCACGCCCGAGTGCTCGAAAAAGCGGGCATCCTCGGTGGCCACCAGGGCATTGACGAGGTGAATAGGGATCTCATCGAAATCGGCATTGACCCGGTTCTCCACGAAGTATCGGCCCAACAGGACCTCATCAGTCCCGTATACTTCGGAAGCTGTATTATTCTGAATGCCCCGGAGCTCTCCGTAGGTAGGCAGCTTACCGAAGGCTCCGTAGTAGACCGAAACGACGAGCACCCCGAGCAGCAGTATGCCTCCACCACCGGCATACAGGCCGTAGCGCAGTCCTTTGCGTCGATTCGCCCAGGCTGATTGAAAAAATTGGATGATGCGCTGACGGGTCGGTCGAGTATTTTCGTACCAGGCAACCACGCGCATTCGAAGGAACTCCCTATCGATCTTCATAGTGTCGGGTCAGTGACGGAACGCTATTGTTCTTTTACCGCAAGGTAATGACAAATAACGCATTACACCGGCGCGGTATTTCATTTAACCCGATGAACGTCGCAGGAGTTCGATGGCATAGCTGCATCACTGCGTTACGGCAGACCGAAAAGGATCAGGTTTAGGTTTAGGTTGAGGTTGAGGTTTCCTCTTCCAATTCGATATACAACCGACGCATTTCCTGCCCATCCACGGCTGTATTATAAGCATCAAAAAGCTTGGAAATGGAGGAATTGGTAGCCATCGGAGATGGTCATTGTTTTCCCACAAGGCCTTAAACACCTCAAACCGCATACCTCAAACCTCAAATCTCAAATCTGTCAATTTAGATTGACCGGATGCTGCTTCTTAACCACCGTTGCCAGTGATTTGGAGGAAAAGACCAGCCCCTGGATAATGATGGCCAGCACCAGCAGGATCGCCATTTCAAAGTGCGAAAAGGAGATGCTGCCGAGGATTAATGCGTGGGATCTGTCTTTAACGTTAGCTCCGACCTCCGTTTGAATATCTGAAAGAGCGTGGAGGGCCGAAAAAGCATCGCGGGTAATGGCTTCGTACTCCGCCAGGTAGACCTCATTGGCTTCGGTCGATTCATTCATGGTGTGTTCAAAAGCATCGAGTCGATTCAGCGCCTTCTGTAAATGGGCCAGCTCTATTGCTTCTTCGTCGGTTAGGTAGGTAGCATGATACTTTTCCATTACGTGCTTCCGTTCGGCACGCAGGGTAGCCACGTCAGTATCCGGGCTGTAGCCAACATGCCCTTTGTCCGACACGCACGCCCAGATCAACTCTTCTTGCAGGTGCAGGTTTTCGGAGATCTGAAAGAGATAGCTTTCGGCCATCAGGCGATCTTCGTATAGTGTTTCCAGCGACCGGTCCAGGCTCTGAAAGCGGTTTCGCTCCACCAGATTGGTCAGCATAGTCACACCGATGACTGCCGCCAGGATGATGGCAGCCGTTGTCTTCTGTTGGATGCTGTATGTCCATTTCATACACTTCGGTTTCATTGGTTCACGGGTAATCCGGAAATGTACACGCTTCCGCAAAAGGGGAATCTAATGTCGGAGCAAAGCTAGTGTTATTTCCAGATCGGTGTGGTGATTTTTGGCAGCAGCCAACTTCCACTACCGCGAACGGTATTTTTTGCGATAAGCGGAGGGCGACAATTGCTCGTACCGCTTAAACAATCGACTGAAATAGCTGGTGTTATTGAATCCTATCTGATAACAAATGTCCGTCAGGGATCGGTCGGTCGTCGCCAGCAACTCTCGGGCCAACTCGATTCTCCGGGCGTTGATATATTCTACCGGAGTTATGCCAAAAGTGTTCTTGAAACACCGAAAAAAATGTGGTTTACTCATGCAGGCTTGTTCGCTGAGGTCGTCAACCGTGAGATCGTCCTGCAAATGGTGGGCAATAAAGGTGGTTACGTGGCGCAGTCGTTCGTGCCCGGGCCCTGCCTGCTCGCGCAGTAATAGGTTGCGGGCCTTGGATTGCAGCAAGCGGATGATCAACTCCTGCAACATAAAGTTCACAAACACATCCCGACTGGGGTGTCCTTCGGTGTACACGCGGATCAGACGGTCGATCAGCAACTGCATTGGCTGATCGTGCAAGAGGTGAAAGTTGGCATCATCCACTTCCCACTCGTCTTTATCGCCCGTATCGGTCAGCTGATTGAACTGATTGACGGTCTGCTTGATCTTTTCGGGGTTGATGGCCAAGGCCAGACACCGCGTCGGCGTTTCCATATCAGCCTCGGGAAAATCGATCACCATCGTCTGACCACCCGGCACAACCACGGATTCCCCCGGTAAAAACTCAAAAGGATCCAGTTTAGGCAGATGCATAATCTTCTTGCCCTCGATCATGCTGGCGATGACCGGCGCGTCGAAGGTGAGGCTCACTTTCTCCGCCTGCATGTGGGTCTCATAGACATTCAGTTCGGCCTCATCGGAGGAATAGGCCGTGCGGTTTTCGACCATTTCCTCCAGGCGGCGGGTGGCTAAATGACTGGACAGAGCAGAAGACATACAATATTCATTAGGTTGGAATGACGAAGGCGATACCTTCGGTCAAACTTTTAATAGCATCGTTCTAATTTTACGAATAAAATTTTTCGATCTTATCTACTACCTATAATATAATGGGTTTTTTAACAGAAAAACGAATAGTACCCGGCCATGAAGGAGATTAATGCCATAATTGACGCTTACGAGACTCGAAAGGACCAGGGGGAGCGCACGGCCCTGGCGACGGTGGTTCGGGTCGATGGTTCCAGCTACCGCCGTACCGGCGCCCGCATGTTCGTGAGTGAGAATGGTCAGTGGGTTGGTGGCATCAGTGGCGGTTGCCTCGAAGGGGATGCCCTGCGCCGCGCCAAGATGGCCATCATGCAGGATAAACCGTCGGTCGTCACCTACGACACTACCGAAGATGATGCCCACCAGATCGGGGTCGGCCTGGGCTGCAACGGTATCATCGATATCCTAATCACCCCCATTACCGAAGATGATGCCGATCACCCCATCCACGAGCTGGAACGGGCCCGCGAAGAGCGCAAGCCGCAGGTGCTGGTCACCGTGGTGGAATCGGATCACGACGATCTTCCCCAGGGCAAGGTCGTGCTCTATAAGGATGATACTTCCTTTGCGAAGCACTTGCACGGAGATATCCTCGATGCGGTTCATCAGGCTTTCGCCAAAAAGAAATCTAAACTTACGGAGCTCACCATCGACTCGCAGGCGGTCACCTGTTTTGTCGAGTTCCTGCCGCCCCCCATTCACCTGATCGTCCAGGGTGGGAATTACGATATCTATCCGCTATTGCGGCAGGCCCATGAATTGGGCTGGCGCCTCACCGTCGTAGCCAATCCTAAAAAATTGGACCGGGTCGCCTTCGACCTGGCCACCGATATCATTCCCAGCAAAAGCGAGGAATTGCCCTTCATCGATGAGTACACGGCGACCATCCTGATGGCCCACGATTACGCCACCGACCTGCGGCACCTAAAGGCTCTGCTGGAAACGGATATTCCCTACATCGGCCTGCTCGGTCCACGCAAACGCACCCTTAAGATGTACGCCGATCTCAACAAAGCCGACCGCACCCTCACGGTCGCCGACGAAAAACGCATTCATTCCCCGGTGGGCCTCGACATCGGCGCGGCCAGCCCCGAGGAGATCGCCCTTTCCATCCTCGCCGAGATCGTCACCTTCTTCAGCGGTCGTGCCGGCGGGCACTTGAAGCATCGGGAGGGGCCTATTCACGAGCGGTAGCTCGTGAATGATTAGGGGATGTGGGGATTAGGAGATCAGGCGAATCCCCTTATCTCCAAATCTCCTGATCCCCTAATCAAACTCCCATCCAGCTTCTCTATGAAGGAATGCCACTCCCTTAGTACTCTGTAATCTAAGTTATTTGAAAATATGGGTAGGGCATTTTGGCAAA